>DASWJT010000001.1:0-21304 GCA_036397015.1 Thermoanaerobaculia bacterium
CGATTCGAGCGGCTGCGCGCCGCGGCCGCCGCCGACGCCGACGAGCGGATGAATTTCCTCCTCTGGGACGAGGGGGGCGACCTCGACGCGTGGTGGGGCCTCGGGCTGCTTCCCGACCTGCAGCGGGCGGCGCGCGGCGACGGCGAGCGGGGCGTCTCGCAGTCGGTGCTGGCGGCGACGCTGCACATCACCAGGCGGTTCCGCGACGGCGAGGGCCGCGCGTGGACTCTGACGGCGGGGGAGAGCTTCCCGCGCGGCGGCCCGCCGCCGGTCGCCCACGCCGTGCGGGAGCGCAGCCGCGGTGTCGAGTGGGAGCTCGTCGCAGCCGACGCCGACGCTGCCGCGCGCTGGCGCCTTTCGACCGAGCGCGTTTCCGCGCGCTTCGCTGCCGGAGCTCGGCTGCGCGCCGCGGCGCGAATCGCCGGCGGCCTCCTGCTGCTGACTCTGGCGGCGGCGAGCCGCCCCAGCCGCCGCCGCGCCGACGTCGCCGCTGCAGGACTCGCGCGCTCGCTGCCCCTGACGGTGATCTGGCTCAGCGCCGCCGCGGGCAGCACGCTCCTCGCCTCGGGCGCCGGCGCGACGGGAGCGAGCGCCGTCGCGCTCGCCGCCGCCGTTCTCGTCCTCGGCGCAGCCTGGCACGCGGGGCCGTGGCCGCTCTCGTCGACGCCGGTGGCCCGCTCCGCGGGCGTCGTCCTCGGTGCCGCGGTCGGCCCACTCGTCCTGCTGCTGGCGGCGCGCACCTCCGGCATCGTCGGCGACCTGGTGGGGGAGCTGAGCCTCCTCGCTCCCTCGGCGGCCGCCTGGCGCTTGGCGCTGTCGCTCGGCGTGCTCGCTGCCTGGGTCGTTGCCGCGGCAAGCGCGCCGGAGCCGACGGCGTGGGGGCGCGACGGTCTGCGCCTGGCGGATGTCTGGCCGGCCGCCGCCGCTGCCGCCGCGACGCTGCTCGTCGACTTTCCGTGGCCGGCCGCGGCGGCGCTGGCGCTCGCCGGAGCCGGCGCCGTGTGGCGGTCGCAGGGGCGAGTCCGGCGGCGGCCCGCGGAGCGGCTCGGCCTCCTGCTGCTCGCGTCGATCGTCGCCGGGGCCTCCTGGTCGGCGGGCGCGCGCCTGGCCGAGCGACGTACGCTGGTCGCGAGCCTGCCGGCCCAGCTCCCGCCGTCGCCGGAACGGATCGCGGCATTCGCCGCGAGTGTCGAGCGGGATCTCACGCGCCTCGATCCTGCCGCGCTGCTGCCGGTGGCGTCGCCGGTCGCGCTGCCCGAGGACATGGCGTTCGCGCTCTGGCGGCGCTCGCCTCTCGACCGGCGCGACCTGCTCTCGGCGCTCGTCGTCGTCGCGCCCGACGGCGAGCGCTCGGTCTTCTCGTCGGGACTGCCGATCGACGAAGAGGGGCGCCTCGACATGAGCCCTACGCGCTGGGTCGACCTGGCGCCGACGGCGTGGATCGAGCGGCGGACGGGAGGAGAGACCGTGCGCCGCGACGCCCGCGGGGGACCGTGGCTCGTGCGCTGGCTCGCCGTGCCGCTGCCTGGATTCGAGGCCGCGGGCGCCGCGGGAGAGAGGAGAGGCGACGCCGTCGCCGGTGCGCCGGGAGTGGGCGGCGACCTCTCCCGCGACGCGCGCGTCGTGATCTACGACGCGCGCGGCCGCGTCGTGCGCTCGCCGTGGGTCGAGGGGACTCCTGCCTACCGGCAGGAGCTGCTCGCCGGGGCTCGGTTCGATCGCGTCGTCGCCTCGCCCGCCGGTCCGGCCTTCGTCGCCGCGCGCGCCGGATCGGGGGTGACCGCGGCGCTGCTCCTGCCGCGCGCCGAGCCGTGGCAGGCGCTCGAGCGCGCCGGCTCGTTCGTCGCCGGCGCGTGGCTCCCCTGGGGGGCGGTCGTCCTCGCCGTCGGTCTGCTCGGCCTGCCGTGGAGGTCGATCCGCGACGAGGCCCGCCTCGTCTGGCGCTCGTACTCGCGGCGGCTGGTGCTGGTGTTCACTCTCGTGCTGCTCGCGCCGCTCGCCGTCGGCTCCACCTGGGTGGCGCATTCGTACGCCCGCCGGCTGGCGCGCCAACAGGAGCGGGCGGCCCTCGACGCGCTGCATTCGGCGCAGCGCATCCTCGGCGAATACGTGCTCTCGCTCGAGCCCGGCTTCGGCGTCAGCACCGCGGTCGACGACCGGCTGCTCGAATGGCTGGCGCGAGTGGTGAGCAGCGAAGTCCACCTCTACTGGGGCAGCGAGCTTTACGCCTCGTCGAAGCGCGACCTCTTCGCCGCCGGTCTCAGACCGGCTCGCCTCGCTGGTGAGATCTGGGAGCGTATCCACCTCCAGGGCGAGCGCGTGGCACGGCGCACCGTGCGCGGCGCCGGGGGCGCGGCGGTCGAGATCTACGCGCCGCTCGAGATCCCGGGGCTGGCCCGGGAGGCGACGAAGCTGGTGCTGGCCCTGCCGCGTCTGGCGCAGCAGGACGAGCTGGCGGCGGAGATCGCCGCCATCCGCCGCCGCGCCTTTCTCGCCGCCGGGGCGCTGGCGCTGCTGCTGGCGGCCGCGGGCGCCGTCCTGGCGCGACGCTTCGCGCGGCCGATCGAGGAGATCGTGCGCGGCACCCAGCGCATCGCCGAGGGGGCCTCGACGCTCGGCTACGCGCCGGACGAGCTCGAGTTGGAGGCGCTGACGGCCGCCATCGACCGCATGGCGGCGCGTGTCGCGGAGGCACGCGAGCGGCTGCTGGTGGAGAAGAGCCTGGTCGAGCGCATCGCCGAGAACGTCACCGCCGCCGTCGTCGGCCTCGACGGCGTGGGGCGCGTCGTCTTCGCCAACCGCCTGGGCCGCGAGCGCCTGCGCGCGGCTCCCGGCGCGCCGCTGCTCGCCGGCCTGCGCGACGCCGGCCTCGATTCGGTGGCGGACGCTCTCGAGCGCGCGACGCGCGCCGCCGAGCCGGTGACCGCGCGCGTCGACCTCGGCGGCGGCGAGCGCGAGTGGACGCTGGTGCGCGCGCCGCTGCCCGGACCCGGCGAGCCCAGCGAGCTGGTCGTGGTCGAGGACGTCACCGACGTCGTGCGCGCCCAGCGGCTCGACGCCTGGGCCGGCATGGCGCGCATCATCGCCCACGAGATCAAGAACCCGCTGACGCCGATCCGTCTCTCGGCCGAGCACCTGCGCGAGGTGTGGACGCGCGACCGCGAGCACTTCGCCCCCGCCCTCGAGCGCTGCACCGACAACATCCTGCGCCAGGTCGAGGAGCTGCGGCGCACCGCTTCGGAGTTCTCGCTCTACAGCGAGATCCCGCGCATCGAGCCGCGCGCGGGCGACGTGCGCGAGGCGATCCGCGAGGTCGTCGAAGCCTACCGCGCGGCGCCGCCCGCCGGCGTCGAGATCGTCTTCGCCGCCGAGGGCGGGGCGGTGCCCGCGCTCTTCGACCGCCGCCTGCTCGGCCGCGCGGTGCGCAACTTGGTGGAGAACGCGGTGCGCGCCTCGGCCGACGGCGGACGCGTCGAGATCGCGGTCGCCGCGCGCCCGGGAGCGGTCGAGGTGCGCGTCGTCGACGACGGCCCCGGCGTCCCGCCCGAGCACCTGGCGCGCGTGCTCGAGCCGCACTTCTCGACCCAATCGGGCGGCACCGGCCTCGGCCTGCCGATCGCGCGCCGCGTCGCCGAGGAGCACGGCGGGAGCTTGACGCTGCGCAACCTGCCCGCGGGCGGCCTCGAGGTGACGATTACAATCCCGAGCGGATGAGGCGAGCGGCGACGCACCTGGCGCTGGCGGCGACGGTCGTCCTGGCGGTCGCCTGCAGCGGCGGCAGCGCGCCGGCGCGCGCGCCCTTCCGGGCCGTCTGGCTGGCGGCGGACTCCGTCCCGCTCGACCGGGCGGAGGCCAACCGGCTGGCGGCGGCCGGCGCCGGCGAGCTCTTCCTCGAGGTGGGCCGCGTCGCTTGGGACGGCGTGCGCGCCGAGATCGTCGGCGTCCCGCTGCGCCCCCTCGCGCGGGAGACGCCGGCGACGCTGGTCGTCGGTGGCGGCTGGTCGGCGGTCGGCGAGGCTTCGCGTCAACTCGCCGATGCCTGGCGAGATCGTCTCGACAGCCTCTCGCTCGCGGCGCGCGCGGCCGGAGCGGTGCCGGTCGGCGTGCACTTCCAGCTCGACGTGGAGGGCGACGTCGAGGCGCTCGCGGCGACGCTCCGGCGGCTGCGCCGCAGCTTGCGCGGTCGGCTCTTCGTGTCGGTGGCGCTCGATCTCGAGCGCCTCGACGAGGCGAGCGCCCTCTCTCTCGCCGCGGCGAGCGATTTCGTGCTCGCCGACGTCTTCGGCCAGCCGCCCGGCTCGCCAGACGACCCGCGCCGGTGGGACCTGGCGCCGACGCGAGAGCGCCTGGCTCGGCTCGAGCGCCTCGGCTCGCCGTACGGGGTCGTGGCCTGGACGCTCGGCGGCGCCGAGCTGCGCCGCCGCGGCGGCGAGACGATGCCGATTCGCGGCGGCCTGCCGCTCGGCCGGCTGCTGCGCTCGCCGCGCTTCGTCGTCCGCCCGGGTTCGGTCTTCGCGGGCATCGACCGCCAGGTCTTCGCGCTCGAGGCGCGCGAGGCGACGGCGCTCGGGCCGTGGACGCTCGAGCGCGGAGACGTCGTGTGGGCGGCGCGGCCCACCACCCATGACCTCGAGGACGTCCTGCACCTGCTCGCCGAACCGGCGAGCGGCCGGCGCCTCGGCGTCGTTCTGCGCGCGCTGCCGGCGGTCGGCGACACGGTGTCGCTCGCGGCGGCCAACCTGGCGGCGGCGCTCGAGCCCGGCGACGCGGCGCCCGATCTCACCGTGTCGCTGGTCGCGGCCGGCGGGGCGCGCGGCCGGACGCGGCTGCGCGTGCGGCTCGCCAACGACAACGCCGAAACGACCGAGCTCGGCGGCGGCGAATGGAACTACGTCCAGCTCGAGTTCCCCGCCGGCGCGCTCGGCGCGGTCGCGCCCGGTGATTTCGTCGGCTGGGACCAGCTCTGGCAGGGACGCGAGCGCCGCACCCTCCGCGCGCTGCGGCAAGCGGATACGCTTCGCCTGTTCGCGCCGTACGTCGGCGCCGGCGAGACGCTGGAATCGGGCACGATCGAGCTGCGGGGCCGCGGGGGCGAGGCGCCCGCGGTACGTACCTCGGCGCGTTTCTTCCTGCCGGGCGGCCGCGAGCACGTCTTGGCGGAGGCGCCCGCGACCTGGATCGTCGGCGCAGGGGAGGGAGGATCGGAATGAGGGCTGGGCACGCGTGGGTGGGGGCAGTGTCGATGCTGGTGGCGCTCGGCTGCGCGGGAGCGCCGAGCCCGCGCGGGCCGGGGGAGTCCGCTCGTCCGCCCGGCACGCGTCCCCCCGACTGGGGCGCGAAAGTGGCCGCCCTCGAGCCGCGTGCCGGCCTGCTCGATCTCTACGTCGACCGCGCCGCCGGCAAGCTGCTGGCCGTGCTGCCCGCGGCGCGCGGCCCGCGCGGCGTCGTCGGCCAGTACATCTACGTCGAGGGCATCCGCACCGGCCTGGGGTCGAATCCGGTCGGGCTCGACCGGGGCCAGCTCGGCGAGACGACGCTGCTCGAGCTGCGGCGGGTCGGCGCGCGCGTGCTCTTCGAAGCGCCGAACACGCGCTATCGCGCCCTGTCGGAGGACGACGACGAGCTGCGCGCGGTGCGCGAGTCGTTCGCCACTTCGGTGCTGTGGGGCGCCGAGATCCTCGGCGAGGACGCGGCCGGCCGCCTGCTCGTCGACCTCACCGGCTTCCTGCTGCGCGACGCGCACGGCGTCGCCGCTCGCCTCGCCGCCACCGGGCAGGGCAGCTTCGCGCTCGACCGCGAGCGCAGCGCCGTCGACTTCGACGGCTGCCTCGCCTTTCCGCGCAACGTCGAGCTCGAGTCGGTCCTCACCTTCGCCGGCAGCTCGCCGGGCGGCGAGGTGCGCGCGGTGGCACCGGATCCGCAGGCGGTGACGCTGGTGCTGCACCAGTCGATCGTGGCGCTGCCCGAGACCGGCTACCGCCCGCGCGAGCACGATCCGCGCATGGGCTCGTTCGCCGTCGAGTTCGCCGACTACGCGGCGCCGCTCGACCGCCCGGTGCGCCGCGCCTGGATCGCCCGCCACCGGCTCGAGAAGGTCGACCCCGCCGCCGAGCGCTCGCCGGTGCGCGAGCCGGTCGTCTACTACGTCGACCGCGGCGCGCCGGAGCCGATCCGCTCGGCGCTGGTCGAGGGGGCCTCGTGGTGGGCGCAGGCTTTCGCTGCCGCCGGCTTCGAGGACGCCTATCGCGTCGAGCTGCTGCCCGAGGGCGCGCACCCACTCGACGTGCGCTACAACGTCATCCAGTGGGTGCACCGCGCGACACGGGGCTGGTCCTACGGCGGTGGCGTCATCGACCCGCGCAGCGGCGAGATCCTGAAAGGACACGTCTCGCTCGGCTCGCTGCGCATCCGGCAGGACCGCCTGCTCTTCGAAGGCCTCGCCGGCACGGCGCGGACCGGCAGCGGCGCCGCCGACGATCCGATCGTGCTGGCGCTGGCGCGCATCCGCCAGCTCGCGGCGCACGAGGTCGGCCACACTCTGGGGCTGGCGCACAACTTCGCGGCGTCGACCTACGGCCGCGCTTCGGTGATGGACTATCCGGCGCCCCTCGTCGAGGTCACGGCCGACGGCACGCTCGATTTCTCGCAGGCCTACGCCGCCGGCATCGGGGAGTGGGACGTGGCGGCGATCCACTGGGCCTACGCCCAGCTCGCGCCCGGCGTCGACGAGCGCCCGGCGCTCGAGGCCATGGTGCGCGAGGCGCTCGGCCGCGGCCTCGTCTTCCTCACCGACAAGGACGCGCGGGCGCCGTCGACGGCGCATCCGCTCGCCAGCCTGTGGGACAACGGCGCCGACCCGGTCGCCGCGCTGCACCAGTCGCTGCGCGTCCGCCGCGCCGCCCTGGCGCGCTTCGGCGAGGACAACCTCCTGCCCGGCGAGCCGAACGCCGCGCTCGAGGAGGTGTTCGTTCCGCTCTACCTCCACCATCGCTTCCAGCTCGTCGCGGCGGCCAAGCTGGTCGGCGGCGTCGACTACCGGCACGCCGTGCGCGGCGATGGCCAGCCGGCGCCGCGGCCGGTGGGCGCCGAGCGGCAGCGGCGCGCGCTCGCCGCGATCCTCGAGACGCTCGCTCCCGGTTTCCTCGACATTCCGGAGAGCGCGCTGCGCGCGCTGGTACCGCGCGCGCCCGAGCTCGCCCCCTCGCGCGAGCTGTTCGTCTCGCACACATCGCCGGTCTTCGACGCGCTGGGCGCGGCGGCGACGGCGGCCGACCTCACCCTGCGCGCCCTGCTCGAGCCGGAGCGCATCGCGCGGCTGGTCGACCAGCGGCGCCGGAATACGTCGCTGCCCGGGCTCGGCGAGGTGCTCGACGCTCTCGTCGAGCGAGCCTTCGCCGAGACGGTGACGCTGCCGCCGCGCGAGGCCGAGGTGGCGCGCGTGGTCCAGCGCACGGTCGTCGACCGGCTCACCGCGCTCGCCGCCGACGGCGACGTGCCGCCGTGGGTGCGCAGCCGGGTCGATCTCGCGCTCTCGACCCTCCTGCAGCGGATGGACCAGGTGGAGCCGCTCGACGCGGCGGAGCGCGCGCACTTCGATGCGCTCGCCGCCGAGATCGGGCGCCATTTGTCGCGGCCGTCGCCGCCGCGCGAGCCGGCGCGCGTGGCCGAGCCCGAGCCGCCCGGCGAGCCCATCGGCGGCCTCGCCGGCGCGCTGGAGTCGCTCGACGAATGCGGCTTCGACGGCTGGCGCTGAGCGCCGCCGCGGCAGCCCTCGCCGCGGCGATCGCGAACGACTGCGCGCGCGGCAACGGCGGCGACGGCGCCCCGCCGCGCGGCCACGTGCGCGTCGTGGCGGTCCATCCGCACGACTCCGGGGCGTTCACACAGGGGCTGCTCTGGCACCGCGGGCGGCTCTACGAGAGCCTCGGCGGCTACGGCAGCTCGCGCCTGCGCGAGGTCGAGCCGGCGACCGGCCGCGTCGTGCGCGAGGTCGCGCTTCCGGCGGGCGAGTTCGGCGAAGGGCTCGCGCTCGTCGGCGAGCGGCTCATCCAGCTGACGTGGCACGAAGGCATCGCGCGCGTGTGGAGACTCGAGGACTTCGCGCTCCTCGCCACTTGGCGCTACACGGGCGAGGGCTGGGGCCTGACCTTCGACGGCCGTGAGCTGGTGCAGAGCGACGGCGGCGCGACGCTCACCTTCCGCTCGGCCGACGACTTCTCACCGCGCCGGACGGTGCAGGTGCGGCGCGGCGGCCGGCCGGAGGCGTACTTGAACGAGCTCGAGTGGGCGGACGGTGCGCTCTACGCCAACGTCTGGCAGAGCGACGAGATCGTGCGCATCGATCCGGCGAGCGGCGAGGTGCTGGCCGTCTTCGATGCCGGCGGCCTGCTGCCGGCGGCGGTGCGCGCCGAGACCGATGTCCTCAACGGCATCGCCTACGAGCCCGAACGGCGGCGCTTCTTCGTCACCGGCAAGCTCTGGCCGCAGCTCTTCGAGGTCGAGCTCGTCGAGCCCTCACGCTGAGTCGCCGGCGCCGCCCGCGGCCTCCGCCGCGAGCAGGTCGGCGAGGAGCACGATGCGCCGGGCGTACGAGCGCAGGTCGACGTGCTCGTCCCGCGTGTGCATGCCGCCGCCGACCGGACCGAGGCCGTCGACGACCGGCACGTCGGTGCCGGCGGGAAGGAAGTTCGGAAACGAGATGCCGCCGCGGTCGACCTCGACCTCGAGCGTCCATCCGCGCCGGCGCGCCAGCTCGACGACGCGCGCGGCTGCGGCGCGGCGCCGCGGCGTCGGCTCGACCGGCGGCACCGCGCCGGCGAAGGCGAGCCGCGCCTCGACCTCGCGCCGCTCGGCGACGGCGCGCGCCTCGCCGGCGAGCGCCGCGGCCACCTCCTCGCGGTCGCCGGCGTGCAGGAAGCGGAATTCGCCCTCGACGACGGCGCGCGCGGGCACGACGTTGAGCTGCGCCTCGCTGCCGACGAGCGCCGCCTGCTCGGCGAGGTTCTCGACGAAGCTCGCGTCGCCGCCGACGATGCGCGCGAGGCTGACCGTCGGGCCGTCGCCGGGCCGGCTGAGGGCGGCGGCGGCGGCGCACCACTCGGCCGCCGCGACGACGGCCGAGCGGCCGTGCCAGAAGTGGAGCCCGGAGTGCGCCGCCCGCCCGCGCACGTCGAGCCGGAAGGTGGCCATGCCGCGCCGGCCGAGGACGATCGTCTCGGTGCCGTCGGCGGCCGGCTGACCGGGCTCGAGGACCCAGACCGCGCGCGCCGTCGCGCCGTGCTCGGCGGTGGCGCGGCGCGAGATCTCGCCGGCGACCTCCTCGTCCGGCACCAGCACCAGCCGCAGGCCCGCCGCCGGCGGCCGGCCGCGCGCGGCGAGCCGGTCGAGCGCGGCGAGCAGCGTCGCGATGCCGCCTTTCATGTCGATGGCGCCGGTGGCGTAGAGGCGCTCCGCCTCGCGGCGCGGCGCGGCGGCGGCGAGCACGGTGTCGAGGTGGCCGAGCAGGAGCAGAGGCGCCGTTCCCGGCGTCGACTCGGCGACGAGGAGCGGCAGCGAGACGCCGCCGGCTCCGGCGGCCTCGTCGACGCGCGCCGCGAGCCCCCGCCGCTCGAGCTCGCCGGCCAGGCGCGCGGCGAAGCGGCGCAGGCCGGCGGGGTCGGTCGACGGCGAGCTCTCCGCGGTCAGCCGCGAGAGCAGCTCCACGGCGGCGCCGAACGCCGCCGCATCGAGATCCCCCGGCAGCTCGAAATCGGGCACCGGCGCAGTCTAGCCTTCCTTGTTTCGGCGCGGCGTCGGCCGCTACACTCCCGCGGCGAGAGGAGCGAGCGGAGAGCGATGAGCGAAGCGCAGTGGTACCTCGCGGTGCTCGGCGGCCTCGGCAATCTGCTCGACGGGGACGGCTGAGGGTGCGCCGGTCGCGAGCGGCGGCCTGGCTCGCCGCGTGCGCGCTGGCGGCCTCGGCGGGCGCCGAGAACGCAGCCCCGGCGGAGGCCTCGCACGCGCGCATCGAGAGCGCCATCGCGCGAGTGCGCCCGGCGCAGGTGCAGCTCACCGTCGTCGCGCAGCGCTTCGCCGACGGCCGCGCCGTGCGCTACCCGAGCGGCGGCAGCGGCGTGATCGTGAGCGCCGCGGGCCACGTGCTGACCAACTACCACGTCGCGGGCAAGAGCGTGCGCATCCGCGCCACGCTCGCCGACGGCGAGGAGGTGCCGGCGGAGGTCGTCGCCCACGATCCGTTGACCGATTTGTCGGTGCTGCGCGTCGTCGCCGACCGCGAGTTCACGCCGCTCGAGTTCGCGTCGGGGGAGGTGGCCGTCGGCACGCCGGTGCTGGCGCTGGGCAATCCGCTGAGCCTCGCCTCGACCGTGACGCTCGGCATCGTCTCGAACGCGCGGCGCGTCTTCACCGATTTCACCGCCAGTCGCCTCGAGGACTTCGATCTCGAGGGCGAGCCGACCGGCCTCTTCACCCTGTGGCTGCAGCACGACGCGCTCATCCTGCCCGGCAATTCGGGCGGCCCGCTGGTCGACCTCGACGGACGGATCGTCGGCATCAACGAGCTCGGCGGCGCCGGCATCGGCTTTGCGATCCCGGCGCCGATGGCGCAACGGGTGCTCGACGAGGTGCTGCGGCACGGCCGCGTGCGGCGCGCCGATCTCGGCATCTCGGTGCTGCCGGCGACGAAGGCGGGCCGGGAGCGCGGCGCCCTCGTCTCGTCGGTACTCTCCGCGTCGCCAGCGGAGCGCGCCGGCCTCCGCGCCGGCGATTTCCTGCTCGCGCTCGCCGGCGAGGCGGTCGACGTGCGGCACTTCGAGGAGGTGCCGGAGCTCTACCGCCGCATTGCCGAGCTCGAGATCGGGAGCGCGGTGGCGATCACGATCGAGCGCGCGGGCGAGCGGCGCGAGCTGTCGGTGACGACCGCCGAGCTCGACGAGGCGGTGGGGCGCGAGGCGGAGATCCGGCCGCTCGGCGTCGCGGTCCAGGAGCTGAGCACGTCGATGGCGCGCGCGCGCCAGCTGCCGCCGCGCTCCGGACTGCTCGTCACCAGCCTGCGCGCCGGCGGTCCGGCGGCGCAGGCGAGACCGGCGCTGCAGGGCGGAGACCTGCTGAGCGCGGTCGCGGGGCGCACCGTGACGACGATCGAGGCGTTGTCGGAGGCGCTGGCGGCGACGGACGCGGAGGAGACGCTGCTCGCCTTGCGGCGCGACGATCAGCTGTTGCTCGCCGTGGCGCGTCTCGGCGCCGTTCGCGCCGCGCGTTCGGGAGGCGAGCTGCCCAGGGCGTGGCTCGGCGTCGAGACGCAAGTGGTGACGCGCGCGCTCGCCGCGGCGATCGGCCGGCCCGAGCTGCGCGGCTTCCGCGTCACCCAGGTGATGCCGTGGAGCGAGGCGGAGCGCGCCGGCCTCGCCATCGGCGACGTGGTCACCGGCGTCGACGGCGAGCGCCTCGCCGCCGAGCGCGAGCAGGACGTCGAGAACCTGAGGCGCGCCGTCGAGGAGCGCGACATCGGCCAGCGGGTCGCTCTCGCGGTCGATCGCGACGGCCGCGCGCTGACCCTCGAGACGGCGCTCGAACGGCGTCCAAAATCGGCGGCGGAGGTGCGCTCGGCGCGCCTCGAGGAGCTCGGTTTCTCGACGCGCGACCTGACGCATTTCGATCGCGTCGAGCTGCACCTGGCGCGCGATCAGCGCGGCGTGCTGGTCACCGAGATCGTGCCCGGCGGCTGGGCGCAGATGGGCGGCCTGGAGCCCAACGATCTGGTGCTCTCGATGGCGGGGGAGTCGGTCGACGACGTCGCCGGCTGCGAGCGCGTCGCCGGCAGCCTGGCGGCGTTGCGGCCGGCCGTCGTGCCGATCTTCGTGCGGCGCGGGCCGCGCACGCACTTCGTCTTTCTCGAGCCGGCGTGGAACGGCGCCGGCATCGTCCCGGAGACCGACTGATGCGCGATTCGATCCTCTGCGCGGCGGCGCTCGCCGTGCTCCCGCTCGCCCCGGCGTCCGCCGCGGAGCCCGACGGCGCCGCGCTCACGGCGCGCTACGCTCCGGCCGTCGTCGGCCTGCGCCTGACGCTGCGCACCGAGGTCGAGGGCAGCGGCGCGCCGCCCGAAGAGACGACCGACGAGACCGTCGGCGTGGTGGTCGATCCCTCGGGCCTGATCCTGCTGTGGAACTCGCACATCTCGTCGGGACGGATGGCCGACCTGTTCGCGGAGATGAGCGCCCAGGGCGGCTTCCGGCTGCAGGTGACGGCGACCGACGTGCGGGTGACGCTGCCCGGCGAAGGGCGCGAGCGCCGCGCCTTCGTGGCGGCTGCGGACAGCGATCTCGATCTCGCCTTCGTCCAGCTCGAGGAGCGGCCCGAGACGCCTCTCGCCAGTGTCGATTTCCGCCAGGCGGCGGCGGTGGCGGTGGGCGACGTCCTGGTCGCCGTGTCGCGCCTGTCGTCGAGCTTCGACCGCGCGCCGTTCTTCGATCTCGTGCGCGTCGTCGGCCGGGTGGAGAAGCCGCGCGCGGCGTGGATCCTGGGCGCCGGCAACGCGACACAGGCCGGCTTGCCGTACTTCGCCGCCGACGGCCGGCCGGCGGGCGTGCTGGTGACCGTCGTCTCGCGCGCCGGCGAGACGACCTCGCCCGACGCGAGCCGTCTCTTTGCCGAGATGCTGTCGCTCGGTCGCGGCGAGAGCGAAGTCGGACCGATCGGGCTCTTCTTGCTGCCCGCCGAGCGCGTGCAGAGCCGCGTCGAGCTGGCGCTCGAGCGGGCGAAGGAGCTGCTGGCGGAACGCGCCGCCGCGGCGGGCGGCGAGTGAACGCGCTCAGCGCGCTTCGGGGGCGGGCGCCGGCGAGTCGATGCGCAGCATCTTGGCCCAAGCGGCGCGCAGCGGCGCCGGCAGGTCGAGATCGTCGAACAGCTCGATCACCTCGTCGCGGTTGACGAAGGTCCAGATCTCGTCCCAGTCGGCGTAGAGCAGCAGGCGCGCCACGGCCCAGGCGCGCAAATCGCGCGGGCCCTCGGCGAGCAGCTTGCGCAGCTCGGAGGGGGTGATCGCCCGGTCGGGGATGAACTTCAGCGGCTCTTCGCGCCGATCGAGCTCCGGAAGGTCGGTACCGGGGACGCGCGTCACGGCGCTCAGTATAGCGGCTCGATTCGGCGCCGCAACTGCTTGACCGGTGACCGGGGGTCGGCTAGATTGCCGCGGCTCGACCAGGGCGCGGGCATAACTCAGCTGGTAGAGTGTCAGCTTCCCAAGCTGAAAGTCGCGGGTTCGAATCCCGTTGCCCGCTCCATCTCCTCTTTCGCCGGCGGCCGCTCGCGGCCGCCGGCGTCGTTCCGGCCGTCAGCAATCGGGAAAACGCTCAGCGGTCGCCGCCTGCCAGAGCGCGCGCAGGTCGTCGGGGACCGGCGCCGCGCACTCGACGCGCCGGCCGTCCTGCGGATGCGGAAACGCGATGCGCCAGGCGTGCAGCGCCGGGCGCGGGAACTCTTCGAGCGCGCGCCGTGCGGCGTCGCGCCGGCCGCGCTCGCGGGTCGCACCGTAGACCGGATCGCCGACCAGCGGGTGGCCGAGGTGCCTGGCGTGGACGCGGATCTGGTGCGTGCGGCCGGTGGCGAGGTCGAACTCGACGAGCGACACCGGCCCGGCCGAGGCGAGAGCTCGCCAGCGGGTGAGCGCCGGCCGGCCGCGCGGTCGCACCGCCATGCGCTGGCGATCGGCGGGGTGGCGGCCGATCGGCGCGTCGATCACTCCGAACGCTTGACGCGGCCGGCCCCAGACGACGGCGAGGTAGCGCTTGTCGATCTCGCGCGTGGCGAAGGCGCGCGCCAGCGCCTCGTGGGCGCGGCGGTTGCGGGCGACGACGAGGCAACCCGTGGTGCCGCGGTCGAGCCGGTGCACGATGCCGGGCCGTCCCGGGCCGCCGACGCCGGCGAGCTCGGGGTAGGCGGCGAGCAGACGGTGGACGAGGGTGCCGGTGCGGCGCCCGGCCCCCGGGTGAACGACGAGGTCGGCCGGCTTGTCGAGCACCAGCACGTCATCGTCGCTCCACAGCACGGCGAGGGGGCCGGGCTCGGGCTGGACGCGATCGTCGGTCGCGGGCGGCGGATCCCAGCTCACGCGGGCGCCGGAGCGCAGCGCCTCGCCGGCCTTGCGCGCCGGGGCGTCGCCGAGGCGAACCCGGCCCGCTTCGATCCACGACCGCACGCGGCTGCGCGGCACGCCGAGACGCGCGGCGAGCGCGCGGTCGAGCCTTTCGCCGGCCGCCTCGTCGCCGACCGTCCAGGCGCCGGCGAGCTCGGCGTCGCGATGGCTCACGTCTCGCTCGCGTCGGGCTCCGGTCGCTGAAGATACGAGTCGAGCACCATCAGGCCGAGGCCGACGCAGATAGCGCTGTCGGCGACGTTGAAGTCGGGCCAGCGGTAGCTGCCGATGAAGACGCCGAGGAAGTCGGTCACCGCGCCGCTCGCCAAGCGGTCGAGCAGATTGCCGACGGCGCCGCCGAGGACGAGCGCGAGCGCCGAGAGCAGGCGGCTCTCCGCCGCCGGCGTGCGCAGGAAGAACCAGGAGACGAACGCCAGCGCGCCGAGGCCGAGCGCCGCGAGGGCGGCGGTCGCCAGGCCGTCGCCGCCGCTCGCGAAGAGGCCGAAAGCGACGCCGGTGTTGCGCACGTGCGAGAGGTGGAAGAGGCCCGGCACGATCTCGTGCGAGGAGTGCGGCGCGAAGCTGCGCTCGACGAGCCACTTCGTCCACTGGTCGAGCGCCAGCACGGCGAGCGCGAGCAGCAAGAAAGCGCGCTTGCCGGCGAGCGCGGGGCCGAGCTTCATGCGGGATCCTCCGGGGACGAGCCTTCGAGCACGACGACGGCGGCGGCGACGGGTCCGTCGTGCGTGATCGAGAGCAGGATGCGTTCGACTCCGAGCTCGCGCGCCCGTCGCGCCGCGGCGGCGTGGAAACGCAGCGACGGCGCGCCGTGCTCGCCGCGCTCGATTTCGACGTGGCGGAAGACCAGGCCGTGCGCCCAGCCGGTGCCGAGCGCCTTGAGCGCGGCCTCCTTGGCGGCGAAGAGCCCGGCGAGATGCACGGCGCGCGCGACGCTCGTCCGGCGCGAGCGGATCTCGCCGGCGAGGAAGACGCGGCGCTCGAACGCCTCACCGTGGCGCGCCACGACGCTCGCGAAGCGGCCGAGGTCGACGACGTCGATGCCGAGGCCGACGACGCGGCTCACGCTCGGGCCTCCCGCAGCGCCGTGACCATCTCGGCGGCCGACTCGGCCGTCGCGAAGGCGCGGATCGCCGCCAGGCCGGTCGCGCCCTGCCGCAGCACCGGCGCGACGCGCGCGGCGTCGATGCCGCCGATGGCGAAGAGCGGCACGCCAACGGCGGCGGCCTCGGCCAGCGCCGCGAGCCCGCGCGGTGCGCGCCGGCCGCGCTTGGTGGGCGTGTCGAAGACGGGACCGAAGACGACGTAATCGGCACCCTGCTCGCGGGCGCGGCGCACCTCGTCGAGCTCGTGGGTGGAGCGGCCGATCACGAGACGCTCTCCGACCGCCATGCGCACGCGCGCGACAGGCAGGCCGGCGGCCGGCAGATGGACGCCGTCGGCCGCCGCCGCGAGAGCGAGATCGAAGCGCCGGTTGACGAACAGGGCGCGCGGCGGCGCGAAGATCCGTCGCGCCGCGACGGCGAGCGCCACGACCTCGGCGTCGTCGAGCTCCGGCTCGCGCACCTGCAGGCCGTCGACGCCGGCCGCGGCGAGCCCGGCGCACCACGCCTCCCAGTCGAGGCCGCCGAGCCGCCGGCGATCACTGATGGCGAGCAGAGCGGGCAGGTCCGGCATGCGTGGATGCTCCTCGCAGGACGAGATCGATGTCGTGCGCCGCCCACACCAGGTGGACGAGGCCGAATCCGCTGATCAGGCCGCGCAGCCAGGAGAGCGAGAGCAGCGAGCGCAGGAAGCCGAACGGGATCAGCAGCGCCACTCGCTGCCAGCCCTCGGTCCAGGGAGCGATGGTGAGGAAGATCCCCGCCTCCAGGCAGTAGACGACGAAGAGAACGCGAAACAGCGAATCCAGGCGCACGGGCGAGGGATCCTAACCCACCCCGCCCGCGCACCCGCGGCGCGCTCAGCCGTCGCCGCGCGGCGGCCCTTGCCGCTTGGGCGGCGGGCTCGACGACGACTGCGACGGCTTCGAGCCGCCGCGTGCCGAGGCCTGCGAGCGGCCGCCGCTCGAGCCCTGTTGACCGCGGCCGCTCGTCGCCGAGGAGCGCCCGGCGTTGCCGCGACCGGAGGAGCTCACTGTCGGCGCGCCCGCGCCGCGACCTGGCGGCGGGCTCGCCGGCGCGGCGCGCGGCGAAGTCGGCGCGCTGCCGCGGGGCGCCACGTTCGGCGCGCTGCCACGGGGAGCCACGGTCGGCGCACTGCCGCGCGGCGCCACCGTCGGGCTGCCGCGCCAGCCGACGGGCGGCGTCGCGAGGCGAGGCGACGTCGCGGGGCTGGAAGGCGACGGACGGTCGAAGCCGCCCGCCGCGCCGCGCTGAGCGGAGCCGGCGCCGGGGCCGCCGCCGGGGGCGCCGCGATCCCAGACCGGGGCACGGCGCACGCCGCCGATCACGCGCGAAACGGGCTCGTCACGCCTCGGCGGCGCGGCCGCGCGCCCGCCGCCGCTCTCCGTCGGGCCACCGCTCAGCCGGCGCCAGCCCTGCCGGTCCGTCGCGGCGGGCGTGTCGCGCTCGACCTCGTAGCCGCCGCGACGGGCGGCGCCCTGCGGTGCGTCGGTCGCGCTACCGCCGATGCCGCGTCCGGCCGTCGCGGCGCTGCCGCGCGCCGACTCCCCGCGAACGGGACCGCCGCCCAGCCGCCGGTCGTCGCCGCGGCTCGGCCCTTCGTCGCGCCGAGGGGTGCGGCTCACGATCGTGCGGGCGCCGTCGTCCGGACGGCGCCGCCAGTCGCTGACCTGCAGGCGGCGCTCGGCGGAAGCGGCGCCGGCGGCCGCGCCGGGATCGAGCGCCGAGGCGCGACGTTCACCGCCCCGCCTCGGGGTCTCGCGCACGACCGCCCGCTCGACCGCCAGAGGCAGGTTGGGGCGCCGCGCCACGAAATCCGTCACCTCGGGCACTCTGCCGTCGCTCACGCTGAAGCGTGGGCCGGCGCGGCGCTCGAGGTCGCGCACGACCTCGACGGGCCGCTCCCAGCGCTCGCGCGGCAGATCGCCGGTGTCGGTGGTCAAGATGCCCGGCGGCACCTCGCCCCCCTCGGTGCGTCCGAGATGAGAGCCGGTGCGCCGCCAATCGCCGCCGTGACGGACAAACAGGCGGTGCGAGGGCAGGAAGCACCAGTCGGCGTAGAAGCCCCAGCTGCCGGCCGTCCAGCCGTAGACGCCGAAGTTGAAGCCGCTGCCCCAGTAATTGCGATAGTGGTGGGTGTAGTAGCCGATCGGACACCAGCCGGTCCACGTCGGTCCGACGTACCAGTAAACCCAAGCCGGCGAATAGTAGGCACCGGGCCGCCAGCACCAGCCATGGCCGGGCACCACGGCCCAGCTGCCGTAGTGATAGGGGACCCAGCCCCAAGGCTCGTAGGAGACCCAGGTCAGCCCGCTCGGCGTCCACGCCCAGCGCCCGTCCCAGTAGGGCCGCCAGCCGAAGGAGGCGCGCGGCCGCCAATACCAAGAGGTGTCGACATAGACCCACGAGCCGTAATCGTCGAGGCTCGCGGCGGAGTAGGCGAGATGAGGCTCGACCCGCAGCTCGCGCTGCGACGCGCGCTCGATCCCGCGCTCGAGATCGTCGGCCCAGCGCTCGAGACTGCCGCGCGGGCCGGCGTCCGTGAGCTCGACGGTGCCCCACTCATCGCCGGTCGCCCACGCCTCCTCGCCCGAGCGCACGACGGTCGAGCCGCGTCCGGTGAGGAGCTCGGCGTAGCCTTCGCGCACGGTGAGGAGCAGCGAGCCGCCGCTGTCGAGAGCGAGGCGGTAGCGGCCCGGCTGGTGGACGTAGACGGTGCCGCTCGGGGTGCGCACTTCCGGCAGCTCGTCGCCGAGCGCCTGTTCGGTGACGTCGAGCACGACCTCGCCGAGATCGAGGTCGATGCGGGTGGTGCGGTCGTCGCGGTCGGCCGAGAAGGCGACGCGCACGAGGCGCAGCGTCGAGCCGCCGGCGACGCGCAGCAGGTTGCGGTCGGCGAGGACGATCTCGACGCGGGCGCCGCGCTCGACCTGCACCTGGTCGCCTTGCAGCAGCGGCTCGTTGACGCCGACGAGCTCGCCCGGCGCGCGAGTGCTCGAGGCGAGCGTGGCGCGGCCCTCCAGGGTGCGCACGTACGAGTAGCTCGCGCGCTCGTCGAGCGTCTCGTCGGCGGCGAGGGCCGGCGCCATGCTCGCCAGGCCGAGGGCGGCGGCGGTGAGCGCGGGTCGCAGCTTTCGGATCATCGTGCACCTCCTCCGGTGCGGCTCCGCCGGCGAGTGCAGCAAGTCGCGGGCCAGGTCGAATCGCCGTCCCCGGGGCCGGGAACGTCCGCGTCCGTGGACTGGGGCGTCCCGTCGACGCTCGGCCGTTCTCGTTCCCTCGACTTCGCCGCGACCCGCTGGTATGTTGCCGCCCGGAGATGCGGGCTCGCGACGATGATCAAGAAGCTCTTCGGCCGCGCTGACGCCGAGCCCAAGAAAAGCGAGCTGACCACCGAGGATCTCATCGTCCTCGAGCGCTGGGACGAGGCGATCGCGCAGCTGCAGAGCCGGCTCACGGCCAACCCCAACGACCTGCACGCCAATCTCAAGCTGGCGGAGGTCTACGTGCAGGCGGGCAAGCCGCAGCTGGCGCTCGACCGCTTCCTGTTCGTCGCCGAGTCGTACACCGACGACGGCTTCTACGACAAGGCCATCGCCCTGCTCACCAAGGTCGTCCGGCTGGCGCCGGGCGAGGGCTCGATCGAGGGCCAGATCCGCAAGGCGCAGCAGCTCAAGACGATGGAGCACCGTAGCACGCTGGCGCTCGAGGGCCTGCGCGCGGCGCAGGAGGTGCGGCGGCCCGAGGCGCGGCTCTCCCTCATCGAGGCGCAGCGCATGTGGCAAGCGCTCTCCACCACCGAGGTCGCGCTCAACCTGCCGGGCGAACAGCTGCGCCGGCTCTTCGCTTTCTCGAAGCTCGTCGAGCCGGACCGCGGCCGGATCCTGGCCGAAGCGGGGGCAGCCGACGAAGTGCTCTACCTTTTCGGCTCGGGCGAGGGCGAGGCCGTCTACCCACTACCGGGAGGCGGCGAGCCCGTGCTGCTGCGTATCTTCCAGTGCGGCGACGTGATCGGCGATCGGGCGCTCTTCGAACACCAGCCTTGGCCGGCGACCTACCGCGTGACCAGCCCGGCGCGGCTGTTCCGGCTGGACCGCGTTGGGCTCGAGCAGGCGCTGCAGGGCAACCCCGACCCCCGCCAGTTCCTCGACGCCCTGCGCGCGCGCCGCAGCGATTACGACGTGGCGGCCTCGGTGCGCAAGCTGGTAAGTTCTTCCGCCTGATGGCGGTGCGTCCGATCCTCCTCTATCCGGACCCGATCCTGCAGCGGCCGGCGCGGGCCGTCGAGCGCTTCGACGGCGATCTCGCGGGCCTGGTGAAGGACCTCGCCCAGACCATGTACGGCGCGCCGGGGATCGGACTGGCGGCCCCCCAGGTCGGGGTCGAGCTGCGCGTGGCGGTCGTCGACGTGGCTCCCGGCGCGCCGGAGTCGCGTCTGCACGTGCTAGTCAACCCGCGCATCGTCGAGCGCGAGGGGAGGGTCGCGAGCGACGAGGGCTGCCTCTCGATCCCGGGCCTTTCCGAGAAGGTCGATCGGCCGGAGCGGATTCGCGTCGCCGCCACCGACGCCGCGGGCGAGCCGTTCGAGCTCGAGGCGACCGGCCTGCTGGCGCGCGCCTGCTGCCACGAAATCGACCATCTCGACGGCGTGCTCTTCTTCGAGCGGCTCTCCGGCCTGCGCAAGGAGCTGGCCCTGCGCCGGCTGCGCCGTCTCTCCTATCTGCAGGAGCTCTCGGCTTGAGAGCGGCTCGCGCGGCGCTCGCCGCGGCGCTCCTCGTTGTCGCCTGCGGTGGCGGAGGCGGCGGAGGCGGCGGTACGACGCCGCCGCCGAGCATCGTCTACACGCCGGGGGGAGGCCCCGGCAGCTCGGCGCTCGTGCTGGTCGAGGGGAGCGGCGGCAGCTCGACGCAGCTGCTGCTGAACCTCGACGCCAAGAGCGTCTCCGGTCTTTACGGAGTCGGTTTCGACCTCCTGTTTCCGAGCGGCGTACTCACCTTCGTCGGCGTGACCAAGGGCAGCTTCTTCAGCGGCAACACCAGTCTGCAGGTCAACTCGTCGAATCCAGGCCGCCTCATCGTCGGGTTCAGTCGGCTCGGGGCGGTCTCGGGCGTCAGCGGCTCCGGCACGCTGCTGACGATCGAGTTCCGCGGCGCGGGGGCGGCCGGCAGCGGCGCTCTCGGCTTCGAGAACAACCAGGCGTACGACAACCAGGCCGATCCGAAGCCGGGCATCACCTGGGTCGGCGGCGACGTGACCGTCACCCCGTGAGCGCCCGCCCGGCGCGCTTCTACAACACACTGGGGCGGCGGCTGGAGGCATTCGAGCCGCTGGTCGCGGGCCGCGCCGGGCTCTACACCTGCGGTCCGACCGTCTACAACCACGCGCACATCGGCAACATGAGGACCTTCCTCTTCGAGGACGTCTTCAAGCGCGCGCTGCGCCACCTCGGCTACCGGGTCGTGCACGTCATGAACCTGACCGATGTCGACGACAAGATCATCCGTGGCGCGGTCGAGAGGGGCGTCGGCCTCGAGGAGTTCACCTCCCCGTACGTCGCCTCGTTCTTCGCCGATCTGCGCACCCTGGGCGTCGACCTCGCCGACCACTATCCGAAGGCGACCGAGCACGTGGCCGAGATGCAGGCGATCATCGCCCGGCTGCTCGAGCGCGGTCACGCCTACTCGAGCGACGGCTCGGTGTGGTTTAGGATCGCCAGCGATCCCGGCTACGGCAAGCTCTCGGGCGTCGACCTCGAGCAGGCGCGCCAGGGCGAACGCGTGGCCGACGACTCCTACGACAAGGAGGACGTCCGCGACTTCGTGCTGTGGAAAGGGGCGAAGCCCGGCGAGCCCTCGTGGGACTCGCCGTGGGGCCCGGGTCGCCCGGGCTGGCACATCGAGTGCTCGGCGATGAGCGCCAAGTACCTCGGCGAGACGTTCGACATCCACTGCGGCGGCGTCGACAACGTCTTCCCGCACCACGAGAACGAGATCGCGCAGAGCGAGTGCGCCACCGGCAAGCCGTTCGT
>DASWJT010000002.1:0-3523 GCA_036397015.1 Thermoanaerobaculia bacterium
CGAAGAGATCGTCGAGCGCGGCTACCCGGCCGAGGTCGTCGCGGAGATCGTGCGGCGCGAGCGCCAGAACCGTTTCAAGCGGCGGCTGATGCTCATCGCCCGCCTCTCCAACTCCGCCGTCAATCTCGACCGCGAGATTCCACGGGACTGAGGCGGGTCCTCTCCGCAGGGGTCTCCGGGAGCGGCGAGAGAACTTCCCTCCCCCTGGTGCGTAAGTCGAGACAGCGATCCGAGGAGGACCCATGTCCGCCAATCGAGCGTTCGGCGCCGTCTTCGTCGCGCTCTCGGCGATCCTGGTGCCGTGGACGGCCACGGAGGCGTCGGCGGCGCCCGCGACCGAGAGCCTTCTCGACCACGCTTACGCCGAGAACCCCCACCCCGAGCAACATCTCGACTTCCACTGGCCGAAGACCGCACCAGCTGCCACGGTGCTCTTCATCCACGGCGGCAGCTTGCAGGAGAATGGCGAAAGGCGCGACTCGCCGCCGTATCGCGACGTCTGCCGGCCGTTCCTCGCCGCCGGGCTTGCCTGCGCCACGACCGACTACCGCCTGGCGCCGAGCTTCACCTGGCCAACCATGCCGCACGACGTCGCCAGCGCGGTAGCCGAAGTGCGGCGACTGATCGCCGAGCGGGGCGGCGAGCCGGACCGCCTCGTGCTCTTCGGGCACAGCTCGGGCTGTACGCTCGCGGCGAGCCTGGGCACCAACGGGTCGTTTCTCGCCACCGTCGGCCTCGCACCCGGAAGTCTCGCGGGCATCGTCGCGATGGGCTGCGTTCTCGACGTCCACGACCTAGCGCTGCGCCGCGCGACGGCCGATCAGATCCGGGCGCCGTTCTCCCGTGATCCTTCCGACGTCGCCACGTTCGGCTCGCCCGAGGGCCTGCTGTCGGCGATCCCCTCGATCTTCGTCTCGCAAGCGAGCGCTCCGACCCTCGTCGTCGTCGCGGAGGAGGAGCGCATCCAGCCACCGATCCTCGAACAGGGGGCGCGCTTTGTCCGCCTGCTCGACGAGGCGGGCGTCGCCGGGCGATTGGTCATCGTCCCCGGCACTCACATGAGCAGCATCACGGCGATTGGCCAGCCCGGCGATCCGACCTTCGCAGCCGTCGTCGCCTTCATCGAAGAGCCGACGGGATCTCGACACTGACGCCGCGGTACCTGCAAGTCCCGAAGACGGTTTTCGAGGCCCCTGGCGAAGGGTGTACCATTCGGCCGTGAGAAACGAGTTCACCGCCATTATCGAGCGGGACGGCGAGTGGTTCGTCGCCTACAGTCCTGAAGTGCCCGGGGCCAACGGTCAGGGGCGGAGCCGGGAGGAGGCGATGTCGAGTCTCGGTGCGGCCATCTCGTTGATCCTCGAAGATCGTCGAGAGGACGCGCTCCGCGGCCTTCCGCCGGACGCCATTCGCGAGACCGTCGTCGTCTCGTGAAGCAGCGCGAGCTGCTGCGCCATCTCCGCAAACACGGCTGCCACCTCAAGCGCCAGGGCAAGGAGCACGAGCTCTGGTGCAATCCGAACACGGGCTGGGTGGAGGCCGTGCCACGCCACCGAGAGATCGCCGACCTGCTCTCGCGCAAGATCTGCAAGTCGCTCTCGATTCCGCCGCCCTGAGGCGAAGGCGCCGGCTCCGCGCGAGCTCTGAGTCAATCCTTCGTCAGCCGAGGACCGCTCAGCCCACCCACACCGTCTTGACGTTGACGAACGCGCGGACTCCCTCGACGCCGAGCTCGCGGCCGTAGCCAGAATCCTTGACGCCGCCGAATGGCAGGCGCGGGTCCGATTTGACCAGCCCGTTGACGAAGACCGAGCCCGTCTCGAGCGCGCCGACGAAGCGCTCGGCGCGCGCCGGGTCACGCGTCCACACGCTGGCGCCGAGGCCGAAGTCGGTGGCGTTGGCGAGCGCAAGCGCCTCGTCGTCCGAGCCCGCGCGGTAGAGGCAGGCGACCGGCCCGAACAGCTCCTCTCGGTAAGCGCGCGCCCGGGCACCGACCCCTTCGAGCACCGTCGGCGGAGAGAAGAACCCGCGCCCGGACGGCCGCTCACCGCCGAGAAGGGCGCGGGCGCCGTGCGCCAGCGCGTCATCGACCTGTTCGGTGAGGAGATCGCGCAGGTCGCGCCGGGCGAGCGGCCCGATCGCGGTGTCCTCGGACCGCGGATCGCCGACGCGCTGCGCCCGCATGCCGGCGACGAAGACGTCGCGGAATGCGTCGTAGACCGCCGCATGGACGACAAAACGCTTCGCCGCGATGCAGCTCTGCCCGCTGTTGAGGCAGCGCGCCCGCACGCCGACCTCCGCCGCGCGATCGACGTCGGCGTCGCCGAGCACGACGAAGGCGTCGCTGCCGCCGAGCTCCAGCACCGCCGGCTTGAGCTGGGCACCGGCGACGGCGCCGACGGCGCGACCGGCGCGTGAGCTGCCGGTCAGCGTCACCGCAGCCACCTCGCGCCGCGCCACGAGCTCCGCCGCCTGCTCGTTCGACAGGAAGAGGTTGACGAGCAGCCCGTCGTCGCCGCTCGCCTCCCGGACCAGCCGCTCGATCTCGAGGGCGCAGCGCGGCGTGTTCGGCGCGTGCTTCAGGATCACCGAGTTGCCCGCCATCCAGGCCGGCGCCGCGAAGCGGAAGAGCTGCCAGAACGGAAAGTTCCAGGGCATGATGGCGAGCACGACGCCGAGCGGAGCGAAGCGGACCTCGGCGCTCGCGCCGTCCGACTCGCGCGGCTCCGCCGCCAGCATCTCTGCGCCGTGCTCGGCGTAGTGGCGACAGACCCAGGCGCACTTCTGCGCCTCGGCGACGCCCTGCAGCAGCGGCTTGCCCATCTCGAGCGCCATCGTCTCGGCGAGAGACTCGACTCCGATCTCGAGCGCGTCCGCCAGCCGCACGAGGATCGCCGCGCGCTCGGCGAACGAGCGGGAGCGCTGGCGAGCGAACGCAGCGAGCGAACGCGCCACCGCCGCGTCGATCGCCGCCGCCTCGGCCAGCGGAAACTCTTCGATCAGCTCTTCGGTGGCAGGATCCAGTGTTCGGTACATGCCATTCACTCTAGAGACAAAGACGAATTCACTCAAAGACAAAAAAGACGAAAGGCTCCATTGCATGGAAAAGCATCGCCTGGGCGACTGCAGGCTCATCGGCCGGCGGGTGCGCCACGCCAATCCCTGCCAATCCCTTGATCGCCGTCGAGCAGCGGGTGCCTGGCGAAGCACGGGTCGATCCGCACTTCCCGACCCGCCCCTCCATCCCCCTTCAACAGAAAGTCTTTGTCGTTGTTCTAGATTCTCGTCTTTGTTTCTAACCGAAAAATTCCTTGTCTCTCTCCGGCACTCGGGTCAGCCGGCGAAGAGGCCCGAGTTGCGCTGCTCGAGGTCGAGGAGATAGCGCTTGCGCCAGAGGCCACCGCCGTAGCCGCCGAGCTCGCCGCCCTTGTTGACGACGCGGTGGCAGGGGATGACGATGGCGGCGCGGTTGCGGCCGTTGGCCTGGCCGACGGCGCGCGAGCCGCCGGGGCGCCCGAGGGCG
>DASWJT010000003.1:0-5162 GCA_036397015.1 Thermoanaerobaculia bacterium
GCGCAGAAGGCGGGCGCCTCCGAAGTCTTCCTCGTCGAGCAGGCGATGATGGCGGCGATCGGCGCCGGGCTGCCGATCACCGAGCCCTCCGGCAACATGATCGTCGACATCGGCGGCGGCACTACCGACGTCGCGGTCATCTCGCTCTCGGGCATCGTCTACCATCGCTCGGTGCGGGTGGCCGGCAACGAGCTCGACGAGGCGGTGCTCTCCTACCTCAAGCGCAAGTACAACCTGCTCATCGGCGAGCGCACGGCGGAGATCATCAAGTGGGAGCTCGGCTCGGCGTTTCCGCTGCGCGAGCGGCTGACCATGACGATCAAGGGGCGCGACCTCATCGAGGGCATTCCCAAGGAGCTCACCATCTCCGACGAGGAGATCCGCGAGGCGCTGACCGAGCCGGTCAACGTCATCGTCGAGGCGGTGAGGATGGCGCTCGAGCGCACGCCGCCGGAGCTCTCCGCCGACATCATGGACAAGGGCATCGTGCTCTCCGGCGGCGGCGCGCTGCTGCGCGCGCTCGACGAGCGCATTCGCCACGAGACCGGCCTGCCGGTGGTGCAGGCCGAGGATCCGCTCGCCTGCGTCGTGCTCGGCACCGGCAAGGTGCTCGAGAACATCGACCTGCTGCGCAAGGTGTCGATCCGCTGAACGGGACCCGGTGAGGACGCCGCGGGCGACAGTCACCGGATTCCGCCGCGGGCGCGGGGGCGGCGGAGAGCTGGGAGCCGAGACGTGACCCCGTTGCGCGCGCGCCTCTTCGCCGCCGCCGTCCTCGTCGGCCAGCTCTTCGTGCTCGCCGCGCAGTCGCCCGAGCGCAGCGCCGAGCCGGGCGGCCGCTCGCTGCTCGTCGGCGTCGCGCTGCGCGCGGTGGCGCCGCTGGCGAGCGCCGTGGCCGCCGCCCGCGACGGCGTCGCGTCGGTGGGCGAGGCATTGCGCACGCGCGCCCGGCTCGGCGAGGAGAACGAGCGGCTGCGCGCCGAGCTGCGCGAGTTGCGCCGCGACCGCCTGCGCCTGGGCGCGCTCGAGCTGGAGAGCGGCGAGCTGGCGCACGGCCTCGACTACGCGCAGGCGCGCGGCCTCGAGCTGCGCGCGGCGCGCGTCGCCTATCTCGATCGCCGCTCCTGGCTGCGCACGCTGATCCTCGACGCCGGCGCGGCCGGCGCCCGCCGCGATCAGGTGGTGCTCACCGAGCTCGGCGTGGTCGGGCGCGTCATCGAAGCGAGCGGACGGTGGGCGAAGGTGCAGCTGGTGACCGACCGCGCGGCGGCGGTGGGCGCGCACCTCGTCGGCGCGCGGCGGCAGGGCGTGGCGCGCGGCACCGGCCCGCGCGAGCTCGAGCTCGATCTGGTGCCGCGCCAAGTGCCGGTCGCGGTCGGCGACGAGGTGCTCACCGCCGGCATCGACGGCGTCTACCCGCGCGGACTGCCGGTCGGCATCGTGACCGCGGTCGAGGCCGGCAGCGAGATGTTCCACCGCATTCGCGTGCGCCCGCACGTCGACTTCGGCGAGCTCGGCGTCGTCTATCTGCTGGAGAGCGCGGCGGTGCCGCGACCGCCGGCCGGGGGAGGCGCCGATGACGGCGATTAGCTTCGCCCTCGGCGTCGCCTTGGCGGCGCTCGTCCAGCTGGTGGGCACCGCCCTGTGGTCGGGCTTCCCGGCGGTGGCGGATCCGTTCCTGGTGGCCGTCGTGATCGCCGCGCTCGCCGGCCGGCCCGAGCGGGCGCTCGTCGCCGGCACCCTCGCCGGCTGGACGGCCGATGTCCTCTCCGGCGGGCCGTTCGGCCTCTACGGCTTCGCCGACGCCGCCGTCGCCTACGCCGCCGCGCTCGCCGCGCAGCGCATCGTGGTCGACCGCCGCGCCACGGCGGCGGCGCTGCTCGCCGCGGCGGCGGTGGCGCAGGGAGCGCTGCTCGTGGCCCTCGGCTTCGTCTTCCGCGGCGGCGGCGAGGCGGTCGCCCCGCTGACGCTGCTCGCGCGCGTCGGCTCGACCGCGGCGCTCGGGCTCGCCTGGCTCGCCCTCGCCCGCGGCGTCGCCGCGCGTTGGCGCCGGCGCGGCCGCAGCACGGGCGGCGGCGCGCCGCCGCGGTCGTTGCTACGATGATCGGCGGTCGGCGCGGACGATGAGGATCGGCGAACATCGAGAGGTCCTGGTAGCGCGGGCGCAGTGGCTCGCTCGCGCCACGGTCGGCCTGCTCGCGCTCGTCGGCTTCGTCTACTTCTTCGTCCAGGTGCTCAACGGCGCCCGCTACCGGGAGCTGGCGGAGAACAACCGCCTGCGCCGGCTGAAGCTCGAAGCGCCGCGCGGCGTCATCGAGGACCGCCACGGCCGCATCCTGGTCGAGAACCTGCCCGCCTACAGCCTGGAGCTCGACCGCGCCCGCAGCCGCGACCTCGGCGAGAGCCTGCGTTTCGCGACCGAGGTGCTCGGCGTCCCGCGCGACGAGCTCTCGGGCGTGCTCGAGCGTTCCCGCCGGTCGGGCGACTTCCGGCCCGTGCTGCTCGCCGAGAACCTGTCGCTGCCCGAGGTGGCGCGCTTCCGCGTCGCGCGGCTCGAGCATCCCGAGTTCGAGATCGAGGTCACGCAACGGCGCTTCTACCGCTTGGGCGAGCACGCGGCGCACGTGCTCGGCTACCTGGGCGAAGTGAGCCGCGACGAGCTCGCCGCCGATCCCGGCGCGCTGCGCGCCGGCGACTGGGTGGGCCGCCGCGGCGTCGAGCGCGCCTACGATCGCCGTCTGCGTGGCGAGGACGGCGAGCGCGTCGTCGTCGTCGACAGCCGCGGGCTGCCGGTCGAGGAGTTCGGCCGCCGGCTCGGCCGGCCGGGCCAGGGCCTGCGCCTGACGCTCGACGCCGGGCTGCAGCAGGAGGCCGAGCGCCTGCTCGCCGGCCAGGTCGGCGCCATCGTGGCGCTCGATCCGCGCGACGGCGCGCTGCGCGCGCTGGTCTCGGCGCCGGCCTATGACCCGAACCTCTTCGCCCGCAAGCTGGCCGCCGACGACTGGCGGGCGCTCGTCGGCGATGCGCGCCATCCGTTGCAGAACCGCGCCGTGCAGAGCGCCTACTCGCCGGGCTCGGTGTTCAAGATCGTGATGGCGACGGCGGCGCTCGCCGAGGGCGTGGTGACGCCGTCGAGGCGCGAGTTCTGCCCCGGCTTCGCCGCGCACTACGGCCGGCGCTTCCACTGCTGGAAGCGCGGCGGCCACGGCAGCGTCGACCTCGAGGCGGCGATCGAGGGCTCGTGCGACGTCTTTTTCTACGCCGTCGGCCGCGAGCTCGGCATCGAGCGCATCGCCCGCTACGCGCGCCTGTTCGACTTCGGCCGCCCGACCGGCGTCGACTTGGGCGGCGAGCGCGCCGGGCTGGTGCCCGACGACGAGTGGAGCCGCCGCCGTCGCGGCCACCCCTGGTATCCGGGCGAGACGATCTCCGTGGCGATCGGCCAGGGGGCGCTGCTGGTGACGCCGATCCAGGTGGCGACGATGGTGGCCGCGGTCGCCAACGGCGGCTTCCTCGTCACCCCGCACGTCGTCGCCGACAGCGCGCCGGCGCCGCGTCCGCTCGGCCTCGCGCCGGAGCTGCTCGCGCCGGTGCGCAACGGGCTCGAGCGCGTCGTCAACGGCGAGCGCGGCACGGCGCGCGGGGCGCGTGTGCCCGGCCTCACGGTGGCGGGCAAGACCGGCACGGTGCAGGTCGTCTCGCAGGAGGCGTACGCCGACACCAGCGACGCCCCTTGGCACCTGCGCAACCACGCCTGGTTCGCCGCCTACGCGCCGGCCGAGCGGCCGGAGCTGGTGGTCGTCGTCTTCGTCGAGCACGGCGGCAAGGGATCGGGCGTCGCGGCGCCGATCGCCAAGGCTCTCTATGCGTATCTCTTCGGACCGGATCGCGCTCCCGTCGCTGCCGCTTCCTGAGGCGCCGCCGCGGCTCGCGCAGCTCGCCGGGCTGCACTGGGGGCTGCTCGCTTCGGCGGCGGCGCTCACCCTCGTCGGTCTGCTCACCGTGCGCAGCGCGGCGGCGGAGATGGGCGGCGGCTACTTCGCGCGCCAGCTCGTCTGGGTCGCGGCCGGGCTGGTGGCGATGCTCGTCGCCTTCGCGATCGACTACCAGCGCCTGCTCGCCTGGTCGACGCCGCTCTACACCGGCGGCCTCGTGGCGCTCCTGCTCGTGCTGCCCCTCGGCCACCGCGCCGGTGGCTCGGTCGGCTGGTTCCGCCTCGGCTCGGTCGGGCTGCAGCCGTCGGAGTTCGCGAAGCTGGCGACGGCGATCCTGCTGGCGCGCTACCTCTCCGCCGAATCCGAGTCCTACCTCACGCCGCGCCAGCTCGCTCGGGCGGTGGCGATCGCGCTCGCGCCGATGGTCCTCACCGCGCTGCAGCCCGACCTCGGCGGCGCGGCGATGTTCGCGCCGATGGTCGCCGGCGTGCTGCTGGTGGGCGGTGTGCGGCCGCGGCTTCTCGTCGCCGCGGCGCTCGTCGCGCTCGTCGTCGGCGGCCTCGTGTGGAGCCTCGGCATGCAGTCCTACCAGCGTCAGCGCGTGCTCACCTTCCTCGCGCCGGCGAGCGATCCGCTCGGCGCCGGCTACCAGGCGCGGCAGTCGAAGATCGCCGTCGGCTCGGGCCAGCTCACCGGCCGCGGCTACCGCCAGGGGACGCAGAGCCAGCTCCACTTCCTGCCGGCGCGCCACACCGACTTCATCCTCGCCGTCCTCGCCGAAGAGCGCGGCTTCGCCGGCGTGGCGCTCGTCCTCGGCCTCTACGGTGCTTTCTTCGTCTCGGCGGCGACAGTGGCGGCGCGGGCGCGCGACCGCGGCGGCGTGCTGCTCGTCGTAGCGCTCGTCGCGATCGCCGCCTTCCACGTGCTCTACAACGCGGCAATGGTGATCGGGCTGGTGCCGATCACCGGCATCCCCCTGCCGTTCCTCTCCTACGGCGGCTCGTTCACGCTCGTCAACTGGATGATCGTCGGCCTGATCCTGAACGTCGACTACCGCCGGCACGTCAACCGCTGACCGCGTCCGGGACGGCCGTCCCGGTGCTACGCTCGCCGGTCGATGCCGGCCAAGATGCTGGTCGAGAGCGACCCCTACGAGACTCGGATCGCGGTGCTCGAGGAGGACCGCCTGGCCGAGATCCATCTCGAACGCAACCACCATCGCGGCGT
>DASWJT010000004.1:0-3146 GCA_036397015.1 Thermoanaerobaculia bacterium
CGCTCGGTCCTCGGCGCGCACCCGCAGCGCGACGTCGCCGAGCGGGCTCGCGATGCGCAGCTCGCGCGCGCGCAGTGCCGCGAGCTGGGCGCCGCGGGCGAGGAAAACGACGTCGAGCCCGGCCGCCGCCCAGCGGCCGCCGAAGTAGCCGCCGAGCCCGCCGGCCCCCACCACCGCAACTCTCACGTTCCGTCTCCGCGCCCGGCGCGCCGCGCCGTCAGCCGCCGTCCGCGGCGCCCGGCTCTTCGAGGTCGAGCAGCTGCCCGAGCGGCGGATTCGTCACCACTTGGCGCACCCCCGACGGCCACAGCACCTCGAGGCGCTCGACGCTCGACGCCTCGCCGAGGCCGACGTAGAGCGGCAGCGCACTCTGCGAAAGGTAGCCCGACTTGCCGTCGAGGCACTTGACGATCCGGCGGCCGCCGGCGGTGACCTCGACGACGGCGCCCAGGCCCTGCCGGTTCGAGCGCGTGCCGCGCAGGCGCAGCGCGAGGAAGCTCGGCCGCCGACGCTGCGCCAGATCGCTCACCAGCACCTGCGGCGCGGCGCCGTGCTCGTTGGTGACGATGTCGAGGTCGCCGTCGCCGTCGAGGTCGAAGATCACCGCCGAGCGCGAGCCGAGCGCCCCCCACACCTCGACCGTGCGCACCTTCCGGCCGCGGCAGATCGAGTGCCCTAGGTCCTCGCCGCCGCAGTCGAGCGTGAACCACTGCGTGCGCGCGGCGCCGTCCGCGCGCGGCTCGACGCCGAGCACGAACTCCGCCGCCGCGAACCCCTTTCCGCCCTGGTTGAGCAGCAGGGAGTTGATGCCGTAGCGGAAGGGGAAGTTCATGCTCGAGGTGATCAACACGTCGTCGAAGCCGTCGGCATTGAGGTCGTCGACGCTCACACCCCATGGCCAGTAGTTCTCGAGGCCGAGCTCGTCGGAGCGTTCGCGAAAGCCGCCGTCGGCGGTGCCCTCGTAGAAGGCGTTGCCGAAGATGTTGTTCGAGGAGTCGCCGAGGATCTCCTCCGGCCAGCGCATGTCGGACTTCCGCGTCTCCTCTTCGGGGCCGACGTTGTGCGACATGTCGGAGTGCATGTCGGTGAGCAGCAGGTCGAAGCGGCCGTCGTTGTCGTGGTCGAAGAACTTCGCCCCCATGGTCCCGAACGGCGTCTTCGGGAAACGCTCGGCGGTGCGGTCGACGAAGCGCTCGCCTCTCTCGTTGACGTAGAAGTGGTCGTCGCCCTGCATGTTGAGGACGTAGAGCTCCGGGTAGCCGTCGCGGTCGAGGTCGTGGAAGACGGCGTCGCCGCTCCACGAGCCGTCGCGCAGGCCGACCCGCGCCGAGACGTCCTCGAAGCGCAGGCCGCTCGCGTTGCGGTAGAGGATGCTGGATTCGGTGCGCTCGGGCTTGAGGTGGCCCTGGAAGGCGTCGGAGTAGGCGCGAAAGTAGCCGCCCTCGCCGCGCTCGTCGTAGGTGTACTTGCCGACGTTGGCGAGGAAGAGGTCGAGCCACCCGTCGCGGTCGAAGTCGAAGAACACCGCAGCGGAAGAGTGTCCGGAATAGGCGAGGCCCGCGGCCTCGGTGACGTCGGTGAACCGGCCCTGGCCGTCGTTCGCGAAGAGCGCGTTGCCGTGCAGGACGGTGGTGACGAACAGGTCCGGGTCGCCATCGTTGTCGACGTCGGCGAACGAGGCGGTGACGCCGATGCGCCCGGCGAGGCCGACTCCCGCCTCCGCCGTGACGTCGCGGAAGCGTCCTCCGCCCAGGTTCTTCCACAGCTCGTTTCCGCCCAGCTGATTGACGAAGTAGAGGTCGTAGAGGTCGTCGCCGTCGACGTCGGCCGCGACGATGCCGGTGCCGTGGTCGTAGTGCGCCGGCTTCCAGCTCTTCGCCGCGTCGTCGACGACGCGGTGGACGAAAGTGATGCCGCTCTCCTCGCGGCGGTCGGTGAAGCGGAAGTCGTGGAAGGCCGTGATGCGATCGGCCGCTGCCCGCTGCGCCTCGGCGCGCGCCGCGAGCGTGGCGATGCCGACGTCGTCGGGAGGTGCGAGCAGGCGCAGGGGCGCCTCCGGGTCCTCCTCGGCCGCGAGCGCGAGCGCGTGTGCGACGGCGAGCGAGAGGGCAATCGTTGCGACCTTCATGGGCGGGCTCCTTTGAGCGCAGGCCGCGGGTGCGCGAGCGACGCGGCGCCCCTCGCCGACATTCCATCAGAGCCGAGCCGCAATCGAAAGCCTTCTCCCGCGGCCCTCGAGCACGCTCCTGCCGCTGCCGCGCCGCGACCGCCGTAGGATTCCGACATGCGCTACTCGAATGCCTCACTCGCCATCACGCTGCTCGCCGCCGCCGCGGGCGCGGCCGAGCCCGCCGCCGAGCCGCTCCCGATCGAGCGGTTGGCCTGGCTCTCCGGCTGCTGGCAGAGCCTCGGCGGCGAGCCCGGGAGCGGCGAGCAATGGACGCCGCCCGCCGGCGACACCCTTCTCGGCACGAGCCGTACCGTTCGTGGCGGGCGCACCGTCGCCTACGAGTTCCTGCGCATCCGGCGCCTCGACGACGGCCGCCTCGCCTACGTCGCGCTGCCGTCAGGGCAACGCGAGACGACCTTTCCGCTGCTCGCGGCGGGTGAGCGCTCGGCCGTCTTCGAGAACCTCGACCACGACTTCCCGCAGCGCGTCCTCTACACCCTTGAGGAGGGCGGCGCGCTGCGTGCCCGCATCGAGGGCACCGACCAGGGCCGGTCGCGCGCCGTGGATTTCCCGCTGCGCCGGATTGACTGCGAGGGTTCGGTTGTGGAGCCGGAAAGCCGGGAGTGAGGCGGCGGTCGGAGCGGCGACGTCTCGCCGATCGTCTGGCTGCCCACCGCCTTCAGGCCTTCGCCTCGTCCCAGGTCGGGCCGATGCCGGTGTCGACGACGAGGGGGACGGCGAGCGACGCCGCGGACTCCATCTCGCGCTTGACCAGTGCGGCGACGGCCGCCGCCTCCTTCTCCGGCGCCTCGAGCACCAGCTCGTCGTGGACGGAGAGAAGGAGCCGCGCGTCGGGGAAGACCCGGCCGAGCTCGCGGTCGACCGCGATCATGGCCCGCTTCAGCAGGTCGGCGGCCGAGCCCTGGATGCGCGAGTTGATGGCGACGCGCTTGGCGTTCTCGCGCACGGCGCGGTT
>DASWJT010000005.1:0-81628 GCA_036397015.1 Thermoanaerobaculia bacterium
GAGGTCTCATCCGGCAGGCCGGGCGGGCACTGCGCCGCCGGCCGCTCTATGCCGTCGTCGCCACGCTGACGGTCGCCGCCGGCATCGCGGCGTCGACGGCGAGCTTCGTACTGGTCGACGCCGCGTTGCTATCGCCGCTGCCGTTCCGTGATCCGCAGCGGCTGGTGACGCCCGACGTGATCAGCCCCAAGGGCTTCTCGATCTCGCTCTCGGTGCCGAACTACGGCGACTGGAGCGCGCGCAACCGCGTGCTCGAGACGAGCGCCGCCTCGGCCGGCTGGGGAGTGGCGCTCAGCGGGCGCGGCGCGAAACGCATCCTCGACACCCGGATGGTGCTCGGCGATTTCTTCACGACGCTCGGCCTCTCGGCCGAGCACGGTCGCCCCATCGCCGCCGCCGAGACCGAACGCGGCGCCGCTCCGGTCGCGGTGCTCGGCTGGGGATTCTTCCAGGAGCTCGGCGCCGACCCGGCGCTCGTCGGCTCGACGCTGGTGCTGGACGACATCGCCCACACCGTCGTCGGTGTGTTGCCGGCTGCGGCGGGCTATCCCACCGCCGAGACGGCGATCTACCTGCCGCTCGGCGCGATCGCCGAGCAGCTGCCCTGGGAGGATCGCGACAGCAGCTTCGGCCTGCGCATGCTCGGGCGACTGCGCGCTGGAGTCACGCTCGCCGCCGCGCAAGCCGATTTCGACCGCGTCGCCGCCGAGGTGCGCGAGCTCGAGGGACGTGATGTGGCGACGCCGCGGCTCGAGACGCTCACCGAGTTGCTGGTGGGCGACCTGCGCGCGCCGCTCCTGCTCCTCTTCGTCGCCGCGACGCTCGTCGTCTGCCTGGCGGTGGCGAACGTTGGCAACCTCGTCCTGGCGCGCTCCGCGGCGCGCCGGGACGAGCTCGCCGTGCGCGTCGCCCTCGGCGCGCCGCGCTGGGACCTCTTCCGCCTGCAGCTCGCCGAGGCGAGCTGGATCGCCGCCGCCGGGAGCGCGCTCGGGGCCGGCGGCGCGTTCGGGCTCGTCGCCCTGCTGCGCGGCTGGATCGCGAGCGAGCTGCCGCTCTTCGTCGCCGAGAGGCTCGCGCTCGGCCCGCGCGCGCTCTCGTTCGCCGCCGCGCTCGCCGCCCTGGTGGCCGTCGTGCTCGGCGGCCTCCCGGCGCTCTCGCTCCACCGCGACGTGGCCACGGCGACCGCGCTGCACGGTTTCCGCGCCCTCTCCAGCCGCGAGTCGGAGCGCTTTCGCTCGGCGCTCGTCGTCGGTCAGCTCGCGCTCGGCACGCTGCTCGCCGTCGGCGCCCTCAAGCTCGCCACCAGCCTCGATCGATTGCGCGCCGTCGACAAGGGCTTCGAAGACCGGGGAGTCGTCATGGCGCGGCTGTCGCTGCTCTCCGAGCGCCTCACCGAGCCTGCCACCTGGAGCGCGCTGATGCGCGAGCTGGTCGAGCGGGCGCGCGCCCTGCCGGGCGCCCGCTCGGCGTCGCTGTCGCTCCTGCTGCCGCTCACCCAGCGCTCGTGGGAGCTGCGGCTGACTCCCGAAGGCGTGCCGTTCGACCCCCACGAGGGCGACTCGGTGCTGTTCAACGTCGTCTCGCCCGACCACTTCGCGACGCTCGGCGTCGAGCTGCTGCGCGGTCGCCGCTTCGCGGAGAGCGACCGCGACGGCGGGGAGCTGGTCACCGTGGTCGACGAGACGCTGGCCGAGCGCTACTGGCCGGGAGAGGATCCGATCGGCAAGCGCGTCACCTTCGAGACGGACGGCGATGCCCACTCTCCCGACGCCGTGCCGGTCTATCGCACCATCGTCGGCGTCGTCGCCAACGTGCGCCACTACGAGCTGCAGAACCCCTCGCGCATCCAGGTCTACGTGCCGCTCGATCAGGCGCGCGAGCGCGCGGTCTTCGCGCCCTATCTGCTGGTGCGCACCGACGGCGCCACCGGCCCGATCGTCGCCGCGCTGCCGCGCCTGGTCGCCGCGGTCGACGCCGACGTCGTCGCCCGCCAAGTGACGCCGCTCGCGTCGCGGGTCGACGAATCGCTCTTCGCGCCGCGCCTGCTCGCCCGCGCCGCGACAGCGCTCGGCTCGATCGCGCTCGCGCTCGCCGGCGTCGGCATCTTCGCCGTCGCCTCGTACGGCGTGGCGGCGCGGCGCCGCGAGCTCGGGCTGCGGCAGGCTCTCGGCGCGGCGCCGCGCGCGCTCGTCGCCGGAGTCCTCCGTCGCGGCCTGCGTTGGTGCGCGGCGGGCGCAGCGATCGGAACGGTCGCCGCGATCGTCGCCTCGCGCCTGGCGAGCTCTCTCGTCTGGGGCGTCGGCCTCCTCGAGCCGGCGCCCTATGTCGGCTCGACCCTCCTCCTCGCCGGGCTGTCGCTTCTTGCCTGCGCCCTGCCGGCGTTCGAGGCGATGCGCGTCGATCCTGCGGTCGTGCTGCGCGACGAGATGTGAGATGCGGCGCCGGCTGTCCGGATCCGAACAGTCGGGTCCCAGTGTTGAACGCGGACCGCACCGGAACCGTCCCCCGCCGCCCGTCGCACGCGGCCTTCGAGCAGCTCGCAATGGCAATCGCCTTGCAGTCTCCCGGGGCGTGCCAACCGTGATCGCGGAGATCCGCCAAACGCTGCGCTCGCTGGCGCGCTCTCCGGGGCTCGCCCTGGCGGCGGTCCTCACCCTGGCCCTCGGCACTGGTTCGACGATCGCCATCGGTACCATCGTCTACTCGATTCTCTGGCGGCCGCTGCCGGGGGTGAACGCCGGCCGGCTCGTCCTCGTTTATCCCACCGACCGTGGCGCGCTCGACGCGGAGAGCGACGCCCTGACGCTCGCCGAAGCCGAGGAGATCGCCGCCTCGGGCGCGGTCGACGAGCTCGCCGTGCTGATGTTTCGCAACCTCACGCTCACCGGCGGCGAGCCCGAACGCGTGCTCGGCACCTCGGTCTCGCCCGACTTTTTCCGCGTCCTCGGCGTCTCGCTGCTCCTCGGCCGCGACTTTCGTGCCGACGAAGGTCGGCCGATCGGTCGCGAAGAGTCCGTAGTGCTCTCCCACGCGCTCTGGCAACGCCGCTTCGGCGGCGATCCGGCGGCGGTTGGCAGCGCTCTCGAGATGAATCAGCGCCGGCTCGTCGTGGCCGGTGTCCTGCCGCCGGGCTTCGGCATCCCCGGCAGCCAGCAGCTCTATCTGCCGTGGGCGCCCGAGAGCGATTTCCCCCGTGACGCACGGGACTTCTGGACCGTCGCCACCCTGCCGGGCAACGCCCCCTTGTCCGACGCCCAGAACTCGCTCGACGCGGCTGCCGAGCGCTTGCGCGCCGGCGGCGTGGTCGACGAGGCGCAGCGCGGCTTCCGCCTGGTGCCGATCCGCGAGTCGCTCTACGACCCGCACACGACGCGCATTCTCGCCGTGCTCTCGACACTCGTCTTCGCCGTCCTCGTCGTCGCCTGCTTCAACGTCGCCAACCTCCTCGTCGCGCGCGCCGCGGCGCGCGAGGGCGAGCTGGCAGTGCGGCTGGCGCTCGGCGCCGGACGCGGCCGCATCCTGCGCCAGGTGCTCGGCGAGAGCTTCCTGCTCGCCGTCGCCGGCTGCGCCGCCGGCCTGCTGCTCGGCAAGTGGGGGCTCGACGTCGCGTTGGCCACCATGAACGAGGAATTTCCCGCCTGGATGACCTTCGAGCTCGACGCCCGGCTCGTCGCCGGCGCTTGCGCGCTGGCCGGCGTCGTGACGCTGCTCGCCGGACTGGCGCCGGCGCTGGGCGCGGGCCGCAGCGGTCTGCTGCCGCTCCTCGCCGCCGCCGGACGCAGCGGAGACTCGCGGCGAACTCGGCGGTTTCAACGCCTGTTGGTCGGTCTGCAGTTCGCCGCCTCGTTCGTCGTTCTCGTCGGCGGCATCTGGCTGCTCGGCAGCGTGCGCGCTCTCGAGCACGCCGACCTCGGCTTCGCGCCCGGGCCGCTGCTCAGCTTTCGCACCTACCTCCCCGGTGACGCCTACGACCCGCCGGCGAGGCGCGTCGAGTTTCGCGAGCGGCTGGTCGAGAGACTGGCGGCAACGCCCGGCGTCGCGGGCGCGGCGGTCACGACGGCGCTTCCCGCCGACGACGGCGGCGACACCGAGCGCGCATCGCGCGCCGAGGACGCGCCGAGCGTCGACGCCTCGCTCGTCATCTCCTTGATCGGGGTGTCGCGTGGCTTTTTCGCGACGCTCGGGGCGCCGCTCGTCGCGGGCGAGACGTGGAGCGCAGCCGAGGACGCCGGCGCATCGATCGAACGCGTGGTCGTCAATCGCGCTCTCGCCACGCGACTCTGGCCCGGCGAGCCGACGCTCGGCAAGCGGCTGCGTCTCGGGCTCGCACCCGACGCGCCCGTCTACACGATCGCCGGCATCGCTCCCGATTTGCCGTTCGAGGAGCTGCACGAGCAGACCGAGCGCGCCGCGCTACAGGTCTTCGTGCCCTTCGCCCGCTTTCCCTGGCGGAGCAGCTTCGTCGTCGTGCGCGCTGCCGGCGGCGACCCCGCGGCCCTCGCCGAGACCGCCCGTGGCGCGCTCGCGAAGCTCGAGCCCGACGCCCCGCTCTACGACGTCATGACCTATCCGGCGCGTCTCCGGCAGAGCTGGGAGGACCGCCGACTGATCGGGAACCTGGCGACCGTCTTCGCCGCTCAGGGCCTGGTGCTCGCGGCCGTCGGGCTTTTCGGCGTCCTCGCCTACTCGGTGGCGCGCCGCACGCGCGAGCTCGGCTTGCGCATGGCGCTCGGCGCCGCACCGCGCGCCGTCGTTCTCGGCCTCGTGCGCGACGGCTTCGTCCACGTCGTTCCGGGGGCAGCGCTCGGGCTGCTCCTCGCCCTCGCCGCCGCGCGCGGAATCCGCGGCGTCCTCTACGGCGTCGACCCGCTCTCGCCGCTGCCGTTCGTGATTGGCCTGGCGACCCTCGTCGCGGTGGCGGCACTCGCCAGCGGCCTCGCCGCGCGGCGCGCCGCCGCCGTCGATCCCGTCGCCGCGCTGCGCGACAAGTGACGGCCGGAAAGGCGCCCGCTCGTGCTCGCCAGCTCTCTCCGCACCGAGCTTCGCCGCTTGCGCCGGCGGCCGCTGTGGACGGCGACGATCGTCGCCACCGCGGCGCTCGCCATCGCCTCGGCGACCGCCATCGCCACCGTCGTCCGCCACTTCGTCCTCCGCCCGCTGCCCGGCGTCGGCGCGCCGGAGGAGCTGGTCAACCTCCACCGCACAGTCGAAGCGGACGAGTTCGGCGGCTTCTCGCTCGCCGAGTTGCGCGCCCTCGCCGCCGAGGCCGAGGCCCTCGAGGAGGTCACCGGCTTCCGCGATCAGGGCGTCAGCCTGGCGGTCAGCGACGCGCCGCCGCTGCTCGCCGTAGCACAGGTGGTCGCCGGCAACTATTTCGCCACCCTCGGCGCACACCCCGCAGCCGGCCGGCTGCTGCGCGCCAGCGACGATCTGCCCGGTGCGGCGCCGGTGGCAGTGCTCGACCACGCGCTCTGGCGGTCGCGCTTCGGCGGCGATCCCGACCTCGTCGGCCGCACGGTGCGGATCAACGGTCACCCCTTCGAGGTCGTCGGTGTCGGGCCGCCCGGGTTCGTCGGCACCTTCCTCGGCTTCCGCTTCGACCTCTACGTTCCGCTCGCGCAGATCGCGCTCGCCGATCCTGGGCACTCCGCCACCCGGGCCGACCGCGATCTCCTCGAGCTCGTGGCGCGGCGGCGCGCCGAGGCCTCGCTCACCACCGTGCGCGCCGAGCTCGACCGCCTGGCTGCGGACCTCTCCCGTCTGGCTCCCGAGCGCTGGCGGGGGGCCCGCTTCCGCATCGAGCGCACGAGCGGCGTCGAGCCATCGCTCTACGGCGCGGCGGTGCTCTTTTTCATCGCGCTCGCGACACTCGGCGCGATCGCCGTCCTGGTCGTCGCAGCCAACATCGTCGGCCTGCTCCTCGCGGATCATCTCGACCGCCGCCACGAGCTGGCGGTGCGCGCCGCGCTCGGCGGCGACCGCCGCCGCCTGCTCCTGCCGCTCGCCGTGCAGTCGACGCTCCTCTTCGCCTGCGGCGGCGTCCTCGGCTGCGCCCTCTCGCTCGCCGCCGCCGCGCTGCTCCGCTCGTTCTCGCGCGGCCTCTCGGTGCCGCTCGACCTCGAGCTCCGCCCCGACGCCGCGGTGCTCGGCTTCGGCGTCGCCCTGGCGATCGTTCTCGGGCTGACGGTGGGAGCCATCGCGGCGCGGCGCGCGACGTGCGCCGGCACCGCCGATCTGCTCGCCGGCGCGCGCGGCGTCGCCGGTGCCGGAGCGGGACGCGCGCGCGCGGTGCTGGTGACGGCGCAGGTGCTCGCCTCGGTCGTCCTCGTCACCCTGGCGCTCTTCTTCGCCCTCCACGCGCGGGCGGCGCGCGGGCTCGAGCTCGGCCTCGAGGTCGAGCGAGTCGGCGTCGTCGACTTCGAGGTCGGCCTCCTCGGCCTCGACGCCGACGAGGAGCACCGGCTTGTCGCGCGGACACTGGCGCGGCTCGACGCGCTGCCGGGCGTCGAGGCGAGCGCCGCCGCGTCGCCCTTCCCGCTCTCCTTCGGTCACCCGACGCGCGCCGTCGCGCCCTCGTCCGACGACGCGGCGGCGCAGCGCGTCGACACCGCGGTGGTCTCCGCCGGCTACTTCGAGCTGCTCCGGCTGCCGATCGTCGCCGGCCGTGGCTTCGCTCCCTTCGACGACGGCGGGGCGCCCGCGGTCGCCGTCGTCAACGAGCAGCTCGCCGCCGCGCTCGCGCCCGGCGGCTCGCCGCTCGAGCGCCTCGTCTACGTCGACGGGCAACCGGTGCGCGTCGTCGGCGTGGCGCGCGACGCCCGCACTCGCCGCCCCTGGCGGGCGCCCCGGCCGCAGCTCTTCCTCCCGCTCGAGCAGCACGCGACGCCGCGGCTCGCGCTCGCCGTCCGCGCCCGCGACCGAGACGTCGCGGCGCTCGCGGCGGAGGTCCACCGGGTGCTCGCCGAGAGCGCTCCCGATCTCGGCACTCCTCCGCTCCAGCCGGCGACGGCGCAGCTCGAGACGCTCCTGCTGCCGCAGCGCTCGGCGGCGGCGATCGCCGCCGTGCTCGGGGCGCTGGCGGTGCTGCTCTCGGCGCTGGCGCTCTACGCCCTGGTAGCCCAGCAGGTGGTCGCCGCGCGCCGCGAGATCGGCGTGCGGCAAGCGCTCGGCGCCACGGCCCGCGAGATCCGACGGCTCTTCCTCGGCCGCGGCCTGCGCTGGACGTGGGTCGGCGCCGCCGCCGCCATGCCGCTGGTCGCCGGTGCCACTCGGGCGCTCGGCTCGCTGCTGCCAGTGGCGGGCGCCGTCGAGCCGCTCGACTACCTGGTCGCTCCCGCGGTCCTGATCGCCGTCGCCGCGGCGGCGAGCTGGCTTCCCGCGCAGCGCGCCACCCGCGTTTCGCCCGCCGAGTCGCTGCGCGACGACTGACGACCACCTCGAGAGGACCGACGTTGAACCCGCTCCCGCCGCTCCGCCACGCCGCCCGCGGGCTCGCCCGCTCGCCCGGTTTCACGCTCGCCGTGCTCGCCAGCTTCGCCCTCGGCATCGGCGTCAACACCGCCGTCTTCTCCACCGCCTGGTCGCTGCTCCTCGGCCCGCTGCCGCTGCGCGAACCGGATCGGCTGGTCGCCGTCTGGGAGACGTTCGAAGGGAATCTGCGGCGGCAGTTGGCGCCGGCGAACTTCCTCGACTTCCGTCGCGAAGCGGCGACGATCGAGAGCGCGGCCGCCTACTTCGAGACGCCGCAGATGCTCGACGCCGAAGGCGAACCGCGGCGCATCTCGGTGGCCCGGGTCTCGACGCAATTCTTCGACGTGCTGGGCGCGACGCCACACGCGGGGCGCTTCTTCCACGGCGGCGAGTCGGACGCTCTGGCGGTCGCTTCCGAGGCGTTCTGGCTGCAGGAGCTCGGCGCGGGACCACTCGCCGAGCGGACGATCCGCCTCGACGGCGTCGCCTATCGGGTGATCGGAGTCGCCCCGGCGAGCTTCGCCCTGCCGAGCGGCGTCCGCGTCTGGACGCTCGCCGAGCGCGACATCCCGAGCCTACCTCTGGATCTGGACGTCGACTGGACGACGATGCGCGACGCGCGCTACCTGGGCGTTTACGCGCGGCTCGCGCCCGGCGCGACCGTCGCCGCCGCCGACGCCGAGCTCGGCGAGATCGCGGCGCGGCTGGCGGCTGCCTATCCCGATGACAACCGGGGCAGCGGCATGCGCGTCGACCCACTCGCCGACGACCTCGGCAGCCGCGTCGCGGCGCCGGTGGCGCTGCTCGGCGCCGGCTCGCTCCTCATCCTGCTCGTTGCCTGCTCGAACGTCGCCGGTCTGCTGCTCGCGCGCGGCGCGAACCGGCGACGGGAAATCGCGGTTCGCGCGGCGCTCGGTGCGCGCGGCGCGCGCTTGCTGCGCGAAGCGGTCTCGGAGGTCGCCCTCCTCGCCGTCGCCGGCGGCGGCCTCGGCTTCGCTGTCGCGGCGTGGGGCGCCCCGCTGCTGATCTCCTGGCTGCCCGGCGCCGACGCCGCGGGACGCGCGGTCGGCGCGGCGCCCGCCGTCACGCTCTTCGCCGCCGCGTTGACCACCCTCGCGGCGATCGCCGCCGCCGCGACGCCGGCGATGGCGGCGCTGCGCGTGCCGCCCGCCGTAGCGCTCGCCGCCGGCCGCGGCGCGCTCGGCGTCGAGCGCGGCGGGCTGCGCTCGGCGCTCGTTGTCGCGCAGGCGGCACTCGCCGTCGTCCTCGTCGCCGGCTCGCTTCTCGTCGTCCGCACGCTGCTGCGCATGACCGCCGTCGATCCCGGTTTCGACGCCGAGAGCGTGACGACGCTCCGGCTGTGGGCGCCGACGCGCGCCGACTTCGGCGTCGAGCGGCGGGCGGCGTTGCTCTCCGACGCCGTCGCCGCCGCCGCCACCGCGCCCGGCGTCGAGCGCGCCGGCGCCATCCTCAAGCTACCGCTGACCGGCACCGGCTTCTCCGCCGGTCTCTCCGTCGAAGGGCGCGAGTTCCCGCCCAACCGGCAGCCCGACGTCTGCTGGCGGGCGGTCGAAGGCGACTACTTCGGCGCCCTCGGCATCCGTCTCGTCGCCGGCCGCACGTTCAGCGAGGCCGACGCCGCGCCGGCTCCCCTCGTCGCCGTCGTCAACGAGACGCTGGCGCGCCAGATGTGGCCGGGGGAGAACCCGCTCGGCCGCCGCCTGCGCACCGGCCTCGACCACGCCAGCGAGTGGGTGACGATCGTCGGCGTCGTCGCCGACACGCCGCAGGAGTCGCTGACCCTCTCGGTCAAGCCCGAGATGTACCGCCCGTTGCGGCAGCCGAATCGCTTCGGCAACGCGACTGTGGCGCTCGCCGCGCGCACCGGTCCGGGCTTCTCCCTCGCCAGCCTGCGCTCGGCGCTGCGCGCCGTCTCGCCCGAGCTCGTGATCGAGGAGCCCGAGCCGCTCGCCGACCTCCTGCAACGCGCCACCGCGCGCGAGCGCCTGCTCGGCGCGTTGCTCGGCGTTTTCGGAGTGTCGGCTCTGACGCTCGCCGGCCTCGGACTGCACGGCGTGCTCGCGCTGCTCGTCGCCGAGCGGCGATGCGAGATGGGCTTGCGGCTGGCTCTGGGAGCCACGGCCCGCGACCTGGCGACCTACGTGTTGCGCCGGGGGGCGACGCCGGCGGCGGTCGGCGCGGCGCTCGGCCTCGCCGCCGCGCTCGCCCTCGGCCGCGCGCTCTCGACCTGGCTGTGGAACGTCTCGCCGGCGGACCCGGCGAGCCTGGGCGGAGCGGTCGCGGCGCTCCTCGCGGTGGCGGCGCTCGCCGCCGGCTGGCCGGCGCGCCGCGCCGCGCGGCTCGACCCGGCTTCCGTCCTGCGGGAGGAGTGACCGCCATGAGGGTCGTTTTCGAGCTCCACCACGCCCTGCGCCGCCTGGGGCGGCGGCCGCTGCTCGCAGCGTTGGTCGTGCTCATCCTGGCGGTCGGGATCGGCGCCAACACCGCGGTCTTCAGCCTGCTCTACGGTGTCGTGCTCGACGAGCTGCCGCTGCCCGACCCGGAGAGCGTCGTTTACCTCGGCGAAGCCGATCCGGACGGCACCGTCTCGAACCTTGGCTTCGCGACCTATGTCGATCTCGCAGCGCGGGCGAAGCGGTTCGAGCGCCTCGCGGTCGCCAGCTGGTGGTCGCCGACGCTCCACACCGGCGACGAGGCGCGCACGGTCCACGGCCGCCGCGTCTCGGCCAGCTTCCTGCCGACGCTCGGCCTCGTGCCGGCGATGGGGCGCAATTTCACCGCCGAGGAGGATCGTCCGGAGGCGCCGCGCGTCGTCATGCTCGCCCACGGAACGTGGCGCGGTGCTTTCGCCTCCGACCCGGCGATCGTCGGCCGCCAGATCCAGATCAACGAAATCCCCTACGAGGTCGTCGGCGTCCTGCCGCCCGAGCTCGACCGCCTGCTCGGCCCCGGACCGGGGCGGCGGCTCGACCTCATCGCGCCGCTGCGCTACGACGTCTCGCAGTCGTGGGCCTGCCGCAGCTGCGGCCACCTCTTCGCCATCGGTCGGCTCGCGGCGGGCAGCGACCTCGACTCGGCCCGCGCCGAGCTCGACGCGCTCTTCGCCGTGCTCAAACGCGACTTTCCGAGCGACTATCCGACCGATCGCGGCGCCGTCGTGCCGATGTCCGCGGAGCTGACCCGCGCAGGGAGGCCGCTGCTCGGCGCCCTCTACGTGGGGGTCGCGCTCGTCCTCCTACTCGTCGCCGCCAACGTCGCCGCGCTCCTCGCCGTACGCGCGATCGAGCGCCGACACGAGCTCGCCATCCGGCGTTCGCTGGGAGCTTCGTCGCGGCAGCTGTTCGCGGCAGCGTGGAGCGAGCCGATCGTCCTCGCCGTCGCCGGCACCGCCGGCGGACTCGTGCTCGCGGCTCCGCTGCTTCGCCTCTTCGTCTCGTCCGGCTCGCTCGACCTGCCGCGCCTCGATGCGGTGGGGCTGTCGCTCCCGGTTCTCGTCTTCACCGCCGTCGCCAGCTTCGTCGTCACGCTCCTCGCCGGCTCGGCCGCGGCGCGCCTCCATCTGCGGACTTCGGCGCGGGCGTCGCTCGTCGCCGCCCGCGTTGTCGGCAGAGAGGATCGGCGCTGGCTCTCGCGGTTGGTCGCCGGCGAGCTGGCCGCCGCGCTCACCATCCTCTTCGCCGCCGGCCTGGTCACCCGAAGCCTCGGGAAGCTGCTCGGCGAGGATCCGGGATTCCGCTCGGTCGGCGTCGTCGTGGCGAGCGTCTCCACCACCGGCCCGCGCTACGAGGAGGACGCGCCGACGCACGCCTTCTTCGACCGCGCGCTCGAACGCGTCGAGGCCATCCCTGGCGTCGACGCCGCGGGGTGGACGAGCCTGCTACCGCTTGGCGGCAACTTCGACCGCAACGGTCTGCGCTTCCACGACCGGCCCGAGATTCCGATCGAGCAGACCCCGAGCGCCGACCGCTTCGCGGTGACCCACGGCTACTTCCGGGCCATGGGGATCCGGTTGGTCGCCGGCCGCTTTCTCCTGGCCTCGGACGTACCTTTGAGCGAGCCTGTCGTCCTCCTCAATCGCGGGCTGGTCGAGCGCATCTGGCCGGACGAAAGCGGTCTCGGCAAGCTCGTGCGGCTCGGCAATCCCGAATCGCCATGGCGGCGGGTCGTCGGAGTCGTCGACGGGGTGCGCCAGGTGGGCCTCGATCGGCCCTCGGAAGCGCAGATCTACCTCCCGGCCTCGCAATGGAGCTGGGCGGACAGCGATCGTACACTGGTGGTGCGGTCGGATCTCTCCGTCGCGGCCCTGGCCCGGCCGATCCGCGAGGCGATCCGCACCGTCGATGCGCTGCGGCCGGTCGAAGGCATCGCTGCGATGGACGAAGTGATCGCACAGTCGGTCGGACGCCAGCGCTTCGCGAGTGGCCTGTGGTCTGCGTTCGCGCTACTCGCCCTGCTTCTCGCGGCGATCGGCACCTTCGGATTGCTCGCCCGTTCGCTCGCGCTCCGCCGCCGTGAATTCGGCGTACGCGCGGCGCTCGGCGCCGAGCCGCTGCGGCTCGCTGGTGAGGTGGCCCTCGACGCGTTGCGACTGGTCGGTCTCGCGGTGCTCCTTGCCCTGCCGGCGACCTGGGGCCTCGGCAGGCTGCTCGCAGCGCAGCTGTGGAAGGTCCCCGCCGGCGACCCGGAGACGCTCGGCCTCGCCGTTGCCGTCGTCGCAGCGACGGCCGCGCTGGCGACCGCTTCTCCTGCCCGCCGCGCCGCGCGCGTCGATCCGGCCGCGGTGCTGCGCGACGAATGATTCGCGGAGACCTCTATGTACGATAACCTGCTCGAGATCCGCATCGCGTCGCGCGCGCTGCTCAAGGCGCCCGCTTTCACGCTCACCGCCCTCGCCACCCTTGCCTTCGGCATCGGGCTGACGACGGCGATCTTCAGCTTGGTGCAGGCGACGTTGCTGCGACCGCTGCCGTTGCCCGAGCCGGAGCGACTGGTGCAGGTCTGGGAGTCGCACCCCGAGCGCGGCGTCGAGCGCAACGTCGTCGCCCCCGGCAACTATCTCGGCTGGATGGAGGGCGCGAGGTCGTTCTCGAGTCTCTCGGCGATGGCCGTCTGGTCGGTCAACCTCGCCGGCGAGGGCGCCGCGGAGCGTCTGCCCATCACCTACGTGACGACCGGGTTCCACTCCGCCCTCGGCGCGCCGATGCGGCTCGGCCGAGGCTTCTCGGCCGCCGACGTCGCCGAAGGGGCGGCGGACGTGGCGGTGATCTCCGAGGGCCTCTGGCGCTCGCGCTTCGCGGCCGATCCCGGAATCCTCGGCCGCGAGATCCTGCTCAACGGGTCGCGAGTGAAGGTGGTCGGCGTGCAGGCGACGAGCGTCGACTTTCCGGTCGGCACCGAGATCTGGGCGCCGATGGGCTTCCGTGCGGAGGCGCGCAGCTTCCGCGGTCGCTATCTTCAGGTGCTCGGGCGCCTCGCTCCCGGCGCGACGCTCGAGTCCGCCCGCGCCGAGATGCAGCAGATCGCCGCTCGCCTGGCCGCGGAGCGGCCCGACTTCAACAGTGGCTGGAGCGCCGCTGTCGTGCCCCTCGCCGAGCAGCTCTTCGGCGACTATCGGCGCGCGCTGTGGATTCTGCTCGCCGCGACCGCCCTCGTCCTGCTGGTCGCCTGCGCCAATCTCTCCGGGCTCCTGCTCGCCCGCAACGCCGCGCGTCGTCACGAGCTCGCCGTCCGCGGCGCCCTCGGCGCCGGTCGCCGCCAGCTCGCCGGCCACCTCCTGATCGAGAGTCTCTTGCTCGCCGTCGGCGGCGGCGCGCTGGCGCTGCTCCTCGCCCGCGGATCCTTCGGGCTGCTCCGCCGCTGGCCGCCGGTCGAGCTGCCGGCGTTCGTCGCGCTCGAGCTCGACTCCCGCGTGCTCTCCTTCGCCTTCCTGGCCAGCCTCGCCTGTGTGCTGCTCTTCGGCCTCGCGCCCGCGCTCGCCGCGGCTCGCGTCGGCCTGCGCGGTTCGCTCGCGCAAGGCGGGCACCGCGCCCTCGGCCGGCGCGGCCATCGCGCCCGCACCGCGCTCGTCGCCCTCGAGGTCGCCCTCTCGCTGGCACTGGTGTCGGCTGCCGGGCTCCTCGCTCGCAGCCTGGCGACGCTGCACGGCGTCGATCCCGGATTCCGCACCGAACGCCTGTTGACGGCGCAGGTCCATCTCACGGGAGAGGCCTACCGGGAGCCGCAGCGACACGTCGAGTTCTTCACCCGGCTCGAGGAGCGACTCGTCGGCCGCCCGGGGATCGAGGCGGTCGGCTCGATCAGCTGGCTGCCGCTCGGCGGGCGCGGGTCGGCGACGGCCTACCGGGCGCTCGATCGGCCGGCACCGGAGCCGGGCGAGGAGCCGGTGACGGACGTCCGCATCGTGACACCCGGATTCTTCCGCGCCGCCGGCGTGCGCCTCCTCGCCGGCCGCCTGCTCGACGCGCGCGACTCCGCCGAGACGCCGCCGGCCGTGGTGATCAACCAGTTCGCCGCGCGCGAGCTGTGGCCCGGCGAGGACCCGATCGGGCGCGAGATCGGCATGTCGTGGGACGAAGAGCGCCCGGCGCGCGTCGTCGGCGTCGTCGCCGACCTCCGGCTCGACGCGCTCGAGAGCGAGCCGCGGGCGGCGCTCTTCTGGGCGCTGCCGCAGCTGCCGAACAGCTTCATGTCGCTCTTCGTGAGCACCGCCGGGCGGCCCGAGTCGGTCGCCGCGAGCGTGCGCTCGGCGGTGGCGGAGATCGACCCGACGATCCCCGCTGCGGCGCTCGCCAGCATGGACGACGTGATCGCCCACGGCACCTCGCGGCGACGCTTCACGGCTTCGCTGCTGGCGCTCTTCGCCGGCCTCGGGCTGACTCTGTCGGCGATCGGCCTCTACGGCCTGCTCTCGAGCTCGGTCACCGAGCGCGCGCGGGAGCTCGGGCTGCGCATGGCGCTCGGCGCCGACCGGCGGCGGCTGCTCGCCGAGGTCGTCGGCCGCGGGCTGCGCACCGTCCTCGCCGGGATCGCCGTCGGCGTGCCGCTGGTCGCCGTCTCCGGACGCCTCGTCGCCGCGCTCCTCTACCGGACGTCGCCCTTCGACGCTACCGCTCTCGCCCTGGCTCCGGCGCTGCTGCTCGCCGTCGGCGCCGCGGCCTGCACGATCCCCGCCCTGCGGGCGGCGCGCATCGATCCGGCCGTCGTCTTGCGGGAGGAGTGAGAACGCGGTGCGCGGCGTCGACCGTGCGCTCCGCTCGGACTCGGATGCCTCGCACTCGGCGAAGGAGGACCGGCGAATGAGCCTTTTGCTCGAGCCATGGCGGCAGGCGCTGCGCAGCCTGCGCCGCAATCCCGTCTTCTCTCTGCTCGCGATCGCCGCGCTCGCGGTCGCCATCGGCGGCGCCACGCTGTCGCTCGAGATCTACGACGCGGTGGTCTGGCGCGACCTGCCGCTGCCCCGTTCGCACGAGCTGGTGTCGGTGCGGCAGCTCGTCACCGACGCCGGCGGCCGCACGGCGGATTTCGGCCGTCTCTCGCTCGGCGACTTCGAGGAGCTGCGCCGCGCCGCGGAGAGCTCGGCCGACCTCGGCGCCTTCGCCGCCGGCGAGGCGATCGTGCGCGTCGGCGACGAGGCGCGGCGCGTCGAGGCGCAGTGGGTCGACGAGCGCTACTTCGAGATCCTCGGCGCCGCCGCCGTGCGCGGGCGGCTGTTCCGCTCGGGCGACGATCCGCGGCGCGGCGGCAGCGGCGGCGTGGTCTTGACCGAACGCAGCTGGGAGCGGCTGTTCGGCCGCGATCCGGACGTCGTCGGCCGGGCGCTCGCCGTCGACGGCGTCGCCACCTCCGTTCTCGGTGTCGTCGGCGGCGGCTTCCGCGGCTTCGAGGTCGGGACCGATCCCGCCCTCTTCGCCCTCGCCGCCGAGGCGCCGCCGAACTGGGCCCTCTTTCGCCTGCTCGGCCGCCTCCGCGACGGGGCGACCCGCGAGGCGCTGGCGAGCCGCCTCGAGGCCGTTCATTCGGAGATCCGCGCGCGTCAGCCGGCCCGCCGCAGCTTCCTGATCCAGGACGGCGAGTCGTCGCAGGCGCGCGAGCGAATCGAAGTCGTCGCCGGCCGGCGCGGCGAGTCAGCCCTGCGCGGTGACGCCTCCCGGGCCCTGCTCGTCGTCGCCCTGCTGGCCGCGACCGTCCTCCTCGTGCTCGCCGCCAATCTCGCCAATCTGTTCGCGGTGCGAGCCCTGCGCCAGCGCGCCGCGGCGGCGATCCGCCTCGCCCTCGGCGCGCCCCGCTCCCTGCTCGCCGCCACCTGGTTGGCGGAGAGCCTCCTGCTCACCGCGACCGGCGCGGCGCTCGGCCTCGCCGCCGCCCACGGCGGCAGCGAGGCGCTGCTGGCGCTGGCGCCGCTCCCCTCGTGGATGCAGGGACTCTCGTTCACGCTCGATGAACGCTCGTTCCTCGTCGCGGCGGCGCTCGCTCTGCTCACTTCCGTGCTCATCGGCGCCCTCGCCACCTGGGAGCACTCGCGTGTGGAACCCGAGCGAGCCCTGCGCGAGACGAGCGCGACGGCGACCGTCTCGCGGGCCGGCCGGCGGTGGCGCGACGGCCTCGTCGCCGTGCAGGTCGCGCTCTCGGTCGTGCTGCTGATCGCCACCGGCCTGTTCGTGCGCAGCGTCGGCCGCCTGCTGGCGATCGACACCGGGCTGCCGCTCGACCGGGTCGTCGCCTTCCAACTCGACTACCCGACTGCCGCCGCGGTGGGGATTGCCGCCTCGCGCCAGCGGCTGCTCTCGGAGCTCGCCGCGCTGCCCGGCGTCGTCGGCGTCGGCGCAACCGAAAATCCGGTGCTGGGACAGGTGCGCGCCTTCGTCCTGGCCGAGATCGAGGGCTACGAGCCGGCCGCCGGCGAGGTCATCATGCTCAACGCCGTCGCCGTCAGCCCGGGGCTGCTCGAGACCCTCGGCCTGCCGCTCGCCGGCGGCCGCCCGCTCGACGCCGCCGACGAGCGGGCCGCGGGGGGACGGGTCGTCGTCAACCGCGAGTTCAGCCGGCGCTACTTCGACGCCCGGGATCCGGTGGGGCGCCGCCTCTCTTTCGACATCGGCCGCGGCTCGTGGAGCGAGGCGCGAGAGGGGGATCTGTCCATCGTCGGCATGGTCGACGACCGCATGATCGCCGACGTGCGCGAGCGCCCGACGCCGCGCGTCTACACGCTGCTCGCCGCCGGCGAGGCGACGTCGACCTTCTACGTTCGCACCGCCGGCCCGCCGGCGCGCTCGCTGGCCGTGCTCCAGCGCACGATCCGCGCGCTCGCGCCCGCTGCCGCCGTCGGCGAGCTACGCACCTTGGCCGAGCAGCGGGACCGCTCGCTCGGCCGCGAGCTCCTGATGCGCGACCTGGCGCTCGCCTTCGGCGGCGGAGCGATGCTGCTGGCGGCGCTCGGGCTGTTCGCGACGCTCTCCTATTCGGTGCGCGGTCGGCGGCGCGAGATGGGCTTGCGTCAGGCGCTCGGCGCCCGGCCGCGGGACCTGCTGCGTCACGTCGTCGCCGACGGGCTGAGGCCGCTGCTCGCCGGCCTGGCGTTCGGCTTGACCGGCGCCGCGGCGGCGAGCCGCCTGGTCGAGAGTCAGCTCTTCGGCGTCTCCGCGCGCGATCCGCTCGTCTTCGCCGGCGCCGCGCTGGTGATGGTGCTCGCCGGTGTCGCCTCGTCGCTGCCGGCGGCGGGTCGCGCTGCCCGCGTCGAGCCCGCCCTCGCCCTGCGCGAGGAGTGATCGCGCCGTGAGCGAGCCCTACATCCACGGCTACACCGAGCGCGAGCAGGCGCGCCTCTCGCGAATGCAGGCCATCCTCAACGAGGCGCAGCTGCGGGAAATGGATCTCCGTGGCGTGCGCTCTCTCGTCGACGTCGGCTGCGGTCTCGGACAGCTGACGCGGGCCTTCGCGCGGGCGCTGCCGGCGGGAGCACGGGTGGTCGGCGTCGAGCGCGAGGAGCGCCAGCTGCGCGAGGCGATCCGGCTCGCCGCTGCGGCCGGCGAGAGCGCCGCCGTCGAGTTTCGCCGCGGCGAGGCCGAGGGTCTGCCGCTCGCCGCCGTGGAGCGCGGCGCCTTCGACCTCGCCCATGCCCGCTTCGTGCTCGAGCACGTGGCGAACCCTCTCGCCGTCGTGCGCGAGATGGTCGGCGCGGTGCGACGCGGCGGCCGCGTCGTGCTGGTCGACGACGATCACGACACGCTGCGCCTGTGGCCGGCGTGCCCCACTTTCGAGCGCGCCTGGCGGATCTACTGGGAGAGCTATCGCGACGACGGGCACGATCCGCTCGTCGGCCGGCGCCTGGCGGAGCTGCTCGACGTCGCCGGCGCCGCGCCCACCAGAGTCACCAGCGTCTTCTACGGCGCGGTCACCGGCGAGCCGCTCTTCGACGGCGTCGTCGACAACCTCGCCGGCGTCGTCGGCGGCGCCGGCGAGGCGCTCGCCGCGCGCCGCCGGCTGAGCGCGGCGGAGATGACCGACGCGCTCACCGCGCTCGCCGAGTGGCGGCGCGAGCCCGCCGCCACCCTCTGGTACTCGTTGCCGCTGGCCGAGGGGGTGCGGCCTGGCTGAGCGGCGCGGGGCGCGCGACCGGGCCCGAACAGCAGCGTCCCACAAGCGGACACACCGCAGCGCGCGCGCATCGGCCAACCCCTTCTAACGGAAAGAGTTGTGACGCTCTGCCGCTGGCAGCGCCTTTGCTCCCCGACTCCCTCCGAGGAGAGTGCCATGCGCGAGCTGATCCAGGACGTCCGTCACGCTCTCCGCGCGCTGCGGCGCGCCCCGGTCGTCACCGGGATTACCGTCGCCGTCCTGGCGGTGGCGATCGGCGCCACCGCGACGCTCTGGCAGGCGCTCGATGCCGCCGTGCTGCGGCCGCTCCCCTATCCCGAGTCGGAGCGGCTGGCACGCGTCTTCGACCTCCACGACGGCGCCCCCTGGACGGTGTCGCCGTCCAACTTCGTCGACTACCGCGACCAGGCGAAGAGCTTCTCGTCGATGGCGGCGTTCAGCGAGGACAGCTTCGCGCTCTCCGGCGTCGAGGGCGCCGCCGAGCAGGTGTCGGGCGCCTATGTCACCGCGGAGTTCTTCCGCACGTTGCGGCTCGAGGCGATGCGCGGCCGCACGCTCGGCCCCGCCGACGACGAGCGCAAGGTGGCAGTGCTCTCGGACGAGCTCTGGCGCCGCCGCTACGGCTCCGACCCTGGGATCGTCGGCCGGACGATCCGCGTCGATGGCGAGGCACGAGAGGTGGTCGGCGTGCTGCCGCCCGACCGCGACTACCCGTTCGGCAGCCGGCTCTGGGTCCCTCTCGCTTTCTCGGAGGAGACGCTGCGCACCCAGCGCGGGGCGCACTGGCTCGGCGTCATCGCCCGCCTCGCGCCGGGAGCCACCCTCGCCATCGGCGACGCGGAAGTCCGCGGCATCGGCGAACGGCTCGCGAAGGAGTACCCGCGCACCAACGACAAGGGAGCGGCGCTGGCGCGCAGCCTCCGGGACTGGACAGTGCGCGATTCGCGGGCGACGCTGGGGCTGATCTTCGGCGCGGTCGTGCTGGCGCTGCTCGCCGCCTGCGCCAACCTCGCCAGCCTGTCGCTCGCGCGCACCGTCTCGCGAGGCCGCGAGCTGGCTCTCAAGTCGTCGCTCGGCGCGGGCTCGCGCCGTCTCGCCCGCGGCCTGCTGGTGGAGAACCTGCTGCTGGCGCTCGCCGGCGCCGGCACCGGCAGTGCGCTTGCCGGGGCGGCGGTGCGGCAGCTCCCGACGCTGCTCGACCTGCCGCGTCTCGAGGGTCTCCAGCTCGATCGCGCCGGCGCGCTGGCGCTCGCGGCGCTCGCGGGCGTCGCCGGGCTGCTCGTGGGCATCGCGCCGGCAAGCTTCGCCCTGCGACGCGACCCTGCCGAGGTGATGCGAGCGACGGGCACGACCATCGCCGGCGCGCGCGGCGCCGGCCGCGTCCGGCGCCTGCTCGTGGTGGCGACCACGGCGCTGGCCCTGATGCTGGTCGCCGGCAGCCTGCTCGTCGTACGCAGCTATCGACGCGTCGCTGCCGTATCGCCCGGCTTCGAGGCCGCGGGGCGCTTGCTCTTCTCGGTGAGCCTCCCGTCGAGCGACTATGCGACGCCCGAGGCCAACGCCGCTTTTGCCGCCGAGCTGGAGCGCCGGCTCGAGGCGCTGCCCGGCGTCGAGGGAGTCGGCGCCGAGTTCGGGCAGCCGTTCACCGGTTTCTCCTACAGCATCTCCCTGCGGCAGCTCGACGGTCGTCTGCTCGAAGGCCCGAGCGGCGCCCAGTCCGCCTACGAGCAGCGCCGTTCGCCACAGATCCGCTTCGTCACGCCCGGCTATTTCGACGCGATGGGAATCCCGCTGCGCGGCGGCCGCCGCTTCACCGCGGACGATCGCTATGGCGCTCCGAACGTTGTCGTCGCGAGCGAGAGCGGCGCGCGTCTCGTCTTCGAGGGCGAGAACCCGATCGGCCATACGCTCGAGATCGGGACCACCAACCGGCTCGGCCGAGGCCACATCGGCGGCGAGGTGGTGGGCGTGGTCGGCGACGTGCGTGAGCAGCAGCTCGACGACGAGCCCTGGCCGATCCTCTATTTCGTCCAGGACCAGTTCCCCGTCGGTTTCCTGACCTTCGTCGTGCGGGCGGCGCCGGAGCGCCTCCCCGGCCTGGTCGCGTCGATCCGCGCCGCCGTGACCGAGCTCGACGCCAATCTCCCGATCTTTCGCGTGCGCACGATGGAGGAGCTCGTGCGTGAGTCGCTCGCCACCCGCCGCTCGGTCACCCGGCTGCTCGCGGGCTTCGCCCTGGTGGCGACGATACTCGCGGCGCTCGGGCTGTTCGGCGTTCTCACCCAGACGGTCACCGAGCAGCGGCGCGAGCTCGCCGTGCGCAGCGCGCTCGGCGCGACGCCGCACGCCCTGGCGATGCAAGTGCTGCGCAGCGCGGGTCTGCTCGCCGGCGTCGGCATCGTCGCCGGTCTCGCCGCGGTGCTGCCGCTGTCGCGTTACCTGGCGAGCGTGCTCTACCAGCTCTCGCCCACCGATCCGCCGAGCCTGGCGGCGGCGGCGGTCGTGCTGTTCGCGGTGGCGCTGACCGCCGGCTGGCTCCCCGCCCGCCGTGTACTGCAACTCGATCCGATCGCCGCCCTCCGGGAGGACTGAGAATGAACCTCGCCGCCGACTCTGCCAAGCTCGACGCCGCCGCCGATGAGCGGCCCACGACACTGGGGAGACTCCCGATGCCGCTCGTCCGCCTCGACAGCCTCGAAAAGTCCGTCGCCAATCCCGCCGGCCGCGTCTGGCTGCTGCGCCGCATCGGCTTCGCCGTCGAGCCCGGCGAGTTCGTCACCGTCATGGGCCCGTCGGGCGCCGGCAAGTCGACGCTGCTCCACATTCTCGGTATGCTCGACGGCGAGTGGGAGGGCGAGTACTGGTTCGACGACCAGCCAGTACACGCGCTGGTGCTCAAGAAGCGCAACGAGCTGCACAAGGCCAACGTCGGCTTCGTCTTCCAGCAGTACCACCTGCTCGACGACCTGACCGTGGCCGAGAACCTCGACGTGCCGCTCTCCTACCGCGACTTGCGGAAGCCCGAGCGCCAGTCGCTGGTCGCCGACGCCCTCGACCGCTTCGGCATCGTCGGCAAGAAGGACCTCTTCCCGAGCCAGCTCTCCGGCGGCCAGCAGCAGCTCGTCGGCGTCGCCCGCGCCGTGATCCTCAAGCCCAAGCTGCTGCTCGCCGACGAGCCGACCGGCAACCTCCACTCCGACCAGGCGCGCGAGATCATGCGCCTGTTCCAGCGCTTGAACGAGGAGGGGACAACCATCATCCAGGTCACCCACTCCGCGGAGAACGCCGCCTGCGGCAGCCGCATCGTCCGGCTGAAGGACGGCTGGGTGGTCGGCGACGAGCGCACGAAATGAGCGCTCTCGGTGCCCGTCTCTCCGACCTCGCGAGCGACCTGCGCCTGGCGGTGCGCACCCTGGCGAAGACTCCGACCTTCTCTGTCGTCGCCGTCCTCGTCCTCGCCGTCGCCGTCGGCGCCAATACTGCGATCTTCTCCGTCGTTCGTCCGTTGCTGCTCGAGCCGCTGCCGCTCCCCGACTCCGACCGCCTCGTCGCCGGCAACGGCCTCGACGCCGAAGGGCGCGAACAGTGGCTCTCCTACCCCGATTTCGAGGACCTCCGCGCGCAGGCGAGATCGCTGGCGGGCTACAGCGCCTTCGTTCCCCAGAGCGTCAACCTGACCGACCGCGAGCAGCCCGAGCGCGTGCGCGGGGGTTTCGTCTCCGACGGTTTCTTCGCCGTCCTCGGCGTCGAAGCGGCGATCGGCCGCGGCTTCCTGCCCGGAGTCGACGATCGCGAGGGCGCCGAGCGCGTCTGCGTGCTGCAGCACGAGGCGTGGCACCGCCTGTTCGGCGCCGACGAGACGGTCCTCGGCCGCTCGATCCAGCTCAACAACGAGCCGTTCACCGTGGTCGGCGTGTTGTCCGACGGATTCCGCTTTCCCCTCGACGAGATCGAGGTCTGGATTCCGCATCATCACTGGCCGGTTCATCGAGGCGCCGTCGAGAGCGGCCGGATCGGCAGCCGCGCCTTCGGCATGGTCGGCGGCATCGGCCGCCTGCGCCACGGCGTCGACATCGCCGAGGCTCGCGGCGAGCTCGACGAGCTGTTCGGGCGACTCTCGCGCGCGTACCCGGAGGCGGGCGTCCGCTCGATGAGAATTCGCCCCCTGCAGGAGCTCGTCGTCGGTCACGTCCGGCTGCCGATGCTGGTGCTCGCCGGCGCCGTCGCCTTCGTGCTCGTCATCGCTTGCGCCAACGTCGCCAGTCTCCTGCTCGTGCGCGGCGCGAACCGCTCGCCGGAGCTCGCCACGCGCGCCGCGCTCGGCGCCAGCCGCGGCCGGCTCGCCAGGCAGCTGTTGACGGAGACGGCCGTCCTCTGGGCGGCGGGGGGAGCGCTCGGCCTCGTGCTCGGCAGCTGGCTCCTGAAGCTGCTCCTCCTCGCCGCGCCGGGCGAGCTCCCCGGCGGGCTGGTCGCGCGCTTCGACGGCGCCGTCCTCCTCTTCGCGCTCCTCCTCACCGCCGCGAGCGCCTCCCTCTTCGGCGCCTTCCCGGCCTGGCGCGCGGGCTCGACCGAGCCCGCCGCGACGCTCGCGATGGCGACGCGGAGCGCGGTCGGCGCCGCGAGCTCGCCGCGTCTGCGCTCGATCCTCGTCGCCGCGCAGGTGGCGTTGACGCTCGTCCTGCTCGTCGGCGCCGGGCTCGTCCTGCGCAGCTTCTCGCGGCTGATGGCGGTCGACACCGGCTTCCGCGCCGACGGCGTCTTGTCGATGGAGTATCGGCTGCCGCAGAACAAGTATCGACAGTCCGCGGCGCAGTGGGAGGCGCACCGCCGCATCCTCGACGAAGTGCGCCAGGCGCCCGGAGTGCTCTCGGCGGCGCTGGTGAGCGGCCTGCCGTTCAGCGGCAACGGCGGCACGCTCGGGATCGAGCTCGTCGGCGGCGAGGCCGCCGGCCAGACGCTGCGCGCGCGCGCCCTCACCGTCTCGGACGGCTATTTCGAGACGCTCGGCATCGAGCTCCTGCGCGGCCGCCCGCTCGCGGCGCGGGATCGCGCCGACGCGCCTCCCGTCGTCGTGATCAGTAAGATGCTCGCCGACCGGCACTTCGCGGGCCAGGACGCGCTCGGACGGCGCCTCGCGATCGTCGACGGCGAGGAGCGCTTCGAGGTCGAGATCGTCGGCGTCGTCGCCGACACCCGACAGTACGAGCTCGACGAGGAGATACTGCCGGCGATCTACGGCGCGCAGGCTCAGAGCCCCGGCATTTTCAACACCCTCGCCGTGCGCACCGCCGGCGATCCGATGCGGCACGTCGAGCCGGTGCGCGCCGCGGTCTGGGCGGTCGATCCCGAGCAGCCGGTGTGGAAGATCCGCACGCTCGCGTCGCTGGTCGAGCGCTCCGCCGGCCTGCCGCGCTTCCTCGCCCGCCTGCTGACCGCCTACGCCGGCATCGCGCTGCTGCTCGCGGCGATCGGCATCTACGGCGTGGTGGCGACGCTGGTCGCCCAGCGCCGCCGCGAGATCGGCCTGCGCGTGGCGCTCGGAGCGCAACGGCGCGACGTGCTGCGGCTGGTGGTCGGCCACGGCCTGCGCTGGGCCGCGGTCGGCGTCGGCGGCGGGCTCGCCGCCGCGCTCGCGCTCGGCAAGCTGCTGAGCTCGCTGCTCTACCGGACCGAATCGAGCGATCCGCCGACCTTCCTCGCGGTCGCGGCGCTCGTCGCCCTGGTGGCGCTCACCGCCAGCTACCTGCCGGCCCGCTCGGCGGCCGCCATCGATCCGGCGCGCACCCTGCGCGCCGAGTGAGGGGAAGAGCGATGCACGGACTGCTCCTCGAGCTCCGCTTCGCGCTGCGCCGGCTGGCGCGCCGGCCGGGCATCTCGCTGCTCGCCGTGCTGCTGCTCGGCGTCGGCCTGGGAGGCGATCTCGCGCTGCTCGGCGTGGTCGACGCGATGCTCTTCCGCCGGCCGCCGGTTGCCGAGCCCGAGCGGCTCGTGCGCATCGTCAAGTCGGACGCCAAGCGTCAGTACTTCGACAACTGGTCGTTCTCGAACGCCGACGACCTGCGGCGCAATGCGACCACCCTCGCCGACGCGGCCATCTTCGCCGACTGGCGCGTCGTGCAGCTCGCCATCGGAAAAGGTCCGAGCTTGCGTCTGCGCTCGAGCATCGTCACCGGCGACTATTTCCGTGTGCTCGGCGCGCGGCCGGCGCTCGGCCGCCTGCTCGCGCCGAGCGACGACGGACCCGGCAGCCCGCCCGTGGTCGTGCTCGGCCACGAGCTCTGGCGCACGCGCTTCGGCGCCGATCCGGAGATCGTCGGCCGCGAGCTGCGCCTGAACGGTCACGAGTTCAGCGTCGTCGGCGTCGCTCCGCGCGGCCTGGCCTCGCTCGATCCGACGATGGCGCCCCAGGTCTGGCTGCCGATGGCGACCTGGCGGCAGGCGATCCATCCGCAGCACGACGTCGACCTGCTCGCCAACCGCGGCTCTTCCTGGCTCGACCTGGTGGGCCGGCTGGCCCCCGGCGCGACCCTGGTCGCGGCGCAAACGGAGCTCGAAGCCGTCGCCGTTCGGCTCGCCGAGGCGTACCCGGATCAGATGGGCGATGTCGAGCCGTGGGTGATGTCTCTCGACGACGCCGCCGCCGGTGGGCCGGGGCCGCGCGGCCACGCCGAGCGGCGTGCCCTGCTCGTCGCCGCCGTCGGCCTGCTCGTGCTCTTCGCCGTCGCCGCCAACCTCGCCGCCCTGCTCGCCGCGCGCGCCGCCCAGAGCCGGCACGAGAGCGCGGTGCGCGCTGCGCTCGGCGCCGATCGCTGGCGGCTGCGCCTGCCGCTCGCCGCCGAGGGGGCGCTGCTCACCGCCGCCGGGGCGCTCGTCGGCTTCGCGGTCGCCGGCGCTCTGCGCGGCTTCGCCGTGCGCTCGCTCGAGTTCGTCCTGCCGCTCGCCAGCGGCGACTCGCTGGCCCTGCTCGGCTCGCCGCGCATGCTCGCCTCGGCGGTCGCGCTCGTCGGCGCGACGCTCGCCGTCGTCTCGGCGCTGCCCGGCCGGGCCGCCGCGAGAATCGAAGTCGTGCCGGCCCTCCGCGGCGAGCCGTCATCGCGCGGCCGGCGGAGATGGGGCCCAGCCGACGCGCTCGTCGTCGTCCAGGTGGCCCTCTCCGTGCTGCTGCTCACGGCCGCGGCGCTGCTCGCCTCGCGTTTCCGCGCCCTCAGCTCGATCGCGCCCGAGTTCGAGCCGCGCGGCGTCGTGCAAGCGTCGTTCGACCTCGCGCTCCAGGGCTACGACGCGACTCGCGCGGCGCGCTTCGAGAGCGAGCTCGTCGAGCGTCTCGAGGCGAGATTCGGCGAAGGCCGCATCGCCTTCTCCGATTGGCCGCCGCTCGTCGGCGGCTGGAGCCGGACCTCGATCGCCGCAGCGGACGCGCCACGCTCCGCCGACGGCCGGCCGCCGAACGCCGACATCGCGAACGTCTCGCCGCAGCTCTTCCGGGTGCTCGGCATCCGCCTGCTGCGCGGCCGGCTGCTCGCGGAGGAGGACACGAGCGCGACGCGGCCGGTGGCGGTGATCAACGAAGTCATGGCGCGCCGCTACTTCGGCGGGCGAGCCGCGATCGGCGAGACCTTCCGGCTCGGCGACGAGAGCGGCCCCGAGATCGAGGTCGTCGGCGTCGTCGCCGACGCCCGCTTCCGCGATCTCGCCTCGCCGGTGCCGCCGATGTTCTTCCAGTCGCTCGGCCAGCGCCAGGCGGCGGAGATGCAGCTGACGCTGCTCGTGCGCTCGGCGGCGGCGGCCGCGCCGACGGCGGCGGCGATCCGCACGGCCGCCGCCGAGCTCGATCCCGAGCTGCCCCTCTACCGACTGGGGGCGCTCGACGAGCAGCTCGCCGACTCGATCGGCACGGAGCGGACCTCGGCGCAGCTCTTCGGCGGCTTCGCGGCGCTCGTGCTGGCGCTCGCCGCTGCCGGCCTGGCGGCGCTCTCGCTCGCCGCCGTCGCTCGCCGGCGGCGGGAGATCGGGATCCGCGTCGCGCTCGGCGCGCTCGGCGGCGACGTGCTGCGCGCGCTGCTCGGCCGGGCCGCGACGCTGCTCGCTCTCGGCGCGGCGGCGGGCGGAGCGCTGACGGTCGCCGCGCTCCCCGCCCTGAAGGGGCTCGCCTCGGGCGAGGTCGAGATCGACCCGGTCGCCGCCCTGGCAGCCGGCCTCGCTCTCGCGGCCGCCGCGCTCCTGGCGACGTGGCTTCCCGCCCGCCGGGCGCTGGCCGTCGATCCCGCCGAAGTGCTGCGCAGCGAGTGAGCCGCGGCGCCGCCGCCCTCGCCGTTGAGGGGAACGGCGCGCTCCTCTACACTGGCGACGCCGCCATGCGACCGCTCGAAGATCCGCCCGCAGCCGCGCCGCCCGCCGCCACGGCTCGCCGCGCCGCCTGCCGCGTGGCGGGCGGCGGCGTCGAGGAGATCGAGCCCGAGGTCGTCCGCGAGGCGCTGCTCGTCGTCCGCATCCTCGACGGCGGCGACTTTTCGCTCATGCACACGCCCGGCGACGAGGAGGAGCTGGCGCTCGGCTTCCTGCTCGCCGAGGGCTGGATCGAGCGCCGTGACGACGTCGCTTCGCTCGAGCTCTGCGAAGGCGGCGATACGATCAAGGTGCGGCTCGCCCGGCCGCCCGCCAAGCCGGCCGCCGAGCGCACGCTGATCCTGCACCCTTCGTGCGGCCTGTGCGGCCGCGAGGACGCCGTGCCGTTTCTCGCCGCCCTCGAGCCCGTGCCGACGGGGGCCCGCTTCCCCCTCGGGGCCCTGCTCGGCCTCACCGACCGGCTGCGCGCGCACCAGCAGCTCTTCGCCGCCACCGGCGGCAGCCACGCCACCGGCCTGTTCGACGCCGCGGGCCGCTTCCTCGCCGTCGGCGAGGACATCGGCCGCCACGCGGCGTTCGACAAGATGGTCGGCCGGGCGATGCAGGCGGGCATCGACACCGGCGGCCTCGGCGCCGCGCTCTCCGGGCGCTCGAGCCTCGAGATGGTGGCGAAGGCGGCGCGCGCGCGGCTGGCGCTGGTGGTCGCCGTCGGCGCGCCCTCGTCGGCGGCCGTCGACCTCGCCGAGCGGCTCGGCATCGGCCTCGCCGGCTTCGCCCGCGGCGACGAGCTCACGCTCTACGCGGCGCGCCGCCGCGTCGCGATGTGAGCACCGCCGCGATGGTAGCGTCCGGCGCCGTGAGCGACTCCGCGCGCCCCGCCACCGCGCCCCGCGTGCTCGTCGCCGACGACCAGCGCGACGTGCTCGAGGCGCTGCGCCTGCTGCTCAGACCGGAGGGCTTCGAGATCGAGGCGGTGGGCTCGCCGGCGGCGGTGCTCGAGACCGTCGCCCGGCGCTCGTTCGACGTCGCGCTGCTCGACCTCAACTACGCCCGCGACACCACCTCCGGCCGCGAGGGGCTCGAGCTCCTCGCCCTGCTGCGCGCGCTCGAGCCGTCGCTGCCGGTGGTGGTGATGACCGCCTGGGGCTCGATCGACCTCGCCGTCGAGGCGATGCGGTACGGGGCGCGCGACTTCGTGCAGAAGCCGTGGGAGAACGAGCGGCTGCTCGCCATCCTGCGCACCCAGGTCGAGCTCGGCCGCGCCCTGCAGGCGCGCGACCGGCTGGAGGCGGCGCAGCGCGCACTGCCGGGCGACGGCGGGCCGTCGCTCGTCGCGCAATCCGTCGCGATGCGGCAGGTGCTCGAGATGGTGGCGCGCGTCGGACCGGCGGACGCCAACGTCCTCGTCAGCGGCGAGAACGGCACCGGCAAGGGCTTGGTCGCCCGCGCCCTGCACGCCGCCTCGCGGCGCGCCGCCCGCTCGCTGGTCACCGTCAACGTCGGCGGGCTCGCCGGCGGCACCTTCGAGAGCGAGCTCTTCGGCCACGTGCGCGGCGCCTTCACCGACGCCAAGAGCGACCGCGTCGGGCGCTTCGAGGCCGCCGACGGCGGCACGCTCTTCCTCGACGAGATCGGCAATCTGACGCCGGAGCTGCAGGCGAAGCTGCTGCGCGTGCTCGAGACCGGCGAGCTCGAGCGCGTCGGCTCGTCGCGCACGATCCGCGTCGACGTGCGGGTGATCGCCGCCACCAACTCCGATCTCGCGGCCGAGGTGGAGGCGGGGCGCTTCCGCCAGGACCTCTTCTTCCGCTTGAACACGATCGAGATCCGCCTGCCGTCCTTGCGCGAGCGGCGCGACGATATCCCCTTGCTCGCCGCCCACTTCCTCGCCCGGCTCGCCGCCCATTACCGCAAGAGCCTGCGCGGCTTCGAGCCGGCTGCGATGGAGGCGCTGCTCGCGCATCCGTGGCCCGGCAACGTGCGCGAGCTCGAGCACGCGATCGAGCGCGCCGTGCTGATGGCGAGCGGCGAGACGATCCGCGTCGCCGACCTCGGGCTGCGGGCGCCGGCGGCGGGCGGGCCGTCGCTCGACGAGATGAGCCTCGAGGAGGTCGAGCGCGTGCTCATCCGCAAGGCGCTCGATCGCTACGGCGGCAACGTCAGCCAGGCCGCCGAGGCGCTCGGGCTGTCGCGCTCGGCGCTCTACCGGCGCTTCAAGCGCCACGGGCTCTGAGGCGGCGCGCCGCCGGCTCAGTGCGCGCCGAGCTCTTCGAGCCGGGCCACCGTGTCGCGGTAGTTCGAGTTGATGCCGTAGATCTCGACGAAGGTGCGCCGCGCGCTGTCGGGGTCGCCGGTCACGTAGAAGAGGTGGCCGAGGTCGTAGAGCAGGCCGAGCCGGCCGTCCTCGGAGAGATCCGGCGTCGCCAGCCCCTTCTGGTACCACTTGACCGCGAGCTCCGGCAGCCCCTTGTCGAGGAAGCAGCCGCCGAGGAGCGCGCAGCAGTCGAGCAGGTAATTGGGATGCTTGGCGGCGAGCTGAAACTCGCCGATCGCCTCGTCGAGCAGGCCCATCTCGCGGTAGGCGATGCCGAGGTTGAAGTGCGTGTCGTAGTCCTCCGGCGAGAGACTCTCCGCGACGCCCCTCTTGAACCCCTCGACGATCTCCTCGAGCGACGGCTCCTCGCGCGGCAGCATCTCCTCGCCGCTCGCCAGCTCCTCCTTGGTGAGCTCCTCCTCGAGCTCCGCGGCGAGGTCGAAGAACCCCTCCTCCTCCGCGAAGAGCGACTCGGCGCCGGCGGCGGCGGCGGCGGACGCGCGCGCCGTCGGCGGCGGCGTCTTCTGCGTCCGCGCCGCCGCCTCGTCGAGCCACGCGAGGCGATCGTCGATCGCCTTCTCGAGCGCGGCGGCCTCGGGTCCGCCCGCGGGCGGAGAGGCGAGCGCGACCGGCGGGGCGACGGCCTCCGGCGGTGCTGGCCGGTCGGCCGGCGGCACGAGCTCGACGGGCAGCTCGATCGGTGGCGGCGCGGGTCGCCGCGCCGTCTTCGGCGGCGGCGCCGGCCGCAGCCCCTCGACCAGCGCCGCGAGATCCTCCGACGGTGCCGCCGCCTTCGTTGCCGGCTTGGCGGCGGGCTTCGCCGGCGCGACGATGCCGGTGAGCTGATCGAGCAGCGCCGCCACCGAATCCTTGGCCACACGCTTGGCGGCGGGCGCCGCGACGATGCGGCCGGCGGCGAAGCCGAAGCCGGCCTTCTCGAGCCGGCCGCGGAGCGCGTTCCAGGCGTCGGCGGCGGTGCTCTGTACCCGCGCCAGCCGTTCGAGCTCTTGCGCCCGAGAGAAGGCGCGGTCGGGCTTGCCGCTGTCGACGTAGAGCAGCGCCGAGAGCGCCAGCGCGCCGACGTGCTGGGCATCTTCGCGCAGGATCTCGCGCACGCGGTCGTGCGCCTTCTCGCCCAGGCCGTACTTGCGGAAGACCTCGGCCTCCGCCAGCAGATCGCCCAACCGCTTCGCCGCCGGCACCGCGACGGGCGGCTCGGGCACGCGCGCCGGCAGCTCCAAGTCGAGGTCGAGCGCCGGCTCGGGCTCGAAGCTCCAGTCGACCTCGGCCTCGCGCTGCGCGACGGCGGCCGTCGGCTCGTCAGCGGCCTCGACGCCCTCGATCTCGAGCTCGAACTCGAGCTCCTCCTCCACCGCGCCGGCGTCGACCGGCAGCGCCACCCCCGTGTCGCGGGCGCTCGGCGCCAGCTCGTGACCGACGATGTCCTCGGGGATCGGCGACAGCAGCTCGCGGGGCGGCGGCTCGGTCTGGAGCGGCGGGCGCGCCGCGACGCCGCTCGTCGAGAGCCCCGTCGGGCGCGGCGGCGCGCGCAGCTCGGGCGGCGCCGACGCGACGTCGGAGACCTTGAGCACGCGCGGGGCGGCCGCGCCCGCAGCCGGCGCGCCGGAGACCTCGGCGCGGCGCTCCTTGGACAGGCCGGCGATGCGGGCGATCTTCTCGGCCTGCGGATTCTTCTCCACCGCCAGGGCGAGCAGCCTGGCGGCCGCTCCCGGATGCCCGGCGTCCTTCAATCCGAGCACCGCGTCGGTGATGAAGCCGAGGTCGGACGGCGCCAGCGCGACGGCGCGAGCGTAGACCTGCGTCGCCTCTTCGGCGCGGTTGTGGCGCAGCATCATCTCGGCGAGCTGGCGGTACTCGTGGAACTCGCGCTCGTGGTCGCCGCGCTCGCGGTAGATCTCGGCCAGCTTGACGTGCGGCGAGGGATCGCCCGAGTCGAGCGCCGTCATCTGGCGCAGCACGTTCTCGGCCGCGTCCTGCTTGCCGTGCTTGAGGTAGTAGTCGACCAGCACCTGATACTGGGTGCGCGCCTCCGAGACCAGTCCCTGCTTGTGGTAGAGCTCGGCGAGGCGCTCGTAGACCGGCAGGCGGGTCGGATCGAGCTTGATGATCTTCTTGAAGATCGCGATCGACTTGACGTAGAAGCCGTCCCGCGTGTAGCTCTCCGCGATCTGCGCGAAATGCCGGACCGCCTCTTCGACCTTGTTGACCCGCACGTAGAGGTCGCCGAGACGGTTGAGCGTCATGGCGTCGTTCGGGTTGTCGGCGACGAGCTTGCGGTACTCCTTGATCGCGCCCTCGATCTTGCCGCGGGCGACGAGCTTCTCGGCGCTGGCGACCACCGCCTCGCGATTGACCGCCATCACGCCGCCTCCCGCCGTGGCACGACGCGGGCGAAGCTCAGACGGTGCTCGGGGCTGGGGCCGAAGCGCACGAGGGCGCGCAGGTGCTCGGGCGCGGCGTAGCCCTTGTGGCGGGCGAAACCGTAGTGCGGATACGCCGGATCGAGCTCCGCCATCAGCCGGTCACGGTGCTGCTTGGCGAGGATCGAGGCGCAGGCGACGGCGTAGGCGAGAGCGTCGCCCTTGACCAGGGCGAGGGTCGGCAGGCCGCACTCCGGCAGCGCCACCGCGTCGATCACCACCGCCGCCGGCCGCAGCGCGAGAGCGGCGAGCGCGCCGAGCATCGCCCGGCGCGTGGCGCGAAGGATGTCGCTGCGGTCGATCGCGGCCGCCGGCACGGCGCAGACGGCGCAGGCGAGCGCCGAGGCGCGGATGCGCGCGGCGAGCGCCTCGCGCTCGTCGGGGGTCAGTCGCTTGGAATCGTCGACTCCGGGCTGCGCCGGACCCGGACCCGGGATGACGGCGGCGGCGACGACCGGCCCGGCAAGGCAGCCGCGCCCGGCCTCGTCGACGCCGGCGACGGGGACGAGGCCCGAGCGCTCGAGGCGCTCTTCGATCGCACGCATGCAGGCGAGCCGAGAGAGCTCCGCGATGATCGGCCCGATTCCCCGCACTCGCCCCCTCGTCTGGCGCCGCTCCCGCCGGCGGCGCGGTCAGTCTTCGGCTGGCTGCTCGTCGCGCGCGGGCACGCGATCGTCGCGACGCTCCTCGATGCGCGCCGCCTTGCCTCGCAAGTTGCGCAGATAGTACAGCTTGGCGCGGCGGACGCGACCCTTGCGGACGACCTCGATCGAGTCCACGACCGGGGCGTTGAGCGGGAAGATGCGCTCGACGCCGACGCCGCCCGAGATCTTGCGCACCGTGAACGATTCGCGGGTGCCGCTCCCCTTGCGGGCGATGACCACACCCTGGAAGGCCTGCAGCCGCTCCTTGTCGCCCTCGACGACCCTGACCTGGACCCGCACCGTGTCGCCCGGCCGGAATTCCGGCAAGTCGGAACGGAGAAACTGACGCTCGATCTCCAGCAGCTGACTCATGATCCTCACCTCGTAACGCGAGACCGGGAATTCTCTCATCCGCCGGGAGTTCCGGCAACCGGGACCCGCGTCCAGCCAATCCGCGGCGTTCGCTGGCTCACTCCCCGCGCGATCGCTCCGCCAGCAGCCGGTCGAGCTCCCGCCGCGCCGCCGGCGAGAGCTCCGCCCGCTCGAGCAAGTCCGGGCGCTTGGCGAGAGTCGCCGCGAGCGCCGCCCGCAGCCGCCACGCCTCGATTGCCGCGTGGTCGCCCGAGAGCAGCACCTCCGGCACGCCGAGCCCTTCGACCTCCGGCGGTCGCGTGTAGTGCGGATGGTCGAGCAGCCCGGTGCGGAAGCTGTCGCGCGCCACCGAATCGGGGAGCTGGACCACCCCCGGGATCTCCCTCGACAGCGCCTCGACGAGCACCATCGCCGGCAGCTCACCGCCCGCGAGAACGTAGTCGCCGATCGAGAGCTCCTCGTCGACCGCGAGCTCGCGCACCCGCTCGTCGATCCCCTCGTAGCGGCCGCAGAGGAGCAGCAGGTCCTCCGCCGCCGCGAGCTCCCGCAGCCGCCCGTCGTCGAGCCGCCGCCCTTGCGGCGAGAGCAGGATCCGGCGCGGGCTCCGGCCCGCCGCGATCTCGCGCACCGCGCGCAGCCAGACCGGCGCCGTCATCACCATCCCGCCGCCGCCGCCGTACGGCTCGTCGTCGACCGAGCGGTGGCGGCCGGCCGCGAAGTCGCGCAGGTCGCGCACCTCGACCGCGAGCAGGCCGCGCTCGATCGCCCTGCCGACGAGCGAGGTCGAGAGGAACGGCTCGAAGAGCTCGGGGAAGATGGTCAGGATCTGGATGCGCACGCTTCGATCAGCCCTTCCGGCAGCCGCCAGTCGATGCGCCGCGCCGCGCGGTCGACGCCGGCGACGAAGGCCGTGACGAACGGCAGCACGAGTCGCCGGCCGCGCCCGTCCTCGACCAGCAGGAGCAGGCCGGCCGGGCTCTCCTCGACGTCGGCGACGCGGCCTATCTCGCCCGCGCGCTCGTCGACGCAGAGCGCGCCGACCAGCTCCCAGTAGTAGTACTCGCCCGCTGCCGCGGGCGGCACCGCCGAGCGATCGACCTCGAGCGCGGCGCCGCGCAGCGCCTCGGCCTCGTCGCGGTCGCCGATGCCGGCGAACGTCACCAGCAGGCCGGCGCGGACCGGCCGCGCGCTCTCGACGCGCAGCTCGCGCTCGGCGCCGCCGATCGTCGCGCGCAGCCGCGAGCCGGCAGCGAAGCGCGCGGGCCGGTCGCTCGCGACATCCACCGCGACCTCGCCGCGCACGCCGTGCGGGCGGATCACGCGGCCGACCAGGATCCGCGCCGGCAGCGGCGGGGTTTCAGTCTTCGACGAGCTCGACGCCATGGGGCCGCCCCTCGCGCTCGCCGCGCACCCGGACAAGCGTGCGCAGGGCGTCGATGGCGCGCCCGCGGCGGCCGATCACCTTGCCGCAGTCGTCGGCGGCGGCGCGCAGCTCGAGCTCGACCGAGCCGCCTCCGACGTCGACCGCTTCGACCCGGACGGCGCGCGCATCGTCCACCAGCAGGCGGACGACCGCGACCAGGTCCTCGGCCGGCGTCGCCACGGTCAGGAGACGGCGCGGGCGGTGAGCTGCCGGACCGTGTCGGAGAGCAGCGCGCCCTTCGACACCCAGTAGGCGACGCGCGACTGGTCGATCTTGACGTGCGGCGGGCTCTGCCGCGGGTCGTAGGTGCCGATCTCCTCGATCGCCGAGCCCTTGGGCGTCAAGCGGGAGTCGGAGACGACGACGCGGTAGAACGGCCGGTTGGTGGCGCCCATGCGGCGCAGGCGGATCTTCAACATCGCTTCGGGTTCCTCTGGCTCGTCTTCGGGTGGGACTGCCGGGTTCGTTCGCGCCGAGGGGCTGCTTCCGCCGCGGTCACGAGGACGACGAAGTATACATCAGGGCCCGTCGGGTGCCTGCCCCTCAGCGCCCGAACGCCCGCTTGAGCCAGCTCCCCTTGACCTGCTTCATCATCTTGCGCATCTGCAGGTACTGCTTCAAGAGCTGGTTGATCTCCTGGACGGTGGTGCCGGAGCCGCGGGCGATGCGGCGCTTGCGGCTGGCGTTGAGGAGCTGCGGCGACCGGCGCTCGGCGGGAGTCATCGAGTTGATGATCGCCTCGATGCGCACGAGGCGCCGCTCGTCGGCCTCGCCGACTTGCGGCATCCCCTTGAGCGGGCCGCCCTTGGGCAGCATCTCGAGGACGTTCTGGAGCGGCCCGAGCTTGCGCACCTGGCGCAGCTGGTCGCGCAGGTCCTCGAGGGTGAATTCGTTGCGGGTCAGCCGCTCGGCGAGGCGCTTCGCCTCCTCGGCGTCGACCGCCTGCTCGGCGCGCTCGACGAGCGCCAGGACGTCGCCCATGCCGAGGATGCGCGAGGCCATCCGCGCCGGCGAAAAGAGCTCGAGGTCCTCCGGCTTCTCGCCGACGCCGGCGTAGCGGATCGGCACCTTGGCGACCTCGCGCACGGAGAGCGCGGCGCCGCCGCGGGCGTCGCCGTCGAGCTTGGTGAGGAGCACGCCGGTCAGCGGCAGCACGCGGGCGAACTCGGCGGCCGAGCGCACGGCGTCCTGCCCGGTCATGGCGTCGGCGGCGTAGAGGATCTCGTGCGGCGCGAGGGCGTCGGCGAGCTCCCGGATCTCGGCCATCAGCGCCTGGTCGACGTGCAGCCGGCCGGCGGTGTCGACGATCGCCACGTCGCGGCCGCGCTCGCGCGCCACCTTGAGCGCCCGCTGCCCGAGCGCGAGGACGCTCTCGCCCGGCTCCGGCGTGACGACCGGCATCTCGACGCGGCGCCCGACCTGCACGAGCTGCTCGACCGCCGCGGCGCGTTGGAGGTCGGCGGCGACGAGGATCGGGTAGCGCCCGCGCCCGGCGAGGCGCTTGGCGAGCTTGCCGGCGGTGGTGGTCTTGCCCGAGCCCTGGAGGCCGCAGAGGAGGATCACCGCCGGCGCGCCGTCGATGCGCAGCTCCTGGGCGTCCTCGCCGCCCAAGGTCGCGGTGAGCTCGTCGCGCACGATGGCGATCACCTGCTGGGTCGCCGACAGGCTCTCGAGCACCCTCTCCCCCGCCGCCCGCGCCTCGACCCGGGCGAGCAGGTCCTTGACCACCCGGAAGTGGACGTCCGCCTCGAGCAGCGCCACCCGGATCTCCCGGAGCGCCGCCGCGAGATCCTCCTCGGTGATCTTCGCCTCGCCGCGCAAGCGGCGAAACACCGTCCCCAACCGCTCCTGCAGCCCGTCGAACATCGCGGTGCGGGAGCCTATCGGATCGCGACGAGTCCCCCGCGGCCGGACGCCCGGGCGACGGCGCTGTTAGAGTGGCTCGCGTGAACCGCGCCGAGATCGAGTCGTACCTGCGCCGCGACTGGCGGAGCGTCGCAGCCGCCAAGAGCGCCCACTGGGCCGAGCGCAAGTCCCGGGGGAGTTTCGGCGAGCTCTTCGCCGTCGTCTCCCGGCTGCGGCAGGCGATCGTCGCCCGGCGGCCGGAGTGGCCCACCGCGAGCGACCGCGCGGCCGATCTCGAGGCTCATCGCGCGCTCAGCGAGCGCCTGCGGCGTGTCGACGGCCAACCCTCTCGCTGACCTCCTCGCCGGTCTCGCCGCCGCCTTCGCGGCGCTCGGCCGCCGCTGGTATCTCTTCGGCGCCCAGGCGGTCGTCGTCTGGGGGAAGCCGCGCGCCAGCGCCGACGTCGACGTGACGGTCGAGGCGGCGCCCGAAGATTCGGCCGAGCTGGTGCAAGCTCTCGCCACGGCGGGCTTCGAGCTGCGTCTCACCCGCGGCGTGGAGGAGTTCGTGGCGCGCGCTCGCGTCTTGCCTTTCCTGCATCCCGGATCGGGGATCCCAGTGGACGTCGTGCTCGCCGGACCCGGCCTCGAGGAGCGCTTCCTCGACGGCGCCGTGCCGGTGGACATCGGCGGCGTCTCGGTGCCCGTCCTCTCGGCCGAGGATCTGGTGGTCACCAAGATTCTCGCCGGCCGCCCGAAGGACCTCGAAGACGTGCGCGGCGTCCTCGCCGAACGGATCGATGCGCTCGACCTCGCCGCGATCCGCTCCACCCTCGGCGAGCTCGAGGCCGCCCTCGGCCAGAGCGACTTGCTTCCTCTCTTCGAGGCCGAAGCCGAGCGCGCCCGCGGCTAGCGAATCTCTACCGAGACCTCGCGGACCTCATGACTCAAGATCGGCGAGGAGTGCCATTGGCGGTCGGCGCCCGCCGCCGCTCCGCTATCCTTCGGCGCCGATGAAGCGACGCGCGAAGATCGTGGCGACGCTGGGGCCGGCGACGGCCGACGAGGGAGTCCTCCGCAAGCTGCTCGCGGCGGGGGCCGATGTCCTGCGCTTGAACCTCTCGCACGGCACGCCCGAAAGCCACCGCGAGCGGCTCCGCATGGTGCGCCGGGTGGCCAGCGAGCTCGGGCTCGAGATCCCGGTGCTGCTCGACCTCATGGGCCCGCGCTTTCGGCTCGGCACGCTCGCCGCGCCGCGGACGCTCCGGCGCGGCGAGCGGCTGACGCTCGGCGCGAGCGCGGCCGGCGTCGACCTGCCGGTCGACGATCCGGGCTTCCTCCGCCACCTGCGCGCCGGCGAGCGCGTGCTCGTCGACAATGGCCTGGTCGAGCTCGCGGTCGTCGCCAAGCGCGGCCACAAGGTCACCGCGCGCGTCGTCCACGGCGGCGCCGTCGCTACGCGCAAGGGCATCAACCTGCCGGACTCGAAGATCCCCTTCTCGATCTCGGCCAAGGACCGCGCCGACGTCGCGCTCGCGGTCGAGGAGGGCGCCGACTACCTGGGCGCGAGCTACATCGGCCGCGGCCGCGACGTCGAGGCGCTGCGCGCGTTGGTGCGCGAGCTCGGCGACGAGATCCCGATCGTCGCCAAGCTCGAGCGCGCCCTGGCGGTCGAGCACCTCGACGAGATCGTCGCCGCCGCCGACGCCGTGATGGTGGCGCGCGGCGACCTCGGCGTCGAGGTGCCGCTCCACCAGGTGCCGGTGCTGCAGAAGCGCATCATCGCGGCGGGCCGGCGGCTGGGCAAGCCGGTGATCGTCGCGACGCAGATGCTCGAGTCGATGATGGAGCAGCCGCGGCCGACGCGCGCCGAGTCGTCCGACGTCGCCAACGCCGTCTTCGACGGCGCCGACGCGCTGATGCTTTCCGGCGAGACGGCGGCCGGCAAGCATCCGATCGCGGCGGTCGAGACGATGGCGCGAATCATCGTCGAAGCAGAGACGTACAAGCTGCAGCTCTTGGCCGAGGGCTCCCCGCCGCCGGCGCGCGACCTCCCCGCCGGCCGCTTCCCGGCGCCGGCGCCGCGGACGCTGGCGACGCCGCCCGAGCTCGCCGGGGCGATCGAGATCGCCGACGTCGTCGCCGCCGCGGCGGTGCACGCCGCCTCGAAGCTCGCCTCGAGCCGCATCGTCGCCTTCTCGCAGGGCGGCTTCACCGCCCGCCGCGTCGCCCGCTACCGGCCGGCGGTGCCGACGATCGTCTTCACCACCGACCGGCGCGTGGCGCGGCGGATGCAGCTGCTGTGGGGCGTCACGCCGATCCACCTCGAGCACGAGGTGCAGCAGCGGCAGGATCTCGTCGAGGAGGTCGAGCGCGAGCTCCTGCGGCGGCGGGAGATCCGCCCCGGCGAGTGCCTGATCCTGCTCATGGGCCACCCGATCCAGGAGAAGCCGCTCACCAACCTGCTGCGCATCCACCGCGTGCGCGGGCGCTGACGGCTTGATCCCGCTCGGCGACCGGCAGCGGCGGCGGCGCCTGCCGTGGGCGACCTGGGCGATCGCGGCGGCGTGCGCCGGCGCCTTCGCCTGGGAGCTCTCGCTCGGTGAGCGGCTCCCCGAGACGATCGCCCGCCTCGCCCCCTCACCGGCCGGCATCGTCGCGCTCGAGCGGCCGTGGAGCCTGCCGCTGCGCCTCCTCGCCGCGATGTTCCTGCACGGCGGCTGGCTGCACCTCGCCGGCAACCTCGCCTTCCTGCTCGTCTTTGCCGACGACGTCGAGGCGAAGCTCCGGCCGCGCCGGTTCCTCGTCCTCTACCTGGCGAGCGGCCTGGTCGCGACGCTGGCGCAGACGGCGGCGACACCCCGCAGCAGCGCACCGCTCGTCGGCGCCTCCGGGGCGCTCGCTGGCGTGCTCGGCACTTTCCTCGTGCTCTTTCCGCGCGCGCGCCTCTCCGGCGTGCTGCCGCTCGGCTGCCTCGTCGTGCCGCTGCGCACGCGCGCCTTCCTCTTCCTGCCGGGATGGTTCCTCCTGCAGCTGGCGAGCGCGCTCGTCGCGCCGCCCGGCGCCGCCGGCGTCGCCTGGTACGCCCACCTCGCCGGCTTCGCCGCCGGGCCGCTCGTCTACGCCCTGATCCGCCGGCGCTGAGCGCGGCGCTCAGCCCCCGGCGCCGCCGCTCGCGCGCGGCCGCGCCGTCTCGCGCCAGAAGAGGAAGGCGGGGACCACGGTGATGGCGACGATCGCCGTCGCTCCGGCGCCGAGCAGCGCCACCAGGCCCATCGACACCAGTCCCGGATAATGCGAGGTGGCGAGCGAGCCGAAGCCGACGACGGTGGTCAGCGCGGCGAGGAAGACGCCGCGCGAGGTCTCCTCGACCGCCGCCGCGACATCGCCGTCCGGCCGCGCCCGCTCCTCGCGGTGGCGGTGGATGACGTGAATGCCGTAGTCGATGCCGATGCCGAGGATCATGGTGATGACGAAGAGGTTCATGAAGTTGAAATGGAGGTCGAGGGCGACCATGGCGCCGATCATCCACAGCAGACCGAGGGCGAGCGGCACCAGTGCCAGCCCGGTGTCGCGCCAGGCGCGGAAATCGGCGGCGAGGAGGATCGTGACCAGCACGAGACCGATCGCCGCCGAGAGCGCGGCGTCGCGGCGCACGTCGCCGCGCAGGGCGCGCGACATGACGTTGATGCCGGTGAGCTCGACGCGCGGCCCGAGCGCGTCGGCGAGATCCACCGCTGCCTGCGGTACCTCGCGCTTCGGCCGCCCCGGCAAGTTGTAGAGCTTGACCACGCTCGCCCAGCCGCCGTCGAGCTGGCGCAGGTAGCGGTCGAGCAGCTGCGCCCCCTGCGCGCTGGCGAGCACAGTCTCGCGCGTCACCGGCCCGGGCGGCGCGAGCGCCGCCTGGAGCAGCCCGAGCCCGTCGGCGAACGGCTCGACGCGCAGCCCTTCGGCGCGGCAGGCGCTCTCGAAATCGGCGCGGATGCGGGCCGGAGCGAGCGCCCCCGAGGCGCGGCCGGCGGCGAGCTCGGCCAGCGCTTCGCGCTGCGAGTCGGGCGAAGGGAGCACCGAGGTGACGGCGTCGAAGGCGCCCAGCCGACCCTCCTCGACCAGCCGCCGCGCCTCGTCGGCGGCGCGGTCGACGAGCGCCAGCGTCTCCTCGAGCGTCGGCGTCTCGACGACCAGCGACATGTGGTCGAAGCCGGCGCCAAAATGGCGGTTGACCTCCTCCTGCGCCAGGATGCCGCGGTTGCCGCCCGGCCGCAGCGCCTCGACGCTGTCCTCGAACACCAGGCCGGGCGCCAGATAGAGGGCGACGAGCGTCGCCGCGGCGGCCGCCAGCAGCGTCGCGCGCGGCCAGCGCAGGGCGGATCGCGTCAGCCGCTCGACGCCGAATGCGAACAGGTGCAGCCGCGGCTCGCGCTCGCGCTTGGCGTGGTGCGCCTCGCTCCAGCCGATCATGGCCGGCACCAGGAGCAGCACGGCGACCAGGCAGAAGAGGATGCCGGTGCCGACGATGAGGCCCATCTGGTAGAGGCCGGTGAAGTCGGTGATGAGGAAGGCGTAGAAGGTGGCGGCCGTCGTCACCGCGCCGAGCACGACGCCGCGCGCCGTCGCCCCGCCCATGCCGCGCAGCGCCGCCTCGACATCGGCGCCGCGCTGGCGCTCCTCGACGTAGCGGCCGTAGAGCACGATGACGAAGTCGTTGCCGAGGCCGATGAGCAGCGCCGCCACGCCCGCCGTGGTCGAGGCGAGCTTGCCCACCGCCAGCGCCGCGAAACCGAAGGTGACCGCCAGGCCGCAGACGAGCGGCGCGAAGACCAGGGCGAGGAGCGACGTGCGCCGGTAGGCGAGCCAGAAGAGCGCCAGCACGCCCACCACCGTGCCCACGACGTTCACCGCCACGTCGCGCCAGATGAGCGCCGTGTCGTCGAGGGCGATCACGTAGCGCCCGCCCCAGAAGGGATCCGGCGGCGGCAGCGTGAGCCCCGCGGCCAGCTCCGGCCAGGCGTCGTGGCCAGCAGCCGCGATCGCGTTCACGCGTTCGACCAGTCGCCGGTTGAACTCGAGGTTCTGCGGCGACTCGACCGGCTTGCCGAGCACCAGCAACAGCCGGTGGTCGCGGGAGAGGTAGCGGCCGGTCGTCCAGTCGACGGCGAGCGGGCCGCGCCGCCCGCTCAGGCGGCCGAGGAAGACCTCCGCGAGGCCGAGCGGGTCGAGCTTGTAGAGCTCGCGCACGGCCATCGCCTGCGGCGTTTCGAGCTGGCGCCTCAGGTCCTGCACCCGGCGCTCGATCGACGCCGGGGTGAGCCGCGCCGCCACCTGCCGCCGGCCGGCGGCGTCGAGGAAGAGGAGCGAGTTGGGCAGGAACTCGCGCAGCAGCTCCTGCGGCTCGCCGAGGCGGTCCTCGATCGACTCGAAGAGCCCGCTCTTGCGCATGCCGTCGGCGAGGCGATCGGCGTAGGCCTCGTAGGGGTCGAGCGGCGCCCCCTCCGGGATGCGCACGGCGGCGACGAAGTAGTCTGCCGAGCCGAAGCGCTCGAGCGTCTCGCGGTAGGTCTGCACCGCCGGGTCGCGCCGCGGCAGAAGGCGCAGCACGTCGGGATCGAACTCGAGCCGGAAGGCGGCGACGAGCGCCGCGCCGACCACGGCCAGCGTGCCAAGGAAGACGGCGAGCGGGCGCCGCCCGGCGCCGACGAGGATCGTCTCGAGCCAGTCGCGCCGGATCACGCCGCCGGCGCCCCGCCGAGGCCGCGCGCCGAGAGGTTGGCGCGGTAGCGGACGAAGTACTCGACGCCGGAGAGCAGCGTGATGCCGACGGCGATCCACAGCGAGATCGGCGCCAGGTGGCGGAACTCGCCGAGCTGGTTGTAAACGATGAGCAGCGACACCGAGACGATCTGCACCACGGTCTTGACCTTGCCGGACCAGCCGGCCGGCACCACCACGCCCTGGCTCGCCGCCACGTTGCGCAGCGCGCCGACGGCGAACTCGCGCGACAGGATGAGCGCCACCATCCACGCCGGCGTCGCTGCCGGATTGAGCTCGACCAGCGAGATGAATGCGGACGCGATGAGGATCTTGTCCGCCGCCGGATCGAGCAGTTGGCCGAGCGGCGTGATCACCTGGTAGCGGCGGGCGAAAAAGCCGTCGAGGAAGTCGGTCAACGCGGCGGCGAGGAAGAGCCCGAGGCCGAGCCACTCCTTGCCCGGCGTCTTGGTGAACAGGACCGTGACCAGGATCGGCACGAGCAGGATGCGGCCGACCGTCAGCGCGTTGGGGAGATTCCTCACCCGCCGGGCCCGGAGGTGGTCAGGATGATGCCCCCGTTGCCGTCGCGGACGATGTTGACCTTGCGCCCGGCGACCGACGACTCCGACTCGCCGCAGTCGCCATCGTAGAGGCAGCGCACCTTGCGCACGTAGTCACGGGTCTCGGTGAAGGGAGGCACCCCGGCGTAGCGGAGCACGGCGTTGGGGCCCGCGTTGTAAGCCGCGAGCGCGAAGTCGAGCTCGTTCGAGAACAACTGGACCATGCGCTTGAGGTAGGCGACGCCGCCGCGCACGTTCTGCTCGGGGTCCCACGGGTCGACGACGGCGAGCTCGCGCGCCGTCTCCGGCATGAGCTGCATGAGGCCGATGGCCCCCTTGGTCGACAGCGCGCTCGCGTCGTAGCCCGACTCGGCCTGCATCACCGCCTGGACGAGCCGGGGGTCGAGGTCGTGCTCGGCGGCGTAGCGATCGATGAGCTCGGCGATGCGCGTCGTCGGCGCGGCGACCAGCCGGCTGGAGAAGCGGCGCTCGCGCGCCGCCGGCGCCTCGTTGCGGATCACCTTGACGCCGTCCGCGCGCACTTCCATCAGGACTCCCCCGGCGGAGACGCTCGACGGCGCGAGCAGCGCCGCGACGACGACGATTCGCTCGAAGCGCATGGGACGGGCCGATTCTACTCTCGGCCCGCCGCGCCCGCCGCGAGGAGGTTCTCGACCAGCCCGGGGACCGCGGCGAGGGCCGCCGGCAGCTCCTCGGGCAGCTTGCCGCCGGCCTGGGCGAAGTCGTCGCGGCCGCCGCCCGAGCCGCCGACGAGGGCGGCGACCGCCTTGAGGAGCCTGCCCGCCGGCACTCGCGCGCGCACGTCGTCGGTGACGGCGGCCACCAGGCTCACCTTGCCCTCGCCGCGGGCGGCGAGGACGACGACGCCGGAGGCGAGCTTGCCGCGCAGCAGCTCGGCCAGGTTGCGTAGCTCGCCGGCGGGCGCCGGTGGGACCTCGCGGGCGACGACGCGGATGCCGGCCACGTCGTGCTCGTCGCTCGCGGTCGCGCTGCCGACGACGAGCTGGAGGCGCAGCTTGGCGAGCTCGGCGTCGCGGCCCTTGAGCTCGCGGCGCAGCGCCTCGACCGCGGCCTCGGCCCGGCCCGGCTCGGCGCCGAGCGCGGACTCGACGCGGGCGAGCTCCTCGTCGCGGCCGCGCCAACGAGCGAGCGTCCGCTCGCCGGTCAGCGCCTCGATGCGCCGCACACCCGAGGCGACGCCGCGCTCGGCGGTGACGACGAACGGCCCGATCTCGCCGGTGTTGCGCACGTGGCAGCCGCCGCAGAGCTCGAGCGAGAAGCCGGGGATCGCCACTGTGCGCACGCGCTCGCCGTACTTCTCGCCGAAGAGCGCCATCGCCCCCGCTGCGCGCGCCTCGGCGAGCGGCCGATCGGCGACGATCTCGACCGCCACCGCGCGCAAAGCCCACGAGTTGACGAGCCGCTCGACCTCGGCCCGCTCCTCCGCAGCGAGCGGCCGGCCGCAGGTGAAGTCGAAGCGCAGGTACTCGGGATGCACCAGCGACCCCGCCTGCCGCACCCCCTCCCCCAGCACCTGCCGCAAGGCGGCATGGAGAAGATGGGTCGCGGTGTGGTTGCGCTGGACCGGGAGGCGGTGCGGAACAGAAACAAGAAGCTCCATTGAAGGGAACGGCTCTCGGAGGCTGCCCTTGGTGAGTCGAACAAAGTGGTAGACGATCCCCGCGTTGTCCATTTGAGTGTCGACGACCTCGGCCTCGCCCGTCTCCCACCGAATCTGGCCGACGTCGCCCACCTGTCCTCCCGCCTCCGCATAGAACGGCGTGACAGCGAAGACGAGAACCGCCTCGTCGCCAGCTTCGAGCTTCTCGGGCCGCTCAACGCCTTCACCAAACTGCCCCTTCGCCCATCGTGCAGACGCAACTACCCGTCCCCCTTCAATGGAAAGCTTTTCGTAGCCGTCGAAGCGGGTGGAACCGAGCTCAGGAAAGTGGGCTCGCACGTAGTCCTGAAGTAGCTTGCGCCGCGCCTGGTCCCGATTTCCCGCCGCGCGGGATCGCTCGCGTTGCTCGGCGAGAGCGGCTTCGTAGCCGGCTTCGTCGATCGCGAGCTTCTCCTCCTCGGCGATCTCGCGGATGACCTCGACCGGCAGGCCGTAGGTGTCCTTCAAGCGGAAAACGACCTCGCCGGGGAGCATCGCGAGGCCGGCGCGCTTGGCTTTGTCGATCTCTTCCTGCTCGAGCGACGAGCCGGTGGCGACGGTCGAGAGGAACTTCTCCTCCTCGGTCCGCACGGTGGCCGTCGAGGCCACACGCGTGGCGGCGAGCTCGGGGTAGGCGCCGGCCATCGCCTCGTCGACCACCGGCAGCAGACGGTGGAGGAACGGCTCCTCGAAGCCGAGGCGCATGCCGTGGCGCACGGCGCGCCGCAGCAGCCGCCGCAGCACGTAGCCGCGGCCCTCGTTCGAGGGGATCACACCGTCGGCGAGCAGGAAGGCGACGGCGCGCAGGTGGTCGGCGACGACGCGCAGCGAGACGTCGCTCTCGGCGGCGCGGCCGTACTCGGTCCTCGCCAGGGTCGCGGCAGCCTCGAGCAGCGGGCGGAAGAGGTCGGTGTCGTAGTTCGAGTCGACCCCGGCGAGCACCGCCGCGACGCGTTCGAGCCCGGCGCCGGTGTCGATCGACGGCTGCGGCAGCGGCGTCGTCGTCCCGCTCGCGTCGCGCTCGAACTGCATGAAGACCAGATTCCAGATCTCGAGGTAGCGACCCGAATCGGTGCCCTCCCGCCAGCCGACGAGCGGCTGGCGCGGCGCCAGGTCGACGTAGATCTCGGAGCACGGCCCGCACGGGCCGGTTTCGCCCATCGCCCAGAAGTTGTCCTTCTCGCCGCAGCGATGGATGCGCCCCTCGGGGAGCCCCGAGATCCGGCGCCAGAGAGCGAACGCCTCGTCGTCGTCGCGGAAGACGGAGGCGAACAGCCGCGCCGGATCGAGCCCCCACTCGCGCGTCACCAGCTCCCAGCCCCACTCGATCGCCTCGGCCTTGAAGTAGTCGCCGAAGCTGAAGTTGCCGAGCATCTCGAAGAAGGTGTGGTGGCGCGGGCTGGGGCCGACGTTCTCGAGGTCGTTGTGCTTGCCCGAGACGCGCAGGCACTTCTGCACCGTCACCGCGCGCGCGAAACCGGGCCGGGCGGCGCCGGTGAAGTAGTCCTTGAACTGCACCATGCCGGCGTTGGTGAACAGCAGCGTCGCGTCGCCGTGCGGCACCAGCGGCGAGCTCGCCACGGCGCGGTGGCCGCGCGCGGCGAAGAACTCGACGAAGCTCTGGCGGATGGCGGCGCTCTTCATGGCGGGCTCGGCGGCGCAGCGGAGCGCGCGGCGGCGGTCGCGCACCGGCTCCGGGCAACTCCTTCGGGCAGCGAAAGATACCATGCACCGCCGGGGCCGCGGCGGCGCCCCTTCTCAGCCGCGCCGGGCTGTAGCACAATCTCCGGCAGCCAGCGAGCCGGAGGCACCGCGCCTCGCAAAGGGGGAGACCATGACACTGCGCATCAACGACGTCGCGCCGGACTTCACCGCCGAGACGACCCAGGGAACGATCCACTTCCACGAGTGGATCGGCGACGGCTGGGCGATCCTCTTCTCGCATCCGAAGGATTTCACGCCGGTGTGCACGACCGAGCTCGGCTACATGGCCAAGCTCGAGCCCGAGTTCGCCAAGCGCAACTGCAAGGTCCTCGGCCTCTCGGTCGATCCGGTGACCAATCACGAGAAGTGGGCCGAGGACATCGCGGAGACGCAGGGGCAGGCGCCCCGTTATCCGCTCGTCGGCGATCCGCGCCTCGCCGTCGCCAAGACCTACGACATGCTGCCGGCCGACGCCGGCGAATCGAGTGAAGGGCGCACCCCGATGCACAACGCCACCGTGCGCTCGGTCTTCGTCATCGGCCCTGACAAGAAGATCAAGGCCACCCTCACCTATCCGATGAGCACCGGTCGAAACTTCGACGAGGTGCTGCGGCTGCTCGACTCGATCCAGCTGACGGCCAAGCACCAGGTGGCGACGCCGGTGAACTGGCAGCGGGGCGACGACGTCATCATCCTGGCCTCGGTCTCGGACGAAGAGGCGCGCAAGAGGTATCCCGACGGCTGGCGAGCGCCGCGGCCCTACCTGCGCATCGTGCCGCAGCCGCGCTAGGCCGGCGGCGGGCGCCGGGGAGAGCCGAATCGCCCGGTCGGCTCACGGCTCGGGCTCGCCGAGCGCGGCCGCGGGGACGAGCGCGGTGACCAGCCGATAGACGAGCGACCGTGCATAGCCCTTGCGCTCGAGGTGCCGGGCGAGCGCGGCGGCGTCGGCGCGGTGCGAGCGCAACCAGCGCACCGCCACCGCCTGCGCCCGCGCGCGCTCTTCCTCCGCCGTGCCGCCGGCGGCGACCGCAGCGACCGCCGCCCGGGCGGCTCCCTTGCGTCGCAGCTCGGCGACGACGCCGGCACGGCCGAGTCCCTTGCGGGCGCCGAGCCGCGCCGCCTCCTCGCGCGCCAGCACCGCGTCGTCGAGATAGCCGAGCTCCGCGGCGCGCTCGAGCGCCGCTTCGACCTCGCTCGCCGGATGGCCCTTCTCGAGCAGCTTGCGCGCGAGCTCGTCGCGGAAGTGGGGGCGCTGGCCGAGCAAGCGGACGGCGTGGTCGAAAGCCGGGAGTCGAGGTCTCTCGCCCCCGCCGCGGCCGCCGCTCGCCGCGCGCTTCAGCTCTTCGGGCCCTGGATGCGCTCGATCTCGAACGGCACGTCGCCGCCGACGCCGAACTCGGCGTCGAGCGACGACTCCATCTGCTCGCGCGAGACGTCGGAGGTGAACTGCACGCCCTGCAGGCGGAGCTTGAACTCGTCGGGGTTCGACGCCCGCTTCATCGCCTCCTCGAGGGTGATGAGGCCGCCCTTGTAGAGGTAGAAGAGCGACTGGTCGAAGGTCTGCATGCCGTACTGGCTGGTACCGAGCGCGATCTGTTCGCGGATGTACTTCGTCTTCTCCTTGTTCTCGATGCACTCGCGGATGTACGGCGTGACGATCATCACCTCCGCCGCCGGCACGCGGCCGATGCCATCGGCGCGCGGCATCAGGCGCAGCGAGATCACCGCCTTCAGCACCTGGGCGAGCTGGATGCGGATCTGCTTCTGGTGGTGCGGCGGGAAGACGGCGATGATGCGGTTGACCGTCTCGGTGGCGTCGAGGGTGTGCAGCGTCGAGAACACCAGGTGGCCGGTCTCCGCCGCCAGGATCGCCGTCTCGATCGTCTCGTAGTCGCGCATTTCGCCGACGAGGATGACGTCGGGGTCCTGGCGCAGCGCCGAGCGCAGGGCGACGGCGAAGCCGCGCGTATCGACCTCGAGCTCGCGCTGGTTGACGAGCGAGCGCTTGTCGCGGTGCAGGAACTCGATCGGATCCTCGATGGTGACGATGTGCTCGCTGCGCAGGCCGTTGATCTGGTCGGTCATCGCGGCGAGCGTCGTCGACTTGCCCGATCCGGTGGTCCCCGTGCACAGCACCAGGCCGCGTTGCTCCTCGCAGATGCGCTCGAGCACCGGCGGCAGCAGCAGCTCGCGGATGGTCAGGATGCGGCCCGGGATGACGCGCATCACCATGCCGACGGTGCCGCGCTGCTGGAAGATGTTGCAGCGGAAGCGGCCGAGGCCGGGCACCGAGTAGGCGATGTCGATCTCGTACTCGTCCTTGAAGCGCTGCTTCTGGCGTGCGTTCATGATCGAGAACGCCATCGCGATGGTGTCCTCCTGCATCAGGCGCTTGAGCTCGACGAGCGCGATGAGCTCGCCGTCGATGCGCAGCACCGGGTGGCTGCCGACCTTAAGGTGCAGGTCCGAGGCCTTGCGCTCGACGGCGATCTTGAGCAGGTCGTTGACGTTCATTTCTTCCCCCCGTCTCGCATTCTGGCGCGCTCAGCCGGCCGGCGCGGCGACCGCGTCCGGCACGTGGGCGAGCCAGCCGTGGCGGTCGGGAATCTCGCCGCGGGTCGTGCGCAGGTACTCGTCGATGAAGCGCTTGGTGATCGGCCCCGGCCGGCCGTCGCCGACCGCGATGCGGTCGATCGAGCGGATGGGCGTGATCTCGACCGCGGTGCCGGTGTAGAACGCCTCGTCGCAGGTGTAGAGCACCCCGCGCGGGATCGGATCGCGGCGGATCGGCAGCCCCCACTCCTCGGCGAAGGTGAGGATGCAGTTGCGGGTGATGCCGGGCAGGATCGAAGACGATACCGGCGGCGTGCAGAGCACGTCGTCCTGGATCAGGAAGAGGTTTTCGCCCGAGCCCTCGGAGACGTAGCCCAGGGTGTCGAGGGCGATCCCCTCGGCGTAGCCGTTGGTCACCGCCTCCATCTTGATGAGCTGCGAGTTGAGGTAGTTCGCCGTCGCCTTGGCGAGCGCCGGCGAGCCGCCCATGCCGGACCGCCGCCAGCTCGAGACGCAGGCGTCGACGCCCTGCTCGATGGCGTCGTCGCCCAGGTACCTGCCCCACGGGAAGACGACGATCGCCACCTCGACCGGCGACTTCAGGGGATTGATGCCCGCGGTGCCGAAGCCGCGGAAGACGATCGGGCGGATGTAGCACTCCTCGAACTCGTTGGCGCGGATCGCCTCGAAGACCGCCTGGCGCATCTCCTCGCGGTCGAAGGGGATCTCCATGCGGTAGACCTTGCACGAGTTCTCGAGGCGCTTGAGGTGCTCGGTGAGGCGGAAGACGGCAGGCCCGCCGGCGGTCTTGTAGCAGCGGATGCCCTCGAAGAGGCCGGAGCCGTAGTGGAGCGCGTGCGACATGACGTGGATCGTCGCCTTCTCGAACTCGAGCAGGCGGCCATTCATCCACACCCACTTCACTCCCGCGAACGGACTCGATTGCACGGACTCCTCCTTCCCTGCCGATGAGGGAGCTCAGCCCGCGCCGATGCTAGACCCCGCTCCCGGGGGTGTCAACGCAATCGGTGACGCGAGGAGGAGCGCCGCCGCCGCGATCGCCGCCGTCTCGACGCGCAGAACGCGCTCGCCGAGCGACCAGCGCGGAATGCCGTGCGCCGCGAACGCTTCGCGCTCGTCCAGCGACCAGCCGCCCTCGGGCCCGACCAGGATCGCCAGGCCGCCCGCCGCGCCGGCGGCGGAGGGCGCCGGCGTGGCGCGCTCGCCGGTCGCATCGAGGACGACCGGCGCCGCGCCCACCTTCTGCGCACGCGCCAGCGCCTCGTCGAGGCCGTGCAGGCCGCTCACCTCGGGCACCAAGCTGCGCCCGCACTGCTCCACCGCGGCGAGCGCCACGCGGTGCAGCCGCAAGAGCTGGCCGGCGCCGAACGACTGCTCGTCGCGCGCCAGCCGCTCGCTCGCGACGAAGCGGATCGCGGCGGCGCCGAGCTCGGTCGCCTTCTCGACCAGCCAGGCCGCGCGGTCGCTCTTGGGCGCCGCCACCCACAGCTCGACGTGCAGCACGCTCTCGCGCGACGGCTCGGCCGAGCCGAGCGCGACGACGCCGTGGGCGCGCTCGATGCGCGCCACGACGCCGCGGCGCGCCCGCCCTTCACCGTCGACGACGCGCAGCTCTTCGCCGACGCGCAGGCGCTTGACGCGAAAGAGATGATGGTAGGCCTTGCCGGTGATCTCGATCTCGCGTCCGTCGAACTCGATCGGCGAGACGACGTGCGCGGTCATCCGGCACGCTCCGCGACGAGCGCGATCCACTCTCCCGCGCCGCGCCGTTCGACCTCGCGCCAGCCCGCGGCGGCGAGCCGGGCTCGGGTCGCCGCGCTCTCGCTCGCGAGGATGCCCGAGAACACGGCGCGCCCCTCGCGGCGCACGAGCTCGCCCAGCTGCGGCAGGTCGCCCGCGATCTCGCTCGGCACGACGTTGACGAGCGCGAGGTCGAAGCGGTGCGCCGACGCGAGCGCTTGCACGGTGCCGGCGAGCGCGAGCAGCCGAGTGTCGTTGAGCCGCTGGGTCGCCGGCAGCAGCAGTGCCGCAGCGGGATCGACGTCGAGCGCGACCACTTCGCGGGCGCCGAGCCGCGCGGCGGCGAGCGCGAGGATGCCGGTGCCGGTGCCGACGTCGAGGACGCGCGCGCCGCCGACGCCCAGCGATTCGAGCAGCTCCACGGCGAGGGCCGTCGACTCGTGGCTGCCGAGGCCGAAAGCGGTGCGTGCCGGCAGCCGCAACAGCCAGCGGTCGCCGGGTTCGACCGGCGCGGCCACCTCTTCCGGCTCGCGCGGATCGACCAGGAAGCGCCGGCCGACCGGGATCGGCCGCGCCGCGGCGCGCCATTCGGCCTGCCAGTCGCGCGGCTCGACCGCCTCGGCGACGGCGACGAGCACCCCCTCGCGCCGGGCCAGCCGCGCCGCGAGCTCCGCCTCCGCGGGAAGGCCCGCGGCGGCGAAGAAGGCGTGCAGGCGAATCCGCTCCGGCGTTCCCGCGTCCTCGCTCCAGCTCCCCTCGCAGCCGAGCGCCCAGAGCTCGGCGACGAGCTCGTCCTCGAGCTCGGCCGGCGCTTCGACGCGGACCACCGCGTTGGCGGTCATGGCGGCGCTAGATTCGCACAGAACGCAGACTGGGCGAGCCTCAGCCGCTGAAGAGGTCCTTGACGCGATCGATCACGCCGCGCTCCTCGCGCGCCGGCCGTCCCTCGAGCTCGCCCAGCCGGTGCAGCAGCGCGCGCCGCTCGTCGTCGAGCTCCGCGCGCTTCGGCACGCGGATCACTGCCTCGACGACGTGATCGCCGCGGCCGCGCCCGGCGAGCCGCTCGATTCCCTCGCCGCGCAGGTGGAAGAGGCGGCCCGACGGCGTCCCCGGCGGGATCTCGAGCTGGCGCGTGCCGTGCAGCGTCGGCACCTCGACCGTGCCGCCCAGCACCGCCTGCGCGTAACCGATCTCGACCTGGGAGAGGACGTGCGGGCCCTCGCGGCGGAACGTCTCGTGCGGCGCCACCGAGAGGACGACGTAGAGATCACCGCGCCGGCCGCCGCGCCGGCCGTGCTCGCCCTCTCCGGCGAGCCGCAGGCGCGCGCCGGTGTCGACGCCGGCGGGGATGCGCACCTCGAGCTTGCGCGCGCGCTCGACCCGGCCCGAGCCGGAGCACTCCGCGCAGGGATCGACCACGACGCGCCCCTCGCCGCGGCAGTTGGGACAGGTGCGCGCGACGGTGAAGAAGCCCTGGCTGAAGCGCACCTGCCCGGCGCCGCCGCAAGCGCGGCATCTCTCCGGCGGCTTGCCGCCGGCGCTCCCTTCGCCGCCGCAAGTCGCGCACGCCTCGAGGCGCGGGAACTCGACCGTGCGCGTGGCCCCGAAGGCGGCCTCCTCGAACGAAATCTCGAGGTCGTAGCGCAGATCGGCGCCCGGCGTCGCGCCCCCCGCCCGCTGCCCGCCGGCGAAGCCGAACAGGTCGCCGAGGATGTCCGAGAAGTCGCCGAAGATCGACGGGTCGAATCCGCCGGCGCCGCCGAAGCCCTCGAAGCCTCCCGCCGCGGCGTGGCCGAAGCGGTCGTAGCGCGCGCGCTGGTCGGCGTCGGAGAGCACCGCGTAGGCCTCTGCTGCCTCCTTGAAGCGCTCCTCGGCCTCGGCGTCGCTGGGATTCTTGTCCGGGTGGTACTTGAGGGCCAGCTTGCGGTAGGCGGCCTTGATCTGCTGCGTCGTCGCCTCGCGCGCGACGCCGAGGATCTCGTAGTAGTCGCGGGTCGTGCCGCGACGGCCCGAGGCACGGCCGGAGGAGGTCGCCATCGGCCGCGCTCAGCCCTCGTCGTCGGCGGGGCCGAGCTCGACGATCTCGGGAGCGGCGTCGAGCGCCGCGCTCGCCCGCGGCGCCCCGGCCGCCGCGCCCTTCTGCCCGTCGCCCTCCGCGGCCTTCTCCGCGGCCGATTTCGCGCGCACCATTTTGGTGAGCTGGCGCGAGACCGCATTGAGATCGTAGAGCGCCGCCTCGAGATCGGCGCGCTCGTCGCTGCCCAGGGCGACACGTGCCTTGAGCAGGGTGTCGCCCATCGTCTTGCGCTCGCCGGGCGCGATCGAATCGGTGAACTGGGTGAACACCTTGTCGGTGGTGTAGAGCAGGCCCTCGACCCGGTTCTTCAGGCGTCGCGTCTCGCGCTTCTCGGCGTCGGAGCGCGCGAACTCGTCGGCCTCGCGCACCAGCCGGCCGATCTCCTCCTGCGACAGCCCGCCCGCCGGGTTGATCTGCACCGAGTGCGACTTGTTGGTGGCGACGTCGCGCGCCGAGACGTTGACGATGCCGTTCGAGTCGATGGCGAAAGTGACCTCGATTTGCGGCACGCCGCGCGGCGCCGCCGGGATGCCGACGAGGTCGAAGCGGCCGAGCGAGCGGTTTTCGCCGGCGATCTCGCGCTCGCCCTGCAGCACGTGCACCTCGACCTTGTCCTGGTTGTCGACCACCGTGGTGAACACCTGCGAGTTCTTGGTCGGAATCGTGGCGTTGCGCTCGATCAGCTTGGTGACCAGTCCGCCGTGGGTCTCGATTCCCAGCGACAGCGGCGTCACGTCGAGGAGCACCAGGTCCTTGATCTCGCCGCCCAGGATGCCGCCCTGGATCGCCGCGCCCACCGCCACCACCTCGTCGGGGTTGATATCGCGATTGGGGCGGCGGCCGAAGATCGCCTCGACCGTACGCACGACGAGCGGCGTGCGCGTCTGGCCGCCGACGAGCAGGACCTCGTCGATGTCGTCCGGCGTGAAGCCGGCCTGCGCCAGGGCGTCGCGGCAGGGACCCTCGGTGCGCTCGACGAGATCGGCGACGAGCGTCTCGAAGTCGCCGCGGTCGAGCGTGCGCGCCAGGTGCCGCGGGCCGTTCTCGTCGGCCGAGATGAAGGGCAGGTTGATCGCCGCCGCTTCGGCGCTCGACAGCTCGCACTTGGCGCGCTCGGCAGCCTCCTTCAGGCGCTGCAGCGCCATGCGATCGGCGCGCAGGTCGATGCCCGTTTCCTGCTGGTGCTCGCCGAGCAGCCAGTCGATGATCCGCCGGTCGAAGTCCTCGCCGCCGAGAAAGGTGTCGCCCGCCGTCGACTTGACCTCGAAAACCCCGTCGCCGAGCTCGAGGATCGAGATGTCGAAGGTGCCACCGCCGAGATCGTAGACCGCTACCCGGCGCAGCCCCTGGGCGCGATCGAGGCCGTAGGCGAGCGCCGCGGCCGTAGGCTCGTTGAGGATGCGCAGCACCTCGAGCCCGGCGATGCGGCCGGCGTCCTTGGTCGCCTGGCGCTGCGAATCGTCGAAGTAGGCCGGCACGGTGATGATCGCCTCGACCACCTCCTCGCCCAGCGTCTCCTCGGCGAACTCCTTGAGCTCGCGCAGGATCTGGGCAGAGATCTCCTCCGGGCTGAGCTGGCGGCCGCCGATCGCGATCTTGACGTCGCCGTTCGCGGCCGCGGCGATCTCGTAGGGCAGCATCTCGCGCGCCTGTTGGACCTGAGCGTCGTGGAACTTGCGGCCGATCAGGCGCTTGACCGCGTATACGGTCTGCTCGGGGTTGGTGATCGCCTGCCGCTTGGCGACCTGGCCGACCAGACGCTCGCCCTCCGCAGTGAAGGCGACGATCGAAGGCGTCGTGCGGCTCCCCTCGCGGTTGGCGAGCACGCGCGGCGAGAACGCCTCGACGACGGCGACGCAGCTGTTGGTGGTGCCCAGGTCGATGCCGAGGATGCGGCTCATGGCTCGTCCTCGGCGTCGGCAGCCGGCGCGCCGCCGGCAGGCGCGGCCGGCATCGCCACGCGCACCAGCGCCGGCCGCAGCAGACTTCGGTCGTGCAGGTAGCCGCGCTGCAGCTCGCCGACCACCGTCGGCTCCTCCACTTCGGCGCTCTCCTCGCGCGCCACCGCCTCGTGCAGCTGAGGATCGAACGGGCGGCCGAGGGCGGCGATCGGCTCGACGCCCTGCCGAGCGAGCACCTCGTCGAGCTGGCGGGCGATCATCTCGACGCCGCGGCGCAGGTCGTCGAGACCGCCGGGCGCCGTCAGCGCGCGCACCAGGTTGTCGGCCACCGGCAGCAGCTCGCGCAGCGCGTCGCCGACGCCGCGGCGCACGCGCTCGCCGCGCTCGCGCTCCGCCCGCTTGCGGTAGTTCTCGAAGTCGGCGCGCAGGCGCAGGTGGCGCTCGCGCAGATCGTCGAGATCGTCGGCGGCGCCTCCGGCCTCGGCGTCCGACGCCGGCGCGGCGACGTCCTCGTCGCCGATCGAGACGATCTCGATCTCAGGCTCGTCGGCGAAGCGCGACTCGTCCGTCGCCGCGGGCTCGTCGGCGACGCTCTCGGCCGCGGGCCGGAGGTCCTTCGTTTCGCTCATCCTCGCCTCTCCCCCCGCCCCGCGCTCTGCTCGAGCGCGCTCGACAGCGCCTCGCCCAGGAAATCGACCAGCGGAATGATGCGATCGTACGGCATCCGCGCCGGACCCAGGATGCCGAGCGTGCCGCGGCCCGCCTCGTCGCGCCCGAACGGCCGCGCTACCAGCGTCAACCCGAGATCCGAGGTCACGTCGCTGTCCTCGCCGATCACCACCCGCACGCCGTTGCCCTCGAGGCAGAGGCTCAAGAGCTCGACCAGCCGGCGCCGCTCGCTGAAGGTCTCGAGCAGCTTGCGGACGCGCTCGAGCTCGGCGCCGCCGGCGGCGGCGAGCAGCGTGCTCGTCCCTTCGACGCGCAGGTCGGGGCTGCTGCCGGCGTCGAGCCCGCGCGCGGCGAGGTAGATGGCCCGCCCGAGCAGGCGGTCGACCTGCGCCCGCTCCTCGCGCATGCGCGCCAGCAGCGCCTCGCGAATGGCGCGCAGGGTCTGGCCGCGGAAGGTCTCGGTCAGGTAGTTGGAGACGCGCACCAGCTCCTCGCGCGACATCTCCTCGTCGGCCTCGATCAGCTTGTGCTCGACGAAGCCGGAGCGCGAGGCGATGACGCAGAGCACTCGCCGGCCGGAGAGCGGCACGAAGTCGACCGCCTCGAGCACGGTGTCGCCGAAGGCGGGTGTGAGCACTACGCCCACCTGCCCCGACAGCCGCGACAGCAACTGCGTCGTGGTGTCGACGAGCCGCTCGCCGCCGGGCCTCGATCCCGAGAGCTCGCCCTCGATGCGGCCGCGCTCTTCGGCGGACAGGTCCTTCGACTCCATCAGGCTGTCGATGTAGAAATGCAGGCCCGAGGCGCTCGGCACGCGCCCCGCCGAGGCGTGCGGCTGGTCGAGATAGCCGAGCTCCTCGAGGTCGGCCATGGCGTTGCGAATGGTCGCCGCCGAGACGCCGAGGCTCGCCTGTCGCGCGACGGTGCGCGAGCTCACCGGCTCGCCGGAGAGCAGGTAGGTGCGCACGACGTCGCGCAGGATCTCGCGATCCCGCTTCGACAGCTCGATTCCGCCCGTTGAGCTCCTCGCCATCTCGTCTCGCCGGTCCTCCGCCGCCGCGCCCTGCCTAGTTTGCGCGGCGCGACTCGAACCGTTTATGTTAGCGCAGTGAATTCGGCGCCCGGGCCGCTCGCAGACCTCACCTTCGCCCTCGTCGGGCCGGGCCGCGTGGGTTCGAGCCTGGCGCACTGGGCGGTGGGCGCCGGCGCACGCTGCCTCTCGGTCGCTGGCACGCCCGGTTCGCCCCGCGCCGCCGATCTCGCGGAGCGGCTCGGCGCCCGCATCGCCAGCTCCCTCGAGCTGGCGGCGGCCGAGGCGCGCTGGATCTGGATCGCCACGCCCGATGGCCGCATCCACGAAGTCGCCCGCCGCCTCGCGTCCCGCCAGCGGCAGGGCTTGGCGCTGCACGTCTCGGGGGCCCTCGGCGCCTCGGCGCTGGCGCCGCTCGCGGCCGCCGGCTGCCGCGTCGGCTCGTTCCATCCGCTGCGCGCCTTCGCCGCGGTCGAGGAGAGCCCCGCCCCCGGCACCTTCTACGCCCTCGACGGCGATCCCGAGGCGCGGGCGCTCGGCCGACGCCTGGCGCAGGCCTTCGGCGGCGAGTGCGGCGTCGTCGGCGAGGAGCAGCGCACGCTCTACCACTGGGCGGCGACCCTCGCCGCCGGCGGCGTCGTCACACTGCTTGCCACGGCGCGCGCCGTCGGCCGCGAGCTCGGGCTGCCCGAGGCCGCGCTGCGCGGCTACGGCGAGCTCTCGCGCGGCGCCCTCGCCGCGGCGCTCGCCGTCGCCGAGCCCCGCGACACGATCACCGGCCCCGCGGCGCGCGGCGACCTCGACACCATCGAGGGCCACCTCGCGGCCCTCGCCGCGCGCGCTCCGGCCCTCGTGCCGCTGGCGGTCGAGCTCGCCCGGGCGACGCTCGCGCTCCGCGCCGAGAGCGGCCCTCTCGATCCCGCCCAGCGGCGGCTCGCCGAAAGGCTGGCCCGCGAGGATCTCCTTGACCGGCCGAAAGAGCGGGTGCTAACTTCGACTCGCCCCAAGCCGGCGTAAAGCCATGGTCTTCTTCAACTACAGCACGATGCAGATGACCGCGAAGGTCGTCTATTACGGCCCCGGCCTCTGCGGGAAGACCACGAACCTGCAATACATCTACACCCACACCGCCGGCGACAGCCGGGGCGAGATGGTCTCCCTCGAGACCGAGAGCGACCGCACCCTCTTCTTCGACCTGCTGCCGATCGACGTCGGCTCGATCGGCGGCTTCAACACCCGCATCCAGCTCTACACCGTGCCAGGCCAGGTCTTCTACAACACCACCCGCAAGTTGGTCTTGAAGGGGGTCGACGGCGTCGTCTTCGTCGCCGACTCGCAGCGGCCGATGCTCAAGGCCAACGCCGACTCGCTGCGCAACCTCGAGGAGAACCTCGGCGAGCTCGGCCTCGCGCTCGACGCCATGCCCATCGTGCTGCAGTACAACAAGCGCGACCTGCCCGATGTCGTGCAGCTCGAGGAGCTCGACCGGGCGCTCAACTCGCGCCGCTGGCCGACCTTCGAGGCCTCGGCGGCGACCGGTCTGGGAGTCTTCGACACGCTCAAGGGAATCTCCAAGCTGACGCTCGTCAACCTGAAGAAGAAGCTGACCAAGATCGAGCCGCCCGGCAAGCCGGCGCCGCGCCCGCTCGCGGGCCTGCCCGTCGCCGCGGCGGCGACCGTGCCGCCGCGGCCGAGCCCGCCACCGCCCAGGCCCGTCGCCGCGCGCCCCGGCAAGCTCGACGTGCTGGCGGAGCTCGAGCGCATCCGCAAGCAGGCGCTCTCGGCGCCGGCGCTCGCCGCGCCGGCGCCCGCCGCCCGCCGCTCCCCGCCGCCTCTCCAGCCGGCCGCTGCCAAGCCGGACGCTCCGGCGCCGGTCCGCCCCGCTGCCGCGCCAGCCGCTCCCTCGCTCAACGGCAAGGGCGAGATCCACCGCTCCGTCGAGCTGACGCTGCGACGCGCCGAGTTCCGCCGCGCGCGCCGCTTCCTGCTCAACCTTCGCGTCGAGGACGGCGAGATGCGCACCGTCGACGCGATTCGCGATCTGCCGATCGAGATCTCCGACCAGGCCGATCTCGAGCGCGTGCTCCTCCACCTCAACGTCGCCCTGCGCTCGAAGGATTGAAGCGGACCGCGCCGGCGGCGCGCTGCGCTAGAGTCGCGCCGTGCGCTGTCCGTACTGTGGAGCGATCGAGGATCGGGTCGTCGACTCGCGGGAGAGCCGCGACTCGGCGACGATCCGGCGGCGGCGCGAGTGCCTGTCCTGCCGGCGCCGCTTCACCACCTACGAGAAGGTCGAGGAGATCGCCTTCAAGGTGGTCAAGAACGACGGCACGCGCCAGGACTTCGACCGCGCCAAGCTGCTGCGGGGGCTCGAGAAGGCGTGCGAGAAGCGGCCGGTCTCGCCGCGCCAGCTCGAGGAGATCGCCGACGCCGCCGAGAACCTGCTGGCCGAGCGCGAGGACCGCGAGATCTCGGCGCGCGAGCTCGGCGCCTTCCTGATGGAGCGCCTGCACGACCTCGACCAGGTCGCCTACGTCCGCTTCGCCTCCGTCTACCGCCGCTTCGAGGACGTCGGCGAGTTCATGGCCGAGCTCAAGCTCCTGCTCGACGGACGCCAGGCCGACCAGGCCGAAGCGAAGAAGAAGAAGCGCTCGTGAGCCAGCCCCTGCGCACGCGCGACCCGGCCGAGGATGCGGGCCGCCTGCCGGACCTGCTCCCCGTCCTGCCGCTCCAAGACGCCGTGCTCTATCCGTTCATCATCTTCCCCCTCGCCGTCGGCCGCGAGGCGTCGATCCGCGCCGTCGATCACGCGCTCTCCGAGGACCGGCTGCTGGCGCTGGTCGGGCAGAAGGACCCGGCGGTCGAGGATCCGGGTCCCGGCGACCTGCACGCCATCGGCACCGCCGCCGCGATCATGCGCATGCTCAAGCTGCCCGACGGCAGGATCCGCATCCTGGCGCAGGGCGTCTCGCGCATCCGCATCGGCCACGTCAGCATGAGCGACGGCATCCTGCAGGCGCGGATCGAGGCGATCCCGGAGGCGCCGGCGCCGGAGCCGACGATGGAGGTGCAGGCGCTGGTGCGCTCGGCCAAGGAGGCGATGGATCGCATCGTCGGCCTCGGCAAGAACGTCTCGCCCGAGGTGCTCGTCCTCGCTGCCAACCTCGAGGACCCCGGCCGTCTGGCCGACCTCATCGCCTCGAATCTCGAGCTCTCGCTCGCCGAGGCGCAGCGCATCCTCGAGATTCTGGATCCGCTCGTGCGCCTGCGCGCCGTCGCCGAGCAGATGCATCGCGAGATCCAGCTGCTCACCATGCAGCAGGAGATCTCGACGCAGGCGCGCGGCGAGATCGACCGCAGCCAGCGCGAGTACTTCCTGCGCCAGCAGCTGCGCGCCATCCAGGTCGAGCTCGGCGAGGGCGACGACCTCGCCGAAGAGGTCGAGCGCTACCGCAAGCTGGCCGAGGAGAAAGGCCTCTCCGAAGAGGCCAAGGAGGAGCTCGAGCGTCAGATCCAGCGTCTCGAGCGCACCCATCCCGACTCCGCCGAGAGCGGCGTGCAGCGCACCTACCTCGACTGGCTGACCGGCCTGCCGTGGGCGACGACGAGCGCGGATCTGCTCGATCTCGCTCACGCTCGCGTCGTGCTCGACGAGGACCACTACGACCTCGAGAAGGTGAAGGAACGGATCCTCGAGTACTTGGCGGTGCGCAAGCTCAAGGACGACGCGCGCGGGCCGATCCTCTGCTTCGTCGGTCCGCCCGGCGTCGGCAAGACCTCGCTCGGACGCTCGATCGCGCGCGCCATGGGTCGCAAGTTCGCGCGCCTGTCGCTCGGTGGCGTGCGCGACGAGGCCGAGATCCGCGGCCACCGCCGCACCTACGTCGGGGCCCTGCCCGGACGCATCTTGCAGAGCCTGCACCAGGCCGGCACGTCGAACCCCGTCTTCATGCTCGACGAAATCGACAAGATCGGCGCCGACTACCGCGGCGACCCCAGCTCGGCGCTGCTCGAAGTGCTCGATCCGGAGCAAAACTCGACCTTCCGCGATCACTACCTCGGCGTCGCCTACGACCTCTCGCGGGTGATGTGGATCACCACCGCCAATCTGCTCGACACCATCCATCCGGCGTTCCTCGACCGCATGGAGGTGATCCGGCTCTCCGGCTACGCGCTCGAGGAAAAGCTCGCCATCGCGCGGCGCCACCTCATTCCCAAGCAGCTCGCCGAGAACGGGCTCACCGCCGACCACCTGTCGTTCTCGGAGCAGGCGCTGCGCCGCATGATCGACGAATGGACGCGCGAGTCGGGCCTGCGCAATCTCGAGCGCGAGATCGCCGCCACTTGCCGCAAGGTGGCGGTGCGCGTCGCCGGCGGCACCTCGCGCCGGGTCGCCGTCGGGCCGCGCAAGCTCGAGGAGCTGCTCGGCCAGCCGCGCTATTTCTCGGACGACCTGTTGACGCGGGACCGCGTCGGCATCGCCACCGGCCTCGCCTGGACGGCGACCGGCGGCGAGCTCACCTTCGTCGAGTCGGCCGCGACGCCGGGCAAGGGAGAGCTCTCGATCACCGGCCAGCTCGGCGAAGTGATGAAGGAATCGGCGCGCGCGGCGTGGACCTATTGCCGCCTGTGGGCGGTGCGCCACGGCCATCCCGTCGACTACTTCGCGCAGCACGACTTCCACGTCCATTTGCCCGCCGGCGCCATTCCCAAGGACGGCCCCTCGGCCGGCATCACCATGGCGGTGGCGATGCTGTCGCTGCTCACCGGTCGCAAGATCGACCGCCGCCTGGCGATGACCGGCGAGATCACGCTGCGCGGCGACGTGCTGCCGATCGGCGGGCTCAAGGAGAAGCTCCTCGCCGCGCGCGCCGCCGGCGTCCGCACGGTGCTGCTGCCGCGGGCCAACCGGCGCGACCTCGTCGAGCTGCCGCCGACGCTGCGCGACGAGCTCGACCTCGTCCTCGTCGAGCGCATGGAGGAGGTCGTCGAGCGCGCGCTCTTGCCGGCCGGCAGAGCCGACGGCCGCGGCGCGCTGCCCGCCGGCCGGCGGGCGTGAGCCGCGGCGGCGAGGAGCGCTTCGTCGACTGGCTCCGCCGCCGGCTCGGCGAACCGCGTCGCGTCGGCGACGACACCGCCGAGCTCGCCGCCCGCGGCCGTCTCGTCGTCACCGTCGATCAGCAGATCGAGGGCACCCACTTCGCGACCGGTCTCGATCCGCGCCTCGTCGGCCGCCGCCTGGTGGCGGTCAACCTCTCCGACCTGGCGGCCTCGGGGGCGCGCCCGCTCTGGGCGCTGCTCGCGCTGGCGGTGCCGCCGGAGAGCGATCCGCGGCGCCTCGTCGAGGGCGTGCTCGCCGAGGCGCGGCGTTCCGGACTCGCCCTCGTCGGCGGCGACGTCGCGCACGCGCCGCTCCTTTCCACCTCGCTCACCGCACTCGGCGAGAAGCGCCCGCGGGACGCCTCGCTCGGTCGCGACCGCGCCCGGCCCGGGCACGTCCTGTGGCTCGGCGGCACCGTCGGCGAGTCCGCCCTCGGCTGCGAGCTCCTGCTTCGCGGCGCTTCGATTGTCGGAAGAACGGTTTCCTTTTCAAGCAAAGACAAGAGCTTCCATTTAGGGGAAGCGCTTCTGGGGGCCGGGCGGCGTGCCGTGGTTCGCAACGTGCTGCCTTCGCCGCAGCTCGCGCTCGGGCGTTGGCTGGCGGGGTTGGGGGAGCGGCGGGCGGGGGCCTGCATCGACGTCTCCGACGGGTTGGCGAAGGACTTGCGGCGGTTGTGCGCGGCGAGCGGCGTCGGCGTCGAGCTCGACTTGCGGCTCGTCAAGCGCGCGACCTCGCGCGGCTTCGAGGGGTTGGCGACGGCGCTCGGGCTCGATCCGGTGGCGGTGGCGCTCGCTGGCGGCGAGGACTACGTGCTGCTCTTCACGCTGCCGCAGACGGTCGCGCCGCCGCCCGCCTTCCGCTGCGTGCGCATCGGCCGCATCGTGCGCGGCGCCGCCGTCGTCATGCTCGACCGCGACGGCCACCGCCTCCACCTCCCCCGCCTCGGCTGGGACCACCTCGATCACGATTGAGGCGCGCTCCGCGCAGCGCCGTCGCGCTTCGACGCCTCTCGGTCGATCACACCGTCGTCAGGTGCTTGTGCACGCTGTACATCACCGCCGAGCCCTCGCCGACGGCCGCGGCCACCCGCCGGTTGGCGCCGGCGCGCACGTCGCCGACGGCGAAGACGCCGGGAACGTTGGTCTCGAACATCAGCGGCTCGCGCGCGGCGCTCCACGCGAGCGGCTCGCCGCGCCGGCGCGACAGGTCGGCGCCGGTCGAGAGGAAGCCGCGCTCGTCGCGCGCCAGAGAGTCGGCCAACATCTCCGAGCGCGGCGAGGCGCCGACGAAGAGGAACATCGCCGCGGCGTCGAGCCAGCGCTTGGCGCCGCTCGCCAGCTCGCAAACCTCCACCCGCTCGAGCCGCCCCTCGCCGGCGACCGCGGCGACCTCGACGCCGGGCACGACGTCGATGCTCTCGGCCGCTGCGATGCGGTCGACGAGGTACTGCGACATCCACGGTGCCAGCGACGGCTTCTTGATCAGCATCGTCACCCGGCTCGCCGTGCGCGAGAAGAACAGCGCCCCCTGCCCCGCCGAGTTGGCGCCGCCGACGACCACCACCGGCTGGCCGCGATAGGTCGCCGCCTCGGTCGCCGCGGCGCCGTAGTAGACGCCGATGCCGAGCAGCCGCTCGAGACCCGGGACCTCGAGCTGGCGCACGCGCATGCCAGTGGCGATCACCACGGCGTGGGCGTAGACCTCGCGGCCGTCGGCCAGGCGCAAGACGCGATAGGGATCCTCGCGGCGCAGGCCGACGACCTCCTGAGCGGTCAGGATCTCGGCGCCGAAGCGCTGCGCCTGCGTCATCGCGCGCATGGCGAGGTCGGCGCCGCTGACGCCGGCCGGAAAGCCGAGGTAGTTCTCGATCATCGAGCTCGTCCCCGCCTGCCCGCCGGGCGCGCTCTGCTCGACGACCAGGGTGTGCAGACCCTCGGAGGCGCCGTAGACGGCGCTGGCGAGCCCGGCGGGACCGCAGCCGACGACCACGAGGTCGTAGAACGGATGCGCCGGCGCGGTCTTCAGGCCGACTTCGTCGGCGAGCGCGCGCAGCGTCGGCGCCACCACCTGGCGGCCGTCGGGAAAGAAGACGACCGGCAGCTTGAGCGGCCGGCCGCCGAGCTGCTCGACGACCTCGCGCATGGCCGGATCCTCGTCGACGTCGACCCAGCGGTAGCGCACCAGATTGCGCGACAGGAACTCCTTGGCGGCGTAGCTCTCCGGCGACCAGCGCGAGCCGGCGAGCCGCAGAGAGTCGCCGCCCGGACGCGCTTCGGCGCGCCACTCCTCGAGTAGACGGTCGAGCACCGGCAGGAGCTTCTCCGCGAGCGGCTCCCACGGCTTGACCAGGAAGTAGTCGAGCGCGCCGAGGTCGCTCGCCGCGAAGGCGGCGCCGGCGCGCTCGAGGTCGGCAGCGAGCACGCAGCGCGCGCTCGGCGCCAGCCGCCGAGTTTGCCGCAGCAGCTCGACGCCCGACATGCCGGCCAGGCGTTGCGCGGCGACGACGAGCGCGATCGGCGCGCCGGCGCCGAGCAGGCCAATGAGGCCGGAGAGCGCGTCGGCCGGCGTCGTCGCGGTGATCAGGTAGCAGCGATCGCCCCAGTGCTCGCGCGCCTCCGCCTCGAAGCGCGCGAGCAGCTCGGCGTCGGAGTCGACGAGCAAGACGACCGGCTGCAGGACGCGCTTCGACATCCACTGCGACACCGACTTCGGCGTCATCGCGCCCTCCGCCGCGGATCGAGGCGGTCGACGAGCGCGTCACCGAGGAAGTTGAGCGACAGCACCGCGAAGACGATGGCGAGCCCGGGCACCAGCGTCAGGTGCGGCGCGTCGAGCAGGTGGCTCCTGCCGGCGTTGATCATCGCCCCCCAGCTCGGCGTCGGCGGCTGGATGCCGAGACCGAGGAACGACAGGCTGGCCTCGGCGAGGATGGCGCCGGCCAATCCGAGGCTCGCCTGCACGATCACCACCGGCAGCACGTTGGGCAGCAGGTGCACGCGCACGAGGCGCGCCAGGGGCACTCCGGCGGCGCGCGCCGCGAGCACGAATTCCTGCTCCCGCAGCTGCAGCACCTGGCCGCGCGCCAGGCGCGCGTAGCCGACCCAGCCGATGACCACCAGGGCCAGCACGACGTGCTCGAGCGCCGGCCCGAGCACGGCGACGAGCGCGATCGCGAGCAGGATGCCGGGAAAGGCGAGAAAGACGTCGATCGTGCGCATGAGCAGGGCGTCGGCACGGCCGCCGATGGCGCCCGCGACGGCGCCGAGCAACGTGCCGATCGTGCCGGCCAGCCCGACCACCGATAGGCCCACCGCCACCGAAACCCGCGCGCCGACGAGCAGGCGCGAGAGGACGTCGCGGCCGAGCTCGTCGAGCCCCAGCGCATGATCGCGCGTCGGCCCCTCGAGCCGGCGGTCGAGATCCTGCTGCTCGTAGCCGAAGGGCGCCAGCCACGGCCCGACGAGCGCCGCGGCGAGCAGTAGCGCCACCATCGCGCCCGCCGCGGCGCCGCGGCGGGCGAGGATTCCGCGCCGGGCGGTGAGCGCCGCCGTCACGAGACGCGGATCCTCGGATCGAGCCAAGCGTAGAGGAGATCGGTCACCAGATTGACCGCCACGTAGGTCACCGCGATCACCAGCACGCTCCCCTGCACGAGCGGGAAGTCGCGCAGGCGGATCGCCTGGATGAGCAGCCGCCCGAGCCCCGGCCAGCCGAAGATCGTTTCGGTGAGGATGGCGCCGGTCAGCAGCGAGCCGAACTGCAGGCCGACGACGGTGACCACCGGCACCAGGGCGTTGCGTAGCGCATGGAGTGTGGCGACCCGAAAGGGCCGGAGGCCCTTGGCTCTTGCCGTCACCAGGTACGGCTTGCCGAGCTCCTCGGCGAGCGCCGAGCGCACCATCCGCGTCAGCAGCGCGGCGAGCGCCGCGCCGAGCGTCGCTGCCGGCAGCACCAGGCTCTTCCAATCGCTCCACCCGGAGACCGGCAGCCAGCCGAGCTGGATCGAGAAGAGGAGGATCGCGAGCGGGCCGAGCCAGAAGTTCGGCACCGAGACGCCGAGCAGCGAGAAGAGCCGGGCGCTCCGGTCGATCCAGCCGTCGTGCCGGTACGCGGCCAGCATGCCGAGGGGCAGCGAGACGGCGATCGCCAGCCCCATCGCCGCGAAAGCCAGCACCACCGTCGCCGGATAGTGGCGGCCGAGCAGCTGGGCCACCGGCTGGTCGAAGTGCAGCGACCGCCCGAGGTCGCCGCGGCCGAGCCCGGCGAGGAAGATCCCGTACTGCTCGACGAGCGGCTTGTCGAGACCGAGCTTGGCGCGCAGCTCCTCGACGTCGGTCGGCTGTGCCCCGTCGCCGAGCATGATCAGCACCGGATCGCCCGGGATGAGGTGGATCAGCGAGAAGACCAGCGTCGCCACGGCGAGCGTGGTCGGCACCGCGAGCAGCAGCCGCCGCAGAACGACGCGGGTCATCCGCTCGACCCTAGCGCGTCACCTGCAGCCCGTGCTTGCGCACGAACTGGGAGAGGAACTGGCGGGTGACGCCGAGCTGGCGCGCGGCGCCGGCCAGGCTGCCGTCGGCGGCTTCGAGGGCGCGGCGCACGAGGCGGACGCGGAACTCCTCGACCTGGCGGTGGTAGTCGCCTTCGCCCGCCGGCGCCGCCACCGGCGCAAGGTCGAGGTGCTCGGGAGTGATCGCCGCCGAGCCAGCGAGGATCGCCGCCGCGGCGAGCGCATTCTTGAGCTCGCGCACGTTGCCCGGCCAGGAGTGGGCGGCGAGGGCGCGGCGCGCCTCGGGCGTCAGGCGCGGGTTGCGGCCCCGCGCCCGCAATTCGTCGACAAAGCGGTCGGCAAGGAGTGGCAAGTCCTGCCCGCGCTCGCGCAGTGGCGGCAAGGTGACCGTCGCCGCCTTCAGGCGGAAGTAGAGGTCTTGGCGGAATCTTCCTTGCTCGACCATCACTTCGAGGTCACGGTTGGTGGCGGCGACGATCCGCACGTCCACCTTGCGCGGCAGCGACTCGCCGAGCCGGCGGATCTCCCCCTCTTGCAGCACACGCAGCAGCGAGCCCTGCGCGACGAGCGGCAGGTCGCCGATCTCGTCGAGGAAGAGCGTGCCGCCGCGCGCGGTCTCGAAGTAGCCGGCGCGCGGCTGGTCGGCGCCGGTGAAGGCGCCGCGCACGTGGCCGAACAGCTCGGAGAGGAGCAGCGTCTCCGACAGCCCGGCGCAGTTCACCGTCACCCACGTCCCCTTGCGGCGCTCGCTCAGGCGGTGGACGTCGAGGGCGGCGAGCTCCTTGCCGGTGCCGTTCTCGCCGAGGATCAGGACCGGCAGCTCGCTCGCGGCGAACTTGGCCAGCCGCTCCACCGCCACCCGGAGCGCCGGGCTCTCGCCGAGCAGGCTGCTGCTCGCCGACGCCTCCGCCGCCGCCACGAGCGGCGGCAGGTCGCGGGCGCAGAGCGACAGCACGGCGCGCAGCGGCTCGTCGAACCCGGCCGCGCGCAGCACGAGCTCGCCGTCGGCCCGCGCGACGCTGCGCTCGTCGAGATCGGGCCGCGGCGGACCAGCGCCGGCGAGCCGCCGCTCGCCATCGGCGCCGCGCACGACGAGCTCGGCCTCCGGATGACCGAGCGCGGCGAAGAGCTCCTCCATCGCCGCTCGATCGCCGGCCGGACGCGCGAGGAAGCGCTCGAGTGCGCCCCACGCCTCCGTCGCGCGGCGCTCGCAGACCGCGGCTGCCGCGGCCGCGCCGAGGGCGCGGAAGACCGCGGCGGCCTCGGCGCGAAGGTCGCCCGGCGCCGAGCCGGGCGAGACGAGCTCGCTGTCGAGCACGAAGCGGGCGCACCGGTAGCGGCCGAGCCACGTGATTTCGCGCCAGCCGCCCCGCGGCAAAGACTCGCCGGCGACGAGCGCGCGGGCGAGCGGCGAGGCTCCTGCCCGTTCGACGGCGCGATCGGTGAGCCCGGCGAGCGCGAGCAGGAACGGGGCCTCCTCCGGCTCGAGCTCGCCCAAGGCGCTCGCCTCGACGTCGCGCAGCACGGCAGCCGCCTCCGCGGCGCGGCCGAGCCAGCCGAGGGCGCGCGCCGCGAGCACCGCGAAGCGGTCGCGCAACGACGCGGTGAGCGGCGATGCGCCGTCGTCGAGGCGGCGCCGGCAGCGCTCGGCGGCCGCCGGCCAGGCGCCGGTAACGAGCTCGAGGCGCACGGCGAGCAGCTCGTCCTCGGCGAGGGCGTGGACGTTGCCGGCCCGCCGGTTGTGCGCCGTCGACTGCGCCAGGATCGTCTCGACCTCGCGCAGGACGCCACGCCGCAGGCGCGTGTCGGCGAGGTTGAACCCGGCGAGCGTCACCGCCAGCGGACCGTCGGTGCGGCGCAGCAGGCGCGCGGCGTGTGCATAGGCGCGCTCCGCGCCGCGGAAATCGCCGCCCAACGAGCGCGCGAAGCCGACCGCGTTCCAGGCACGGCCGGCGCGCGCCAGACCCATGCGACGGCGCCCCTCCGTCAGCCGGGTGGCGGCGAGGCGCAGCGCTTTCTCCGCCTCGTGGCGCCGCTGGGCGAGAGCCAGCCGCGCGTCGAGCTCGAGCCGCGCGTAGGGATCCTCCGCCGGCGCCGCCCCCGCCTCGGCGAGGTGCCGCTCCGCCGCCGCGAGGTCGTCCCGGTCGACGGCGGCGAGCGCCGCGAGCAGGCGGGCGCCGCGCCGCTGAGCGCCGCGCGCGCTGGCGATCGCCCTCGCCGCCCAGTCGCGCGCCGCCTCGCCCTCGTCGAGCGCCGCGAGGACGCTGAGCACCGCGTCGCCGGCGGCAATTCGCTCGCCGACGGTGAGGTCGCGCCGCTCGAGCCGCCGCACCGCCTCGCGCGCCGCGCCGAGCTGGCCGAGGTGCAGGAGCGCCTCGGCGCGCAACGCATCGGCCTCGACGCCCTCGCGGCCGGCGAGAGAATCGAGCGCGTGCTCGACCTTGCCGGTGGCCCACAGGGCCCGCGCGAAGGCGATCGGCTCGGCCGCCGCGCTCTCCGAATGCTCCCGGCCGCGGCGCACGGCGGCGGCCGCCCGGCCGCCCGCGAGCAGCTCGGCGAGCGAGTGCGACGACGGCTCGACGCCCCCGAACCGGCGGCCGGCGCGCCAGCTCCGCCGCTCTCCGGCGACGATCACGGCGCCGGCGAGCGCCTCGCGCGCCGGTGCGAACGGCGCTGTGGCGAGAAACGGCGCCGCCGCGAGCAGCTCGCTCACCGCCGCGTCGGCGCTGCCGCCGCGGTCGAGCGCCGAGATCCAGCTCGCTTGCAGGCGGCGCAGCGCGGCGCGCACGGCGCTGCGCCCGGCGATCGTCTCGCCGCCGCCGAAGAGCCGCCGCGCGAAGCGCGCCAGGACGAGGAGCGTGCTTTCGTCAGCGGCGCCCGCGACGACGCTGACGCCGCGCAGTCGCGCCTCGTCGTCGAAGCGCGCCGACGCGAAGTCGTCGGCGACCCGCCAGCCGCCGATCTCGCAGAGCGAGAGCAGGCCCGCCGCCTGCAGCAGCGCAGCCATCCGCTGGCGATCGTTGAGCTCGGCCGCTGCGAGCTCACGCGCGCCGACGGCGGCGAGCGCCGGGTGCTCGAGCCGCGCGGCGTCGCTCACGAAGCGAGCGTCGCGCCGCCCGGCGGCGTGAGCAGGCTGCCGAGGGTCTCCCAGAAGCCGGGCCACGACTTGGTGACGACGCGCGGGCTGCGGATGGCGAGGTTGGGGCGCCGCAGGCCGACGAGCGCCATCGCCATGGCGATGCGGTGATCGCCGTGGGGATCGATCGGCACCGGCACCGACGGCGGCTCGCTCCTCGCCCACACGCCGGGGATCACCAGCCCGTCCGCGAGCTCGTCGACCTCGGCGCCGGCGCGGCGCAGCTCGGCGGCCATCGCCGCCAACCGGTCGCTCTCCTTGACTCTCAGCTGGGCGACGTTCGTGATCCGCGTCGTGCCGCGGGCGAAGGGCGCCAGCGCGGCGAGCGTCGGCACCTGATCGGGGATGTCGGCGAGATCGCCCTCGATCGCGACGAGCTCGCCGCCGCGTACGCGCACGCCGTCGACCTCTTCGACCACCGTCGCGCCCATCTGGGCGAGCAACTCGAGGAAGCGGCGGTCGCCCTGCAGGCTGGACATCGAGACGCCGGCGAGGAGCACGTCGCCGCCGGTCAACGCTGCGGCGGCGGCCGGGTAGGCGGCCGCCGAAAGGTCGGGCTCGACCTCGACATGTCCGCCGTCGAGCGCGCTCGGGCGCATCCGCCACAGCCGCTCGCTCGGCCGCTCCACAGTGCCGCCGAGCCGGCGGATCATCTCGGCGGTGAGCTCGGCATACGGCGACGAGGCGAGCGCGGTGGCCTCGACGGTGATCGGTCCGGCGGCGCGCTGGCCGGCGAGGAGCAGCGCCGAGAGGTACTGGCTCGATTCGCCGGCGTCGAGCGCCACACGGCCGCCGGCGAGCTCGCCGCCGTGGACGACGAGCGGCGCGAAGCCGGCGCGCCCTTCCCACGCGATCTCGACACCGAGCGCGGCGAGCGCGGCGGCGAGCGGTCCGACCGGACGCTCGCGCAGCCGCGCCACGCCGTCGAGCCGCCACCTCCCCGGAATCGTCGCCGTGATCGCGACCAGGAAGCGCAGCAGCGTGCCGGCGTTGCCGCAGTCGATGGCGCCGCCTGCGGGATCGTGGTCGGCAGGCCGGATCGTCACCGCCTCGGGCCGCCGCTCGACGTCGCAGCCGAGCGTCGCGAGCGCCGCGAGGGCGAGCTCGGTGTCGTCGGCGAGCAGCGGGCGCTCGACGACGAGCTCGCGCCGCGCCACCAGCGCGAGAGCGAAGGCGCGATGCGTGACGCTCTTCGAGCCCGGCAGCCGCACCGTTCCGCGCGCCACCGCACCGGCCGGCACGACCGCCGAGTCAGTCGAGGTCGACCACGCAGCCGTCATAGCCGAACTCCACGCCGCCGGGCAGGGCGACCCGCGGCCGCCCGTGCTCGATCTCGTGCGCGATATGGGTGAGCAGGGTGCGGCGCGCGCCGATGCGCCCGGCGACGCCGATCGCCTCCTCGACGGTGAAGTGCGTCGCGTGCGGCGTGTAGCGCAGCGCCGAGAGGATGAGCGTGTCGACGCCGGCGAGCAGCGCGAAGCTCTCCTCCGGGATGCGGTTGACGTCGGTCACGACGGCGAAGCCGCCGACGCGGTAGCCGTAGACCGGCATGTCGCCGTGCCAGACCGGGATCGGCACCACCGTCTCGCCGAGAAGCTCGAAAGGCGCCTCGATGTCGACGAGGTCGAGCTTCGGCTTGCCGCCGCCCTCCTGGCCCTCCTCGAAGACGTAAGCGAAGATCTGCCGCAGTCGCCGCATCGTCTGCGGCGAGCCGTAGCAGGGGATCGCCCGGCGCTGCCGGAAGTTGTAGATGCGCAGGTCGTCGAGCCCGAAGACGTGGTCGGCGTGCGAGTGGGTGTAGAGCACGGCGTCGACGCTCTCGACGCCGAACTTGAGCGCCTGCTCGCGGAAATCCGGCGAGGTGTCGACGACGACGGTGCCGCCGGCGAGCTCGAGCTTGAGGCCCGGTCGCATCCGCCGGTCGCGCGGATCGCGCGAAGTGCAGACCGCGCAGCCGCACCCGACGACGGGGATCCCCGTCGAGGTCCCGCTGCCGAGCATGGTGAGTCGCCGAGGCACGAGGGCGCGATCCTAGCGCGCACGGCTCGCGCTAGCCGATCCACTCGACGCGGCGGCTCGAAAACCACGCCTCGAGCAGGCGAATCTCGCCACCGGCGATGCGCCAGGCACGCGCCTGGTGGAAATGCCCGAGCAGGAGGACGTCGTGCCCCTCGGCGAGACGGCGCTCTCCGTAGCGCCGGATCGCCTCCTCGGGGACGCGAATCTTGTGCTTGAAGTTGGTGCCGGTGAGCCGGCGCTCGGTGGACGCCACGAAGCGCCCGACGGCGCGCGCCGGCAGGCTGCGGACGACCAGGCGCGAGAGCGCGCTCTTCGACAGCCAGCGCCAGGCCAGGTACTGGCGGTCGCGGTCGTTCAAGCCGTCGCCGTGCACGGCGAGGTAGCGCACGCCGCCCGACTCGAAGGCGAGCTCGCTGCCGACCGAGTCGAACGCCGTGGCGCCGGCGCTCTCGGCGAGGTAGAAGTCGCGGTTGCCCTCGATGTAGTGGACCGGCACGCCGGCCGCGCGCACGACGCCCACTGCTCCGAGGAAGCTGCGGATCTGCGGCGTCTCGTACTGCGGGTAGCCGACCCAGACCTGGAAGACGTCGCCGAGCAGCACCAGCCGCTCCGGCCGCCGCGCGGCGACCTCGACGAGCTGCGCGAGGAGCGGCCCGACCGGCCCACCCGGGCCGCCGACGTGCGCGTCCGCGACGATCGCCACCGCCATGCCGACGAGCCTATCGTCTCGGCACGCCGCGGCGACGAGAAAAGGTCGCCGTGAGAGACTCTCGTCGCGCCGAGAGGAGGACCACGATGCGCTTCGCCCGCTCGATCTTCGCGCTCGCGAGTCTCGCCGCCCTGGCGTCGGCCGTCGCCGCCGCGCAGCCGGCGCCGCCCGCCACCGACGTCTGGGTCGCCGAGCTCGTCCGCGACGGCGAGGCCTGGCGGATCGAGGCGCCGCGCAACCTGACCGACCGCGACGGCTACGACAACCAGCCGGCGTTCACGCCGGACGGCGCGAAGCTCCTCTACACCTCGTTCCGCGACGGCCAGACGGACCTCTGGGAGATCGACTCGGCCACGGCCGTCACGCGGCAGGTCACCGCGACGCCGGAGAGCGAGTACTCTCCGACGCCCTACGGCGACGGCTCCCGCTTCTCGACCGTGCGCGTCGAGGCGGACGGAACGCAGCGGCTGTGGAGTTTCGCCTACCCGACCGGCGGCGATCCCGAGCCGCTCGCGCCCGAGGTGAAAGGCGTCGGCTACCACGCCTGGCTCGACGAGAAGACACTCGCCCTCTTCGTCCTCGGCGAGCCGTTCACGCTGCGGATGCTCGACCTCGGATCCGGAACGGCGACGATCGTCGCCGAGCGCATCGGCCGCTCGATCCACAAGACGCCGGGAACGCGCGAGGCGAGCTACGTGGCCCCCGATGGCGATGGCTTCGCGATCTTCGCCGTCGCCGCCGCGGGCGGCGAGCCGCGCCGCCTCGCGCCGGCGCCGGCGAGCGAAAACCGCGACTATGCCTGGACCCCGGACGGCGTCCTGGTCGCTGCGGTCGGCGCCCGGCTCTATCGCCTGCGCCCGGGCGCCGACACCGAGTGGATCGAGCTCGCCGACCTCGCCGGCCAGGGCGTAGGCAACGTGACCCGGATCGCCGTCTCCTCTGCGGACGACCGGCTAGCCTTCGTGGTCGATCGGTAGCTAGATGCCGCGGAAGAGCTCGGCGACGGCGAGCTCGAGTCCCGGCAGGAGCGGCGACGCGAGCCGCTCACCTCGCTCCGCCGCGAGCTCGAGCGGCGGCGCATAGGGAGCTTCGGGCGCCGGCCGCCGGAAGACGCGGACGCGCTCGAGCTCGGGGTCGATGGTCCAGTACTCGACGACGCCAGTCGCTTCATAGAGACGGCGCTTCTCGACCTCGTCCTGACGGCGGGTCGAAGCGGAGAGGACCTCGACGGTGAGCGTCGGAGGGCCCTCCAGGCCGCGCTCGGTGACCTTCTCGAGCTGGTCCGCGGCGACGAAGAGGAGATCCGGCTGCACGACGTCGACGTCGGTCAGGAAGACGTCGAAGGGCGAGAACCAGCAGCGCCCGAGTCCGCGGTCGCGCGCGAACAGACCCACCTCCTCGTAGAGACGGGCAAGAACGTCTTGGTGCTTCCTCGTCGGCGCGGCGGTCATCTGCAGCTCTCCTCCCAGGAGGTTCTGCACGTGAACCGTCTCGGGAAGGAGGACGTAATCCGCCCGCGTCAACTTCCGCTCGGAGGCGCTCGTCGCCATGTCGGCACTCTACGCCTTGGGCTCCGGTGAGCCTACGGCCGTTACCGCGACCGCCTCGACCACCGCCTCGGCCAGGCGGCGGAACGCCGCGGCGTGGGGGCCATCCGGCTGCTTGACGACGATCGGGGTTCCGGCGTCGCCGCCCTCGGCGATCTCGGCGTCGAGGGGGATCGAGCCGAGGAACGGGATGGCGAGCTCGCGGGCCGTGCGCTCGCCGCCGCCGGAACGGAAGATCGCCGTCTCGTGGCCGCAGTTCGGGCAGACGAAGGTGGCCATGTTCTCGATCAGGCCGAGGACCGGCACCTCCATCTTGCGGAACATGGCGAGGCCCTTGCGGGCATCGATGAGCGCTACGTCCTGCGGCGTCGAGACGATGACCGCGCCGGCGAGGCCGATCTTCTGCGCCACCGTGAGCTGCGCGTCGCCGGTGCCGGGCGGCATGTCGAGGATCATGAAATCGAGCTCGCCCCAGTCGACGTCGCCCATCAGCTGCTCGATCGCCTTCATCACCATCGGCCCGCGCCAGATCACCGGCGTGTCGGTCTCCAGGATGAAGCCGAGCGACATCAGCTTCACCCCCCAGCGCTCGTAAGGCTGGATGCGGTTTTCGATCACCACCGGCCGCTCCTTGACGCCGAACATCGTCGGCACCGAGGGGCCGTAGATGTCGACGTCGAGCAGCCCGACCCGCTTGCCGAACCGGGCGAGCGCCAGCGCCAAGTTGGCGGCCACCGTCGACTTGCCGACGCCGCCCTTGCCGCTCGCCACCGCGATCACCGCCTTCACCTCGGGGAGCAGCGACGGGTTGCGGGCGATCGCCTGCGCTGCCGCTTCCTCGCGCGACGGCGGCGCGGCGATGCGCAGCTCGACTTCGACCGCGGTCACGCCGGCGACGCCGGTGACCGCGCGCTCGACCTCGCCGCGCACGCTCTCGGCGGCCGCCGCGTCGCGGGTGGTGATGTCGAGCAGGATCTGGACGCGGGAGTCGGCGACCGCCACCGCGCGCACGAAGCCGAACGACACGATGTCCCGGCTCATGCCGGGGAAACGGACGCCCTTCAGGACCTCCCAGATCTTCGCTTCCAGAGCTTGGCTCACGTCGTCGGACCTTTCGCGCAGGGGATCGCTGGCGGGCTCGCCGGGCGCTGGTAGAGTCGCGGCCGATGCCCCTTCGCCTCGTGGGAGCACCGCCCGGCGGGCGTTTCCGCGCGCTTTCGATCTCGCTCCGGATCGGAGCCCTCTACGACTTCGTCCTCGCGGGCCTAATGCTGCTGGCACCGGAGCTGCTCCAGCGCGCCTTCGCACTGCCGCTCCCCGGTGAGGCATTCTACCTGCGCAGCATGGCCGTGTTGCTGGCGATGGTGGCGGGCGTCTACCTCGTCGCCGCGAGCGATCCGGCCGCCTACCGGCCGCTGGTGGCGATCGCCATCGTCGGGCGCCTCGCGGGCTTCCTCTCGCTCCTCCCTTCGGCGCTCGGCGAGCCGCGGTTGGCCGGCGCCTGGGGGCCGGCGCTCGGCGATCTCGCCTTCGCCGCCGTCCACGCCGCGACCGCGCGGCGGTTGTGGCGATGAGCCTCGCCGGACGGATCGGCACCCTCGTCGAGGAGGCGGGCGCGCTCGCTCTGCTCGGCGGCCGCGCGCTCGCCCGGTTGCCGCGGCGTCCGCTCGAGCTCGGCGCCTGGATGCGCCAGATGGATCAGATCGGCGTCCGCTCGCTCGGCGTCGCCGGCATCACCACCGTCTTCACCGGCATGGTGCTGGCGCTGCAGACGGCGTACTCGCTGCCCGGGCTGGGCGTGAAGTACTACATCGGCACCGTGGTCTCGAAGTCGCTCGTGCGCGAGCTCTCGCCGGTGCTCGTCGCGCTCATCGTCGGCGGCCGCATCGGCGCCGGCATGACGGCCGAGCTCGGCACCATGAAAGTCACCGAGCAGATCGACGCGCTGCGCGCTATGGCCGCCGATCCGATCAAGAAGCTGGTGGTGCCGAAGCTGGGCGCGACGCTCCTCATGCTGCCGATTCTGACGCTCCTCGGCGACCTGCTCGGCGTCTTCGGCGGCTCGCTCGTCGCCACCTACGAGCTCGGCCTGACGCAGTCGTTCTACTGGAACGACGTCGCCACCTCGCTCACTCTCGAGGACGTGGCGAGCGGCGTCGGCAAGTCGGTCTTCTTCGCCTTCTTCATCACCACCGTCGCCTGCCACAACGGCCTCACCACCTCCGGCGGCGCCGACGGCGTCGGCCGCGCGACGACCAACACCGTGGTGCTCGCCTCGATCCTCGTCCTGGTGTCGGATTTCTTCCTCACCAAGCTCTTCTATCTGCTGACATGAGCGCGCCGCCGATCCTCGAGGTCTCCGGGCTCGTCAAGGGCTACGACGAGAAGGCGGTCCTGCGCGGCGTCGGTTTCACCCTCCATCGCGGCGAGTGCCTCGCCGTGCTCGGCCGCTCGGGCATCGGCAAGAGCGTGCTCCTGCGCCTGCTGGCGGGCCTCGAGCAGCCGGACGAGGGCTCGATCCATTTCGAGGGCCGCGAGATCGTCGGCCTGAGCGAGGCGGAGCTGCTGCCGATCCGGCGCAAGATCGCGATGCTCTTCCAGGGCGGCGCGCTCTTCGATTCGATGAACGTCTTCGACAACCTCGCCTTTCCGATCCGGGAGCACCGCACTGCCGCCAAGACCGACCTGCCCGAACGCGTGCGCGAGCTGCTCGGCAAGGTCGGCCTGGAGGGGATCGAGGAGAAGTGGCCGGCCGAGCTCTCCGGCGGCATGCGCAAGCGCGTCGCCCTCGCCCGCGCCCTGGCGCTCGAGCCGCAGGTCTTGCTTTTCGACGAGCCCACGACCGGTCTCGATCCGATGAGCTCGGCGTCGATCGCCAAGATGATCTTCGACACCCAGCGCGCCACCGGTTGTGAGACGGTGGTCGTCACCCACGACCTGCCGCTCGCCCGCACCGTCACCGATCGCATCGCCTTCCTCGACCAGGGGCGCTTCCGCTTCCTCGGCACCTTCGCCGAGGCCGAGCGCTCCGCCGACCCGCTGCTCGGCGCCTTTCTCGCCGGGCGAGAGGAGACTTCCGATGTCGCGTGAGACCGCCGCCGCCCGCCGCGTCGGACTGCTCGTGCTGGCCGCCCTCGCCGTCGGCATCGCCGCGCTGGCCCTGCTCGGCGACCGGCAGAACCTCTTCGTGCGCAAGAACCGCTACATCGTCCGTTTCGAGCGTGTCAACGGCCTCGCCGTCGGCAGCCAGGTGCAATTGAACGGTGTCAACGTCGGCTCGGTCGAGCGCGTCGTTCTCCCCGCCGACATGGGCGAGCGCCAGCTCGAGGTGCGCGTGGCGATCGACGCCCGCTACGGCGAGCGCATCCGCGAGGACTCCGAGGCGCGCATCAAGACGCTCGGCCTGCTCGGCGACAAGTTCCTCGAGGTGACCTCGGGCTCGCCGGCCGCGGCGATGGTGCCCGACGGCGGCGTCATTCCGTCGGCCGCGGCCACCGACGTCGACCGTCTGGCCGAGACCGGTCAGGACGTGGTCGAGGATATCGCCCGCATCGCCAGCCAGCTCACCCGCATCCTCGGCTCGATCGAGCGCGGCGAGGGCGTCCTCGGCAAGGTCCTGATGGACCGCGAGGCGGGTGAGCAGGTCAGCGAGCAGCTCGACGCGACGATGACGGCGGTGCGCAAGGCGGCGGAGGGCCTCGACGACCGCCGCGGCGCCGTGGGCCGGCTCCTCCACGACCGTGAGCTGGCCGAGCGTCTGGCGAGCGCCGTCGAGCGGCTCGAGTCGGTGCTCGCCAAGGCCGACTCCGGCCAGGGTGCGCTGCCGGCGCTGCTCGACGACCCCGCCACCAAGGAGCGCGTCGACAAGATCCTCGCCAACCTCGACGCGACGAGCGAGCGCCTCGCCGCCGCCGCCGGCAAGCTGGCCAAGGACGGCTCGCAGGCGCTCGGCCCGAAGCTCCTCGACGACGAAGAGTTCGGACGCGAGGTCGCCGCCGAGCTCACCGCCCTGCTGCGCAATCTGCGCGAGGTCACCGAGAAGCTCAACCGCGGCGACGGCAGCGCCGCGCGGCTGCTCAACGACCCCCGCTTCGCCGAGGCGGTCGAGGACATCCTCGTCGGCGTCAACGAATCCCGCTTCCTGCGCTGGCTGATCCGCAACCGGCAGGAGAAGGGGATCAAGCGGCGCTTCGACGACACGGTGAGGGAGCTCGAGGCCGAAGGCATCGAGCCGGAGCCCGTCGGCGACTGAGGTAATCTGCGGCGCGGAGCGGCGCACCGAGTCCCCATGTCCCAAGAGATCCTGCTCACCGGCGGCGCCGGCTTCATCGGCTCGCACGTCGCGCGGCGGCTGCTCGCGCGCGGCGATCGCGTCGTCGCGCTCGACGATTTCAACGACTTCTACGACCCGCGCCTGAAGCGCGCCAACGCCGCCGGGCTCGCGCGGCACGAGGGCTGGCGGCTGGTCGAGGGCGACATCCGCGACGCGGCACTCGTCGACCGGCTCTTCCGCGACGAGCGCTTCGACGCCGTCGTCCACCTCGCCGCCCGCGCCGGCGTGCGGCCGAGCCTGAAAGAGCCGATCCTCTACGAGGACGTCAACTGCATCGGCACGCTGCGGCTGCTCGAGGCGGCGCGCCACCACGGGCCGGCCAACTTCGTTTTCGCCTCCTCCTCGTCGGTCTACGGCATCAACGAGAAGGTGCCATTCGCCGAGTCGGACCCGGTCGACCTGCCGATCTCGCCGTACGCGACGACGAAGCGCGCCGGCGAGCTGCTCTGCTTCAACTATTCCCACCTCTACGGCCTGCGCACCTCGTGCCTGCGCTTCTTCACCGTCTACGGCCCGTCGCAGCGACCGGAGATGGCGATCGCCAAGTTCACCGACCTGCTCGCCCGCGGCAAGGCAGTGCCGCTCTACGGCACGGGCCAGAGCCGCCGCGACTACACTTTCATCAACGACATCGTCGAGGGCGTCGTCGCCGCGCTCGACCTCGCCCCGAAGTTCGAGATCTTCAACCTCGGCGGCTCGCAGACCACGGCGCTGATCGACCTCGTGCACTGGATCGCTGCCGAGCTCGCCGTCGAGCCGGCGATCGAGATGCTCCCCGACCAGCCGGGCGACGTGCCCATCACCTTCGCCGACGTCACCAAAGCGCGCGCGATGCTCGGCTACGAGCCCAGGGTACCGATCCGCGCAGGGTTGAAGCGCTACGTCGAGTGGTACCGCCGGCGTACCGGCTGAGCCGTCGCCGCGCTCAGCCCTCGCCGGCGGCCAACCTCTCGAAGCGTGGATTGCCGCGCAGCGGATCGAAATTGGAGTCGACGCGCAGCCAGCCGGGGGTCATCATGTTGGGAGCCTCGAGCAGTCGCTCCAGCATGTTGATTGCCGTCTCGGAGTTTCCCAGCCGGGTGTGGACGAGGGCGAGGTTGTAGAGCGCTCCCGTGCCCTCCCGCGGGTCGGGGGCCAGCACCACGGCTCGTTCCCCTTCCCGCACCGCCTCCTCGCTCTGGCCGAGGAGGGCCAGGATCGCCCCGAGGCTGGCATGAAGCCCTGGATCGTCAGGAATCTCTTCGAGCTTTTCGAGGTACTCCTTCCGGGCCTCCTCGGCGAACTGCCGCGCCTCGGCCGGCTTCGCGCGCCGCCAGTACTCGCTCGCCAGAGCGTTCGCCCAGGTCGCGCGGTCGTCGCCGAAGGCCCCCGGTGTCAGGCGCAGCAACAGGTCGCGCTGCGAGGCGTCCAACACCCACGGAAGATCGTAGACAGCGGAGTACGCCACGAATGCCGCAGGCTCCACCTCCTTCGGCATCCGAGCGATCACCGCCCGCGCTCCCGCGAGATCCCCCTCCTGTACGTAGGTCTGCACTTTCCGCAGGATCAGGTCGAGCTGGACGGGATTGAGGGCGAGGCCGCGGTCCGCAGCCTCCCGAGCCTCGCGGGGACGATCGAGCATCAAGAGCGTTCGCGACAGAGAATGCTGATCTGCCCACGACTGCGGATCGAGGGACGCCGCCCGGCGCATCACCGCGAGCGCCCCCTCGTGACGCCCCCGCTCCGACTCGGCGTACCCCAGGTTGCGGAGCAGGTCCACATTGTCCGGGGCGATCTCCAGACCCCGGCGGAAGACCTCCACCGCCTGGGCGCGATCCCGCGTCACCATGCGGTGGAAAACGCCCAGCGCGAAGTGCGCCTCGGCGAGTCGAGGCGAGATCGCAAACGCCTTCTCGGCTGCCGAGAGCGCCGCCTTGCCGATCTCCGGCGCTGGCACGCCGGCCTGGTAGAGAAGGGAGCGGGTAAGAGAGAGCCTCGCCCAGGCCAGGGCGAATCCTGGATCCAGCGCCACCGCCTGCTCGAACTGGGTCGCCGCCTGGCGCTGGTTCAGAACGTCCCACCCGCGGTCGGAGATCTCGCGGCCCTTCAGGTAGGCGTCGTACGCGGCGAGGTTCGAGGTGGGTCGCTCCTCCAGGCTGTTCGCCTGCGTCGCCCCGAGCGCCAACTCCAGCGCTTTCGCCACCTCCGCCGCGATCCGCCCCTGGACTTCGAAGACGTCGGCCAGCTCCGCGTCGAACGTCTCCTGCCAGCGCGTCGTCGGAGCGCCGCCGCCGGCGATCTCGACCAGCTCGGGCAACAAGCGGATGCGATTCGACGCGCCCGATTTCTGCCAGCGCACCGTCGCCGTGAGCAGGTGGGTCACGCCGAGCTCCTGCGCGATCTCTCCGGGCGCCTTGGTCGTCGCCTTGTACAGATTCGAGCTGGCGCGCGCGATCACCGCGAGCCCTGGCACACCCGAGAGCTTGCTCCGTACTTCGTCGGTCATGCCGTCGGCGAAGTAGCCGTCCTCGGCGGCGCCGAGATTCTCGAAGGGCAACACCGCGATTCGCTTCTCGGAAGCAGCGACCGCAGCCGGGCCTTCTTTCGCGGTTCGTCCCTGCGCGAGCCAGAGCGCCAGGAGAATCGCTGCAACGACAGCCGCGGCAATCCCGACCGCCACGCCGAGGCGCGCGCCGAGCGAGCTCTTTCCCTTCAATGAAAGCCTTTCAGCTACGGGAAAACCGGCACGAACCGCTGAGCCCGATGATACGCCGCGGTCGCGTAGCAGCCGCTTCAAGTCCACCCTCGCTCCCGCCGCAGTCTGGTAGCGAAGTGTCGGATCTTTCTCGAGGCATTTCAGGATCACGTCGTCGAGTCTCACGGGAACCTCGGGATTCGCGTGGCTCGGTGGCGCGGGAGTGTCCGCCAGAATCGACTTGAAGAGCTCCGCCGTGCTCTCTCCGGGAAAGGGCAGCCGGCCGGTCGCCATCTCGTAGAGGACGACGCCGAGCGAGAAGAGATCGCTCCGTGCGTCGAGCCGGTCGCCGCGCGCCTGCTCCGGCGACATGTAGGCCACGGTACCGAGAGTCGTTCCCGGAGAGGTCAGGTGTTCCTCGGCGATCGTCGGCGCGTCGGGGGTCACCGGTTCGGTCGAGGTCCACTTGGCGAGCCCGAAGTCGAGCACCTTCGCCTCGCCGCGATCGGTGACGAAGAGGTTCGCCGGCTTGAGGTCGCGGTGGATGATGCCGGCGTGGTGCGCCGCCTCGAGCGCGTCGGCGATCTGCTCGCCGAGCGACAACACTCTCTCGATGGAGAGCGCCTTCCCTTCGAGGATGTGCTTCAGCGTCTCGCCTTGCATCCGCTCCATGACCAGGAACGGCTGCCCGTCGTGCACGCCGACGTCGTGGATGGTGCAGATGTGGGGGTGATTGAGCGCCGAGGCGGCCCGCGCCTCGCGCTTGAAGCGGTCGAGCGCGTCCGTACTCTGGGCGGTCTCTTCCGGCAGAAACTTGATCGCCACGCGGCGGCCGAGCTCGAGGTCCTCGGCCTCGTAGACGACTCCCATCCCCCCGCCGCCCAGCTTGGACAGGATCTTGTAACGCGAGACGGATGTGCCGATCACGGCGACCCCGCCGCCAGCTTCTCGAAACGCGGATTGCCGCGCAGTGCAGCGAAGAAAGGATCGATCCGCAGCCAATCCGGCGTGATGCGGTAGGGGTGCTTCAGCAGCTTCTCGAGCGCGTCGATCGCCTCTTCCTGGTGCCCGAGCCGCGTGTGGATGTAGGCGAGGTACTTGAGCGCGCCGCCCCCGACCTCGTTCGGTTGCTGCTCGATCGGAGCGAGCGACACGGCACGCTCTCCTTCCCGCACCGCCTCCTCCTCCCGTCCCAGAATGGCGAGCGCGGCCCCGAGGCCGCCATGGAGAAAGGGATCGTCGGGCGATGCCGCGATCGCCTCGACGAAGCTCTTCCGCGCCTCCTCGGCGAATCTTCGCGCTTCCGTCCGGTGGCCGCGGAACCACTCCTCGCTCGCGAGCGCGTTCGCCCACTCGCGGCGGCTGTCGCCGAACGCAGCGGGTGTCAGCCGGAGCAAGAGATCCCGTCGGGCGTCATCCAGGGCCCACGCCTGATGATTGTAAGCCGAGTAGGCGACGAGCTCCGTGGGATCGACCTCCGGGGGCAAACCGGCGAGAAACGCGCGCGCGGCGACGAGATCCCCCTCCTGAAGGTGAGTCTTCACCCGGTACCCGATCAGCGAGAGGTTGGTCGGGTTGAGTGCCAAACCGCGGTCGGCCGCCTCGCGTGCCTCGCGCGGGCGACGAAGATCGACCATCGTGACCGTCACAGCGAGTTGGTTTTGCCATGACCGCGGATCGAGGGAAACAGCTCGCCGGATGGGCACCAACGCCTCTTCGAGCCTCCCCAGCTCCGACTCCGCGAAGCCCAGGTTGCGGAGAAGATCGACGTCGTCCGGCGCGGACTCCAGTCCTCGACGGAGGACCTCTGCGGCGTGAGTGGGATCCGACGGAACGGTTCGGTGGTAGACGCCCAACGCGTAGTAAGACTCGGGGAGCCGCGGAGCGATCGCCATCGCCTGCTCGGCCGCGGCGAGCGCTCCGCGGCCGATCTCCGGAGATTCCGCGCCGTTGCTCCAAGCCATGGATCGGGCCAGAGAGAGTCTCGCCCAGGCCTGGGCGAACTTCGGGTCGAGCGCCACCGCGCGCTCGAACTGGGCCGCCGCCTCGAGCTGGGTCGAGGCCGTGAATCCCCGATCGAAGGCCTGACGCCCTTTCAGGTAGGCGTCGTAGGCGGCGAGATTCGAAGTCGGGCGCTCCTCCAACCGCTTGGCCTGCGCCGGTCCGAGCGCCAACTTCAAGGCCTCTGCGACCTGCGTCGCGATGCGCTCCTGCACCTCGAAGACGTTCGCCAGCTCGGCATCGAAGACCTGCTGCCAGCGCGTCGCCGGCGCGGCGCCGCCGACGATCTCGACCAGCTCCGGCGAGAGGCGAATCCGGCTCGCGGCGCTGCTCTTCTGCCAGCGCACGGTCGCGGTGAGGAGGTAGCTCACGTCGAGCTCCCGCGCGATCTCCGGTGGCGGCTTCGTCGTCCCCGCGTACGACCTCGAGCTGCCGCGCGCGAT
>DASWJT010000006.1:0-63326 GCA_036397015.1 Thermoanaerobaculia bacterium
GGCTGAGCGCGGGCTTCCTGCGCGAGCGGCTGGAGGCGATCGAGCGTCCCGCTTGGCTCTCGACCGCGGCGATGGCCGAGGTGCGCAGCCGGCCGACCGACTTCCTGTGGAACCTGCTCACCTTCGACACCTGGAACAGGCGGGTCTTGCGGCCGGCGTCCGTGGCTGCGGCGACCGCCCGAGTCGACTGACGCGCACCGAGCGGCGGTTCCGGAATGGGCTTGGAGACGAGATCCCGCGGTGACGAGCTCGAGCGTGCGCTCGGCGGCGGCTGGAGCGTCGCCGCGGCGGCAGCGGTCGAGGAGTGGCACTTTCGATTCGCAGCGCGGACCTTCGCCACCGAAGTGACCCGAGACGGGCGGGGCCGCTTGGCGCTCACGCCGGGCATCGACGATCCCGAGTGGAATCACCTCGGCGACGTGAGATGGCGCGAGGTCGACTTCGAAGCGAATCTGCGGCAAACGGCGCTCCTCTTCGCAGCGCGCGCACTGCGGCCGGTGATCGTCGTGACACCGTGGAGCGAGCCGGCGGACCTCTTCGTGCGATTGCGCGCCCGCGGCTGGACGGTCGTATTCCGGCATCTCTGGTCGTTCTTCGATCTCGCCGCGCCGGAGGTGGAAGTCTCGCCGGTCGCGCCCTACGTCCACTCCCGGGTCGAGTCGCCGCGCGACATGGAGGATTTCCTGCGGCTCTTCGTCGCCGTCTACGACGCCGACGGCGCCCTGGGCGAGGGCTACGCTCCAGCGCTGCGCCGCTCGCTCACGCAGCCGGGGGTCCGCCATCACCTGATCCGCCACGGCGACGAGCCGGTCGGCATCGGCACGCTGCTCGTCGACGGCGAGCGGTCGCAGATCTTCAACATGGTGGTGCACGCCGCGCACCGGCGTCACGGCCTGGCGGAGTGGCTGCTGAACGCTCGCCTGCGCGAGGCGCAGCGCGCGGGGGCCCGCCGGCTCACTGCGCTGAGCGACAACGGCCGAATCGACCGTTGGCTCGAGGCGCGCGGGTTCGCGCCAGGGTGGTTCAGCGTCGGATACGCTCCCGCGGGCACGAACGGGGGCGAGCACAGCGAATGAGGTCGCGGGCGCGAACGCGCTCTTCGCGGGGGCGAGGCGTCGGCAACATGTGCCGATAGGAGCGAGGATGCAAGAGCCGTTCGATTCGGAGTGGTTCATGGCGGTGAACGACCGCAATCGATTCGCCGTTGCGCAGGGCGTCGCCCGGACCGCGCTCGACCCGCGACAGCTGCTCGCCGAGCTTTTCGTCGACGGCGGGCGGCGGCTGCACGTCCGGGTGCGCGCCGACGTCGACGACGCCGGGAAAGTGATCGGCACGGTCACCGCCGCGGAGCCGGGCGCTGCGCCGCTGCCGGTGCGCGGCTACTTCTTCCAGGAGGCGGACGAGGACGAGCCGTTGCGCGAGGACCTCGACGTCTCGATCGTCCTCACCGACGGCTGGACGACGATCGGCCTCGCGAAAGCGGCGCGGAGATGAGCGCGGGCCCCTTTCGCGAGCGCCGGCGGTTGCCTCGGCTGCGGGCTCCCGAGCCGGCGGCGCTCGCCGAGCGCTTCTTCGATCCCGGCCTGCCCTTCGTCATCGAAGGCTTCCACCATCTGGGGCACCTCGCTCGGTGGATGGGGCTCCTCGAGTCGAGCCGCGCCGTCGTTCCCTGCGTCGTGGCGAGAGACCTCAACGTGGCGAAGATCTCGGACGCCGACCGGCCGCCGATCGCGCGCGCCGCAGAGCTGCCCGAGGTGAGGGAGTTCTCGGTCGACCTGCCGCTCGCCGAGGCCTGGGCGCGGATCCGCCGGCCGGACGGCCACCAGCCGCTGCTCGTGCGCGGCGAGTGCCTCTACGTCATCGAGGGCCTGGTGCCGGAGGACTGCCCGTTCCCGCCGCAGCGCGACTCGACGGCCCTGGCGGCGCGGCTCTACTCCGATCCCCGCACGCCGCTCGTCATCGTCAACATGCCGGGAATGATCAATCGCAACCACGCCCACGTACACGAGGTGCTGCTGCACCAAGTGCACGGCCGCAAGAAGGTGCGGCTGTTCTCTCCCGCCGACGGGTCGCGTCTCTATGCCAACGCCGACCGGCGCTCGCAGGTCCCCGACTTCGACCGCGTCGACCTCGGCCGCTTCCCGCAGGTGGCCGAGACCACGGCCCACGAGACCGTGCTCGAGCCGGGCGACGTGATCTTCCTGCCCAGCTACTGGTGGCACGAGATCCGCGTCGACGAGCCGGCCGTCTCGGTGGCGTACACGATCGAAGCCGGTGCTTGGGCGCGGCGGATGTTCGCCCTCCATCACGCGCTGGCCGAGGCCCTCGCCCCTCTCGAGACGGGCGACGCCGAGGCGACGGGACGTGGCGCCGGGGCGGCGGCGCTCGTCACGGCGACGACGGCGGCGCTGCTCGGCGAGGAAGGTCTGGCGCCGACCGTGGCGGCGCTGCGCTACGAGTACACCGACTGAGCGATCGCGACGCGGGCGGGGAGAGCATGGCGGACGAGCTCGAGTATCCCGACGATGGCGTGGCGCGTGTCGAGCTCGTCTGGGGCGAGGGCTACATCTCGCCCGGCGGCGTCGGCGAGATCCGCGAGACGCTCGCCGGCATCGACGTCGCCGGCCGCGACGTCCTCGATTTCGGTTGCGGCGTGGGCGGCGTCGACGTCGCGCTCGCGGCGGAGCTCGGCGCCGGCCGCGTCTTCGGCGTCGACATCCAGGAATCGCTCGTCGACAAGGCGCGAGAGCGGGTGCGGCGCGCCGGGCTCGACCGTCAAGTGCAATTCGAGCTGGTCGCGCCCGGGCCGCTCCCGTTCGCCGACGCGTCGTTCGACATTGTCTTCAGCAAAGACGCGATCTACCACGTCGCGGACCGGCCGCGCCTGTTTGCCGAGCTCGCGCGCGTGCTGCGGCCGGGCGGCTGGCTGGCGGCGGCCGATTACCTGCGCGCCGACCGCGAGCCCCTGCCGCGGCTCGCCGATTACCTTTCGGCGTGGGACCCGCCCGTCGTCCTCGGGAGCCTGGAGACCACCGCCGGGCTGCTGGCGGCCGCGGGCTTCGTCGACATCGCCGTGCGCGACCGCTGCGAGTGGTTCCGTGACCGCATTCGCGAGGACTTGCAGAGGATGCGCGGGTCGTTGCGCGCCGCGATCGTCGCCACGGTCGGGAAAGCCGGCTACGACGACTGGCTCTCGGTGCGCGAGCGGATGCTGGCGGCGCTCGAGGCGGGCGAGTTCCGGCCCGGCCACTACCGGGCGCGCAAGCCCGGCTCCGGTTCCGCCCACTGACCGGCGCCGACGCGGGCGGCGAGCGGACGCATCATCAGGGCATAGAAGAGATCGAGGTAGCGCCGCGCCCCGGCGCGCTCGAGGTCGGTCATGAAGCGCCAGAAGCCGTAGGTGCGGGCGAAGGTCATCAGGCGCTCGGCATAGAGCTCCCAGGTGTAGCGCTCGCGCACGCGGGCGACGGCGCCGCGCGAAACGCGCTGCCAGTCGTCGGGGTCGCTGGCGCTGGCGGCGAGGAAGTCGGCGATCTTGCTCGCCGCCTCGTCGCCGCGGTTGGGATCGATGTGGAAGCCAGACACACCATCGACCACGATCTCGGCCGGGCCCCCGTAGCGGGTGGCGAAGGTCGGCAGCCCGCTCGCCATCGCTTCGACGACGGTGAGCCCGAACGCCTCGAACAGCGCCGGCTGGACGAAGGCGCCACGATGGTCGGCAACGACGCGGTAGAGCTCGCCGGTCAGGCTCTTCTCGAGGCGCAGCCCGAGCCAGCGCACCTGGCCGTCGAGGCCGTGCAGGTCGAAGAGCCGGTGCATGCGCTCGATCTGCTGCCGTTCCTCGGCGTCCTGGCTCGAGTCGGCGCGGATCGATCCGGTGACGACCAGCAGGTTCGCCACCTGCCGCAGCCGACCGTCGCGAGCGAACCACTCGACCAGTCCGGACAGGTTCTTGATGCGGTCCAGGCGCGCCATGGAGAAGAGCAACCGCTTTTCCGGCGCGGCGAGATCTCCGCGGGCATCGTCGCGCGCGCCGCCGAAGATCAGCGCTTCGATCTCGTCGTGCAGCGAATGCAGCCGTCGCTCACCGTCGTCCCAGGGGAAGAAGATGCGTGCGTCGGCCCCCGGCGAGACGACGTTGAAGCGCGGATCGCGCACGTCGATGCCGTCGAGCACGCGATAGAGGCCCGGCATGGTGAACTGGGCGTGGCTCTCGTACTGGCCGACCGTGGTCGGTGTGCCGGCGATCTCCTGCAGCGTGCTGGCGATGACGAAGTCCGACGAGTTCATGGCGATGAGATCGGCGGTGAACTGGGCGGAGAAGTGGTACTGATCGTCCATCTCTCGCCAGTAGAGGTCGGAGAGCAGGTATTTCGACTTTTCGAGCGCGTGGGCGATCGTGCACTGGGTGACGCTCAGCCGCCGCGCCAGGAGCGTCGCGACGAGGTTGCCGTCGGAGTAATTGCCGACGACGAGGTCGGGGCGGCCGCCGAGCTCGGCTAGGACCTCGCGCTCGACCTCGGCGGCGAAGCGTTCGAGCCAGGGCCAGATCTCGAAGCGCGAGATCCAGGTGGGATGGATCCGGCCTTCTTCGTCGTGGAACGGCACGCGCAAGATAGTGGCGTGGTCGGTGCCCGCGATCGGCTCCCGGCGCTCGCCGCAAGTCGTGCCTTCGCACTCGGGAATGAGGCGCGAGACGACGAGGATGCGGGGCGCCACGTCGAGGCCCTGCTCGTCGAGCCGACGCCGCATCTCGCGCTCGAGGGCGCGCACCTGGTCGAGGATGTAGACGACCTGGCCGCCGGTGTCCGGCCGGCCGAGCACGTCGGACTGGCCGAACCATCCGTGCGGCGAGAGAACGACCACCGAGAAGACCATCGGGATGCGAGCGAGAAAACGCTCGACCGCCTGCGGATCGGGCGCCTCGAGCAGCTCGCCGAGCAGTGCCAGGGTGTCGCGCGCGGTGGCCGCGTCGCGGCCCCATCCCGGCTGAAAGCCGAGCTCCCGCAGCGCCGGCTCGATCTCGCTCCAGCCCGCTGCATCGTCGTGCTCGGCGATCTCCTCGAGCGCGCGGCGCACCGCCAGGCGAAGGGTCTCGACCGTGCGAATACGGTCGGAGAGCAGGAGCTGCCGGCCGCGCGCCTGATGCAGGCGCAGGAATTCGAGCAGCCGCCGGTCGCCGTCGCCGTTGGCCGCGAACAGGCGGCCGGAAAGCGTGCGGCTGAGGAACTCCGCTCCGCGCCCGATCCAGCGCGCCTCGGCGGGGCGGGGCAGCTCGCGGCGGAAGGGGGACATGTCGAAAGTCGGGCTCCACTCGGAAGTGGGCCGCGCGCCGAGCACGAGCCGCTCCTTGAAGAGCAGATACTCCTGCGGCGAGACGGGGTCGAGGTAGCCGCTCTCGAGCTCGCCCGCGACGTGCTGCCACTCGCCGAGAGCCGGGCGCAGCGCGAAGAGGACGCGGCCGTCGCCGACCGCGGCCTCCTGCGCCAGCGACACGGCGCGCTCGAGCGGCGTGCCGGCGATCTGGGCGTCGCTCACTCGCTGCTCGTCGAGCGCCGTGCGCAGGTCGGTGGGCAGTAGAAGCGGGCGGCCGATCGCCGCCAGGCGGCGCAGGAACGGCACCGCCCAGCCCGGCTCCTGCCGTGACCATTCGCGGAGCGCTTCGATCAGCGTCTGGCTGCGGCTGCGGATGTCGCCCTGGCTCATCGTCCGACCTTCTGCGGCACGAGCCCCAGCGCCTCGAGTCCTTCGAGGATACCGGCGGCGTGCGGCGCGCGCGCGAAGTAGACGCTGGGATCGTCGGCGAGGTCGGCGAGCTCCTCGGCGTGATTGCCGACGACGATCGCGGGCGTCGCGCCGGTCAGCATGTCGCGGTCGTTGCCCGAATCGCCGGCGACGACGATCGCCTCGAGGTCGATGCCGAAGCGCTGGGCGACCCAGCGGATCGCCTGGCCCTTCGAGCAGCGAATGGGCAGCGCATCGAGATGCCTGTCGTGCGAGTAGACGAGGTTCGCGGCCACGCCGCGCCCGCGCAACATCCGCCGCAGACGCGCCAGTGAGAGCGGGAGCTCGCCCTCGACGTCGAAGCTCACCTTGTGGTGACGCTGCTCGCTCTCGGGCTGGAGCCGAAACTTCCCGCCTCCGGCCGCGAGCAGGCATTCGAGCACCTCGTCGGGGCGCCAGCGATAATCGAGATGACTCGTCCAGGCGCGATCCTCGACGTGTCGCGGACCGTAGCGGATCTCGGCGCCGACGGAGGTGACGAAGATCTCGGGCGCCGGCACGCCCCACTCGTCGAGGATACTGCGGGCGCTCTCGAAACGGCGTCCCGTGGCGATGCCAAGGCCCCAGCTGGCCGCGGCGAGGCGCTCGACGAGGGCGGCGAGCGACTCGCGGTCGCCGAGCAGGGTGCCGTCGATGTCGGAAACCAGGAATCGCTCGCGCAGGTTGAACGGCGCCTTCTGCGCCGCGGGCGCGCCGCGCGGCGCCGCGTCGAGGAATCGCTCCGTGCGCTCGAGGTAGCTCTCGACGTGCGCCGGCCAGCGGAAGTGGCGGCGGGCGCCGACGGGCCCGTTGCGCGACCAGGCGAGCCACTGCTCGCGATCGGCGAGCGCCTCATCGATGGCCCGGCCCAGCGCCGCGGTGTCGGACGGATCGATCAGCCGGCCATGGCCGCAGACTTCGAGGATGTCGCTCGGCCCGCCGTCGTTCGTCGCCAGCACCGGCAAGCCGCTGGCGGCCGCCTCGATCAGCGTCAAGCCGAACGGCTCGGTGAGGGCGGGATTGACGAAGATCCCGCCGCGGCGCGCCGCCAGGCGGTAGAGGTCCGGCACGTCGTCCGGGGCGTGCGCCTTCGGGTAGGCGACGTGCCCGTAGAGATCGTGGCGATCGATCGCCCGCAGCAATGCGGTCAATTCACGCCGCGGCTCGTATTTCATCTCCGCGATGTCGTCGCGGGTGCCGGCGACGACGGCGAGGTTGGCCCGGTCGCGCAAGCCCCGCCGCGTCCCGAAGGCCTCCACCAGCCGCGTCAGGTTCTTGCGCGGGTCGGGGCGGGCGATGGCGAGCACCAGGGGCCGGTCGGGATGGCGCAGGAAGCGATCGACGGCGGCGGCGATCGGCGGCTCGGGCTCACCCGGCTCCGGCGGCCGGAACTTTTCGAGGTCGGTGCCGGGCGGGATCACGACGATGCGCCCGGGGTTCTGATTCTCGTAGAGGGCGTACTGCTCGCGCGCCTCCTGCCGGGTGCTGGCGACGACCATCGCGGCGTGCTCGAGCGCCACCTCCTCCGCCTCGATGCGTCGCGCGATGCGGAAGCGCTCTTCGATCTCCTCGACGTCGAGTCCCTGCTCGAGCAGGCGCGCGCGCTTGACGCGGCCGAGCGAGTGGCCGGTGAAGACGAGCGGCGCCGCCTGCAGACTCTCGAGCCGCGCGCCGACGTGCCCGGCGTCGGCATAGTGGGCGTGGATCAGGTCTGGGCGCCTGCGAAGCCGCCGCAAGTAGGCGAGGACGCGGTCGGCGAAGAGGTCGAGGTGCGGCCACAGACTCTCCTTGCGCAGGTAGCGACGCGGGCCGAAATCGAGCCGCACGATGCGCGCACCGGAGGCGATCTCCTCTTCGCGGCGCGCGTAGTCGGCGGCGACGCGCGGATCCTCGATCCGCCGCGTGACGAGGTCGACACGATCGACGCGGGCGTCCGCGGCGAGGGCGCGGGCGAGCTCGACGACGTACTTGGTCTGTCCGCCGGTGTCGGCGTCGCGGCCGAGCTCGAGCGCTTCGCCGCGGATCAGGCCGTGGGGGCTGAGCATCAGGATGTAGAGGCCGGGAGCCTTCACGACGCGCTCTCCCAGGCGCGGCGGAACGGGGCGTGGAATCCGTCGTCCGCGGGCAGCGCGCCGCGCAGCGTGCAGACCGCAGCGGCGAGCTCCGCCGCGCGCGTCAGCGCGAGGTGCTCCGGCCAGCCACGGCGGATGCCCAGGATGAGCACCGCGGCGAAGGCGTCGCCGGCGCCAACCGCATCGACGAACCGGCGGCGGTCGAGGGCGGGAGCCGCGATCCGCTCGCCGGCGCCGCCGGCGGCGAACAGGCGCGCGCCGCGCTCGCCGTCGGTCACCACCAGCCTGCCGGCGACGGTCGTCGCCAGCAGCCTCGCCGCGGGCAGGTCCGGCTCCGTCTCCGCGCCCTCACCGGGCGCCAGCTCGGCGAGCTCCTCGCGGCTGACCTTGAGCAAGGCGGCGCCGCGCGCGAGGTCGAGCGCTCGGGCGGCGGGCGTCCACGGCGGGCGCAGGTTGACGTCGACGACGAAGGGCGCGCCGGCGGCGGAGCGCAGGGCGAGCAGCGCCTGCCGGGAGGTGGCTTCGCGCGCCGCGAGCGTGCCGTGGTAGAGGAGGTCGGCCTCGCTGCCGTCGAGCGCGACGAGTGCCTCGGCGGCGTCGATGGCGTCCCAGGCGCGACGGGCGAGGATGTCGAAACGCGGGCCGTCGCCGTCGAGCGAGACTTCGACCCGGCCTGTGGGCAGCGCCGGATCGCGCTGCACGCCGCGGCGGTCGACGCCGCGCCGCCCGAGCTCGGCGAGCGCGCGCTCGCCGGCTTCGTCCCCGCCGACGCGGCTGACGAAGAGCGGAGATTCGCCGAGCGCCGCGAGATGCGCCGCGACGTTGAGCGGCGCCCCGCCGAGCACCTCCTCTCCGCTCGGAAAGTGATCGAAGAGGATCTCGCCGAAGATCACCGGGCGGGCAGTCACCCGCCCGTCGCCTCCTCGCACCGGAATGCGCGCCTGGCGCGCGCGACGGTTCTCATCGCCTTCGATGGTATCGGATCGGCGTCGCGGCGAGCGGACCGCCGACGGCTCGGGCCCGGCTCAGGGCTGCCGGCGCCAGCGGCGGTGCATCCACACCCACTGCTCGGGCACACGGCGGACCTGCGCCTCGATGGTGTCGCTCATCGCCTGGGTGGCGGCGCGAGCGTCGGGGGGCAGCTCGAGCGCGGGCTGGATGCGCGCGCGGTGCGAGCCGTCGGCGAGGCGCGCGACGAAAGTGGGGAGCACGGCGGCGTCGAAGCGCAGCGCGATGTCGGCGGCTCCGGACGGCGTCCACGCCGGCCGGCCGAAGAAGTCGACCCACACGCCCTCGACGCGCGTGTCCTGGTCGATCAGCATGCCGAGCGCGCCGCCCGTGCGCAGCGTGCGCAGCAGCTCGCGCGCCGCGCCCGGCGAGCCGCGCACGATGGTGCGCGTGCCGAAGCGGGCGCGGAAGTCGAGCAGCGCCTCCTGCTGGCCGGGGTCGTCGAGCTCGCGCGCCACCACCGCCATGCCCAGGCCGCGCGCGTTGAGGCCGGCGGCGAGCAGCTCCCAGTTGCCGCAGTGGCCGGTGAGGACGAGGATCGGCTGTCGCGCGGCGCGGGCGCGCTCGACCTCCTGCCAGCCGTCGATCGTCAGATGGCGGCCGATCTCGACGCTGCCGCGCCCGCCCAGCCACAGGCACTCGCCGAGCATGGCGCCGAGATGGGCGAAGGAGGCGCGGCCGATCGCCTGGCGCTGGCGCGCGGAGCGCTCGGGCAGGGCCAGCGCGAGATGCTCGAGCGCGTGGCGGCGATCGCGTCCGGCGAGGCGCCAGGCGAGGTGGCCGAGAGCGCGCCCGACGCGCTGCGCGTCGCTCCACTCGAGCCGGTCGAGACGGGCGGCGAGAAACTCGCGAGCGTCGGCGAGGAGCGCCGAGCGCAGCGGATGGCGCGCCGCTGCCGTGTCAGGGGTCGGCGGCACGCGAGGCTCCGCCGGCGGCGAGCCGCGCCACGATCGCCGCCCAGCTGCCGCGCGCCACGAGCAGGCGCTCGACGAGCTCGCGCACGGCGCCGCGACCGCCGGCCGCCGCGGTCGCATAGTCGACTGCGGCGCGCACCTCCGCGGCGGCGTCGGCGGGCGCCGCGGAGAGGCCGGCGACGGCGAGCGCCGAGAGATCCTGCAGGTCGTCACCCATGTATGCGACCGCCGCCGCATCGAGGCCGCGGCGGGCGAGGAGCTGGCCGAGAGCGGCGCCCTTGTCGTCGGAGCCCTGGATGATCTCGGCGATGCCGACCTCGGCGGCGCGGCGCTCGACGATCTCGCTCGAGCGCGCGGAGAGGAGGCCGACCGTGATCCCGCCGGCCTGCGCCAGCTTGATCGCCAGGCCGTCGCGCACGTCGAAGCTCTTGAAGAGCTCGCCGTCCGCCGAAACGTGCAGCCGGCCGTCGGTCAGCACGCCGTCGACGTCGAGCACCAGCCACTCGAGCCGGCGCGCCTTGCGGTCGAGCTCGGGGGTCCAGCCGCGGTTGCCCGGGATGGTCTCCATCCTCGCCTCAGAAGAGCTCGAGGCCCCAGAGGTCGTGCAGGTGGACGATGCCGGCGAGCGCGCCACCCTCGGCGCAGACGAAGAGCGAGGTGATGCGCAGCTCCTCCATGCGCGCCAGCGCCGCCGGCGCCAGCTCGGCGGGAGAGATCGTTTTCGGCTCGGCCTTCATGCACTCGCCGGCGGCGTGCTCGAGCACCGCGTCGCCGCGCTCGAGCAGCCGGCGCAGGTCGCCGTCGGAGATGACGCCGACCAGCCTCTCCTCCGCGTCGACCACCGCCGTGATGCCGAACCGCTTTCTCGACATCTCGTAGATCGCGTCGCGCATCGGCGTCGAGGTCGAGACGGACGGCACCTCGTCGCCGGCGTGCATCACCTGGTCGACGCGCAGCAAGCGCTTGCCGAGCCGGCCGCCGGGGTGGACGCGAGCGAAGTCCTCGCGCGAGAAGCCGCGCGCCTCGAGCAGCGCCATCGCCAGGGCGTCGCCGAGGGCGAGCGTCGCGGTCGTCGACGCGGTCGGCGCCAGGTTGAGCGGGCACGCCTCCTTGTCGATGACCGCCGCCAGGTGGACGTCGGCGGCGCGCGCCAGCGGGCTCTGCGGATTGCCGGAGATGGCGATGAGGACGAGGTCCAGCCGCTTGACCGTCTCGACCAGGCGGAGGAGCTCTTCGGTAGCGCCGGAGTAAGAGGCGGCGAGCACGACGTCGCCGGCGACCAGCATGCCGAGGTCGCCGTGGATCGCGTCGGCGGGGTGGAGAAAGAACGCCGGCGTGCCGGTCGAGGCGAGCGTCGCGGCCACCTTGCGCAGGACGATGCCGCTCTTGCCCATGCCGGTGCAGATGACGCGGCCGGTGGCGGCGCGGATCGTCTCCACGGCGCGGTCGAACGCTTCGTCGAGCTGGGGCAGCAGGCCGTGGACGGCCGCCGCCTCGATCGCGATCACCTCGCGCGCGACCTCCCTCGGGGTCCTCGGCACCGGGCGGGAGTATAGCCGCCGGCCGAAGTCAGCGATCGCGCAACGACTCGACCGTCCGCCGCAGCGCGAGGAGCTCGGCGAGGAGCCGCTCGGCGCGCTCCGGCGGCAGCTGCGTCTCGCGATCGGAGAGCGCGATCGGCGGATCGGGATGCACCTCGAGGAAGACGCCGTCGGCGCCGGCGGCGACCGCGGCGCGGGCGAGCGGCTCGGCGAAGTCGCGCTGGCCGCCCGAGCCGTCCGCCGCCGCCCCGGGCAGCTGCAGCGAGTGGGTGACGTCGTAGATGACCGGGATGCCGTCGCGCTGCATCCAGGCGAACGAGCGCATGTCGACGACCAGGTTGTGGTAGCCGAAGGAGGCGCCGCGCTCGGTGACCGTGACGTTCGAGTTGCCGGTGCTGCGCGCCTTCTCGACGATGCGCCGCATGTCGTCCGGGGCCATGAACTGGCCCTTCTTGATGTTCACGCCGCGCCCGGTGCGCGCCGCCGCGACGACGAGATCGGTCTGGCGGCAGAGAAAGGCGGGGATCTGCAGCACGTCGCAGACTTCGGCCGCGGCGTGGCACTGCCCCGCCTCGTGCACGTCGGTGAGCAGCGGCAGTCCGGTCGCCGCCTTGACCGCGGCGAGCACGCGCAGCCCCTCGGCGAGTCCGGGCCCGCGGAAGGTCGCGATCGAGCTGCGGTTGGCCTTGTCGAACGAGGCCTTGAAGACGAGGGGCAGGTCGAGCCGGTCGCGGACGCCGGCGAGGAAGCGCGCCACCGCGAGGGTGGTCTCCTCGCTCTCGACGACGCACGGCCCGGCGATCGCGACGAACGGCGCGCCGCCGCCGACCTCGACTCCGGGCGCCAGCGCGACGCGCGCCGTCGTCACGCCGGCTGCTCCGCCACCGCCTGCCGCGACCCGGAGGCCGACTCCTCGCGGCGCCGGTGCTCGCCGAGCGCAGCGCCGATGTAGGAGACGAAGAGCGGGTGCGGCTCGGTCGGCTTCGACTTGTACTCGGGGTGGAACTGGCAGCCGAGGTACCAGGGGTGGTCGACGAGCTCGATCATCTCGACGAATTTGCCGTCCGGGCTCGTGCCCGAGACGACGAGCCCGTTGCGCTCGAGCGTCTCGAGGTACTTCTGATTGACCTCGTAGCGGTGGCGGTGGCGCTCGGAGACCTGCTCGACGCCGTAGATGCGGCGCGCCAGCGTGCCCTCGCGCAGATTGCACGGGTAGGCGCCGAGGCGCATCGTGCCGCCCATCTCCTCGACGCCGAGCAGGTCGCGCAGCTTGTAGATCACCGGGTGCGGCGTGTCGGCGTCGAACTCGGTGGAGGTCGCCTCCTTGATGCCGCAGATGTTGCGCGCGTACTCGATGGTCATGCACTGCATGCCGAGGCAGATGCCGAAGAACGGCACGCGATGCTCGCGGGCGTAGCGGATCGCCCGGATCTTGCCCTCCGTGCCGCGCGAGCCGAAGCCGATCGGCACCAGCAGGCCGTCGACCTCGAAGAGCTCGCGCGGCCAGGCGCCGGATTCGATCTCCTCGGCGTGGATGTAGACGAGGCGGACCTTGGCGTCGTTGGCGATGCCGCCGTGGACGAGCGCTTCGTTCAGGCTCTTGTAGGCGTCGGGGAGCTCGACGTACTTGCCGACGATGCCGATCGACACCTCGTGCCGCGGATTCTTGACCCGGCTGACGATCGCCTCCCACTTCGCGAGGTCGCGCTCGTAGCGCGGCAGGGAGAGCATCTCGAGGAGCCGCTCGTCGAGCCCTTCGCGGGCGAACATCAGCGGCACTTCGTAGATCGTCGACACGTCGCGCGCCGCGATCACCTGCTCGGGGCCGACGTTGCAGAACAGCGCGATCTTCCTGCGCACGTCGTCGGGGAGCGGCCGGTCGACGCGGCAGAGCAGCAGGTCGGCCTGGATTCCGATCTCGCGCAGCTCGCGCACCGAGTGCTGCGTCGGCTTCGACTTGAGCTCCTCGGCGGCGGCGATGTAGGGCACCAGCGTGAGGTGGACGTTGACCGCGTTGTTGCGGCCGAGCTCGAGGCGGAACTGGCGGATCGCCTCGAGGAACGGCAGCGACTCGATGTCGCCGACGGTGCCGCCGATCTCGACGATGACGACGTCGTTGCCGTCGGCGAGCTTCTTCATCGCCGACTTGATCTCGTCGGTGACGTGCGGGATGACTTGCACCGTCTTGCCGAGGTAGTCGCCGCGGCGCTCCTTGGCGATCACCGTCTCGTAGATGCGGCCGGTGGTGTAGTTGTGGTTGCGGCTCGTCTGGGTGTGGGTGAAGCGCTCGTAGTGCCCGAGGTCGAGGTCGGTCTCGGCGCCATCGTCGGTGACGAAGACCTCGCCGTGCTGGTACGGCGACATCGTCCCCGGATCGACGTTGACGTAGGGGTCGAGCTTCATCAGCGTGACGGCGAAGCCGCGCGCCTCGAGCAGCGCGCCGATCGAAGCCGAGGCGACCCCCTTGCCGAGGGAAGAGACGACGCCTCCGGTGACGAAGATGTACTTGGTGGTCATCGTTGCTCTCCCTGGGCGATGAGGGCGGCGACGGCGGAAGCGTCCTCGGCGGTGTCGACGCCGCGCGACGGCCGGGCGCCGGTGAGCACGCGGATGGGCAGGCCGTTCTCGAGCGCCCGCAGCTGCTCGAGCGACTCGCTGGCCTCGAGCGGCGTCGGCGCGAGGCGCGCCAGCGCCAGCAGCGCCTCGCGCTGGTAGCCGTAGATGCCGAGGTGGCGGTGCAGCGGAGCCGCGCCCGGCCGGCGCGGATAGGGAATTCCGGCGCGGCTGAAGTAGAGGGCGTTGCCCGCGAGATCGAGCACGACCTTGACGACGTTCGGATCGTCGAGGTCGCCCGGCCGGCCGTCGGCGGCCAGGGTCACGATCGGGTCGCCGGGGTGCTCGGCCAGGTGACGGGCGACGCGCGAGATCCCCGCCGGATCGACGAGCGGCTCGTCGCCCTGGATGTTGACGACCGCGTCGCAGCGCCAGCGCGCCGCCGCCCAGGCGATGCGGTCGGTGCCGCTCGCGCAGTCGACGGGCGTCATCTCGGCCTCGCCGCCGAAGTCGGCGACGACGCGGGCGATGCGCTCGTCGTCGGTCAGCACGACGACGCGAGAGAGGCCGGCGGCGGCCCGCGCCCGCCGCCAGACGTGCTCGACCATCGGCCGGCCGGCGAGCTCGACGAGCGCCTTGGCCGCCAGGCGAGTGGAGCCGTAACGGGCGGGGATGGCGCCGACGATCACCTTGCCGCTGGGACCGCTCGCGATGTCCGTGGGGTGCACGATTCAATCTACAGCGGCGTCGCGCCGGCCGTCAATTGCAGCGGCGGGAAGCCACGGCGGGCGCGACTCCCTGTGCTAGCTTGCGCGGCGGTGACGACCCCGCCGCGCTCGCGCCTGCGTCCGCTCGCACTCGTGATGCTCTTGCTCGGCCTGGCGGTCGTGGCGGAGCGCGAGCGGTGGTTCGCCCGCCTGCTGGGCGCGGCCTCGCCGGAGCGGGTGTGGATCTGGCTCGCGGCATCGCCGCGCGAAGTGACGCCGAGAGCTTTCCTGCTGGCGAGGGATTTCGAGCTCGCCGCCGTCCCGCCGTCGGCGCGCCTGGCGGTCGCCGCGGATCCCGAGTATCTCGTGCGCCTGAACGGCGTGCGCATCGGCGCGGGCATCTACCGGCCGGGCGCGCCGGTCGATGTCTACGAAGCGGGGCCGGCGCTGCGCCGGGGCCGCAACCGGCTGCTGCTCGAGCTGCGCTCGCCGATCGGATCGGGCGGCGCGACGCTGCGCCTCACCGGCGCGGGCGATCGCCTGCTGGTGGCGAGCGACGGCGAATGGCGGGTCTTCACGGCGGCTCGGCGCAAGCTGCGCTCTCTCTCGACGCCGCTGCCCCCGGCTCCGGGAGCGGCGGTGCTCGGCAGCTCTCCGCTCGCCCGTTGGGGCCTGCCCGCCGAACAGGAGCGGCCGGCCTTCCGCGACACGGTCGTCGCCGGCTCTCCGCGCCCGGCGGCGAGCTGGCGAACGGCTCGCAGCGGCGAGGGCTGGCGCGAGCTGCGTCGAGCGGACCGCAACGGCCTCGGCGAGGAGCTCGTCGAGATCGACTTCGGCGAGGAGGTCGCGGGCTACCTCCACCTCGAAGTCGACCAGGGCCGGGCGGCGGAGGGCATGCTGTTCTTCTCTCCGACGCCGGACGTGGCGCTCGACCGCGGCCCGGATCGCGTCGTCGTGGCGGTTCCGCATCTCGGCTTCTGGCAGGACGCTGCAGCGGCGCGATTCCGCTACGTGACGCTGATCGGCGTGCCATCGCTGCGCGGCGTCTCGGTGGTGCCGCTGCGCGCGGAAGCCGCGGCGGCGCTGGTCGAGCGCGGGCCGCTGCCGGGCGTGCTCGGCCTGCCGATGGAGCCGGCGCGCTCGCCCCTGGTCGAGGAGCTGAGGCGCCGCCTCCTGCCCGAGGGCGAAGGCCCGGGCTGACTCTCAGGCGCGGCGATCGAGGACGAAATCGACCGCCGCGGCGAGCGCCGGCCGCGCCTCACCGTCGGGTAGCCCGGCGAGCGCGCGGCGCGCCCGCTCGGCCCATTGGCCGGCGATCTCGCGCGCCTCGGCGAGCGTTCCCTCGCGCTCCACCAATTCGACGACCTCCTCGCGCGCGACGCGGCGGAAGTCGCGGTCGGCCAGCACGTGCTCGATCTTGGCGCGGTCGAACGGCGTCAGCCGGGGCAGGACGAGCAGCAGCGGCAGCGTCAGCTTGCCCTCGCGCAGGTCGGAGAGCACGGGCTTGCCGAGGTTGGCTTCCTCGGCGGTGAAGTCGAGGAGATCGTCGACGATCTGGAAGCAAATGCCGAGCGCCCGCCCGTACTCCGCCAGCGTCGCCCGCTCGGCGGCTCGCGTCGGCCGCATCAGCGCCGGTGCGGCGCAGGCGGCGGAGAACAGCGCCGCGGTCTTGCGGTCGACGACGTCGTAGTACTCGGCGAGCGAGAGATCCGCCGCGCCGAGGCGCTCGAGCACCAGCAGCTCGCCCTCGGTCATGCGCAGTGTCGCCGAGCAGAAGAGGTCGATGATCTCCAGGTTGTCGTGCTCGAGCGCCAGGCGCATCGCCGTCGTGTAGAGCCAGTCGCCGAGCAACACGGTGAGGTCGCTCCCCCACACGGCGTGCACGGCGCGGCGGCCGCGACGCAAGTCGGAATGATCGATGATGTCGTCGTGGACGAGAGTGGCGGCGTGAATGAGCTCGACCACCGCGGCGTAGGTGACCTCCTCGTCGGAGTCGCGGCCGAGCAGGCGGGCGCAAGTGAGGAGCAGCGCCGGTCGCATGCGCTTGCCGCCGGCGGAGAAGAGGTAGTCGCCCGCCCGTTCGACGAACGGCACGTCCGAGGCGACGCTGGCGCGGATCCGCGCTTCGGTCGCCGCCAGCTTGCCGGCGATCGGCTCGAGCAGCGTCGCGACCCGCTCGCGCTCGGCGGCGGCGGCGCTCTCGCGCCCGCCGCCGTCAGCGGTAGTTGGTGAAAGTGAGCGGGACATCGATCTCGAGGGCTCGCAGCGCCGCCATGGCGCCCTGCAGGTCGTCCTTGCTCTTGCCGCTGACGCGCAATGAATCGCCTTGGATGGCGGCCTGCACCTTCGTCTTGCGGCGCTTGATCTCGGCGACGAGTCGCTTCGACGTCTCGGTCGGGATGCCCTGCTGGAATTCGAGCCGCTGGCGCACCCGGCCGCCGGAGGCGGGCTCGACCTTGCCGGGCCGCAGCGACTTGGGATGGACGCCGCGCTTGACGAGCTTGGCTTTGAAGACGTCGACGGTCTGGGCGAGGGTGAATTCGTCGCCGGACTCGGCGACGACCGCGTCGCCCTCCCGCGCGATCGCGGCGGCGACGCGCCTGAGATCGTAGCGGGTGGCGATCTCCTTCTCGGCCTGCCCGAAGGCGTTGCGGACCTCTTGCAGGTCCACCTTGGAGACGACGTCGAAGGAATGATCGGCCATCGCGAATCGAGGCGGGATCCTATCTCACGCCCGCCGCGTCGCCGGGGTCGGACCATTCGATCGCGAGCGGCGGCGCGAAGCGATCCCCGTCGGCGAGAGCGCGCCAGCGCGAGAAGCGGAAGCTGGTGACGCTGCCCTCGCGGTCGCGCCAGTCGAGGGCCTCGATGCGGCGGCCGTCGTGGGCGAGGGTGAGGTTGGCGACCGCGATCGGGCCATCCGCGGCGAGTGGCTCGAGCACGATTTCGAGCGCCTGATCCGCCGCCCGCTGCGCGCTCGCCCGGTAGCGCGCGGCGAGCTCGGCGGCCGGCAACAGCAACAGGTCGAGCCCGGTCTCGCGATCCGCCTCGATGGTGAAGCGCTGACCGCGCGGCTCGCCCTCGATCCAGCTCCAGGCGCGGGCGCCGCAGACGAGGAAGGACTTGCGGTCCGGATCGGTGTAGTCCCAGCGCAGGCAGTCGGGCAGAGAGAGGGCGATGCCGCCGGCCTCGGTGTCGCCGGTGGTGAAGCCGGCGGGCACGTACGACTGGCGGAAGTCGGCCGCGAGCGGACCGTCGGCGGCGAGGGCGGCGCGCAGGGTCTCGATCGCTCGCCACGGATCGTCGACGGCCGCCCTCGCCTCGACGCCGAGAGCGACCCACGCCGCCAAGCCGGCCCACCGGCACGCCGCCGCGAGCGAGAACGGCATCAGTGGCGAAAGTGCCGGATGCCGGTGAAGAGCATCGCCAGGCCGTGCTCGTCGGCCGCGGCCACGACCTCGTCGTCGCGCTTGCTGCCGCCCGGCTGGATGACGGCGGTGACGCCGGCGGCGGCCAGCACGTCGAGCCCATCGCGAAACGGGAAGAAGGCGTCGGAGGCGGCGACCGTGCCGGCGACGGGGGTGGCCGCCTTCTCGATCGCCAGCCGGCAGCTGTCGACGCGGCTCATCTGGCCGGCGCCGATGCCGACGCTCGCCTCGGCGGTGGCCAGGACGATGGCATTCGACTTGACGTAGCGGCAGATGCTCCACGCGAGCTCGAGGGCGCGCCGCTCGGCGGAGGTCGGGGCGCGCCGCGTTGCGCAGCTCCAGCTCGCGGGGTCGTCGGGCTGGCCGTCGGGCGTCTGCGCCAGGAAGCCGCCGTCGATCGAGCGCAGCTCGACGTCGCCGCGGGCGAGCGAGTAGGCGGGCGCCACCAGCAGGCGCAGGTTCTTCCTGCCGGCGAGCGCGCTGAGAGCTTCCTCGTCGACGCTCGGCGCCACCACGACCTCGACGAAGAGATCGGCCATGGCGTCGACGAGCGCGCGATCGAGCTCGCGATTGACCGCGACGATCGAACCGAAGGCCGAGATCGGATCGGCGGCGAGGGCACGGGCGTAGGCGCCCGCGAGGTCGTCGCCGCGACCGACGCCGCAGGGGTTGTTGTGCTTGACGATCACCACCGCGGGCGCGGCGAGGAGCGCCACCAGCTTGCGCGCTGCGTCGGCATCGAGCAGGTTGTTCCAGGAGAGCTCTTTGCCCTGCAGCTGTCGCATGCCGCCGAGGATCCCTGGTCCGCCGGCGAGCTGGTAGACGGCGGCGTGCTGGTGCGGATTCTCGCCGTAGCGCGGCACCAGCTCGCGCTCGAGCTGGAGCGAGAGGCCGGGCGGCAGGTCGTCGAACTCCGGCGTCTCCTCGGCGAACCAGCGGGCGACCGCGGTGTCGTAGTTGGCGGTGTGTCCGAACGCCTTGCGCGCCAGCGTCCGCCGCAGCGCGAGGGGCACGACGCCGCCGCCGTCGCGCAGCGCGGCGAGCACGGCCGGATAGTCGCGCGGATCGACGACGACGGCGACGCCGGCGAAGTTCTTGGCCGCGGCGCGCAGCATCGACGGCCCGCCGATGTCGATCATCTCGACGATCTCCTCGGGCGAGGCGTCGGGCCGGCTCACGGTCGCGAGGAACGGATAGAGGTTGACCACGACGAGGTCGATGCGCTCGATGTCGTGCTCGGCGAGGACTTCGAGGTGTTTGGGAAGGGCTCGGTCGGCGAGCAGACCGGCGTGGATGCGCGGATGGAGCGTCTTGACCCGGCCGTCGAGGATCTCCGGGAAGCCGGTGACGTCGGAGACGCCGAGCACCTCGAGGCCGGCCTTGCGCAGGTGGCGGGCGGTGCCGCCGGTCGAGACGAGCTCGATGCCGAGCTCGGCGAGACCGCGGGCGAGCTCGACGAGCCCGTTCTTGTCGGAGACGGAGAGCAGGGCGCGGCGGGCGGGCAGCATGTCGCCTCCTCGAGCGAGCAGTCCGCGGTCAGGGGGCGCCGCCGCGCAGCAGCAGCACGCGATCGCGGGCGCGGTCGAGCACCGCCCGCGGATCGCCGCCGCCGCCGGCGAGCCAGACGTAGCGGAACAGCCGCGCCGCGTCGCTCACCGAGTGGCTGTAGGTGAGCGCGGCGACGCCGAAGGCGGAGGAGCGGTCGTCGAAGCCCTCGCGTCCGCTGGCGAATTCGATCCGCCGGTACTCGCGCCCGAGCAGCGGGTAGAGCTTGCGGCCGCGTCCGAGGGCGCGTGCGGCGAGGCCCTCGATGCCGGTCGAGTCGGCGACCGGCGCGGCGTTCTCGTAGAGCACGACGGCGAAGCGCGGGCGCGCCGAGTCGGCGTAGAGGGCGAAATCGCGGAAATAGCGCGGCTCCTCGGGGTCGCTCGCCGAAGCGTTGAGCGGCTGGTTGAGATCGGCCGCCCAGTGCGAGACGCGGCCGAGGCGACGGGCGATCTCGCTCATCGGCCGGAAGGCGCGCAGGGCGGCGACCGCATCCTCGACCTCGTGGAGGAGCGTCCGGTCGAGCGTGCCGGAGCCGTCCTCGTTCTTGACGTGGCGCTCGCCCGTGCCCTCCTCGAACGGCTCGACGGCGCCACGGGCGAGCTCGGGCGCGTGCCGCGCGAGCTGACCGGCGAGATCCGGCGGCGCGAACAGGGCGGCGTCGCCGGCGATCGCCCGCTGGCTCTCCGGGCTCCACGCGCCGGCGCCCGCCGGCAGAGCGAGCAGGAGAGCGGCGCAGAGGAAGCGGAGCGGGCGGCGGGCGGCGAGCGGGGACATGGGGGTCGATCGATCCGTTCTGGGGCGGCCGTGTTCCGCGCAGTCTATCGTCGCCTGTTGCACTTGGCTTCGGGCGGGTTTCGTGGAGAATAGGGCGAGCTCGAGGACGGGACCTGGGCGGCGAGCGGGCACGGAGCCCACGACGGGCGCCGCGGCCGCTTCGACGAGGGCACGGGAGGCCGAGGCGTGGAACAGCGACGAGGGGTAAGGCGGTTCGGCGAGCGGGGCTTCACTCTCCTCGAGGTCCTGGTCGTCGTCGCGGTGATCGGCATCATGGCGCTGTGGGGCTACCCGGCGCTCCTCAACACCCTGAACCGCGTCAAGCTGACCGGCATCGCCCGCGAGACTTCGATCCTCATGCACCAGGCCCGCATGGAGGCGATCAAGCGCGCCCTCAACACCGAGGTGCTCTACCTCGACGAAGCGAATTGCGCCGGCGGTCTCGGCTGCTTCATCGCCTTCGTCGACGTCGACGGCGACGGCGCCTTCATCTCCGGCCTCGACGACGTGGTCGGCGGCCCGATTCCGCTGCCGAACGGCGTCGACCTCAGGGCACCGGGCGAGCTGAAGGAGGGGGGCAGCGCCATCGACGCCTGGGATGATGCCCCGAACGCCAACGACGGGCCGGTCTACAACACCGACGGCTCGGTCGCCAAGGCCGGCGCCTTCCGTCTCGCCGACGGTCGCGGCAATTACATCGAGGTGCGAATCGAGTTCCTCGGCACCGGCAAGCCGACTCTCCAGAAGTACGACGGCGCCGCCTGGTGGGAGAACGGCGAGCTCGGCAACACCTGGGAGTGGTGACGCGCGCGGAACGGTTGACCTCGTCTCGCCGAAGCTGTTACAAATCGCCCGCCGGGCGCCAGCCCGGCCCCTACCTTTCGGCTAGGTAGCTCAGTTGGTAGAGCACGCGACTGAAAATCGCGGTGTCGGCGGTTCAATTCCGTCCCTAGCCACCATCTAAGACCTTTGGCTATATCGACTTACGAGGCGCCGCTCGGGATACCTCGACTGGCGCCCTCGCCTGTGGATACATGGTGGATACAGGCTACCGGAGGTCGCGCGGCGCGACGGTGCGCGCGTCGCCCATCAGTGCGGCCACGTCGAGCACGAGCCGCAGGTCGCGCAGGTGCGCGCCGTTAGCCGTGAACGAGACTAGGCTTGAAGGACCGCAGTGAATTCGCTGACTTCCTCAAACACGTCCCTGCATCGGGCCTTCAAGTGAATAGGAGTCTTTGGGCTAATCGCGAATGGACCTTCGGGCTTCGCATCTGCACCCGTGGCTTTTTCCATGTAGCGCCAAAACCCCGCGATCTTGTCTGCCTCCTGTTCGAGGTCGCCGAAAAGTTCGTCAGGTAGGACGATATAGAAGTTCGTCGTCGCCCTTGGTCCAAGAGAGCCAGATCCCCCAAGAGAGCCAGGCCCCCCAGGCTGCTTCCACTCGAGATCGCCGGCCTCCGCCCCATCGCTCGAATAGCCCAATTCAACGTCGAGGGCTGGGCCGCGCCCCATGTTAGTCACCTCGACGTGAAGCAAGGCACCCCAGCTCCCGGCCATCGCATGAAACGTACTCGCCATCTTGGACGCGAGGATCAGCTTCTTCGTTATTACGAGGAATGGGGTGTACTCGGCAATCCGGCTTCTTTGAGCTTCATCTGCTGCCAGCTTTGCCACACCTACCATACGCTCGTGCATCTGATTTCCTTGAACTTGAAGGTCGCGAATCTGGCCATATACGCGAAAGGTAAGCGCCGCGAAAACGGCCAGAAAGAGAGTTGCGAGCGCCACAATGGTGCCGGAGTTCGCGTTGAGCCACTTGGACACCTCGTATCGCCCCAGGAGATAGCCGATCGAGAATCCGATCGACGCACCTATTACGACCGTTCCTCTCGCGCTCAATCGCATCTCAAATCTCGATCTTCCCGGTTGGACTAGATCCAAAAGCCGGCGCAGTAGTGCCCGCAGCGGGCACAGGGGCCGGGGACGTGGGGCATGGTGCTCTAGGCGTTTGGCTCGCGGACCGCGGGAGCGTCCTCTCCCGCGCTTCTCAGGCGTCGGCTCGCGGCGCGAGCGACCTGCCTTCGGGCTAGCTCAGCGGACTCGCCCTCGATCACGTCGCGCTTGAGCACCTCGGACCGGAGAGCGGAGGCGATCTCGTCGACGCCGATCCGAACATCTGGATTGAGGCGCCTCAGTTCGCGCCGGACGACTTCGAGCACGGGCTCGGACAGCACCACCGCGCCGAGGAAGAACCGACTCAGCGCCTGGCGAAGCGAGGCGTATTCGCCGAGCTTGGCCTTCGTCCAGCTCTCCTTCGCGAGGAGAGAGAGCATCTCAACGTCGTGGGCGTCCTTCGGGTTCATCGCGAGCAGGTCGAACTCGACCACCAGCTCTTGCTGGAGCGGCTTGCCGAATATGACCTTGTAGACGCGCCACTGGACACCGTTGGTAAGGCCGACCCACTCGGCGCCCTGGTTCGCGGCGTAGTCGACTGCCTGCTTGACGTGCTGGTCCTTGAGGTCGAGCCCTATCGCTTTGACTTCCAACAGGACCTGGAGCTCGCTTGCGACCTTGATCGCGAGGTCGCAGAAGGTGCTCCGAATCATGTGCTCGGACGTGATGTCAGCGTACTTGTCATACCCGAATACTTCCTGCAGCAAGTCGGTCACGACCACGACGGTGTCGGACTCGTTGACGTCGCGCGCCTTCGCTGCCGCGAGGATCGGTTGGAATCGCTTCAGCGCGGAAGTGATCCGCGCTGCTACGCGGGCAGGAACCTTGGCCATAAGGTCCTCCGTGGCGGTCTCGGTGGAGCCCGATCCTACAAGTTTGTGCTGTCAGCTTGTGGCGGTGTCCTGATCGGCTCCACTTTCGCCGCTAGTCCACCGAGACGATCCGCGCCGTCGTCGAGGCCTACTCCCGCAGCGAAGTCGAGCTGGAAGCGGTACACCCGGAGGCGCAGAAGAACAGCGTTTTCGAGGGTTTCCCGGGCGGGAAACCCTACACCTGCGCCACCGTCGCCCGCTTCCTCGGCTGGGTGAAGCCGAGCACGAACCAGCCCACCTCGGCCTGCCGCGCGGCGTTCGACGCCTTCCGCGCGACGAGCGCCGCGAGGATTCAATCGTCCCTAGCGTCGCCCTCCTCGCCCTGGATCTCAACGATGATCGCGAGACGCACAGGTCTCGTCTCCTCGACCAGCCGAGCGTGAAGCTCGGGCGAAGGCTTGAAGGGCACTTCGAGCATTCGCGGTATCCCGACGATCAGGCCCGTGACGGTCGACAAGCCAGATGCCGCGGCCGCGTTGCCCGTCGTGATGTCGTCCCAGTGCCCGCGGGCGAGCACCTCTCCGTCGGGGTCGGTGAGCGTGACTGTCGCGTCGATGTCCTGCCGAAACCAGCCCGACGAGACCCGTGCTCGGACCAGGAACTGCGGCGGCTTCTTCCTCGTTGCCGGCCGCGTCTGCTCGACGGCGACCCATTCGACCCTCGCGCGATCGACGACGAACTTCTTCGTCGAGATGGTCAGGTAGGTCGAGACAGGGCGCCCCGGCTCCGCCTTCACGCCGCGGAAGACGCTCGAACCGTCCGAGCGGATCAGGTCGAGTTCGAGCAGCATCGGGTTCTTCACTTCCACGTCCACGGTGGCGGATTTCCCGCGCTCCGACTTCACGACCTCCTCTGGCGTCGCCTGCCTGGCCGCTACTTGCGCGCGGGCGGCCGTCGCCACGAGCGCCAAGAACCCAGCGGCGACGCAGATCGTCGATCTCCAGCTACTCATGGCCTGGACCTCCCCGAGTCTTCACCGATTGTAACCGCCGGCGCGTCGGCGCTCACGGCGTCAGCGAGCGGAAGCGAAAGAAGGGGCGCCCTGCCGGCGCCGAAGGAGACGCGAGGTGCGCCACCCCGCGCGGCGAGCAGGCGCCGGCAGGTTGTAATACGGCCGCGCCCCGGCGACCGCGGTGATCTTGCTCGCCTTCCCCCGTGATCCGTCACGCAGCGGCGCTCTTCGCTTCCGAGCGCTGTCCCGCGAGCGCCGTCGCCTCGACCAACGCAGCCTCGCGGCGCTGCTCGGCGTCCTCGATCTGCCGCTTGATCGAGGAAAGGGCGTCGCCCAACGCGGTGGCAGCGCCGGTCAGGCCGAGATGAAAAATTCGCGCGCTGTCCGCGCCCGAGAGCGCCTCGACCGCGTGGCCGAGCGCCGCGCCGAGCGGCTGGAGCGCGGGCGCGTTGCGACCTCACAGGCCGCCGCATCCTCCAGGCGACATTTCGAGATCCGTAGCGAAGTCCCCGCTTTCATCGCCGCTCGTCGGCTCGAAGCCGAGAGCCCCGCGACCACCCGGTGAGCCTGCGCTGCTCGTGGACCGAGTCGCGAGACGCCTGACGGCGTCTCAGCCGGGCAGGACGACGCGGTCGAGGAGCTTCTGGGCGGCGGGGGAGGTGGGGGCGTAGGTGAGGATCTTCTGGATGCGCTCGATCGCCTTGACGTGGTCGCCGATGCCCTGGTAGAGGACGACCTCGCCGTAGAGATTGTTGGCGAGGACGTTGAGGCGGCCGGCGACGGTGGCGGCGTGCTCGCCGTCGGGGAAGCGCTCGAGGTAGGCGGCGCCGGATTCGATCTCGGAGTAAGTCGGCGCGATGGCGGCGAGCCGCGCGGCGGCGGCCGTGGCGAGCTCGGCGTCCTGGTCCTGCGTCGCGAGCTCGGCGAGGGCGGTAAGCTGATCGAGCGCGGGCGCCAGCGCGCGCAGGCCGCGGCGCGCCGCGGCAGCGGCCGCGCCCTCGCCCTTCTCGGCGCGCAGGAACATCGACACCGCGTCGGCCTGCCGGCCGGTGCGGCTGTAAGCCTCGCCGAGCGCGAGGGCGACGATCGGAACCTCCGGCGCCGTGGGCCAGTTGGAGACGAACTTCTCGAGGAAGCCGGTCTCGTAGACGCCGCCGCGCCAGACCTCGAGCGCCTGCGGCAGCAGGGCGAGTGACTCGTCCGCGAGCGCCGCGCGCTCGGTGCCGAGCGAGGCGAGGAGCTCGCTCCCGGGGTCGAGCGCCTCGACGTCGGCGAGCTCGCGATCGTAAGCCGCGAGCAGGAGCCCATAGTCGCGACCGAGCGGCACCCGCGCGAGCAGGCGTTCGCGCGCGCGGTGGATGCGCTCGAGGCGCAGGCGCTCGGCCTCGACCCCCTTGGGCCAGGCGGTGAGCGCCGCGCGCTCGACGAGATCCCGGACGCCGAAGGCGGCGAGCTCGGCGTCGGGCGACGCGTCCGCGCGCTGCGGCTCGGGTGCGGGCCGCTCCGGCTGGCGCGGCTCGGCCTTGCGCGGTTCCGGCTTCACGTTGGCCCCGAAATCGAGGATGCGCCGCTGCGACCAACTGCGGAACTCGTCCGCCGGCCGCGGCGGGTCGGCGCGCAGGGAGCGGGCGCGGATCTCGGCGACGATGACGCGCTGCTCGAAGTAGGGGTGCGTGCGCCAGTAGCCGTACTCCTTCGAGTCGGGCAGGCGCGAGCCGAGCACGGCCATCAGACGCTGGGCGCCGTCCGCTGCGAAGCCCGCCGCCGCCGCCCAGCGCTGGCCGTGGAGGTCGGCCTCGTCCTCGAACTCGCGCGAGTAGCTGCGCAACAGCAGCTCGCTCAGGATGATGCCGGTGGCGTAGGTGCCGGTGATCACGTCGCTCGCGTCGCTGCCGCGGTCGACGTTGTACGGATAGGGCAGGCGCGGATCGGGCGACGAGCTGCGGTCGGCGGTGACCATCGCGCCGACCACGGCGACCTGGGTGAGGATGTTGAGCAGCGTCGCGCGCCGCTCGATGCGGATGCCGTGCTTCTCGACGACGTGCGCGATCTCGTGGCCGAGCAGAGCGGCCAGCTCGTCGTCGCCGAGGCCGATCGCCAGCATGCCGCGGGTGACGAAGATCTGGCCGCCGGGCAGGGCGAAAGCGTTCGGCTCGGCGAGGTCGATCAGGTAGAAGCTGATCGGGAAGTCGCGGTAGCTGGTCTCCTGCGCCACCCGGTAGCCGATCTCGGCGACGCGCCGGAGCTCCGCCGGCTCGTCCCATGCGCCGTAGACGCGCACCGCCTCGGCAGCCGCCTTCAAGCTCTTCTCGAAGAGCTCGACGTCGGGCTCGGCGGCGGCGAGCGCCGGAGCTCCCGCGAGGGCGACGGCGAAACCGGCGACGAGCGCGCGCAGAGAGGCCACGACAGGGATGGTAGCAGGGGCCGTGCCAGCGCGGGCCGGCGCCGCACGTGGATTAGAATCCGCGAATGCAAGAGCTCGTGATCGAAGTCATCACCGTTCGCACGACCATGGCCGAGTTGCGGCCGATCCTCGACGCGGCGCTGCAGAAAGAGTTTCCGGGCGGCATGCTGCAGCGGCGATGGAACGGAGAGGTTCTCGAGCTCAGCGGCCCCGGGGCGCAGGGCACGATCGTCCTCGAAGCGGGACGTCTCGTTGGCCGCGCCACGTTGCGCCCGCCGGCCAGCCTGATGCGGGCCCTGATCGAGCAGAAGGTCGGCAACGTCCTGCGCTCGATCGGCGGCTGAGGCCGCCGCCGGCGGTGGACGCGGACGCTCCCGCGCCGGAAGCGGCGCTCGCCGCCCGCGCCGCCGCGACGCCCGAGACGCCCTTCCTCTTCTTTCGCGGCCCGCGCGGCACCTTCACCTGGTGGTCGTGGCAACGGGCGAGCGCCGAGAGCGGCGCGCCCGGCGGCGACGAGGCCGAGGCGGGCGGCGCGGCGAGCGCCCGCGACTACCTGGGCCGCCTGCGGCGCCTCGCACCCGCCGACGCGGCGGCCGGCGCCGCCCTCCTGGCGATCCTGCCGCCGGCTCCCGAGCGCCCGATCTGGCTGACTCGAGGCGGTCTCGAGCGGCCGGTCGACCGCGCCGTCGCGGCCGTGGCCCTCGCCGCCGGCTGGGCGATCGTGCACGAGCCGGGGCCGGAGATCCACCCCGCGACCTTCGCCTGGGCGCGGCCGACGATTCTGGCGGGCTCGCACGACGAGCTGCTCGCGCTGCTCGCCGGATACGAAGCCCTGGCGCCGCCCTGGCGGCGGAGCGCGTGGCTCGCGCGGCGCACGGCGCGCCTGCGCGCGCTCGTCCTCGGCCCCGGCGAGCAGGGCGGCGCGCTCGCGGCGCGAGCGCGGGCGCTCGGCGCGCGCGCCGCCGTTCTTTCCATTCCCGGGAGCGGGTGGTAGAAACCCCGGGCAGCAGGAGATCCCCATGGCGTCGTCCGCGTCGCCCGCTACCTCGGCCAGCCTGCGCGAGGAGATCCACGACCGCGCCGACAGCGTGCGCACCGGCGGCGTCGCGCTCGGCTTTCCGAGCGTCGCCGAAGTGCGCCGCCAGCGGCTGCGCGGGCCGAACGGGCGGGTCGCCGTCGTCGCCGCCGCGCGCACGCCGTTCGCCAAGGCCGGCACCGATCTCAGGGAGCTCGACGCCATCGATCTCGCCGGCATCGCCGCCGCCGAGGCGGTGGCGCGCGCGGGAATCGACCCCGGCGAGATCGACGCCGCCATTTTCGGCATCGTGATGCCAGCGCTCCACGGCCCGAACCTCGGGCGCGAGGTCGTCTTCCGCGCCGCGCTGCCCGACTCGATCCCGGGCTCGTCGGTGAATCTCGCCTGCGCGTCGTCGAATCGCGCCATCACCAGCGGGGCGGAGGCGATCCTCCTCGGCGAGGCCGACGTCGTCGTCGCCGGCGGCGCCGAGTCGCTCTCCAACGTGCCGATCACCTTTGCGCGGCCCGCGGCGGAGAAGTTCCAGCGCCTCGCCAAGGCGAAGGGCCTGGGACAGCGCCTCGCCGTCGCGGCGAGCTTCCGGCTGCGCGATTTCGCGCCGGTGGCGCCGGCGATCGCCGAGCACACCACCGGGCTGACGATGGGCGAGTCGGGCGAGAAGATGGCGAAAGAGAACTCGATCTCGCGACTGGCCCAGGACGAGGCCGCCCTGCTCTCGCACCAGAGAGCGGCGGGCGCGATCGCGGCGGGCCGCTTCGCCGGGCAGATCGTCCCCGTCTTCCGGCCGCCCGGCTTCGTGCGCGTCGTCGAGCGCGACAACGGCGTGCGCGACGACACGACGCTCGAGGCGCTGGGCCGGCTGCGGCCCGTCTTCGATCGCCGCTACGGCAGCCTGACGGCGGGCAACTCGTCGCCGATCACCGACGGCGGCGCGGCGGTCGTGCTCACGAGCGAGGCGCGGGCGCGGCAGCTCGGCACCAAGCCGCTCGGCTTCCTGCGCTCGTGGGCCTGGTTCGCGGTGCCGCCGGGCGGCCAGCTCCTGCAGGGGCCGGCCTATGCCGCGCCGCTCGCCCTCGAGCGCGCCGGCCTCTCGCTCGCCGACATCGATCTCGTCGAGATGCACGAGGCGTTCGCGGCCCAGGTCGTTTCCAACCTCAAGGCCTTCGCCTCGCGCCAGTTCGCCGTCGCGGAGCTCGGCCGCGACGAGCCGCTGGGCGAGGTCGACCTCGAGCGCTGGAACGTCAACGGCGGCTCGATCGCGCTCGGCCATCCGTTCGGCGCCACCGGCGCACGGGTGACGATGCAGCTCCTGAACGAGCTGGGTCGGCGCGGTCTCCAGCGCGGACTGCTCACCGTCTGCGCCGCCGGCGGGCACGGCTTCGCCATGGTCGTCGAGCGCGAATGAGCGAACGGGTTCACTTCGACGTCGACGGCCGGCGGGGCGTGCTCACGTTCGATACCCCCGGCCGGCCGGTCAACACCTTGGACGTCGGCGCGGTGCCCGAGCTCGAGCGTTGGCTCGACGCGATCGAGTCGCGGCGCGACCTCGACGGCCTCGTCGTGCGCAGCGCCAAGGCCGGCAACTTTCTCTCCGGCGCCGACCTCTCCGAGCTCGAGGCGCTCGAGGAGGCGGCGCAGGCCGAGGGCTGGCTCGGCCGCGTGCAGCAGGCGCTGCGCCGCCTCGCCGGCCTGACGATTCCGACGGTGGCGGCGATCGACGGCGCGGCGCTCGGCGGTGGCCTCGAGGTGGCTCTCGCCTGCACCTACCGGGTGGCGACGCCGGGCCGGGCGACCCAGCTCGGGCTGCCGGAAGTCCAGCTCGGCCTGATCCCGGCGGCCGGCGGCACCTGGCGCCTGCCGGCGCGCGTCGGCGTCGCGCGCGGCTTCGATCTGCTCCTGAGCGGCCGCCGGCTCGGCGCCGCCGAGGCTTACGCCGCGGGCCTCGTCGACGAGATCACCGCGGCGGAGTCGCTGCCGCTCGCCTGCGACCGGCTGCTGCGCGAGCGGCCGCGGCCACGCCGCGGAGCGCCGAGCTGGGAGGGCTGGCGCGGAGTCGGCGCGCTCGTCCGCGCGCTGGCGGCGGCGCTGGCGGCACGAGAGGTCGCCCGCCGCACCGGCGACCGACTGCCTGCGCCGCGCGCCATCCTGCGTGCCGCGCGGCTCGGGCCGGCGGCGGGCGGCCAGCGCGCGGAGGCGGTGGAGCGCCGGGAGTTCGGCCGTCTCGCCCTCTCGCCGGAGAGCCGCGCGCTCGTCGGGCTCTTCTTCGCCAGGCAGGCGGCGCGGCCGCGCGGCAGTGGCGAAGGAGCGCGGCGCGTCGGCGTCGTCGGCGCCGGCCTGATGGGCGGCGCCATCGCCCAGCTCGCGGCGCGGCGTGGCCACGTCGTGCGCGTTCACGATCGCGACCGCGGGGCGATCGCGAGGAGCCTCGCCGCCGCCGAGCGGGCCTGGCGACGCTCCCGGCGCGGGCACCGGATGACCCGCGACGAGGCGCTGGCCGCGGCCGCCCGGCTGCAGCCGGCGGTCGCCCTCGAAGCGCTCGGCGCCTGCGACCTGGTGATCGAGGCGGTGGTCGAGGAGCTCGCGGTCAAGCGCGAGCTGCTGGCGAGGCTCGCGGCGCGGCAGGCGGCGACGGCGATTCTGGCGTCGAACACCTCGACGCTCCCGATCTCGCGGCTCGCCGCCGGAGTGCCGTCGCCGGAGCGTGTGCTCGGGCTGCACTTCTTCTCGCCGGTCGAGAAGATGCCGTTGGTCGAGATCGTGCGCCATCCCGGCACCGCCGCAGAGGCGGTGGAGCGTGCACGCCGCTTCGTCGCCGCGCTCGGCAAGACGCCGATCGTCGTCGCCGACGGCCCCGGCTTCTACACTTCGCGGGTGATCGGGGCGCTCACCGCGCAGGCTGCGGCGATGCTCGAGGAGGGCGCGTCGGTGCACGCCGTCGACGAGGCCGGACGGCGAGCGGGCTTTCCCGTCGGCCCCTTGACGCTGCTCGACGAGGTCGGTCTGGACGTCGCGGCGCACGCCGCGCGAACGCTGCGCGACGCCTTTCCACGGCGCTTCGCGTCGCCGGACCGCCTCGACGCCTGGGTCGCCGCCGGCCGCCTCGGCCGCAAGAGCGGCCACGGCTTCTACCTCTACGAGCACGGGCGCCGCCGCGTCGCCGCGGCGGCCGATCCGGCGGCGCGAACGGTGCGGCCGAGCTCGGCGGCCGAGCGCGACGAGGCCGCCGAGCGGCTGCGCTGGGCGCTCGTCGCCGAGGCGGTGCGCTGCCTCGAAGAGGGGATCCTCGCGGCGCCGGCCGACGGCGATCTCGGCGCCGTGCTCGGCCTCGGCTTTCCGCCCGAGACCGGCGGTCCGTTCCGCTGGCTCGACCGGCTGGGTGCCGAGGAGTCGTTGACGCAGCTCACGCGCCTCGCCGAGCGCCACGGCGCGATGTTCGAGCCGCCGCGCGCGCTCGCCGAGCTGGCCGCATCGGGGGCAACGTTCCACCCCGCCGCGCGTAGACACGCTTCATGACCGGGAGGAAGAGATGACCGCGAAACCCGAGCTCCGTCGCGCCCCGAGAGGCATCGTTCGGATCCTGGTCCTGGCGCTCGCGCTACTCGCCGCCGCCCCGCTCGCGGCCCGCCAGGGCGCCGCCGCGACCGCCTCGCCGCGCCTGGAGGTGCCGGCAGCCGCCCGCGCCACGCCCGATTTCGACGTCGAGCGCGCCACCGAGGCCTACCTCGAGACGATCTCGCCCGAGGCGCGAGCGCGTAGCGACGCCTATTTCGAGGGTGGCTACTGGCTCGAAGGGCTGAGCTGGCTGTGGACGCTCGGCGTCGCGGCGGCGCTCCTCGGCGGCGGCCGCATGCGGCGGCTGCGCGACGCGGTGCGCGCCCGCTTCCGCTCCGAGCTCGTCTCCAATCTCGCCACGCTGGCGCCGATCCTGGTCGCCTCGGCGCTGCTCACGCTGCCGCTCACCATCTGGGTCGGCTACTTTCGCGAGCACGCCTACGGCCTCTCCAATCAGACGTTCGGCGGCTTCCTCGGCGACTGGGCCAAGGGGCTCGCGGTCAGCCTCGTGCTCGGCACGCCGGCGCTCGTCGCGATCTACGCCGTCGTCCGCCGCTGGCCGCGCAACTGGTGGATCCGCGGCGCCGGGCTGGCGACGCTGTTCCTCGTCTTCGGCATCGTCATCGCGCCGGTCTTCGTCGCGCCGCTGTTCAACGACTACAAGAAGCTCGAGGCGGGTGCGCTGCGCGACGACATCCTCTCCATGGCGCGGGCGCACCGCATCCCGGCCGACGACGTCTTCTGGTTCGACGCCTCGAAGCAGACCAAGCGAGTGAGCGCCAACGTCAGCGGCCTCGGCGCCACCATGCGCATCTCGCTCAACGACAATCTGCTCGTGCGCTCGCCGCGCGAGACGGTGCTCGCCGTCCTCGGCCACGAGATGGGCCACTACGTGCTCGGCCACGTCGTCGAGCTCGTCCTCGAATTCGCCGTCGTCCTCGTCGCCGGCTTCGCCTTTCTCCACCTCGCCTTCGAGCCGCTCCGGCGGCGCTTCGCCGCGCGCTGGCGGATCGAGTCGCTCGGCGACCCGGCCGGCTGGCCGCTCGCCTCGGCGCTGCTCGCGACGTTCTTCCTGCTGGCGACGCCGGTGACCAACACGATCATCCGCACCAACGAGGCCGAGGCCGATGCCTTCGGCATCGCCGTCTCGGCCGAGCCGGACGGCTTCGCCCACGCCGCCGTGCAGCTCTCCGAGTACCGCAAGATGCGGCCGGGCCCGATCGAGGAGCTCCTCTTCTACGACCACCCGAGCGGCTACGACCGCATCCACCGATCGATGAGCTGGAAGGCCGAGCACCTCGAGGAGATGGCGGCCAAGGAGGCGATGCGCGAGGCGGCTAGGGCCGCGGCCGCAGAGTGACGACCGTCGCCCCCCAGCCGCCGTGCTCGCCGGGGGCGTCGGCGAAGGAGGCGACGCGCGGATCGCGGGCGAGGAGCGAGCGCACCATCTCGCGCTGCACGCCGACCCCCTTGCCGTGCACGATGCGCACCTCGCCGAAGCCCGCCCCCCACGCCGCGTCGAGATAGTCGGCGACGATCTCGCGCACGTCGCGCGGCAGGAAGCCGTGCAGATCCAGCACGTCGCCGAGCGCGAGCTCGACGATGTCGTCGCCCTCGGCCGGCGCGTCGTCGCGCTCGTCGTCGTTCATCGCATCTCGCGACTCTCAGTCGAAGAGCTTCAGGAACACGAGGTAGGCGACGACGCCGTCGTCGGGGCCGGCGACTGGAGTGCCGATGTCGATCTGGATGAGCGTCTCCCACGGGCCCTGGAAGGTGCCGGCGAGGCCGACGCCGGCGAGGAGCTCGTTGTCGAGGCCGCTCTCGCGATCGGTCGCCCAGGCGGCGTCGAGGACGCCGTCGAGGCGCAGCAACTGGCCGATCTCGAAGCCGTAGGTGGCGTGCGCCAGATAGGCCTTCTCGGCGCGCACCTTGCCGATCTGGTAGCCGTGCACGCGTGTCGAGCCGAAAAAGCCGAACTGGTACTTCGAGAAGCGGTCGAGTTTCTCGCCGTCGAGGTAGGCGAGCTCGACGCCGACCTTGCGGAAGCCGGAGAGATACCAGTTCTTGGCCGCCGACAGCTCCCACGTCGTGTAGGTGTCGGTATCGGGATCGAACTCGGCGCCGGGAAGGCCCCAGCGCTCCCACTCGTCGCGGTAGTTGTAGGCGGCCTCGAAGTCGAACCGGTAGCCGCCGCGGGCGAACTGGACTCCGAGCTCGAGCTCGTGGCGCAGGTGGTCCGCGGGCAGCACGAGCTCGGCGGCCGTGTCGTCGGCGCGGCTGAACTTGGAGTAGGCGAGCCGGTACGACGAGTTGACCTTGAAGAAACTGCCGAGCGGGAAGCCGAGGTTGACGGTGACGCGGGCCGGCAGCTCCTCGACGTCCTCGCCGGCTGCCTCGACGCCGTCGCGGAAGAGCTCGTCGGTCGACGCCACGGCGATGGCGAAGAGATCGACGCCGAGGTCGACTCTGCTGCCGAACAGGTGTGGATCGGCGTAGTTGACGATGCCGAGGACGCCGCCGAAGAAGGCGTTGAGCTGGCGCTCGCCGCCGCGGAACTCGAGGTCGAAGTAGTTGACGCCGGCGAGCGGCAGCGGATAGTCGAGCGAGTCGTCGTAGAAGACGCCGCCCAAGACGAACAGCTTGCTCGAGTCGAAGCCCTCCTTGACCACGCGTTCGCCGACGGCGCCGCCCTCGACGGGCACCAGATAGCGGAGGCCGGAGTCGGTGTCGCGCACCATCGTCGCGGCGGAGGCGAGGACCTCCTCGCGGCGCCGGTCGAAGCCGTCGCCGTTGATCACGACCTCGGTCAGCGCCACCTCGCGCTCGACGACGGTGGCGGTGTTGAGCACCGAGAGGAGCTGCTGGCCGACCGTCCGCAAGGGGAGCACGAACGCCGCCGGCCCCCACTCGGCCGCGGCGCCGGCGGCGTCGACCGGCTGGTAGTCGATGGTCTCTTCGTTCGAGATCACTTCGCCGGTGAGCCCGAGCTGCACGGCGCGGGTGCGCACGCGCGCCGAGGTGGCGCGGTCCACCCACACCGTGCCGCGGAAGAGCGTGCGGCCCGGCTCGGCGGCGACCGCCGGCTCGAACTCGATGCGCCAGCAGTCGCGTCCGGCGACCGTGTCGGTGCCGCGCAGCTCGTAGCGGTACTCCTTGGTGAAGAGGATCTCGAGGGGCAGTGCGGCCGCCTTCTCGGGTTGGATGAGCGGGATCTCCGGAATCTTCTTGCCGGTCCACTTGACGCCGTTCAGGTAGAAGCTCTGCCATGCCCAGTCGAACGGCTGCCCCGGGCGGAAGAATGCCTCGCCCTGGAAGGTCGCCTCGACCGACTGCACGCCGGAGGCGGCCTGGAAGCGCAGCGTCGTCGAGTTGACCGCCTGCCAGTGGCGGAGGCGCCGGCTCTGCGCGTCCTCGAACGCTTGCAGCCGGCGCAGCACCTCTTCGACCGGGATGCGGCGCTCGTCGGCGACGGTGAGCTCCTCCTCGACGCCCTCGAGCTCGGCGATCGAGGCGCGCTCGAGGCGCAGCACGATCGCCGGCTCGGGGTCGGCGAGCAGAACCTCGACGCCATCGGCGCGGCGCCGGAAGCCAGCCAGCGGCACCAGCTCGGCCGCCGCTCCGAGCAGCGCCGCGGGGGCGCGCAGCTGCGGGTCGGGGAAGACGAGGCGCAGCTCGTCGCTGCCGGCCGGCGGCACGGCGACGACGCGCAGGGCGAGATCCTCGCCGCGCACGAAGCTCCACGCGCGCTCGGCCCCCACCGGGCGCGTGCCGGCGTCGAGCGCGAGCTCGCCGCGGAACTCGTTGGCGAGGAGCGCGAGGGCGGCGAGATGCTCTTCGGTGAGCTCGCCGGCGCCGGCGCGGAAGAGGACGAGGTCGAAGCCGGCCTCCTTGGCGGCCGCCGCCTCGGCGACGAGCAGGCGGGCGGGCGCCGGCAGCGGCGCGCCGTCGAGCACGAGCGGCTTGCCGGGATCGAGCTCGCGCAGCTTGGCGACGGCGGGCGCCATGTCGCCGCCGGGCGCGAGCGCGAGCGCGTCGAAGTAGGCGCCGACCTCGTGCCCGTAGAGCTCGGCGAGCCAGGCGGGGTCGGCGGGGAGCGCCTGCGAAGCGACCGCCGCGTCGGGATCCTCGCCGGTGACGGCGACCGAGGCGCGCTTGACGAGGAAGGCGTACTCGGCGGCGGACGGCACCGTCCCCGCTCCGGCCGCCGGCCGCCAGACGATCTGGTAGCGCGCCCCCGCCGGCCGGCTGCGCGCCACCGCGGCGGCGGCGTCGAGCTCGGCCTGGAGCTCTCCCAGGCGCTCGAGGAGCGGGCCCGGCGTGCGGAAGACGAGACGCATCCAGGGAGTCAGCCGCTTCGCCGCCAGGGCGTGCGCGGCGGCGGGAGTGGCGGCGCCGTCGAGATCGAGCTCGTAGGCGACGACGGCGAGAGCGTCCTCGGCCAGCGCCGGCGCCGCAGCCGACGGCAGCGCGAACGGATCGTCGACCGCGAAGCCGGCGCACGGAGCGCACGGCATGCCGGCCGCCCACAGGGTGGAGGTGAGGGCGAAGAGCAGTGCAAGAAGCTGCAGGGAACGCGCGGAGCGTGTCATGGCATCGTCACCTGGAAGAGCGAGAGGTTGCGGCTCGGGTGCCGCGGAAGCAGATAACATACCAGCCGATACGTATGGAATTCTCCGGACGGCTTGCTTCGTTCCCGATCGGCGACATCCTGCAGTGGGCGCACCACGACCGCCGCAGCGGCGCGCTGGTGGTCCGCCGTTCGGGCACCGAGAAGCGCGTCTACCTGCGCGACGGCGACATCGTCGCCTGCTACTCCGACGACGCCGCCGAGTACTTCGGCCAGTACCTGCTGGTGCGAGGCCTGCTCCGCGAGGGCGAGCTCATCCAGGCGCTCACCCACTGCCAGCGGCGCGGCGGGCTGCTCGGTCGGGTGCTGGTCGACGTCGGTCTGCTGCGCCCCGAGGTGATGCGGGCGGCGCTGCGCGAGCACGTCGAGGATCTGGTCTGCGAGCTCTTCCTGTGGAAGACGGGCATCTTCTATTTCACCACCGAGTCGGTGCCGGCGGATCAGATGCTGCCGGAGCCGCTGCCGGCCACGGCGCTGGCGCTCGAAGGCAGCCGGCGCGCCGACGAGTACCGGAGGATCCGCCGCCTCTTCGTCCACGATCACGTCGTGCTCGTGCGCGGCAAGCGGGCGGCCGAGTCGCCGTCGCCGCTGGCGGCGCGGATCGTCAGGTCCGTCGACGGCGAGCGCACGCTCGCCGAGCTCTACTCCGAGGTGCGCGGCTCCTGGTACCGCTTCCTGGAGGCGGCCTACCGGCTCGCGGTCGACGGCGTGCTCGACATCGGCGAGGTGCACGACCTCTCCGACTCGGACTCGACGGAGCTGCGGCTGGCCGATCTGCTGATCGAGCAGGTGGCGGAGGAGCAGTCGCTCTACCTCAAACAGCATCTGTCGATTCCCTTCGAGGCGCTCGAGCGCTTCGTGCCGATCTGGGTGCGCTCGCTCGACAGTGCCGAGGAGACGCGCTCCAGCCGCGACGTGCGCGCTTTCTACGAGCAGATCGACGGCCGGAGGGACCTCGCCGAGCTGCTCGCCGGTGTCGACCGCGACGAGCGCGTGCGGCGCATGGACCGGCTCGTCCTGCAGCTGCGCAAGGGGGCGCTCGCCCTGCTGCCGGCGGCAGTGGAGACGCTGGAGACGGCGGCCGAAGCGGAGGAACGGCCCGAGCCGGCGCGCTGGTGGCGCCGGCTGCGCGGCGCCGTCAGCCGCTGAGCCGGGCGCGCCGGCGGCGGAGGACAGCCGCGCCGACGGCGGCGAGCGCGATCGCCGCGGGCGCCGCGGCGTAGGCGAACGGCAAGACCCGGATCTCCAGCTCGCGCCGCTCGCTCCCGGTCTTGACCGAGACGAGGTTGGGCCCCGTGGCCAGGCTCGCGGCCGGGATCTCGAACCGCGCCCGGCCGTCGGCGGTGGCGACGCGGCCGACGACCTTGTTGCCCACCGCGACGACGAGCAGCGCGTCGTGCTCGGCGAGGGCAGGCGAGGCGGTGATGTCGAGACGCGCGTCGAAGCCGCGCACGAGCCAGCGCGGCGCCGAGACCGCGAGGCGCTGCGACCCGGAGCTCGGCGCCGAGCAGGCGCAGGCGAAGAGCGCGAGCGCCGCCGCGCCGGCGAGCCGGCGGTCGATCACTTGCCGGCCGCGGTCTCGACGCGCTCGGCGGCGAGCGGCGGCAGGCCGAGCCCGGCGCGCAGCTTGGATTCGATCTCGTCCGCCACGTCGGGGTTGTCGCGCAGGAACTGCTTGGCGTTCTCGCGCCCCTGGCCGAGCCGGACGTCGCCGTAGGCGAACCAGGCGCCGCTCTTCTGCACCAGCTTGTGCTCGACGCCGAGGTCGACGAGCTCGCCGGTGCGCGAGATGCCCTCGCCGTAGTCGATGTCGAACTCGGCCTGGCGGAAGGGCGCCGCCACTTTGTTCTTGACCACCTTGACCTTGACGTGGCTGCCGGTGACGACCTCGCCCTCCTTGACCGCCGCGATGCGCCGGATGTCGACGCGGATCGAGGAGTAGAACTTGAGCGCGCGGCCGCCGGTGGTGGTTTCCGGGTTGCCGAACATGACGCCGATCTTCTCGCGAATCTGGTTGATGAAGACCAGGCAGGTCTTCGACTTCGAGACGATGGCGGTGAGCTTGCGCAGCGCTTGCGACATCAGCCGCGCCTGCAGGCCGACGTGCGAGTCGCCCATCTCGCCCTCGAGCTCGGCGCGCGGCACCAGCGCGGCGACCGAATCGATGATCACCGCGTCGACGGCGTTCGAGCGCACCAGCATCTCGGCGATCTCGAGCGCCTGCTCGCCGTTGTCGGGCTGCGAGACGAGCAGGTTGTCGATGTCGACGCCGAGCTTCTTGGCGTAGTCGGCGTCGAGCGCGTGCTCGGCATCGATGAAGGCGCAGACGCCGCCGCGCTTCTGCGCCTGGGCGATGACCGACAGCGCCAGCGTCGTCTTGCCCGACGACTCCGGACCGAAGACTTCGACGACGCGGCCGCGCGGGAAGCCGCCGACGCCGAGCGCCGCGTCGACCGCCAGGGAACCGGTCGGGATCACCTCGAGCGCCAGCGTCTCGCGCTGGCCCAGCCGCATGATCGAACCCTTGCCGAACTGCCGCTCGATCTGCGTCAGCGCGCCTTCGACCGCCTTCAACCGTTCCGCCTTCACGTCCGCCATGGTGTCCCTTTCGATTCGCGTGCGCTCGTTCTTTCCGTCTCTCTTGCGCCGCTATACTACCCTCTCGCTCGGCGCCCCGTTCGCTCTCCGGCGACGGTGCGCCGGACAACTCCCTAGGACGGAATTCCATCCCGACTTCTTCCGCTCTCGTCCGCTTCGCGGAGCGCCTCGCGGCGGCTCCCGGGCTGCGCCTCCTCCCCGGCGCACCGCTCGCCCGCGCCACGAGCCTGCGCATCGGCGGGCCCGCGGAGCTCCTGGTCGAGGCGACCAGCGAGCGGGCGGTGGCCCTCGCCGTCGGCGCGGCGAGCGAGGTTGGCGTTGCGCTCGAGGTGCTCGGCCTGGGCTCGAACGTGCTGGTCCCAGACGAGGGGCTCGGCGGCGTGATCCTGCGCCTGGCGGGCGACCTCAAGCGGGTGCGCATCCGCGGCCGCCGGGTCTCGGCGGGCGGCGGCGCGGCGCTGGCGCAGGTGGCGCGCAAGGCGGCCAAAGCGGGGCTCGCCGGGCTCGAGGCGCTCTCCGGCTTTCCGTCGACGGTCGGCGGCGGCGTCTTCATGAACGCCGGCTGCTACGGCACCGAGATCCGCGACGTCCTCGTTTCGGCGCGCGTCGTCGAGCGCTCCGGCGCGCGCCGGCGGATGGCCACCGCCGAGCTCGAGCCCAGGTACCGCTCCACCAACCTCGAGCAGTCGCGGGCGATCGTCGTGCGCGCCCTCTTCGAGCTCCTGCCGGGCGATTGGCGGGCGCTCGTCGCCCGCATCGACGAGCTCAACGCGAAGCGCCGGGCCGCACTCCCTTCGGGCCAGCCGAACGCCGGCTCCATCTTCAAGAACCCGCCGGGCGACTACGCCGGCCGCCTGATCGAGGCGGTCGGCTTGAAGGGCGAGAGGCGCGGCGGCGCCGCCATCAGCGAGCGCCACGCCAACGTCATCGTCAACCTGGGCGGCGCGCGCGCCGAGGACGTGCTCGCGCTCATGGCCGAGGCCCACCGCCGCGTCGCCGCGCGCTTCGGCGTCGAGCTCGAGCCGGAGGTGGTGCTGCTCGGCGGCCTGGCCTCTCGTTGGCGGACGCTGGTCTTCGGCGCGGCCAATCCGCGATGACGCCGGTCGGGTCGCCGATTTCGATCGGGATGCGGACGCTGCGCAGCGCGGGGCCGGAAGTGGCATTGGCCGCTCTGTCGCTCGCGCCGCGGGGCGAGCTACCGTCGCTCGACGCGTTCCGCTTCGTGGCGCTGCTCTGGGTCGTCGCCAGGATCGGCGACCGGGCGCGCCGCCGATTCCTGCCGGAGCTGGCCGGTGCGGAGGCGCTGCTCGCCGCATTCTGCCTCGCTGCGGGCGCGACGATCGCGGCCCTCACCTGGCTGGGCGCCGTGGGTCTGCTCTGGTACCAGGCCGCCGGCCCCGCGCTCGCCGCGACATCGCTCGGTCTCCGTCGCGCATCTCCACTCTCCGGGGATCCTTCGGTTGCATCCCCGGGTGCGCCGGAGCCGGCTCGCGAGCGGAGCGAGGCGATGCTCCTTGCCTTCGTTGGTGCGCTCGTCGTCGCGACGGTTGCCGTCGAGATGCAGCGACACCGATACACGCCGCCCGGCGTCTACACCTACGACGAGGTCTCCTATCACCTGCCTGCCGCTGCGATCTGGCTCCGCTACGGCGATCTGCGCACGCCCAAGCCGCCCTTCGGAGACCCCGCGACGCCGTTTTACCCGCTGGCGGGCGAGCTCGTCTCGTGGCTCCTGATCTCACCATTCGGCGACTCGGACCTTTTCGCACGGTGGACCGAGCTGCCAGCCGGCCTGGCGCTGCTGCTCGCCACCTATGTGCTGGGTCGGCGATTCGCTCTCTCGCGAGCGGCGGTCTGCGCCGCCATGCTGCTCGCACTGACCGTGCCGAGGCTCGTCCCGCAGCTCTTCCTCTCGGCTGGCAACGACGTCTGGAACGGTCTCGCCGTCCTCGCGACGCTCTTCGCGCTGCACCTCTGGTGCGAGCGGCCGGGTGCGCGCCGCGCGGCCTTCTTCGGCGTCTGTCTCGGGCTGCTCGTGGGCGTCAAGTACCTCGGCCTGCTCGAGCTCGTCGTGCTGGTGCCCGTCGGGGCCGTGGCCTTTCGGCTCCGCCCGTCATGGCGGGAATCGGCCGTCGCGCTGGGCGTCGCGGCCGGCGTCGGCGGTTTCGCCTATCTCCGCAATCTCTTCGGCACCGGCAATCCGGTCTTCCCGCAGACGATCTCGTTCGCCGGGATCGAGCTCCTGCCGGGGCTGGCCGGCGCCGGGCTCGGCGAACGGGACATCGGCGCGGCGGCTCGGTCCGTCGAGCCGCTCGGCTTCTTGCTCACGCGCATCGACCTCTTCGGTCGTGTCTGGCGGTGGATCGCGCTGCCCGCTGCGGTACTCGCGCCGCTCGTGGCGTTGGCTCGAGGGGGAAGGTCAGAAAGACGAAGCGCTCTCTGGATGGTGATCGCGCCGGCGCTCTTCGTGCTCTGGGTCATGCTGATTCACGACCATCGCGACCTGCGCTTCCTGGTCGCTCCGCTCGTCTTGACGCTGCTCTCCTTCGGCTGGTTGCTCGATCGATTGGACGCGCGCGACGGCGGTCGGCTCGCGTCGGCGGGCGCGCTCGTCGTGGCAGGTCTCGTGGTAGCGAGCCACGCGGACGAGCGGCGCTGGCTCGCGGGCGCCGCGCTCGCGCTCGTCGCGTCGCTCTTCTGGAGCCGGGCGAGGGCCTGGCCGTCGGCGAGGCTCTGGCAGCTGGCGCGCTGCGGCGCCGCGGTGGCGGCGCTCGCGCTCGTCTTGCTCCTGCCGGCGTGGACGAGCAAGTACCGCCGGCTGCGGGCGCGCTACCAGCCCGTCGCGGCGGAGCTCGCTCGGCTCACCGGCGGCCGGTCCGTCCGGATCGCCTACGTCGGCGGCAACCAGCCGTACTTCCTCTTCGGCGACCGGCTCCAGAACTCGGTTCACGCGGTGCCGCCGGCAGGCCCGGTCGAGGAACAGTACTGGGACTTCGGGCGCACGGTGGCTTTCCCGCCCCGCCACCGGACCTCGCGCGCCTTCGCGAAGAATGTGAACCAGCTCGGCATCACCTGGATGGTCGTCGAGCGCAGCGGAGTCGAGTTCCCCGAGCGCTCGATGGTCGCCGATTGGCGCCATTGGCGGCTCGCGGCACGCGTCGATGGCGCCGAGCTCTGGCGAGTGCGGCCTTAGCCCGGCCGAGCGCGCGACTCGCAGCGGAGAGCCGAACCGAGCGAAGCCGGAGCTACTGCAAGTTGCTGCTCAGGACATTGTTGACGAAGCCGCCGCAGAAGCCCCCGGCCGGGTTGCGGAATTCGATCGTGCGTCCGGTCGTCGTGTCCGTCAGGAGGATCGTGTACTCGAAGTTCGAGAGCGCGCCGTAGAAAGCGAGGATCTTCTCCGGGAACTGAATGACCTTGAAGAAGACGTCGAGGTCGCGGGGATCGGGGGAGAAGTGGAAGCCGCCGGTGAAGAACGTCAGCGGCGCCGCGTTGCCCACTCCCTGCGTTCCGTTGAACTGATTGCGCCAGCTCGGCACGGTGACGGCGAACCGACTGCCCAGAACGCAGAGGCGCGTCGAGCTCGCGACGCAGGTGCCGCCGGGTGGCTGGGTGAGGCCGAGATCGCGGATCGTGGCGCCAGCAGCGCCAGAGAAGAGAGTGGGCGACGGCCCGCTCTGGGCGAAGTTGTTGTCGATGCCGCCGCAGTTGCCGGACGTGTTCCGGTAGGTCTTCGACGTTCCGGTCAGAGTGTCGGTGACGTGGAGCTGGAAGTTCGTCTTCGTCAATTCGCTGTACGAAACGAGGATGCGGTCGCCGAAGTCGACGATCTTGACGATGAGCTCGATGTTGCGGGGATCCGGGTCGAAGTAGAAGAAGCCGGCGAAGTTGCTGAACGGGGTCGGGTGGCCGGTGCCGCTGGTGCCAGCGAACTGGTTCTGCCAATCGACCGTGACGCGGAATCGCGCGTTGAGCAGGCAGAGCGTGCCCGCCGGCGTCCCGGAGGGGCAACCACCCGGCGGCGGCGGGGTGCCGCCGCCTCCGCCGCCTGCGCCGCCGACCTTGTAAAGCGTCTGCAGGGCCTTGATGTCGTCGCTGTTGAGCTTGGCGCCGCGGCCGTCGTCGTGGGCGAAGGCGTACATCAGGGCGTTCTTCAGCACCGAGTTCGGCTCGAAAGGCCGCTCGCTCGAGTGCCTGATGCCGAGGGTGTGACCGATCTCGTGGCCCGAGACCTCCTCGATGAACTTTGAGAAGCTCGGCGAGCCGCTCTTCTCGCAGTCGATGCCGTCGTTGAAAACGACGTCGCCACCGCTGATCGGGTGATACTGCTTGCCGTCGAACGTCCGCGTGCTCTCGTCGTCGTACCAGGGGCCGCCGATCGCGAGCGTGCCGCCCGCGCCGCACTGGTAGGTGCCGGCGATCTCCTGATTAGGATCGGTCCACAGCAGGACGTTCTGCCCGTCGAAGTTGTTGAAGCCCGCGGTGGCGCCGCTCGTGCCCGCGTACGTGAGCTTGACCGGCGTGGTCGATTCGTTGTTCCACGCGGCTAGGCCGCGCTTGAATTCGTTGACGCCGCCGCCGGAGAGCCCGGGCATTCCCGTCGTGTGCGTGCGCCACGGCACGGAGCCGCCGGTGTCGAACTGGAACCAGCGCAGCCTGAGCCCGGTGCCGCTGTCGGTGAACAGCGTGAACGGCGAGACGATCGTCTCGAGCTCGCTGCGCCGCGGAGTGACGACGTAGTCAGCGCTGCGCTGGAAGCCGTCGGCGCGGTCCTCGATCCAGTCGGCGAAGCGGTCGAACTCGCGCATCGGCTCGCGCGCGCCGACACGGCCCGACGAGACGACCTTCACCTCCGAGAAATTGCGCAGCGCCAGGCGGCGCTTGACACTGCGGGCGCCGAGAAAGACGCCCTGCGGGAAATCGGCCAACGCGTAGGAGCCATCGGCCCGTGGCTGGAGGAACACGATCGCCTCGACTCCCGGGGCGAGCGTCGGCGTGCCGTAGATGTGCAGCCCGACGCCGTCGGCGCGCACGCCGCCCGGCAGGCGCAGGACGATGCGTCCGCTGTTCAGCGCACCTTTGAGGACGCGGTCGACGACGAGCTGCCACTCGGTCGCTGGGCGGTCGCCGACGACGCCGAGCTTCGCCTCGACGGTGACGGCGGCGACGACGGCGGCGCGGTCCACGAGGTCGGCATCGGAGACGATCGCGATCGTCGTCGCGCTCGCCGGCAGGGCGAGGCACGAGACGGCCAGGGCGAGGCGGACAGCGGTGCGGGGATCGGACATGACGGGCTCTCTGGCCGGCGGGGTTGGCTCCGGCCTCCTCGATGGTATGCGCTCGGGCCGCGGATCGCCAGTGAGCGTTCCGATGCGGGCGCGCTTTCGCCATGGCGGTCCGCGCGCTGCCGGAGGGCTGGCGATCATCGCGCGGCGAGGGCGAGGACGTAGAGGCAACCTGGGGTGTCGGGCGGCGGACCGTAGATCTCGAGAGCCGCGTAGGAGGCGCGCCGCGGGAGGGTGAAGGCCGTCCCCACGAGCTCGTCGAAGTCGCTCCACCGGCCGGCGAGCGTGCGTCCGGCGGGAGGCGCGAGCGCGGCCGCGGGGTCGAAGACTTCGTGGCCGAGGCGGAGCTCGCGCGTCAGCGCTGCGCCGTTCGGCCGGGAGAGGACGAAACGTCCGACCGACCCGCTCGGCGCCTCCGAGCCGCGCCAGCTGAGGACGGCGGCGAGCCTCCCGAAGGCCGGCGACGTCCGCAAGTCGACGCGGGCGGACTCCCCTGCGCAGAGGCGAATCATGTTCCACCGTCCGGGGGGCAGGAAGCGGAATCCCGTCGGGTTCGAGGCGCCCAGGCTCCCGGGATCGAGCCGAGGCAGATAGAGGCGCCAACGCTCGACCTCCTCGGGCCCGGAGGGCCGCCACTCGCCGTAGTCGGCGTTGACCGCCGGCGAGATGTCGAGCTCCCTCCAGGAGGCGGCGTCGAAGCGCAGCTGCGCCGGCCGAAAATAGCCTTCACTCGGAGCCCGATAGGTCCAATCCGGCACGAAGGCGGCGGCGAGCAAGCTGTTGCGGACGCTGAAGAGAACCTGCGAGCTGCGGTCGAGGTCGACGATCTGATTCCAGTTGCGCGCGCGCCGGAAGTCGTAGATGCGCAGCTGCACTACCGACTGAACGCAGAGAAGGGCGACGAGCAGCGCGCGGACCGCGCGCGGCGCGAGCGGGAGCGCCAGCGCGCAGATCGCGAGCGCCGGGATCGAGATCTCGGCGAGGAGCCGGGGGCCGGTCGAATGGCCGCCCCACCAGTTCTTGTAACCGGCGGTGAGGAGAATCACCGCGACGATCGACGCGGCGCAGGCCGCGGCGATCGCGAGCTGCGCGCGCGACAGGCGCCGCCGCGCGACGAGCAGCGTGGCCGCGGCCGCCACCAGGGCCGGGAAGAACCAAGCGACCCCGCGGCTCGGGCTGAAGAGCACGCCGGCGAGCCGCGCGGGGAGGCCGGCGAGACCCCAGACGCGCTGGGTGGAGTAGAGCTGCAGGTACGCTCCGAGCGGGTTGCCCGCGAGCGCGTGATTGAGGGCCAGGCTGGCGCCGATGGCGATCGCCACGCCGCCACCGAACGGGCCGGCGGCGCGCAGCGGGCGGCGAGCGAAACACCAGGCGACCGGCAGGAGGAGGATCGCTGTCGGCCGGCAGAGGAAGGCGGCCCCGGCGACGCAGCCGCCGGCGAGATCGGTCGCGAATCCGGCGCCTGGTCGCGCGACGAGGAACGCCGCGAGAGCGAGCAGCACGAACTCCCCGGTCTGAGACCACAGACCCTGGCTCAGTGACGTGAGCACGGGCGTCCCCGTGGCCAGCGCCAGCGAGAGGAGCGCGCGCGCGGCGAGCCCCTCGACGAGGGCGACGCTGGCGAGGAAGAAGAAGAGGACGCCGAGCGCGCTCAGCAAGCTGGCCGCGTGCTTCTCGAGGCGGGCGGCGGCGCGCCCCTCCAGCTCGCCGGCCGGCGCGCCGAGGGCCCCTGCCAGAGCGTAGTAGGGAGTCGCCAGGAGACCGGTGCCGAGCGGGAACGCGCTGAGCAGCCCGCCGTCCATGGCCGCGAACGAATAGAGGCCGTGCAGCTTCGCGGGGACGACCGGCGCGAGATCGAAGCCGTGACCCGAGAGCAGCGCCTGCGGGATGGCACGATTCGGCAAGTTGTCATTGGCCGTGAGCGTGTCGTAGTTGGCGACGAACGCCGCGTAGGAGAGGACGAAGACCAGCGCTCCGACGAGCGTTGCGGTGTTTTCGGCGGCTCCTCGATCGCCGCGGGCCGCTCGCGCGCGGAGGAGCGCGAGCGAAAGGAGCAGGCCGAGAAGGAGCAGCCAGCCGAGCTGCCACGGCGCGCCGAACGGCTCCTGCGTCTCGTCGAGCGACAGGAACGGCAAGAGTCCTGCAACCGCGGCCAGCGCGATCCACGCGGTCGTGCGCGGGACTGCTGGCGGATTGCGGCGCATGGTCGCGGCGTCGATCTCGATCGTAGTCGCTCGGTCCGGCGAACGCCACGGAAGCCTGCGAGAGCAGCTGCCGTCGGCGCTCCGGCCCGCTGCGGATAGAGTTCGCCGCCAGTGCTCGAGAGGATTTCGATCGTCGTCCCGGTGTACAACGAGCGCGACACCGTCGCCGAGGTCCTGGCGCGGGTGGCGGCGGCGCCGCTGCCGGCGGGGCTCGGGCGCGAGATCGTGGTCGTCGACGACGCCTCGACCGACGGCACGCGCGAGCGGCTGCGCGAGCTCGCCGCGGCGGGCACGCCGGCCTTCCGCCTCGTCGAGCAGGCGGCCAACCGCGGCAAGGGGGCGGCGCTGCGCCGCGGCTTCGCCGTGGCGACCGGCGACGTCGTCATCATCCAGGATGCCGATCTCGAGTACGACCCCGAGGAGTATCCGGCGCTGCTCGCGCCGATCGTCTCCGGCAGGGCCGACGTCGTCTACGGCTCGCGCTTTCTCGCCGGGCAGCACCGCGCGCTGCTCTTCTGGCACTACGCTGGCAACAAGCTCCTCACCACGCTCTCGAACATGCTCTCGAACCTCAATCTCACCGACATGGAGACCGGCTACAAGGTCTTCCGGCGCGAGCTGCTCGAGGACATGCCGCTGCGCTCCAACCGCTTCGGCATCGAGCCCGAGCTCACCGCCAAGTTCGCGCGCCGCAAGGCACGCATCTACGAGGTGCCGATCTCGTACCACGGGCGCACCTACGAGCAGGGCAAGAAGATCGGCTGGAAGGACGGCATCGCGGCGCTCTGGGCCATCGTCCGCTTCAACCTCGCCGACTGACCGTAGAATGGCGCGATGCGAGCCGGCCAGAGCCCGCGCAGCGCTCTCGCCGTCGGCGCCGTCGCGGCGCTCGTCGCCGCGGCGTGCGGCGACCCGGCGCAGGAGATCGAACGGCGGCGCGCCGCCTACGAGGCGAGCCTCGCCGGCTTCCTGGTGCGCGACGACCCCGCCGCCGAACGCCCGACGATCGTGCTCGACGTGCTGGTGCGCGGCGCGGCGCGGCCGCCGCTCGCCGGCCTCACCCTCGACGTCTCGATGGCCGACGCCGCCGGCCGCGAGAAGGCGCACCGCCGCGCCTGGGTCGATCTCGCCGGCGTCGGCCCGGGCGGCGTGCAGACGGCGGTGACCCTCGAGGGACTGGAGTACGCGCCGGGTGACGGCTTCTGGGTCGAGGTGCGCTCGCCGGTGCCGCCGGCCGAGCGCGGCGAGTACCGGGAGCTCGGCGGAGGCGGCGGATGACCGTCGAACGTGCTGCGGCGCCGGCCACGGAGCCGGCGGCGAGCGAGGCCGCTCGCCAGCTCCGCCACCTCGAGGCGAACGTGGCGCGCGTCTTCCGCGGCAGCCCGGAGGCGGTGCGCCTCGCCGTCGTCTGCCTGGTCGCGCGCGGCCACATGCTGATCGAGGACGTGCCCGGCGTCGGCAAGACGACGCTGGCGCAGGCGCTGGCGCGCTCGCTCGACCTGCCGTTCCAGCGCATCCAGTTCACCTCCGACCTGCTGCCCTCGGACATCCTCGGCGTTTCGATCTGGAACCAGCACCGCGAGACCTTCGAGTTCGTGCCCGGACCGATCTTCGCCAGCGTCGTGCTCGCCGACGAGATCAACCGCGCGACGCCGAAGACCCAGTCGGCCCTGCTCGAAGCGATGAGCGAGCGGCACGTCACCGTCGAGCGCCGCCGGCTCGACCTGCCCGATCCGTTCCTCGTCCTGGCGACGCAGAATCCGCTCGAGTACCTCGGCACCTTCCCCCTCCCCGAGTCGCAGCTCGACCGCTTCGAGATGCACCTCCACCTCGGCTACCCGGCCCGCGAGCAGGAGCGCGACCTGCTCCTCGCCGGCGGCGTGGCCGCCGAGCTCGAGCGGCTGCAGCCGGTGCTCACCACCGCCGAGATGCGCGCGCTGCAGCTTCAGGCCGAGCAGGTCCGGGTGGCCGAGCGCCTGGTCGACTACGTGCTGGCGCTCGCCGCTCGCACGCGCCGCGACGAGCAGTTCCAGCTCGGCGTCTCGACCCGCGCCGCGCTCGGCCTCTGCCGCGCCGCGCAGGCGCTGGCGCTCGCCGAGGGGCGCGACTTCGTCACTCCCGACGACGTGCAGCGGCTGGCGGTGCCGGTGCTCGGTCACCGCGTCCTGCTGCGGCGCGGCGCCGCCAGCCTCGACGCGGCGCGCCGCGCCCTCGAAGTCGTGCTCGCCGAGACGCCGGTTCCGGTCTGAGGCCGGCGGGATGGGCGCGACCTCGGCTGCGACTTCCGGCGCCGCGGGGCGGCTGCGGCGCTGGAGCGAGCGCCGGGGCATCCCGGAGGCGATCCGCATCACCCGCGTCGGGCTCTGGTTCGTCCTCTTCACCGTCCTCGTCGGCCTCGCCGCCACCAACACGGGCAACAACTCGCTCTACCTGGTGCTGGCGATGATGCTGGCGCTGCTCGTCGTCTCGGGCGTCGTCTCGCGCTGGAACCTGCGCCGGCTGGAGGTCGCTCTGGCGCCCCCCGGCGAGCTCTTCGCCAAGCGCCCGACGCGGATCGACTTCACGCTGCGCAACGGCGGCCGCCTGCCGCGGTGGCTGTTGCTCGTCGGGCTGAGCGCGAGCGGCCCCTGGCGGCTGGTGCCCTATCTGGCCCCGGGGCAGGCAGCGCGCGGCACGCTCGAAGTGCTCTTCCCGCGCCGCGGGCGGCACCGTCTCGCCGCCGCGCACGCCGCCTCGCTCTTCCCCCTCGGCTTCTTCCGCAAGGGGATGCGCTACGGGTTGGGCGACGAGGCGCTCGTCTACCCGGAGCTCTTCGCGGCCGGCGAGATCGAGATCGTCGCCACCGGGCTCGGCGGCGACCGCACCTCGGCGCGTCCGGGCTGGGGGCACGAGCTGCACGCCCTGCGCGGCTTTCGCGCTGGCGACGACCCGCGCGGCATCCACTGGAAGAAGAGCGCGCAGACCCGGGCGCTCGTCTTCCAGGAGCGCGAGACCGAGGAGACGCTCCGCCTGTCGATCCTGCTCGACAACGGCTGCGGCCCTCTCGCCGGCGAGGACGACGCGCGCTTCGAGCGCCTGGTGAGCGAGGCCGCGACGGCGGCCTGGGACCATCTCGAGCGCGGCTACGAGGTCGAGCTGGTGACGCGGACGCGGCGCATCCCGTTCGGCCGCGGCCGGCGGCATCGCGCCGAGGTGCTGGGCGAGCTGGCGCTGGTCGAGACGGTGCCGCCGGCGCGCGCCGCCCTCGTGGCCGGAGACGCCGGCGCGCGCGTGCTGCGCTTGGGGTTGGGCGACCGGCGGGAGGCGGCGTGACCTTCGCGCGCGAGAAGCGCTTGCTGCTCGGCGTCGCGGCGCTCCTTGTCGCCGTGCCGCTGCCGCTCAACGACGCCCTCGAGTGGCCGGCGCTCGCGCTCTTCCTCGCCGTCGTCGCGCTCTTCCTGCGCCGCGCCTGGCAGGGGAGCGAGCGCTGGCTGTCGCACCGCGCCCTCAATCTGCTCGGCCTCGCCTACCTGCCGGTGCTGGTCGTCGACGTCGCGGCGAGCGGCCGGGTGCAGTTCGTGCGCCCCGTCCTGCACCTCATCCTCTTCTCCCTCGCCGCCAAGCTCTGGTCGCTGGCGCGCGAGAAGGACAAGTGGCAGGTGTGGATCGGCATCTTCTTCCTCTTCCTCGCCGCCATGTCGACGAGCACGCACCCGTCGGTGCTCGTCTATCTCGTCGCCTTCGTCGCTCTCTCGGTGGCGCTGCTCGCGCGCTTCGTGCACTTGCACGTGCTGTCGAGCCACGTGGCGCACGCCGCCGAGGCGCCGCGACTGCCGCTCTCGGCGCTGGTCGCTGCCGTGGTGCTGGCGGCGTGCGCCATCGCGGTGCCGCTGTTCGCTCTGATGCCGCGCGTGCGCACGCCGATGGTGGGCGCCCCGGCGGGATTCGGCAGGTCGCAGGCCTTGCCGCAGGCGGGCTTCTCCGACGAGATGAGCCTCGACCTCATCGGCCGCATCCGCGACAATCCCGCCATCGCGCTCCGCATGCGCCTGACGGGGCGCTTTCCCGAGCCGGCGGCGATGCGCTTCAAGGCCGCGGCCTACGACGTCTGGGAGGGGCGGCGGTGGCGCCTGGTGGCCGCCGGCCGCTGGGTCGATCGACACCGTGGCGTCGACGCCTTGCGGCTCGGCCCGGGGCCGGCGGTCGGCGCCGCCGAGATCGAGCTCGAATCGCTGCAGTCGCGCCACCTGGTGCTGCCGCTCGAGGCGATCGAGGTCGAGCTCGGCGGCCGCCGCGTGGCGCGCGACGAGGCGGGCACGCTCAGCTTCGGAGCGCTGCCCACGGCGCCGGTCGCTTACCGGGCACTGCTCGGCGATGCGCCGCGCTCGCGCGCGGAGCCGCCGCGCCAGGCGGCCGCCGACAGCGGGCCGCTCGATGCGCGCGGGATCGACGAGCGCCTGCGCGCGCTGGCGGCCGAATGGACCTCCGGCGCGCGCGCGGATCGCGAGCGGGCCGAGCGCATCGTCGAGCGCTTCCATCGCGATTACGCTTACACCACCGTCTTCGTCGGGCGCGGCGGCGCCGATCCGCTCGCCACCTTCCTCTACGACACGCGGCGTGGGCACTGCGAGTACTTCGCCTCGTCGATGGTGCTGCTCCTGCGCGCCGTCGGCGTCCCGGCGCGGCTCGTGACCGGCTTCTACGGCGCCGAGTGGAGCGGCTGGGAGGAGGCCTGGATCGTGCGCCAGTCCTACGCCCACGCCTGGGTCGAGGCGTGGATCGCCGGCGAGGGCTGGCAGGTCTTCGATCCGACGCCGCCCGAGGGCCTGCCGGCGGCGCCGAGCCGGGATCTGCGGCTGTGGGCGCAGCAGGCGTGGGAGGCGGCTCTCCTGCGCTGGGATCGCTGGGTCATCTCGTACGACTTCGAGGATCAGGTCGGCGTGCTCGGCGGCCTGCGCACGGCGTGGGACGACCTGGTGGCGAAGCTCTTCGGGCGCGACGAGCGGCTGCGCGGCAGGACTGCGGCCGCGGGGAGCGCGAGCGCCGCGCCGGGCCCGAGCAGCGCAGACGAGCTCGCGTCCCGGCGACGGACGGTCTCGGCGGTGGCGCTCGCCCTCGCCCTCGCCGCGGCGGCGGCCGCCGCCTACTGGCTGCGCCGGCGGCCGCGCTGGGACGCGACGCTCGCCTACCTCGGCCTGCGGCGGACGCTCGCGGGCGTAGGGCTGGCGGTGCCCGACTCGCTGCCGCCGCTGGCGCTGGCGCACGCCGCTGCGAGCCGACTGCCGGAGGCGGCGCCGGCGATCGAGGGCCTGATCTCCGCCTACCTCGCCCACGCCTTCGCCGGCCGCCCGCCGAGCGCCGAGCGGCTGAGCGCGATGCGCGGCGAGCTGCGCGCGGTCGAAGCGGCCGCGCGCCGGGCGGGCCGGCCGCGCCGCGCGCGGGTCACCTGAGATAATCGGCGCTCCCGTCGCTCGTTCGCACGGTACGGAGCCCACGATATGACCCCACTCGCCAAGATCCAGTCGCTGCTCGGCGCCGAGGCCGAGGGCCTGCTCTCGCACGTCTGCCGCGGCATCCCGAAAGCGCGCATCCGGATTCCCGCTCCCGACCACGTCGATGCGGTCTTCGCCGACTCGGACCGCACGCCGCCGGTGCTGGTGAGCTTGCAGCGCATCCACGGCGGCGGACGGCTGGCCGGCACGGGCTACCTCTCGATCCTGCCGGTCGACCAGGGCATCGAGCACTCGGGCGCGGCGTCGTTCGCGCCCAATCCCGATTACTTCGACCCGGCGAAGATCGTCGAGCTGGCGATCGCGGGGGGCTGCAACGCGGTGGCCTGCACGCTCGGCGGCCTCGGCCTCGTGGCGCGGCGCTACGCGCACCGCATCCCGTTCATCGTCAAGGTCAACCACAACCAGCTGCTGACGCTGCCGAACGGTTTCCGGCAGACGATGTTCGCGCGCGTCGAGCAGTGCTGGGACATGGGCGCCGCGGCGGTCGGCGCCACCATCTACTTCGGCTCCGACGACGCCGACCGCGAGATCGAAGAGGTCGGCGAGGCGTTCGCCGCGGCGCACGAGATGGGCCTGGCGACGATCCTCTGGTGCTACCTGCGCAACCCCGCGTTCAAGACCAAGGACGCCGATCACCACACGGCGGCCGACTTGACGGCGCAGGCCAACCACCTCGGCGTCACCCTCGGCGCCGACGTCATCAAGCAGAAGCTGCCCACCCACAACGGCGGCTACAACGCTTTCGAGGGCTTCGGCAAGACCCACGAGAGGGTCTACGGCGAGCTCGTCGCCGAGCATCCGGTCGACTGGGTGCGCTGGCAGGTGGCGAACTGCTACATGGGCAAGATCGGTCTGATCAACTCGGGCGGCGCCGCGAGCGGCGCGAGCGACCTCGCCGAGGCGGTGCGCACCGCGGTCATCAACAAGCGCGGCGGCGGCATGGGCCTGATCTCCGGCCGCAAGGCGTTTCAGCGCCCGCTGGCCGAGGGCGTCGCGCTCCTCAACGCCGTCCAGGACGTCTACCTTTGCGAGGATGTCACCGTCGCGTGAGGCGGCCCGCGAGCGTCGCGTCCGGCGGCGCCGTGCGAAGTCCGCTCGCGGCTGCGCGGACTGTGCGAGGATCGCCCGCGCGTCCCGTCCGTGCGGGACGCCGACCGCTACGACACCGACTCCGCCGGGAGAGAATCGTATGAACCGAAGACTTCGCCGCCTGCTCGCCGTCGCCGCCGCCGGCGCCGCCCTGCCCCTCGTCGCCTGCACGGCGACGCGCAGCTCGAACGTCGTCGTCGTGCCGGGCAAGCTCGTGCCGCGCGGCGCCAAGGTCTTCGTGCTCGCCGTGGCCGACGCGCAGCAGCGGCGCAAGGGTGCGGCGGCGGGCTCGGGTCTGGCGGTCGGCGTCGGCCTGCGCGACGCGCTCTTCGCGCAGGGGTTCCCGCCGCTCCTCGGCGACACCAGCGAGCTCGAGACCGGCCTTACCGAGGCGAGCCACCTGGGCTACGACTACCTGGTGCGCAGCTCGATGGTGCAGTGGGAGGACAACGCCACGCAGTGGAACATGAACCCCGACATCGCCACGCTGTCGGTGGCGCTCTACGACGTCTCCCGTCGCGAGCTCGTCGCCACCAGCACGCACACGGTCGAGGGCTCGCCCGGCGATTACCGGGCGCGGACCACGGATCGCTTCATTCCGGAGCTCGTCGACCACTGCCTCGGCACGCTCTTCTCCTGGACGCCGACGGTGGTCACCGGGCGCTGACGCCGACCGACTCCTCGAGCGCGTCCTCGGCGCGCGGCGCCGGCAGCGGCTCGCCGTCGACCAGAGCCAGCAGCTCACCAGCGCGCGCGGCAGCGTCGGCCTCGCCGATCTCGATCAGCCGGCGCAGGTAGTCGCGCTCGAAGAGCACCAGGCTGAGCAGATCCGGGCTCGCCGTCTCGCGCGTGCCGAGCCCGCGCGTCAGGAAGCGGAAGCCCGACGGCAGCCGCGGCTCGAAGTCGGCCGCCATGCGGCCGAGGTCGCGCGAGGGGCGGAGCAGCACGACGTCGATCTGCCGCAGGCCGCCGCGGAGCTCCGGCGGCGTCGCCGCCAGCAGCGCGTTCACCTTCTGCATCCGCTCGTGGTCCTGGTCGATGACGTCGAGGAAGACGGCGTTGAGCATCACCGAGAGGATCTGCGCCGGCGGCGGGTAGCCGCTCGTCGCGTGCGCCTCGGCCTCGGCACGCGAGCGGCGGTAGCGCGTCGAGACGGCGAGGATGCGGTCGGCGCCGAGGTGGAGCGCCGGCGAGAGCGGCGCCGCGTGGCGGACACCGCCGTCGCCGTACCAGGCGTCGCCGATCCGCACGGCGGGGAAGAACAGCGGCAGCGCCGCCGAGGCGAGCACGTGACCGACCTTCAGGTCGGCACAGACGCTGACCCGGTTCGGCCGCTCCCACATCGGCAGCTCGCAGCCCTGGACGAAGGTCACCGTCTGGCCGGTCGAGTAGTTGATCGCGGTCAGCGCGACCGCCTCGAGGTCGCCCCTCTCGACGTGCCGGCGAATGCCCGGGATGCCGGTGCCGTCGGCGCCGAGCTCGCGCTCGAGCAGTCGCCGCAGTGGCGTGGTGTCGACCATGCCGCGCACCTCGGGAGCGAGTGCCGAGCCGCCGCTACCGAGCCGCGCCAGCCAGCGCAGGACCTGCCCGGCGAGCGACGGCGCGTTGGCGCGGAAGACCTCCTCGAGGTGGAGGTCGGACCACAGCCGCGACAGCCCCTCGACCGCCTCGCCGAGCGGCCCGGGGTGGGCGGCGAGGTACGACGCGTTGATGGCGCCGGCCGAGACGCCGGTGAGCAGCGGGATCCTCAGCCCCGGTCGAGCCCGAGCCAGAAAGCGCAGCGTACCGATCTGGTAAGCGGCGCGGGCGCCGCCGCCGGAGAGCACGAGGGCGAGCCTGGGACGCGGCCGCGCCTCGGCCGGTGCGTTCGCGGTCACCGCTCGATCGTACGCCGGATGGGGCGGCCGGGCGAGGCGCCGCGCCCGAGCGTGCCGGTAGACTCACGGCCGCGATGCAGCTCGGCCGCTTCCACCTGCGCGTCGTCTCCGACGGCTGTTTCCGGCTCGACGGCGGCGCCATGTTCGGCGTCGTGCCGAAGGCGCTCTGGGAGCGCGCCAAGCCCGCCGACGAGCGCAACCGGATCGCCATGGGCACCAACTGCCTGCTCGTCGAGTGCGGGCGCGAGCTGGTGCTCGTCGACACCGGGATCGGCGACAAGCACGACGCGAAGTTCCTCGACCTCTACGGGCTGGAGGAGGGCGCGATGCGCCTACCGGCGGCGATCGCCGCCGCCGGCTTCGAGCTCGGCGACGTCACGCACGTCCTGCTCTCGCACCTCCACTTCGATCACTGCGGCTGGAATACGCGACGCGACGCGAGCGGCAGTCTGGTGCCGACTTTCCCGAAGGCGCGCTACTGGCTGAGCCGCGGCGAGGTGGAGCACGGCCGCGAGCCCAACGAACGCGACCGGGCCAGCTACTTCCCGGAGAACTGGGAGCCGCTCGTGGCTACCGGCGTCGCCGAGCTCTTCGACGACGAGGCCGAGGTGATCCCCGGCGTGCGGGCGGTGAAGGCGCCCGGCCACAACGCCGACCTGTGCGTCGTCACCCTCGACGGCGGCGAGGGAGCGCGCGGCGTCTTCTGGGCCGACCTCGTGCCGACCACGGCGCACGCTCCGTTACCGTGGATCATGAGCTACGACCTCTTCCCCGTGCAGACGCTCGAGAGCAAGCGCCGGTGGCTGCCGCGCGCCGCCGCCGACGGCTGGCTCTGCGTCTTCGAGCACGACGCCGAGACGCCTTGGGGCCGGATCGTCGAGGACCGCCCCGGCCGCTTCCGCGCCGAGCCGCTGGCGGACTGAGGGGCGCGTCGGATCGTCGAACGGCGCGCGGGCGATGTCGAGGAGCGCGTAACTCGCGACGTCGGACCTCCTCTACCTCTCGAGAGGTCGGGGCAGTCGGAATCCGAGACTCAATCGGGCGGCGGCGGGCCGATGAGAACCTGCATCGCCTGCGGATCGCTCCAGTCGTAGGGCGAGGCATTGACGTCGTAGCACCATGGGCAGGCGTCGTGACGAATCCACCTTCGCCGACTCTCTGGGCGGTTGCGGACAAAGAGCGCTTCTTGACCGATGCCGAGGGAACTGATGGTCCGCTCCTCGACGACTCGGTTTCCGTCTTTCAGCCGGATCTTGAAGGGCCAGGTGATCGAGACCTTGGTCTGATTGGCCACGCCCCAGGTGAGGTTCGGGATGGTCACGAGACGCTCCACCCGAGGATTGGTCGCAGTCGGCTGGCCCACGGTGTTTATGCACGTCTGGAGCGCGCTCCCGGCCAGCCGCGAATAGGTCTTGCCGGCGCACGACTCGGACGGACCGAGTCGATAATTGTTTCTCATAAGGGGCGTCGGGAACGGCAGCTCTGCCCGCACCGACAGTTTTCCGCCGCCGAAGGCATCCGTGCAGCGTTGCACGTTGCCGGGCGCCTTGCCGTCGAAGAAACTGGCCGCCGTCAGGTTGAGGGTGGGCTCGCGCACGATTCCCGCCACGGTCAAGGTGTCCGCGGAACCACTCTGTTGCAGGCTCTTGAACGACTCGGCGACCTTCGACTTCAACCTCGCGCGTGAAGCATTCGCCCCCCTGGCGGTGACGGTCACTCGCTGGCCGATCAGAAGACCGCTCGCCGGGCTGATCGACAGCGAGCTGACGATCGGCGTCGGCAGAATCGAAACGGCAAATCTGTCGGGCCCGCTGAGCTCGACGAGGTAGCGCAGCGAGATGGTGTGATTGCCCGGCGCCATCGAAATCAAAGGCGTGATCTTCAGAGTCAGCGAGGACTTCAGCCCGCCGCCGCCCGTGCGACTGGCGATCGACGCCACGATTCCCGTCGGTGCCTCGACCCTGGTCGCGGTGTCGACGAAGTTCCCGCGCACGGTGACCGTCTGTGTGAAACCTTGCTGCAGAGGCACTCCACCGGTTCTGGTGAACTGCCCGCCGCAGTAATCGACTCGCTCGATGACCGCCTGCACGGCCGATGGGAGCGCCAATGACACGACTGCGGCCGTCCGAAACACGATCCACCCGATGGTCGTCATACCCACCTCCACTTCGCGAACAACTTCGGAGCCATCGTCCTGGTGTCCGGTGGCCGTCCACTGCCCGGTCGGCGTGATTCAGCCGACGCGTCGAGCTACAGTGAGCAGCGATTTGCCCGCGCGAGGCCACTGCCGCTCCGTCGAACGGCCGATCACGGCGGTCCGCCGCCGTAGACCCCGGTGACGTCCAGGGCGCCGTAGCTTCTTTTCAGATTGGTCACCCGCAGCTTCCAGGTGCCCGCGGCGTTGATCGTCACGACAACCGACTGGACGGTCCCCGGATAGGGCTTGAGCACCGTTCGGCTGGCCACGACATTCCCTGCCGGGTTGAGGATCTCGAGCTTGAACTCGGGCGGGTTGGCGCTGCCGCCGCCGAGGAGGTCCGTCTCGCTCGCGATCCCGACGCGCGTGCGCTGATTGACGGTTCCCGAGATTTTGAAGGAGAACGTCTTCGCGGCGCCGGGGAGGATCTTGACCGGGCTCGAGCCGGTCGGTTTCGGGCTCAGAGAGTTCTGGATCTGGATAATCAGCGGCTGCTCCGCCGCCGCACCGAAGACGCGGCACGTGCCCTTGAGGCTGTCGATCGCCGAGCCGACCCGCGCCTCGACCTTGTAGAGCCCTTCGCCGTTCGGGCACTCCAGGAACTTTGGCGAGCCGCCGTCGCCGCCGACGTTGACGTTGAGGAACGCCTGCGATGAGGCCGACGTCCGGCAGTCGGCGGTGGCAATGCGGTCGACATAGAGCCCGGCGTACAGCTCGAGATTGTGGATCACGCGGTCCTGCGCGCAGAGCACGGAATTCCGCGAGTTGTTGTACGACGAGCGAGTGGAGGCCACCGCCTCGCGGGTCTGCGTCGTCGAGCTGCTCGGCGAGGTGCCGGAGAACGGGCGACAGGTGAACTTCAAGCGGCGCAGCACGTTCGGCGCCACGAACGTGTCCTTGCCGGCCTCGGCGGTCAGGCCGACGATGAAGGCGGACGAGCCGCAGTCCATCACCACTGTGCTCGATCCTCCCGGACCACCGACTTTGGCGGTCGTTCCGGCGACGGCTGCGGGAACGATCGAGAGCGAGAGCGCAACGGCGAGCGACGCGATCGCGGGCAGGGTGCGCACGGGACCTCCTCGTGTGTGGAGCGAGAACGGACCTTCAAGGTTTCACCGAGCGGCTCCGCTCGGTCATCGGCTCAGGAGGGCCAGTTGGTTCGCGCGAGTCTCCCGCCGAGACCCTCAGGTCGCGCCAGTCGGTGGTGGCGAGGACTCGGCCGTCGGCGCCGAGCGCCACGACGCGCCAGCGCAATGCGCCCGTGGCGCTCTTCTCGCGCACGAAGGCCGGGGCGCGATAGCTGCCGATCCCCTGCTGGACGACGGCGGAGAAGATCGATTCGCCGGCGTCGTCGGCGAGCTCGAGCCGATAGAGCGTGGCCGAGGCGGCCTGTGTCCAGAAGAAATCGAGCGCGGCGTCGGCGCCGAGCGCGGCGCCGGCCCGTGGCGCGACCAACGTCAGCTCTCCGGGAGCGACGCCGGCCGGCACGCTGCCGACGAAGTAGCGCAGCACGGGGAGCGGGAAGCCGGCGACCGCACCCGAGTGCACGATGCCGGCGCCGGCGCCGGCCAGCCCGAGGTTGGAGTCGGCCTCCTTGTCGTCGGAGGCCTCGATGCGCAGCAGAACCTGATAGAGCCCCTCGACCTCCGTGGGGAGCAGCGCCGGATCGGGTCCCTGCAGCACGATCCTCCCGGTGGGCGGCAGGAAGACGTTGAAGCGCGTCAGCTGCGTATAGCGGCGCTGCAGCGGCCGCTCCTCCGGCGGCAGCGTGGCCTCGGTCAAAAGATCGCGGCTCGAAGGTTGCTCGTCGCCGGGCAGCACGACCTCCCAGCGGCCGCGCAGCCGGCCGGTGCCGTTGTACGCGATCTCGGCTACGAGGGCGGGAGGGAGCGCGCCCCGCTCGACCGGGAGCACGTTCGCTGCGGCGGCGAAGCGCAGCTCGACGTCGAGCAGCGCCAGCGGCACGCGCGCTCCGCCGCCCGCCATGCGGCAGGTGACGAAGACGTATTCGTCCGGCCCGCCGACCGTGCTCGCGAACCGGCGCACGTAGAAGAACGAAGAGGTCGCGCCGACGGCCGCCGCCTGGTAGGCGCGGCGGGCGACCGAGGGCGGAATCGACATGATGTCGGTGAAGACCGCGCCGCCGCCGGTCAGGCGGGACTGGTCGAAGCGGATGGGAAGCTGGCCGAAGATCGTCGCCGGATCGCACTTCGAGCCGACGTCGGGCGCAGCGGAGATCAGCTCGCCGCACCAGAAGGCCTCGATCGGCACCTGGTCGGCGAGGCCGCCGAAAGTGATGAAAACAGTGGTCGCCCCCTGGCTGTTGACGTTGACGCCGTTGGGATCGCGGCGAATGACGCCGGCCGCCGGCGCCACGGTGAGCGCGGCGAGGAAGATCGTGGGGAGGAGCTGGCGGATGCGCATCGGCGTCCTCAGTGAATGGAGAGGTTGAGCCCGGAGGTCAGCGTCCAGGTCTCGACGTCGGTGGCGAAGCCGAAGACCCGGTCGCGCGACGTGGCGGACTGCTCCGCGTAACGCAGGAAGAGCTGACCGCTCCATCCGTGCCGGTCGCCGTGGCGGCGCTCGAAGCGCCACGTTCCCTGCACGTCGACGCCGGTATCCTCGCTCTCGCTCGTCCGCGGGTCGTCGTCCCGCTCGGAGCGCGACAGCGTGCCCGCGAAGGTGAGCACGGGCGTCGCCCGCCACTGGAAGCTCAGGCCGTAGCGCTGCGTCGTCTCGGTCTGCGAGAGCTCGAGGTTGTCGCTCTCCTCGCGGCTCGACTCGATCCCGAGGTCGATCCGCGCGTGCGCCGCCAGCGTCAGGTTGACGCCGTGCACCGAGGTCTCGAAGTCGGCGTCTTGCCGCCCGACCTGACGGTTGTCCTGCTCGGAGAGAGTGAGCCGGTAGCCGAGCTGCCAGCGGCCGCCCTGCCAGTCGAGCCCCGCCGACTGATTGACGCTCACCTGGTCGGGCACGTGGCTGGCCGCGAAGTCGCCGTCCGGCGGGACGCCCTCGCCGAATTGGTGCGTCCGGTCGTAGGCGTAAGTGAGAAGAGGCAGCCAGACCCGCATCTTCTCCGCGGCGCCGCCGAGCTCCGCCAGCGGCAGCGCCAGATTGCCGCCGGCGCGCCGGGTCTTGGTGGTGAGGATCGACGGCACGCGGTCGAGGTTGTCCTCGGACCGGCTGCCCTGGAGCTGGAAAGCGAGCGGCCCCGCGGTGCCGCTGAGCTCGGCCGAGCTCTGCTCCAGGTCCGCCTGGGCAGAGGCCGCGACGCTCCGATAGAGCGGATCGACGCGCTCGTGGCGGACGGCGAGGTCGAGCGCGAGCGGCTTGCCGCGCGGCAGCGTCTTCTGCAGCAGCCCGAAGCCGAGGTCGACGTAGAAGGCGTCTTTCGTTTCCGCCCGCACGGCGACGAGATCGGCACCTTGGGCAAGGGTCGGATCGGACGGATTCTCGAAGCGGCTGCTCGCCCACCCGCCTTCGAAGCGCGCCCGGCCGGAAGGCGTCGAGGCGAGCAGACGCACGCCCCAGCCGCGGCTCGTTTCGGCGTCGTTGACGCTGCGGTCGTTGAAGCCGAAGCGGGGCAGCAGCGAGCCGTCGAGATAGCTGGCCTCGGCGCGCAAACCTCCGGGGCGCGTCGGCAGCAGCTCGACGCCGAGCGCTCCGGAGAGCACCTGGTGATCGGAGTCGGCGAGCCCGACAATGTTGTCCCAGCCGACGACCTGGGTGCCGTTCGCGGCGCCGAGCGAGAGCTCGGCGCGTCCGCCGGCGATCGGCGTCCAGAGCTGGGCGCCGCGGCTACCGAAGCCGCTGATCAGGTGGCGCTGGTTGCCGAAGCTGACCTGGCCGAGCTGGAACCAGCTCTGCCCTCGGCCGACTCGCACCGTGTAGCTCGAGAGGTCGACCTTGGGAGCGTCCTCGCCCTCGTCGCCGAAGCGCAGCGCCTCGGGCTGGTGGCTGACGCCGACGACGTTGAGCGTGGGGTCGATCGTCCACTCGCCGCGTGTCAAGCCGGCGCCGACGTCGAGCTGCAGCGTCGAGTCCTGGTAGCTCGTGCGCGCGGGAGCGTTCTCGGGCGGCGAGTGACCCTCGTCGAGCTGGCCCTTGACGCCGAGATCGAGCCGCGGCGTCACTTCGCGCCGCTGAAAGCCGCCCGGCGCGAGCACCTGCAGCGGCTGTCGCGCGATCTCCCGCCACTGCCCCTGTGGCGAGACGACGAAGACCGCGATCTCGCTCTCACCCACCGGCAGCAGCATCAGCTCGGGCCGGTAGATGAGGCCCTGCGGCGTCCGCCGGAAGAGCTCGCTGACGTCGGTCGTCCCGATGAGCACCGCCAGCCGCCCCTCGTCGTCCTCCGGAAAGCCGCTCACCCGCAGCTCGAGTGCCGTGTCGCGTCGCACCCACTGCGCGTCGCCGGACGCCAGCTCCACTGCGAGCTCTTGGCCGCCCAAGGCAGCGGGGCCGTAGGAGAGCGCGGCAATCGAGATCGCGATCCAACGCCAGCTCATCTCTCGCATCTCCTCGTCCGTTCGCGATACGCGTCGGGCCGATGTGGGCTCACTGGATCGTGAACGACCAGGTGTCCGAGTAGGGAGAAGCCTGACCGCAGTTGCCGATACGCACCCGCCACTCCCAGACGCCCTTGCCCAGGTTGACGCTCTGGTACGTGCGCGACGCGGGAACGTCCACCTTCGTCCACTGCGTCCCGGAGCCTCGCGGGTGGTATTCGAGGATGAACTTGTCCGCCGTTCGGCTGGAGGCCAGCGGCCGCCACGAGAAGTTGATCTGACGTATCGTCTGCGTGGAGCTGAGCGGCGCGAACAGGTAGCCGTTGCCGGGCACGCTCAACTTGGGCTTGAGGTAGGGGTCGGTGGCGGGGTACGGCTGGCAGCCCTCGCCGCCGGTGGCGAGCGTCGCCTGGATGGCGAGGCGCGGCGCCTTTTGCCACAGCGTCTTCGCGCCGTCGCTGTGTCTCTCGAACAACTGGATCGTGACGCCGCTGCCGGTGTAGGTGGCGGCGGGATTGAGCTCGAGCTGGACCTCGTCGGCCGCGCGACGTGCGACGCGGGCGTTGAGGTTCGCCAGGAGAGATGTATTGAGCACACCGCCCTGGATGTCCTTGCCCAGGACCCGAACCACCGTCTGCCGCCCCGTCGGGATCGTCGTCGGCGTGATGCTGTCGACGCGGCCGAGGTGGCCGATCTCGAGCGCGAACGCGCCCAGCACCTGATTGCCCGCCTGAATCGTGATCGCCCTTCCGCCGAGTGGCGCGCTCGGGGCGAGCTCCAGGAAGATCGTCACCTCTGTGAAGTTCTTCATGAGCACGCGGCCCGTGATGCCGTTGCCGCCGGTCACCACGCGGTCGGCCCCCTGCAGCAGGCTCCCGGTGAACACCAAGGTGTAGGGGAGCCCGCGCCGCACCTGAGCCTTGTAGCCCGTCGCCGGACAGTTGCCGTAGTAGCACGGGGGGGGTCCGCTCTTGACTCTGTCGATGCCGGCCCAGGCCGGCGCCACGGCGAGCCCGACGACGATCAGGGTCGCCAACACGATCGGCTTTCTCATGGTCCAGTCCCCCCCTTTGCAGGGGCATGTGGCGCGCCTTCTAGCGAGCGCATCGACGAGCGCACCGTATGCCCGGATCCATGAAGAACAGACGACGCCGCGACCGCGGAGCCTTCACGACGTCGTCGGGGAGATGCGGTCGTCCGGCGAGCGGAGCTCGGCGGCGCGGCCTGGGCGCTGTCGCGATCGGGGCCGTCAGGCGAGTGCGAGCTCGCGGGCCAGCCAGGCGCGGCTGAAGCGCCAGTCGCGCTCGACCGTCGAGAGCGACACCTCCAGGGTCTCGGCGATCTCGGTCATCTCCAGGCCCCAGAAGACCTTCAGCTGGACCACTTCGCACTTGCGCGAGTCGAGCTCTTCCAGGTGGTCGAGGACTTCGCCGACCTGGACCGCGCCGGTCTCGGGAGGGGTCGACGCGGCGGCGCCCAGGTCCGAGAGCGTGACACGCAAGACCGCGCCGCCGCGCCGGGCCCGCCCGCGAGCTCTCTGGTAATCGCTCAGCACGCGCCGCATCACCTTCGAAGCGAAGGCGAAGAAATGGCGGCGGTTGACGAATCGAGGCGGCCGCGGCAGGAGCTTCATCAGCGTTTCGTTGACGATCGCCTTCGGCTCCAGCGTGAGCCCTTCGAGGCCGCCGAAGCGGTCGCGCATCTGGCGCCGGGCGAGCTTCTCGAGCTCGCCGAAGACTCGCTCGACCACCTGCTCGAAGGCGGTATCGTCACCGCGCGCCGCCGACTCGAAGAGTCGCGTGATCTCGCCGCGCTCGCCCAATCCAGCTCCTTCGCGTGGGCTCGGAATGTAGCACGCCGGCGCTCGGCGACGGTGTCGGTGGCCGCGTGGAACCGGTGCGCAATCTGCGCCGTCCCGATCGGCTAGGATCCGAGCATCGTACCGGCGAGCTCGCCGCGCGCTCGCTCCGGAGTCTCGCGGCGACGCGGTCCGCAAGTCCGCTCTGGGGAGGCGCGGCATGAGCGAGGCCTCGCGCTTCGATCGCATCGAGGAGCTGTTTCACGCGGTGCAGGCGCTGGAACCCGCAAAGCGCGTCGCCTTCCTGACGCTCGCCTGCGGCGCCGACGCCGCCCTGCGAGAGGAGATCGAGAGCCTGCTCGCGGCCGACCCGGGCGGCACGGCCGGCGTGCGACAGGGCTTGGCCTCCTCGGTGAGCGAGCGCGGCCCGCTTCTCGCCGCTGGCGACTCCGTGGGCCCCTACCGGATCGTCGAGCTGATCGGCGAAGGCGGCATGGGCGAGGTCTACCGCGCCGAACAGAGCGAGCCGCTCGCGCGCCAGGTCGCCCTGAAGGTCATCAAGGCCGGCATGGAC
>DASWJT010000007.1:0-51022 GCA_036397015.1 Thermoanaerobaculia bacterium
CCTGCCGGGGGCGTCGTTGAGCTTGTGCAGGAAGGTGGCGAGACCGAAGTCGGCGATCTTGATCGAGCCGTCGTGGCCGAGCAGCACGTTGCCGGGCTTGATGTCGCGGTGCACCAGGTCGTGCGCGTGCGCCGCCGCCAGCCCGCTCGCCATCGCCACGCCGAGCGGCACCGCCTCGCGCCAGTCGAGCCGGCCGCGCTGCTCGAGATAGCGGTCGAGGCCGATGCCGTCGACCAGCTCCATGGCGACGAAGGCGCCGCCCGCGTGCTCCTCGGCGTCGTAGATGGCGACGACGTTGGGATGGACGATCTGCGCAGCGGCGACCGCTTCGGCGAGCAGCTTCGAGGCGCTCGCCTGCGCGCCGTCCCCGGCCTCGATCTGGATCGTCTTGAGCGCCACCGTGCGTTGCAGGCGCGGGTCCCAGCCGCGGTAGACCGAGCCCATGCCACCGGAGCCGATCCGCTCGCGCACCTGGTAACGGCCGAGGAAGATGGCGTCGAGCGCCTGCTTCTCGCGCGCCCGCCGCTCGAGCTCCTCGAGCGCGTGGCGGAGCTCCTCGGTCTCCGACCCCATCGGCTCGGCGGCGGCGTGCGCGTCGGCCTCGGCGCGGCGGGCGGCGAGCAGCGCGCGCAGGGGGCGGACGAAGCCGCTCCACGCCGCGGCGCTCAGCGCCACGACGAGGAGCAGCGAGGCGGCGACAGCGACGATCGAGCGGCGCGTCATGCGGTGCGCGGCCGCCTCGGCGATGGTCCCGGGCTGCAGCGAGACGACGATCCAGCGGCCGCCCTGCGCCGCCGAGAAGGCGCCGGCCACCTCGCGCCCGGTGGGCTCGCGGAAGCGTCCGGCGCCGGAGAGGCCGCCGGAGAAGGCGGCCTCGGCGAGCGCCGTGGGCAGCACGTCGGCGCCGCCGGGAGCGCCGGCGAGCGCCTGGCCGTCGCGGTGGAAGAGGGCGATGCGCGCCTGCTCGCCGAGCTCGTGCTCGGTGAGGGCGCGGCCGATCGCTTGGGCGTCGGAGACGAGCACGAGCGTCGCTCCCGAGGCCGCGAGCGCGACCGGCACCGTCGCCCACAGCCGGCCGTCGACAATGGCGAGCGTCGCCTCGTCTCGGAGCGCCTGCGCCGCCAGCTGGTCGACGATCGCCGCCTCGGCGCGCGTGCGCACTTGCAGGCCGACGTCGCCGTCGCGATCGAGCACGACGAGGCCGGCGACGCCGGCGGCGCTCCACGCCGCCAGCGAATCGCCGAGCACCTGCTGTGCCTCGAGCGAGGTCGGATGGGAGGTCAGACGCGGATCGGCGGCGGTGGCGGAGGCGAGCACGGCCTGGCTGGCGACGAAGCTGTCGATGGCGTCGGCGGCGGTGCGCGCCGCGATGGTGTGGGTGCGCAGCAGCTGCTCGAAGAGCGCGTCGCGATTGACGTCGACGAGCTGCCAGACGGCGAGCGCGAGCGGGACGACGCCGACGAGCGCCAGCGCGACGGCGATCTGCACCAGCAGCGTCGGTCGCCGCCTCGGCTTCGCGGGCCGCTCGTCCATGCCGCGGATCGTAACAGCGCGTTGGCGCCGGCGGGTCAGCCGGGATCGAGGTGAGCCAGGCGCGAGTCGCCCATCTCGACCGCGCGCCGCGGAAAGTACTCGCGCCAGCGCCGCGTGACGGTGGCGGCGGTCTCGTCGTCGCAGAGGAGCTCGCCGGGAAAGCCCGGCTTCAAGCGCGCGTCGATCGCGATCGGCGGTGTGCGCGCGACGTGGTTGCGCGCGATGCGCGCCGCGGCGGCATGGATGTCGGCGGCCGGCTCGAAGCGGGTGAAAGTGGTCCACAGGAAGTTGATCGCGCTGCGGGCGGCGCGGCGCGGCTCGTCGGTGACGACGACGAGCGGCCAGCCGGCGAAAGCGGGGTGCGCCGCGAAGCGGGCGGCGGCTTCGGGCGCCGCGGCGTAGGCGGGCGCGCCGACTACCAGGCAGCCGCCGCAGAAGACGAGCGGATCGCGTGCGTCCGACGGCGGCGCGACGGCGGGGCGGAACTCGCGCGGCAGCTCGCGCACGGCGTCGCCGAGGCCGAGCCACACCCCCTTCGAGCCGCGGTTGACCTCGGGGCCGGTGTAGTCGAGCGTGTCCATCGACAGGTTCGCGAAGACGAAGAGATCGGTCTCCGGCCGCGTGCGCGCGAGGACGTGCTCGAGCGTCGCGCGGAAGTCGCGCAGATCGACGCGGCCGTCGGTAAGGAGCAGGAACTTGGTGAGCGACAGCTGCCCTTCGCCGAGGATGCGGAACGCCGACGCCATCGCCTCCCGCGCGTAGCGCTCGCGCACCACGGCGGCGGCGAGCGAGTGGTAGCCGGTCTCGCCGTACGACCAGAGATCGACGACGCCCGGCATGACGAGCGGGAAGAGCGGCGAGAGGAGCTCCTGCAGGAGATCTCCGAGGTAGAAGTCCTCCTGGCGCGGCTTGCCGACGACGGTGGCGGGGTAGATGGCATCGCGTCGCCGAGCGATCCACTCGACTTCGAAGACCGGGTAGTCGTGGCGCAGCGAGTAGTAGCCGTAGTGATCGCCGAACGGTCCCTCCGGCCGGCGCACGGCGGGGGCGACGCGTCCGCCGAGCGCGATCTCGGCGTCGGCGAGCAGGCGGCGGCCGTCGGGCCCGCTCGTCGTGCCGAGCCTGCGGCCGGCGACCAGCGAAGCGAGGAGGAGCTCGGGGACGTTCTCGGGCAGCGGCGCCACGGCGCCGAGCATCAGCGCCGGCGGGCCGCCGAGGAAGACGGTCACCGGCAGCGCCTCGCCACGGGCCTCGGCGACGGCGTAGTGGAAGCCGCCGCCCTTGCCGATCTGCCAGTGCATGCCGGTGGTCGACGGCGTGTGCACCTGCATGCGGTAAATGCCGAGGTTCGAGCCGTGGCCGTCGGGATGCTCGGTGAGCACGAGCGGCAGGGTGACGAAGGGGCCGCCGTCCTGCGGCCAGCAGGTGATGACGGGCAGCCGGTCGAGGCGCACGTCGCGCGTCACGCTCTCGGTTACCGGGGCGCGGCGCCGGGATTTCATCCCCACGCGCAACAGATCGGCGAGCAGACGCCGCTCTTGCCAGAGGCGGGACGGCCGCGGCGGCAGCGACTCCTGCGCCAGCGCGACGAGATCGCGGACGAGCTCGAAAGGGCGCGGGCCGAAGGCGAGCTCGGCGCGGCGCTTGGTGCCGAAGAGATTCGTCACCAGCGGCACGTCGGCGCCTTCGACGTTGGTGAAGAGGAGCGCGGGGCCGCCGGCGGCGATCACGCGACGGTGGATCTCGGCGACCTCGAGCCGCGCCGAGACGGGAGCCGCCACCTCGGCGAGGTCGCCGTCGCGGCGGAGGCGAGCGAGGTAGGCGCGCAGGTCTCGGAACGGCGGCTCCATCGCGCCCCAGCCTATGACGCTCGACGATTCTTCACGCGCCGCCTTGGCGCTGCCGCGCCCCCGCCTCAGCGCTCGACGATTCCGAGCGGGTGGCCGTCGCGGCAGTCGATGCGCAGCAGCTCGCCTTTGGCGACGCCGTAGCGCCCCTCCGGCACTTCGTAGTCGCCGCGGCCCGCGGCCGAGCGCACGAGTTTCACCGCACGGCCGTCGCGCGGGTCGTGCATCGGGTCGCGGCAGGCGCCGCCGGGATCCAGACCGGCCGGGCTCTGGAAAACCTCCGGGACATCGCTCGCGGCCCGCGCCGAGGAATCCGGAGGCAGCTTCTTGCCGCCGGGCAAGTACTTCTTGACGTCGGGCAGGCTCGCGCAGGCGGAGGCGAGCATGGCGGCCACGAGCAGCGAGAGCGGCACGGAGTACGGGCGTCTCATGGCGAACGGTGACCTCCGCCGCCGACGTTATCGCGACTCGTCATTGCGGCGAAGCGCGCCGGGAGGCCGCCGGGGGCGATGCTAGGATCCGCGCCACTCGGGATCGGCGCTCCAGGCGGCACGCGCCGACCGTGCGCCGGTGGGCGCCGGCGCGATTCGTGGGCAGCAGGCGGTCGGCGATGGATGATGATCGGCGCGAGCGCAGAATCAGCAGCCGCGGGCGGCAGGCAGCGCCGGCTGGCGGTCGCGTGCCTGACGCTCCTGGCGCTGGCAACGACGGCCGGAATCGTCGTCCCGGCGGGAGCCGGCTGGGATTTCGCCAATTTCTACGACACCGGGCGCCGGGTCGTGGCCGGCCAGGCCGCCGACCTCTACCATCCCGAGCGTCCGATCGCCGGCCGGCCACCGCAGGGCACGATGGCCTTCTGGGGCACGCCGCTTTCCGGCCTCTACTACGTGCCGCTCGCCTGGCTGCCCCCCGGCGCGGCGCTCGTCGCCTTCAAGCTGCAAGTGACGCTCGCTCTCGCGGCGTCCCTGCTCCTCGTCTACCGGCTCTACCGCCGCTTCGCCGCCGAGGCGGAGCGCGAGCAATTCCTCTCGCGCTTCTGCCTGCTCGCCCTGCTCTTCCAGCCGTTGTGGACCGTCTACCGCACCGGCGGGCAGACGACGCCGACGGTGCTGCTCCTCCTCGTCGCCGCGCTCGCCTGGCAGACGGCAGGGCGATCGCTCGCGGCGGCGGCCGCCTACGTCGTGGCGGTGACGATCAAGCCCGCCCTCGTCCTCGGCCTCGCCTTCGCCGGCCTCTTCGCGGGGCGGCGCTTCCTCGCCGGCGCCGCGGCGATCGGCGCCGGCACCGCCGCGCTGTCGGTCGCGCTCTTCGGCTGGGAGCTGCATTTCGAGCTGCTCGCCAAGCTGAGCTTCGGCTTCGCGCTGCCCAAGGGCTGGCACTACAACAGCTCGCTCTTCGTGCCGATCGACGAGGCGCGCGCGGCGCTCGCGGCGCGCGGCGCGCCCGCTGCGGAGCGGGCCGGCTGGGCGGTCCCGCTCGTCATGGCCGCGGTCGCCGTCACCTTCGCGCTCCTCGTCCGGCGCTCGCGGCGCCGGGGGTGGAGCGGGGCCGCGCGCGGGCACTTCGCCCTCCTGCTCTCGCTGCCCTTCTTCCTGCTCGTCTCGCGGACGGTGTGGGAGCACTATCTCATGCTGCTGCTGCCGCTCCTCGCCTTCCTGCTCGCCCGCGAGGCGCGGCTCCCCGCCGTCGGCCGCGCCCTGCTCGCGGCGATCGTTCTCCTCTCGATCGGGCAGAACATGGTCGTGGTCGAGCTCGTGCGCGCTCATCTCCCGTCCGCGTCGCCCGCCGCGCAGCTCGCCGCCGCGCTCGCCAAGGCGCTGCCGCTCGCGCTCACCTGGGCGCTCCTCTGGCGCTGCCGCGAGGAGCTGCTGCGCGGGCACGATCCCTCTCCGGCATGGTCCTGACGACGGCGAGGCGAGACGGCGCGACGCGGGCGCGCCGCCGGGAGCGGCGGTGAGCGCGCCGGCCGGCGCCGCGGGCGGGCACGTCCGCGTCGTGGTCTTCTCGGGCGGCCGCGGCTCGGCCGTGCTCTCCGAGCGCCTCGTCGCCGATCCGCGCGTCGAGCTCACTCTGGCGATCAACGGCTTCGACGACGGGCGCTCGACCGGGGCGCTGCGCCGCTTCCTCGGCGACTGCCTCGGCCCGTCCGATTTCCGCAAGAACGCCGCGCGACTGGCGCGCGCGCTGCGCAGCGCGAGCGCCGCCCTCGTCGACCTGCTCGAGGAGCGACTGCCGGAGCACGCCGACGCCGCCGCCGCGGCGGCGGCGCTGGCCGCGGCGCGCGGCCGCGGCGCGGCGGCCGGCGATCCGTTCCTCGCCCGTCTCGGCGCGCTGGCCGCCGCGCTCGCTCCCGCCGAGCGCGCCGGCGTCGGCGAGAGCCTCGATCGTTTCGAGGCGGAGCTCGCCCGCCGCGGCGCCGACTTCCGCTTCGGCGACTGCTGCCTCGGCAACCTCGTCTTCGCCGGCCGCTTCCTCGCCGCCGGGCGGCGCTTCGACCGCGCGCTCGACGACTACTGCGCGCTGCTCGGACTCGCCGCCGGAACGGTCGACAACGTCACCGACGGCGGCAACGCCTGGCTCGTCGCCATCGACCGCGACGGCCGCCTGCTCGCGAGCGAGGCCGAGATCGTCGCCGCCGACCGCGCGATCGACGACATCTTCCTCGTCGAGCGCCCGATCGGCGCCGCGGAGCGAGAGCGGCTCGCGGGCGCGAGCCGCGCCGAGCTCGCGGCCCTCCTGGCGGGGCGCGCGGCGCGACCGGCGGCGAATCCGCGCCTCCTCGCGCGCCTGGCCGCCGCCGACCTCGTCGTCTACGCCCCCGGCACCCAGCATTCGAGCCTCTTCCCCTCCTACCTCGTGCCGGGGATCGCCGAGGCGATCGCCGGCAATCTCGGAGCGATCAAGCTCCTCGTCACCAACCTCGAGGCCGACGCCGACATCCCGACTCTGAGCGCCGTCGAGCTGCGGCACCGGGCGCTCCACTTCTTGCGGCGGCGGGGGGAGCTCGCCGTCGCCGCGCCGCGCCTCGTCACCCACTGCCTGCTCAACGACCCGGCGAGCCCCGACGAGCGGCGGCCCTACCTGCCGCTCGGGCGGCTGCGGAGCGTCGAGGATCCGCGCCTGCTGCGCATCGCCGACTTCGAGGAAGAGGCGAGCGGCCGGCACGACGCCGAGCGCGTGCTGACGCCCTTCGTCGAGTCGTTCCTGGCACGCTCGGCCGAGCGGCGCATCGGCGTCGTGCTGCTCTCGACCGAGTCGCTCGACAAGGTGAGCCAGACGCTGCTCGAGGCGCTGCGCGCGGGCCTGGGCGAGGTGCCGGCGCGGTTCACCGTGCTCTATCGTTCGCCGCAGACGCTGGCGGCCGATTTCGCCGCCGCGCTGCCGTTCGCCTGCGAGAACCTCGCTCGCGACGACGCCGGACCGGCGGACGAGACGGAGCTCGTGCGCGAAGCCGCGGGGCGCGGCTTCGACGACGTGATTCTGTTCGAGTCCTCCGGCCGCTACCTCGGCGAGGAGATCGTCAACGTCGCCGCGCTGCTCGTCGGTGGAAGCCTCGACGCCGTGTGGGGCAGCCGGCGGCTCTCGCTGCGCGACATCCGCGAGTCGTACCGCCTGCGCTACCGCGGCCATCGGCTGATCGGCGCGGTGAGCTACGTCGGCAGCCATCTGCTCAGCCTCGCCTGCCTGGCGCTGCACGGCCGCTACGTCTCGGACACCTTGACGGGAGTCCGGGCGGTGCGCGCCGGGCACCTCACTCCCGAGGTCGTCGCGGGCGATCCGCGGCTCCTCAATCAGCGCCTGCTCTCCGCGGTCCTCGGCGCGCGCGGCGAGCTCTTCGAGACGCCGGTGCGCTTCTTCGCCATGTCGCCCGACCAGGTGGAGCGGCCCACCGTCGGTGTCGGCCTCGCGGCGCTCGTCGGCATGCTGCGCTGGCGGCTCGCGCGGCGCCGGCGGGAGTCGGGCGCGGCGGGGGCGCGCGAGCGGGTCGGGGGGAGCGCCGGCGCGGCGCGGCGCGCGCCGGCGCGCTCGGCGCGGAGCTGAGGCGCGTGCGATCCGCCGCGCGCGCGAGCCGCGGGATCGAGCTCGTCGTCTTCGACTTCGACGGCGTGCTCGTCGACACCAGCGCTGGCCATCGCCGCGCGTGGGACGACCTCTGGCGGCTGGTCGGCGTCGCCGGCCCGCGCTACGAGACGATCGCCGGGCGGCGGACTCTCGACGTCGTGCGCGAGCGCACCGCGGCGCTCTCGCCCTCGCCCGAGCGGATCGCGGAATGGGTGGCGTTCAAGCAGGCGCGCGCCCGCCTGCACGCGGCGGCGGGCGACGTCGTCTTTCCCGACGCGCGCGGCGTGGTGCACGAGCTGGCGCGCGACGGCTTCACCCTCGCCATCGGCACCGGAGCCTCGCGCCGCGCGGTCGAGACGGCGCTCGAGCGCCTCGCTCTCGGCGAGCTCTTCGCCGCGGTGGTCGCCGCCGAGGACGTCGCCGCCGGCAAGCCGGCGCCCGACGTCTACCGGCGCGTCCTCGAGCGCGTGCGCACGCGGGCGGAGCGCGCGCTGGTGATCGAGGACAGCGCGGCGGGCCTCGCCGCCGCGCTCGGGGCGGGGGCGTGGGCCGCCGCCGTGCGCAGCGGCGCGGCGGTGGAGCACCCGCGCTTTCTCGGCGGTTTCGAGGATCTCGTCCGGCTGCGCGCGGCCCTCTTACCGAGTGCCGCGCCGGCGGGCCGCAGCGGAGGCGGCGAATGAGCGCGGCGCCGCCGCGGCCCGCAGCCGCCTCGACGACGCTCAGCATCCTGGTGCCGGCGTACAACGAGGAGCGCTTCCTCGGCGCGCTGCTCGAGAAGATCCTCGCCGTCGACGTCTCGCGCCACGCCGCGCGCAAGGAGATCGTCGTCGTCGACGACGGCTCGAGCGACGCGACCGCGGCGATCGCCGCCCGGGCGCCGGGGGTGCGGCTCGAGCGCCAGCCGCGCAACCTGGGCAAGGGGGCGGCGGTGCGGCGCGCGATCGAGGTCGCCACCGGCGAGCTCCTCCTCATCCAGGACGCCGACCTCGAGTACGAGCCGGAGGACTACCTGCCGATGCTCGACGCCCTTGCCGCGACCGGCGCCGACGCCGTCTACGGCAGCCGCTACCTGCGCGGCGGGCGCCGCCCGGGGCAGTCGTGGAGCGCCTATCTCGGCGGCCGCGCGCTGAGCCTCGTCGGCTGGGTCTTCACCGGCCGCTGGCTCACCGACACCGTCACCGCCTACAAGCTCTTCCGCGCTCCCGTCCTCCGCGAGCTGCCGCTCGCGACGAGCGGCTTCGAGCTCGACCACGAGATCACGGCTCGGCTGCTGGCGCGCGGGCGCCGCATCGAGGAGGTGCCGATTCGCTACCGGCCGCGCAGCCGCGCCGAGGGCAAGAAGATCGGCCTCCGCGACTGGCTCGTCGCGGTGCGCACCTTCCGCCGCTACCGGAAGGGATGAGCGCGGTGGGCGAGAGTGGGGGAGCACCGGTGAAGCGCCTTCTTGTCGTCCCCGCGGCCGGCACCGGGAGCCGGCTCGGCTCGCCGCTGCCCAAGCTCCTCCATCCGGTCGCCGGGCGGCCGATGCTCGACCACCTCGTGGAGCTCTACCGGCAGAGGGTCGACGAGGTGGTGCTCGTCGTCGCCCCCGCGGCGGCCGACGCCGTGCGGGCGCGCTGTCGCGCGCTCGAGCTCGCAGCCGAGATCGCGCTGCAGCCGCGGCCGACGGGAATGCTCCCGGCGATCCTCGCCGCCGCACCGTGGGTCGAGCGGCTGCGTCCGGAGCGCGTCTGGATTACCTGGTGCGACCAGGTGGCGATCGCGCCGCGCACCGTCGAGAGGCTGGCACGGGCGTCGGAGAAGGAGGCGCCGGACGCGGCGCTCACCCTGCCGACCGCGCGCCTGGCCGAGCCCTACGTGCACTTCGTGCGCGACGCGGGCGGCCGCATCGTCGACGTCCTCCACCGCCGCGAGGGCGACGCCATGCCGGCGGCGGGCGAGAGCGACGCCGGCCTCTTCTGCCTGGTGCGCGACGCCTTCGCGGGCGAGCTCGCGCGCTTTGCCGGCGAGGCGCGCCCGGAGGGCGGCAGCGGCGAGGCGAACTTCCTTCCCTTCGTCCCTTGGCTGGCGCGCCGCCGGACGGTGCACACCTTCCCGGTGACGCACCCGATCGAGGCGCTGGGGATCAACACGCCCGACGACCTGCGCCGGGTCGAGGCGCACCTGCGGGAGCGCGGGCGCTCCGGCTAACCGGCGGCCGGCGCCTCTCGCCGGTAGACGAGGAAGCGCCCGATCCGGGTCTCCAGCCGGTAGCCCGCCGCGACGAATCGCTTCCACTCCGGGAAGTCGTCGAGCAGCTGCTCCGAGGTCTGCCGGCCGGGCGCCCACCACCAGTCGTCGCCGGTGGTCACGGTGACGTAGCTCGGCGCTCGGCGGGCGAGCTCGGCCAGGAACTCGGCGCGCCAGCGCCGCTGCAACGGCGAGAGCGGTTCGCCCGGCGCCCGCACGACGAGCGGGCTCGACACCTGGAAGCGGCTGGCGGCGTCGCGCTCGGCCAGGTAGTAGACGAGCGACTCGTGGCCCCAGACCTGGATGCGCTCGCCGGGCGCGGTGCGCTCGCGCAGGTGACGGGCGAGCTCCCACGATTCGGTGAAGTCGAAGACGGTGCCGTTGCGGAGCTCGTCGGCGCGCGGCGGCGCCAGGAAGTGGCCAGAGACGAGGTCGCGCACGTTCTGCGCGCGGACGTAGAGCGGCGTCGCCGCGGCGATCGCGAGGACGGCGAGGGCGAGCGCGCTCCGCCCGCCGAGCCGCGCCAGCTCGGCGCCGCGCTGGAACAGGGTGCCGACCAGGATCGCGCCGAGCGCCAGGCCCGGCAGATAGTGGTATCCGGCGTAGGTGCCCTGCACGGCGACGGCGACGACGGATCCGAGGTAGCCGAGGTAGAGCATCCAGCGCTCGCGCCGGTCGGGGGAGCGGAAGAGGAGCAGGAAGACCGGGTAGACGAGCGCGAGGACGGCCGCATTGCGGCCGAGCCCCGCCAAGCGGGCGAGGGCGGCGGCGAAGAGCGGTCCCTCCGGCCGCGATAGCGCGACGTAGATCCGCTGGTAGGCGAAGCAGGCCGCGTAGAGCTCGTCGAGGCCGCCGCGGGCCCAGAAGGCCAGGATCGTGGCGGCGATCGGCGCCGAGGCCGCCGCTGCGGCGATCGCCAGCAGCCGGGCCCGCCGCGGCCAGCTCTCGCGGCGGGCGAGCGGCAGATAGAAGAGCGCGAGCGCCAGCATCGTCGGCTTGACGAGCATCGCCAGGCCGAAGCCGAGGCCGATCGCCGCTGCGGTGAGCGCCGGCGGCCGGCGCTCGCGCGTCAGGCAGAGCTGGAAGCCGGCGAGGACGAAGAGGACGGCGAAGCCCTCGCGCTGCGCCGTGTTCCACGGCCCGTAGCCCTGGTAGATCAGCACGAAGAGGGCCGGCGCGAGAAGCGCGGCAGCGCGCCCGCCGAGCCGGCGCGAGATGCGATGGACGAGCCAGGCGTTGGCGAGCTGCCAGGCGAAGTCGAAGAGGCGGAAGGCGAAGACGGACTTGCCGAGCGCCGCGATCACGAGCGCGTGGAGCGCCGCCATGCCGGGCAGGTTCTGGTCCCAGGTGGCGAGGTACGGCCAGCGCCCCTCGAGCCACTCGGCGCCCAGGTAGGCGAAGATCCCCTGGTCCTGGCCGAGACGGAAGGCGAGCGACGGCGAGAGCAGCGCGGCGGCGAGCAGCATCGCCGCGGCGGCGAGGGCGCGCTCGGGCCGCTCCGCCGGCGCGCTCAATCGATGTATCCCAGCGCGCGCAGCCGCTCGAGCGTCTCGCGGTCGAGCGCCTCGTCGCGCCGCTCGCGCCGGCGCTCGCCGAGCGTCGCGAGGTAGGCGCGCAGCACGCCCTCCGCCGCCGCCGCGGCCGCGCCCGGCGCCGAGACGAGCGCGACGGCGCCGCCGCGTTCGTGGAACTCGTGCCGACCGGCCCGGTCGTAGACGACGCGGCGGACGACCTGGTGCTCCGCGACCGGGAACGCCGCGAAGCGCTTGCGGTACTGCCGAAGATAGGGAGTCGAGTAGTCGTACTCGGCGACGAGGTGCGAGCGGGCGCCGGCGCCGCCCGCGGCGAGGTCGAGCGAGAGCGTGGCCGGTCCACCCCCGCCGGCGCCGGCGGCGGCGAGCAGCGTGCGATAGAGATCGAGGTTGGAGACCAGCGGGTCGGCGACGACGGTGCCGGCGCCGCCGTTGCCCGGGTACTTGATCGCCAGCGGCACGCGCAGCAGCTCCTCCGCCACCGAGAGCTGGTGCGAGAAGAGGCCGCGCTCGCCGAGGTGCTCGCCGTGGTCGGAGGTGACCGCGATCAGCGATTCGTCGTAGTAGCCGCGGTCGGCGAGCCAGGCGAGGAGACGCCCCGCCGCCCAGTCGACGTAGCCGATCTCGGCGTCGTAGAGCGGCGCGAGCCGCGCCAGGTCGAATGGCCGCCAGCCGGCCACCATCTGCATCTCGTCCCACTCGACGCGCGCCATCGCCTCGGCGAAGCGGGTGTCGTTGGTGTGGGCGTAGCGCCACGGGCGCGGCGGGCTGTAGGGGTAGTGGGGATCGATGAGGTTGACGAAGAGGAAGAACGGCTCGCGCAGGCCGTGCTCGAGCTCGGCGTGCTCGCGGAACCTGAGCAGCACGAGGCCCGCGTCGCCGAGGTCGATTGCTTGGCTGCTGCGGAACGCACGCGGCAGCGCGGCGTAGCGGCGCTCGAGGCGGTCGCGCTCGCGCCACATCTCGTAGAAGTGGTCGAATCCCGCAGCGAAGCCGCAGCGGCGCGAGACCCAGGCGTTGCTCGAGAAAGCGACGGTGGAGTAGCCGAGCGTGCGCAGCCGCTCGGCGAGGAGGATCGACGGATCGGCGAGCGAGAAGCGCTGCGCGAGGATCTCGCCGAGGTCCATGTCCGCAGGCTCGGCGAAGGCACCCCAGCTCGCGCCGTGCTGCCCGGGCAGCAGGCCGGTGAACATCGACATGTGCGAAGGCAGGGTCCACGGCGCCACCGCGTGGGCGCCCGCGTAGACGACGGCGTCGCGCGCCAGGCGATCGAGATACGGGCTGGTGAAGCGCGACGCGTCGGCCAGCACGCGGTCGGCGCGCGCGGTGTCGAGCACAATGAGCACGACGTTGGGCGGGATCGCCCGCCGCGGGTGGGCGTGGCGCGCGATCTCGGGTTCGAGCTGCGGCCGCGCGCAGCCGCCGGCGGCGGCGAGCGCGAGCAGCCCGAAGAAGCGCCGGGCGAGGAGCTGTGCCCGCCGCGAGCGGCCGAGCCGCCCGAAGACCGCTTCGCCGAAGATGCCGGCCAGGATGTCGTCGACCATCGAGCGGATTCTCCTCGCGCCGTCGCCTCAGAGCGCTGCCTCGGCGAGCCAGCCGAGGAGGATCAGGTAGGGCAGCAGCCAGAGCGTGGCGGCGCGCCGCCGGCCGAGCTTGACGGCCACGGCGCAGGCGACGTTGGCGGCGAGGCAGCCGGCGCCGACGGCGCGCAGCGGCAGCGGATTGAGCGCCACGTAGGTGAGGAATCCGGCCGAGACCAGCGCGCCGAGGAGCGCCACGTCGGCGCGCAGCCGGATCACGGCCGCGCCGAGCAGCACCGCGCCGGCGATCGCGGACGGCCAGCCGAAGACGATCGTCGGCCAGATGTCGAGCCCCATTTCGCGCGCTTTCCTATCACGCCGGCCGGCGCCGGGTGACGGCAGGCGGTCGCCTGGGCGAGAATGGGGCCGTGCTCGCGCGCACCGTCGCCCTCGCCTCCGCTCTCGCCGCAGCGGCTGCCGGCGCCGAGGTGGGGATCGACGTCTCGCACCACTCGGGCGAGATCGACTGGCGACTAGTGGCGCAAGAAGAGGTCGACTTCGTCTACGTCAAGGCGAGCGAAGGCGTCGACGACGCCGACCCGCAATTCGACGCGCACTGGCGGCGGCTCGGCGAACTCGCCATCCCGCGCGGCGCCTACCACTTCTACGTCACCGAGGACGACCCCGACGCGCAGGCGGACTTTTTCCTCTCGCGCTGGCGACCGGCGCCCGGCGACTTGCCGCCGGTGGTCGACGTCGAGCTCCTCGGTCACGGCACCGAGGGTCCCATCGCGCCGCGCTTGCGCCGATTCCTCGACCGCGTCGAGGCCGCTGCCGGCGTCGTGCCGATCCTCTACACCAGCCCTCGCTTCGCCGACGCGCACCTGGGCGCGGAGTTCGGCCGCTATCCGCTGTGGGTCGCCGAGTACGAGGTGGAGGCGCCGACGCTCCCCGCGGCGTGGTCGGAGTGGCTGCTCTGGCAGTTCGAGGGCGACGCGACGGTGCCTGGAATCGAGAAGTCCGCCGACCGCAGCCGCCTGCACGAACGCGCCTCGCTTGCCGCGCTGCGCATTCCGGCGGCCGGGCGCGAATAGCGGCCGCGCCGCGCTCCGGGCGGGGGGGGGGCCGGCTCCAGGGCTCAGTCCCCTTGCTTACCGAGGGGAGCCTGTCGTAGACTCCCCTCGGTAACCGATATGAGCAAACCGACCGACCTCGTCCTCGGCACCCTCGACCTGCTCCTGCTCAAGATCCTGGCGCTCGAGCCCCTGCACGGGTGGGCCATCGGCCTGCGCCTGCGCTCCCTCTCCGGCGACGTGCTGCAGGCCAGCGAGGGCTCCCTCTACTCGGCGCTGCACAAGCTCGAGCAGGAGGGCTGGATCCGCGCCGAGTGGAAGCAGACCGAGAACAACCGGCGCGCGAAGTTCTACGCCCTGACGCGCCCGGGCAGGAAGCAGCTCGAATCCGAGGCGGCGAACTGGCAGCGGCTCTCCGCCGCCATCTCGCACGTCGTCCAGCTCTCCGAGGCCTAGAGACCGATGCGAATCGAGAACTGGTGGTACACGGCGCCCCTGCGCCTGCGGTCGCTCTTCCGCCGTCGGCGGGTGGAGCGGGAGCTCGAGGAGGAGCTCCAGTTCCACCTCGAGCACAAGATCGCGGAGGGCCTCGCCGACGGGCTCTCCCCGCAAGAGGCGCGACACCGCGCGATGCGCGCCATGGGCGGGCTCGAGCAGCGCAAGGAGGAGATGCGCGACGCGCGCCGCATCAGCTGGCTGACGGACTTCGTCGCCGACGTCGGTTACGCGCTGCGCAGCCTGCGCCGCACGCCCGGAGTGACCGCGCTCGTGGTCGTCACGCTGGCGCTCGGGATCGGCATGACCGTGACGCCGTTCAGCATGATCGACGCGCTGATCTTCCGGCCGTTTCCGGTGCCCAGCCCGGAGGAGGTGGTGACCCTCGTCGGCACCTCGCGCGACGGCGCCTACGAGCCCTTCTCCTACCGCGAGTACCGCGACATCCACGACCACACGAAGAGCTACGCGGGCGTCATCGCCAACTCGCCGCTGCGCTCCGTCGGCTTCGCCGCCGAACCCGGCACGACGCCGAAGGTGCAGGGCGGCATGCTCGTCTCCGGCAACTACTTCTCGGTCCTCGGCGTCGTGCCGCAGGTCGGGCGCGGCTTCCGCGCCGACGAGGACGAGGTGCCCGGCCGGGACGCCGTGGTGGTGCTGGGCCCCGATTTCTGGCGGCGCGAGCTGGCGAGCGACCCGTCGATCGTCGGCCGGCGGATCCGCCTGAACGGCAGCGAGTTCACCGTCGTCGGCGTGGCGCCGGAGTCGTTCCAGGGGCTGTACATCTTCTCCCGGCCCGACGTCTACGTGCCGCTGGCGATGGCTGGGGTCTTCTCGACCGACCCGCGGAAGAGCTTCTTCGAGGACCGCGACGACCGCGAGCTGAGCGTCAAGGCGCGCTTGCGATCGACCGCGAGCCTGGCGGCGGCGCGGAGCGAGCTCGCCGCGCTGGCCGAGGACTTCGCCCGCGCGTACCCGGCGCTCAATCGCGAGCGCGGCGCGACCGTGCGCACGGCGTTCGAGATGCGCACGCGCCCCGATCAGGTCGAGTGGAAGTTCGGCATCATCTTCGCCGTCCTGGCGCTGGCGGTGCTGCTGGTGGCCTGCACCAATGTCGCCGGGCTGCTCCTCGCCCGCGCCCGCTCCCGGGCGCGCGAGGTCGCCGTGCGGCTGTCGCTCGGCGCCGGAAGATTCCGCCTCGTCCGTCTGCTCCTCACCGAGAGCCTGGTGCTCGCCGGGCTCGGCGGGCTGGGCGGGATCGCCATCGGGTGGGCCGCCATCGAGGTGCTGCGCGACTTCAGCATCCCGACCGAGCTGCCGGTCCAGGTCCCGTTCCGCATGGACGGGCGCGTGCTGCTCGTCGCCCTCGCGCTCGCGGTCCTGAGCGCCGTCGTCTGCGGGCTGGCGCCGGCGCTGCAGACGACGCGGCCGGATCTGGTGACCGGCCTCAAGGCGGCCGACGTCGAGCTGCCCGGACGCAAGCGCCTGTGGGGGCGCAACGCGCTGGTGGTGGCCCAGGTCGCCACTTCGCTGATGCTGCTCACGGCCGCCTACCTGATGGCCCGGAGCTTCCGCGCGAGCGTCGACGTCGGCGTCGAGTTCGCGCATCGGCCGGTGCTGCTGATGCGGCTCGACCCGCGCCTCGCCCAGTACGACGCCGCGCGCACGGCGCGGTTCTACGAGCTCCTGGTCGATCGCGCGCGCCAGCTTCCCGGCGTCGCCGGCGCGGCGCTCACCAAGAGCCCGCCGCTCGGTCTCGACCGCTTCGACGCCCTCGCCTTCGTGCCGGAGGGCTATCCGCTGCCGCCCGACCGCGACAGCTTCACCGCGGCGATGGACACCATCGACGAGGGCTTCTTCGACACCCTCGGAATCCCGATCGTGAGCGGCCGCGGCTTCCTCGCCGCGGACACCGCCGAGTCGCCGCGCGTGGCGATCGTCAACGAGGCGTTCGCGCGGCGCTACTGGCCGGACGGCGACGCGGTGGGCCGGCGCCTGCGGCTCGACGGCGCCGGCGGCCCGCCGGCCGAGGTTGTCGGCGTCGCGCGCACCGTCAAGTACCGCGAGACAACCGACCGCGAGACGGAGTTCGTCTACTTGCCGCTCGCCCAGCGCCCGACCGCGCGCATGCTCCTGCTCCTGCGCACGAGCGGCGATCCGCTGCAGTGGGTCGAGCCGGCGCGCGAGATCGTCCGCGCGCTCGAGCCCAACCTGCCGATGCTCGAGACGCGGACTTACGAGGATCTCTATCGCTACCACGTGGTCGAGGGCCCGGGAGTGGCGATCCGCCTCGTCTTCACCATGGGCGCCGTCGGAGTGATGCTGGCGATCGGCGGTCTCTACGGCCTCGTCGCCTACAACGTCAGCCGCCGCACGCGCGAGATCGGCATCCGCATGGCGATCGGCGCCGGACCGTCGGCGGTGCTGCGCCTGGTGATGGCCGGCGGCCTGGCGCTGGTGGCGATCGGCACGGCGATCGGGCTGGTGATGGGCTTCGCCGTCGAGCGCCTGATGAACGCCGCGGTCTTTCACGCCGGCGGCGTCGACGTCGTCGCCTATCTCGTCGTCGTGCCGGCGATGGCGCTGGTCACGGTGCTGGCGGCCTACGTGCCCGCGCGCCGCGCCACCCGCATCGCCCCGACTCTCGCGCTGCGCTGCGAGTAGGCCGGTCGAGGCTCCGCGATCTGAGGGCCGGAGTCCGGCGCGAGAGCTCGAGCTCGTCGGCGAGGTCGATCCTCGCCGCGGCGGAAGGCGATGCGGTCACGAGCGCGAGCGGAAGCCCCAGACGCTGAGCGAACCCGCGACCGCCACCGCCAGCCACGAGACCCACACCGGGACCGCCGTCGCGCCGACCAGGACGGGCGTCTCCTGGATGGCGCGCAGCGCGTGCATGAGCGCGACGAGCGCGAAGACCGAAGCTGCGATGCGGCGGTACGAATCGTGGCTCATCCTTCCTCCGAAACGGGTTGGGCGGCAGCGCGGGCAAGACAGATGGATGCACAGTGGAACAGGAGGCAGTCGTCATCGTGTTCTCCGGCCACTCGTACCGATGCGGACGCCTGCAGGCTCAGCATAATCTCGGAGGGATAGGAACCGCTACACCAGAGCCGTCGAGCCGCCTCCGTAGCAAGCACCCCATGGTAAAACCAGGAATCCGATTCTGGCATGACGGCAAGGCTCACTTGCGTTTCGTGGACTTCTTTCCGCCAGAACGATTGAGAGCGACGGCCGCGCGGATGAGCGCCTTGAACGCATTCGCGTCAATCTCCTCACCCTCGTGAATGTCGATGGCGCGCCTCGTGTTCCCGTCGAGGCTCGAGTTGAAGAGTTTGGTAGGATCTTTCAAGGAAGCGCCCTCGAAGAAGGTCAGCTTTACGATCGACTTGTACGACTCTCCCGTGCAGATGCCCCCGTCATGGGACCATATCGGCGTCCCCATCCACTTCCACTCTTCCACGACATCAGGGTCGGCCTCCCTGATGAGGGCGCGCATCGTTGCCAGTGTCTCGCCTCTCCAGTCAGCCAACCCGGCGATCCTTTCGCTGATCAGATTGGAGGCCGCCTCGCCTGCTGCCTTTGGTTGACTCTTCATCGTCCTACCTTTCGTTGGGGACGGACCGCCGCAGCCCCGGTACTCGGTTCTCGGCCAGCCCGCGAACCGCGAACGGGATCCGGTCGTCGGCCCGACGTTCGAGCTCGGCCGCGTGCGGAGGCTGCAGGCCGTGGCCCGTCGGCCCGAGCGCAGGGTCAGGCGCCACCGCTGCGGCCACGTTGCGTCCTTGCAGCCAGCGCTTGACCCAGCCAGGCGGCGGGCAAGTAGGCGAGCAGAAGATCGACGGCGCTGAACCAGGCGGGGGCAGGAAGCATGACGACGTTGGCGATGCCGGCGAGCAGGAAGAGGCCGCCCACGACAAACCCTGGAACTTTCGATCTGCCCGGAGCGAGAAAGCCAGCAACGAGCGCGCCAGCCAAGGTACCGAGCGCATGAGCCAAGAACGGGAACACGAAGTGCTTCGGTTCAAAGAGAGGCAATGCAGCCTTCAGCCCTTCCATGGTGGTCACGTCGGCGCCCGCCGGTGGCGGGATGACCCTGCCGCTGAGCATGACGAGGCCCATGTTGACGGCGCTGCCGATGACCAAACCGGCCAGCACCGACAGAAGTCCACGTAGGAACTTGGCCATTCATGCTTCCTGCATTGCCGACCACAGCTCGTATTTCCTGGCGATGCGCCGCCAGAGGGGCTCACAAAGCTCGGGCGCCGTGGGACCGAGCCACTGGATGCTGCCGGCCTTTCTCGCAACATAGGGCGGGAGATGCTGGATCAAGTCGATGGCTCCACCCACCGGGTCGCGTGCGCCAAACACAACCCGAGCAACCCCGTGAATCACCAGGCTTCCGAAACACATCAAGCACGGCTCCAAGGTGGTAAAGCAGGTCATCTCCGGCAAACGATTGGCGAGTGCCTCGGGTACGGCTGCGAGCGCCAGTGTTTCGGCGTGGCGCCCCGGGTGCACAATTGGAAACGAGGTCTGATTCTGACCCGTTGCGACAACCTCGCTATCGAGAACGAGGACGGCAGCGATCGGGAGATTGCCCTTGGCCTCAGCTCGAATCGCGAGTTCCACCGCGCGAGCCATGAAGCGATGCTCCGAGAGAGGGGAACTTGATCCGGTGCGCATCCGAGGCGATCCTACTGCCGCCTAACTATGTATTCGACGACACTCCATTAGCGGGTGTTGTCTGGGAAACGAGACGGGGTGTGTCGCATAACGCGGTCGAGTGGTTTGGCGAGGGGGGGGACTCGAGTGGCTTTGCTGGTTCGGCTTGCGCATGACTGTAAGGGATTGAGGTCGGGGGCAAGCGGACGAAATCTGTCGCATAACGATTGCGGGCAGGGTGGTCGCGGCATCGGAGGTTCCGGGCGCCTCTACCTACGACGTTTCCGCCGGTCCCCGAAGCGTGACATCGGTCGCGGGATGAGCTCGAGGCGGTGGCTCAGGCCTTCTTGATCAGGCCGACCAGGAAGAGCAGGACGAGGGCGCCGATGAGGGCGGTGACCAGGGTGCCGAGCGTGCCGCCGCCGACGAAGACGCCCACCGCGCGCAGCAGGTAGCCGCCGAGGAGGGCGCCGACGACGCCGACGACGATGTTGCCGAGCACGCCGAAGCCGCGTCCCTTCATGAGCAGGCCGGCCAGCCAGCCGGCGACGGCGCCGACGATCAGAAACCAGAGCAGTCCCATCGCGAGCCTCCCTTCGGTAAACGGCGTTGGGGGCCGAGCTTAGCGCCACGGCGGCGCGCGGGTTGACGCGGGGGGCCCGATCAGCCGCCGGCGGCGTCGCCGCCGGTCGCGTCGAGGTACTCCGCGAGCTCGTGGTCGTGGCTGTTCATGTGCGCGAACAGCCAGCGCTCGAGCCGCGCCACCGCGGCGGCGGGATCGGCCGGCTCGACGCCCGCGAGCGTGCGGCGCAGGGCGCGCAGCTCGGCGATCAGGCGGTCGTGCTCCTCCTGGTGCGCCGCGGATTCGGGGTAGGCGTGCAGCCGCATCATCAGCTGCTCGGCGAGGAAGTGGGCGCTGGTGAACTCCTCGAGCCGGTCGAAGAGCTCGCCCGCCGCGTCGCGATCGCCGGCGGCGAGCGCCGCCTGCAGCGCGCGCACCATCTCGATCTCGAGCGCGTGCTCGCGCTCCATCGTGTGCAGCGCCTCGTGCGCGTCGCGGCCGACCGGCTCCGTGCTCATCGCCCTCCGCCACCGGCGGCGGCGGGCCCCCGGCGCGCGGCGATCCTCTCACACGGCCGCTGTCAGACGAGGACGCCGCGGCCGCGCATCGCTCGCGCGTAGAGCCAAAGGCCGAGCGCGACGACGAAGATCACGGCCGAGAAGGTGGCGCCCTCCCCGCCCATGACCGCCATGCCGTCCGTCAGCACGAAGTTGTAGATCGTCGTGGCGACCATGGAAAGCAGCGAGACGAGGAGCACCGGCACCGCGAGCTGCTTCCGGAACAGCAGCAGGAGCGAGCCGAGGACGCCGCCCCACACCGCGAGCGCCCAAGCGGCGACCACCCACGACGGGAAGCCGTAGAAGTAGTCGAGCTGCTCGGGCGTGAAGGCGCTCATGTACGCCTCGTTCTTCGTCTGCGTCATCAGGTAGTCGAAGGCGCCGACGCCGTTCCACAGCAGCGTGACGACGCCGACGATCCACAAGTGGCGCGGCGCGCGCGCCGGCGCCGCCGAGATCGCATCGGTCATGACCGCCTCCGATCGCAAGTGAATTGCGGCGCCGACCCTATCGCACCCGGTGGCAGGTGAAGCCGCCGGGAGCGGTCGCGCCGCTCGGGACCTGTCCTCTACCGCTCCCCGAGCACCGACTCGATGCGGCGGTCGGGGACGAGCCAGACGAGGGCCACCAGGACGTAGATCGCGCCCGCCGCCCAGGGGGCCGGGAAGGCGAGGAGAATGGCGAGCAGGTAGAGCAGCGGCGAGACCTTGCCCTTGCGGTCGCGGCCGACCGCGGCGGCGAGCAGCGAGCCCGGGCCCTGCGCGGCGATGATCGCCTGCTGCAGCAGCCAGTAGGCGATGGCGGCCATCAGCAGCACCACGCCGTAGAGCGCGGTCGGCGCCGGCGCGAACTGGTTCTCGCCCATCCAGCCGGTGGTGAACGGCACCAGCGAGAGCCAGAAGAGGAGGTGGAGGTTCGCCCACAGGATGCTGCCGCTCACCCGCGTCACCGTGTGCAGCATGTGGTGGTGGTTGTTCCAGTAGATGGCGAGATAGAGGAAGCTCAGCACGTAGCTCAGGAAGACCGGCCACAGCGGCACGAGGGCACGGGGATCGGCCCCGTGCGGCACCTCGAGCTCGAGCACCATGATCGTGATGACGATGGCGAGCACGCCGTCGCTGAATGCCTCGAGCCGGTTCTTGGTCATGGCGGGGAGGTCAGCCGGCGAACGGCAGCGCCGCGCCGAGCTTGCGCTTCAGGCGGTCGGTGAGCCAGTGCGTGTCCCACCACTCGATGGGGCGTACCGGGAGACCCTGGAGGAGGAAGGAGAAGTGGAGGTGATCGCCGCCGGCGAGGCCGGTCTCGCCGCTCGTGCCGAGCACCTGGCCGCGCTCGACCGTCGCGCCCTCCGCGACCGCCAGGCTCGAGAGGTGGGCGTAGAGCGACATCAGGCCGTAGCCGTGATCGACCACCACCGCGTTGCCGTAAATGCCGAGCTCGCGCGCCAGCACCACCACGCCGCGGTTCGCCGCCGGCACGTCGGCGCGCCGGACCGAGGCGAGATCGAAGCCGAGGTGATCCTGCCGGTCCACCTCGCGGCCGCGGTAGAAGTAGGTGCGGCGGTCGGCGAACGACGACATCACCTGGCCGCCGGGGAAGGGGAGGAACGGCTGTCGCCAGAGGAACTCGGGGCGCGATTTCACGGCCAGCTCGGCGAGCGTGCGGTTGTTTGCCCGCCGCAAATCGTGGTTGATCTGCAGGAAGTTCTCGAGCAGGTCGCCCTTGTCGTCGAGCTCGGGCGCCCCGGCGAGGATCGCCGGCACCACCTTGTGGAGAAAGCGGTCGTCGAGCTCGATCTCGTCCAGGCGCGGCGGATGGGGGAAGAACTGGTCGACGAACGTCGTCTTGCGCACGTTGCCCGCCCCGTCGGCGGCGACGAGCTCGACGCCGCTCGCCTCGCCGAGGTCGTAGGGCACCGCGAAGAGCGCGAAGCGCTCGCCGGCGCCGCCCGGCAGGTCGAAGCCGGGAAAGAAGCGGCCGCCGGCCTCGACGCCGTCGCGCACGCTCCCCTCGCCGACGCGGTAGACGACCGCCTCGCCGCCGCCCTGAGTCACATAGTGCTGGCTCGACAGCACGGCCAGCGTCGGCGCCGTCAGGCGGACGCGGAACGCGCGCTCGACGACCATCGGCGTGCCGGCGCGCAGCCAGGCCGGCGCCCGCGTCGCCGTCACCCGCAGCGTCGCCTCGCCCTCGGCGAGAGCGGCGATCGCGTTCTTGCCGAGATCGAGCGGCAACGTCCATTCCGGCGTGCGCGGTCCCCACAGCTTCCAGCCGGGGAGCGGCGTCATCGTGGTCTCGCCGCGGTGCTTTGTCTCGCCCCCCTGCGTCACCTCGACGGTGACGCGCGAGAGGCCGCGCACCGGCTCGGCGACGCGCACCTCGACCGGCGCCGTGCGGCCGACGAGCGCGGGCTCGGGCGAGATCGTCACCCGCGGCGGCGGGCCGACGCGGAGAGCGCCCAGGGCAACGAGGGTCAGGGCGGCGAGGACGAGCAGGAAGAGCAGCAGGCGCCCACGGCGCCGGCGGGGACGGGAACTGGAGTCGGAATCGAGTCGCATCGGACCTGTCTCGAGAGGACCGGCGCGAGAGTTCGCGCCGTCGGTGCGAGGATAGCAAGCGCATGCACGAGACCCCGTCTCTCCCGCCGCTCGTCGGCGCGCTCCTCGTCGGCGGCGCGAGCCGGCGCTACGGGCGTCCGAAGCAGCTCGTCCTCTGGCGCGGCGCGACGCTCGGCGAGCGCGTCGCCGCGGCGCTCGCTGCGGTGGCCGGCGAGGTCGTGCTGGCGGGCGAAGGCGAGGTGGCGCCGGCGCTCGCCGCGCTCTTTCGCGCCGCCGATGCCGCCGGCGCGCGCGGTCCGCTCGCCGGCATCGCCGGCGCCCTCGCGGCACGCCCCGGCCGGGCCGTCCTCGCCGCGGCGTGCGACCAACCGCTGCTCGACGCCGCGGCGCTCGCCTGGCTCGCGGGCGAGCGGCGGCCGGGGACGCTGGCGACCCTCGCGCGCCTCGCCCCCGGCGGCATCGAGCCGCTGCCGGCGATCTACGAGCCGTCGGCGGCGCCGGTGCTCGCCGCGCTCGCCGCCGCCGGTGGCTCGCTGCAGCCGCTCGCCGGCCGCGCCGACGTGCGCGTGGTGACACCGCCGCCGGCGCTCGCCGCGGCGTGGACGAGCGTCGACACGCCGGCGGCACTGGCGCGGCTCGACGCCGCCTCTAGAATGCTTGCCGTCGAGCCTGGCAGCGACGCGAAGCGATGAGCGAGTCCGAGGAGACCCACCCAGATCCCGGCCCGTGGCCGCCGCTCGCCGGCTTCCGTCCGGGCGACCAGATTGCCGGCCGCTACCGCGTGCTGCGCTGGCTCGGCCGCGGCGCCATGGGCGAGGTCCTCGCCGTGCGCGACGAGGAGCTGGGCAGCGAGGTGGCGCTCAAGCTGCTCAAGCTCGAGGCGCACGCCGACGCCGGCGCCCGCGAGCGCTTCAAGCGCGAGATCCTGCTCGCCCGGCGCGTCAGCCACCCCAACGTCTGCCGCATCTACGACTTCGGGACGCACGTCGTGGCGGGCCTGGCCGGTGTCGCCAGCGGGCCGCTCCACTTCCTGACCATGGAGCTCCTCGCCGGCGAGACGCTGGTCGAGCGGCTCGAGCGCGAGGGGCCGATGAGCGTGGCCGCGGCGCTCGCCATCGCCCGGCAGCTCGCCGCCGCGCTCGACGCCGCGCACGCCGCGGGCGTCGTCCACCGCGACTTCAAGAGCTCGAACGTGATGCTCGTCGGCGGCGCTGTGTCGCGCGCCGTGGTCACCGACTTCGGCCTGGCGCGCGACGCCGTCTCGCGCGCCGACGGCGGCTCGCTCACCGCCACCGGCGGTGTGCTCGGCACGCCCGCCTACATGTCGCCCGAGCAGGTCGAGGGCGCGGCGGCCGACGCGCGCAGCGACCTCTACGCGCTCGGCGTCGTCCTCTTCGAGATGCTCACCGGCCGCTTCCCGTTCGAGGGCGACTCGCCGCTCAGCGTGGCGGTGAAGCGGCTCCGGGAGCCACCGGCGCCACCCGAGCTCTTCCGTCCCGACCTCTCGCCGGCGGTGCGCGCGACGCTCAAGCGCGCGCTGGCGCGGCGACCGGAGGCGCGCTACGCGAGCGCCGGCGCGCTGGTGCGCGACCTGGCGGGGGAGGCGCCGCCGGCCGCGCCACGCCGCCGCGGCGCGCTCGCCGCGGCGCTCGCCGGCATCGCGCTCGTCGGCGCCGCGGGCTGGTGGGCGCTCCGCGAGCGGGCGGTGGAGCCGGCGCCTGCCGCGGCTCGGGCGGCGCGCCTCGCGCGGCCGGCGCTCGCCGTGCTGCCGCTCAAGAACTCGACCGGCCACGCCGAGAGCGCCTGGCTCGGCACGGCGCTCGCCGAGATGCTCACCAGCGAGCTCGCCGCCGGCGAGGCGGTGCGCGCGGTGCCGGGCGAGACCGTCGGCCGCGCCGTGCGCGACCTCGAGCTCGCCGCCGGCGAGGCCCTCTCGGCCGGGACCCTGGCACGCCTGCGCCGCGGCCTCGGCGCCGACGTCGTCCTCACCGGCTCGTACGTCGCGCTCGGCGAGCCCGGCCGCGGGCCGCTGCGGCTCGATCTGCGGCTGCAGTTCCTCGACGGGCGGCCCGATCTACCGCGTCTGGCGGAGGGCACCGAGGCCGACCTCTTCGCGCTCGTCACGCGCACCGGCGCCGAGCTGCGCGCGGCGCTCGGCCTGCCGGTCGCGGCGTCGTCGCCGCGGGCGGCGGCGGGCGCGCAGCTGCACGGCGAGCGCGCGCTGCGGCTTTACGCGCTGGGGCTCGAGGCGCTGCGCGCCGGCGATCCGCAGACGGCGCGCGCGCAGCTCGAGGAGGCGCTCGCCGAGGCGCCCGACTCGCCGCTCGCCTGGTCGGCGCTGTCGGAGGCGTGGTCGCTGCTCGGTTGGGGCGAGCGGGCGAGAGAGGCGGCCGAGCGCGCTTTCGAGCTGCGCGGCGCCCTGCCGCGCGCCGAGGCGCTGGCGGTCGAGGGGCGCTTCCGGCTGGCGAGCAGCGACTGGGACGCGGCGATCGAGATCCAGCGCGCCCTCTGGCGGCTCTACGGCGACGATCCCGAGCAGGGTCTGCGCCTCGTCCACGCGCTGCTCGAGGCCGACCGCGGCCGCGACGCCGACGCGGTGCTCGCCGAGTTGCGCGCGCTGCCGGCGCCGGCCGGCGAGGATCCGCGCATCGACCTCTACGAGGCGCGCGCCGCCGACGGGCTCTCCGAGCCGCGCCGGCAGCTCGACGCCGCCCTGCGCGCCGAGACCAAGGCGGCCGAGGCCGGCGCCCGCTCGCTCGTCGGCCGCGCCCTCTACGAGCAGGGCCTGGCGCGGCGCAAGCTCGGCGAGCCCGAGCCGGCGCGCGCCGCGCTCGCGCGCTCGCGCCAGCTCGCCCGCGAGCTCGGCGACCGCAGCGCCGAGGCGGTGGCGACACTCTCGCTCGCCAACCAGGTGCGCGCCGAGGGCCGGCTGGCCGAGGCGGCGGCGCTCTATGGCGAGGCGCGCGCGACCTTCGCGGCGCTCGGTAACCGCCAGCGCGAAGCGCGCACCGAGCTGCTGCAGGGGCTCGTCGTCTCGCAGCAGGGAGAGATCGCCGACGCCCTGGCGCTCTACGAGGGGGCGCTCGCCAAGCTGCGCGAGCTCGGCGACCGGCGGGGGAGCGCCGCGGCGCTCGCCAACATCGGCACGCTGCTCTACGAGCGCGGCGACTTGGCCGGCGCGGAGCGCCGGCACGACGAGGCCCTGGCCGAATTCCGCTCGATCGGCGACGACTCGCGCGCCGCCGTCGCGTTGCAGAACCTGGCGCAGGTGCGTTTCGACCGCGGCGACCTCGCCGGCGCGCGGCGCGACCTCGACGAGGAGCTCGCGATCGCGCGGCGGAGCGAGGACAAGACGGTCGAGGGCTACGCGCTCAAGGCCCTCGGCGACCTGGAGAGCGAGGGCGGGCGCTTCGACGCCGCCGAGGGACGCTACCGCGAGGCGATCGCGGCCTTCGACGCGGCGGGGCAGGGGACCTGGAAGCTCTACGCCGAGATGGCGCTCGCCGTGCTCGACCGCGAGCGCGGGCGCCCCGGCGAGTCGGCCGCGGCGCTCGCCCGCGTCGCCGCCGAGCTCGGCCGCGACGGCCTGACGGAGGATCGCGACGAGGCCGAGTTGCAGCGCGTGCGCGCCCTCGTCGCCGTCGGCCAGACAGCGGACGCCACGGCGGTGGCCCGGGGCGTCCTGCCCCGCGCGGCGGCGAGCGAGACGGCGCGGCTCCGGCACCTCGCCCTGTGGGCGGACGCGGAGCTCGCCCTCGCCAGCGGCGATCGCGCCGCCGCCGAGGCGCGGCTCGACGAGCTGACGGCGCGGGCGCGGCGAGCGGGCCTCGTGCTGGTCGAGCTCGAGGCCGCGGCGGCGCGGACGAGGATCACCGGCGACGCGGCGGCGGCGGCCGCCGTGCGCGGCGAATGCGAGCGGCTCGGCGCCGGACGGATCGCGCGCCGGCTGGTCGGGAGGTAGGAGAGAACGATGAGGGCGACGACAGCTCCAATCCGGATCCCGCGGGCGCTCGGCGCGCTGGTCGTCTGCGGTGCGCTCGCGGCGTCCGCCGCGCCCGCGGCGTCCGACGCGCTCGAGCCGCTGGCGGCGGAGCTCTGGCGCTGGCGCGCCGCCGAGCGGCCGAGCTCGGGCGACGACATCCCGCGCCTGGCGCGGCCGGCGGGCTGGCGGCCGGAGTGGTCGCACCCGGCGATCGAGCGGCGCCTCCGCGAGCTCGCGGCGTTCGAAGCGCGCTGGCGCGAGCTCGACCCGGCGGCGTGGAGCGTGCCGCTGCAAGTCGACCACCGGCTGGTCGGCTCGGCGCTGGCGCGCGTGCGTTGGGAGCTCGAGGTGGCGCCGGCGTGGCGCACCAATCCGCTCTTTTACGTCGAGCAGACGCTCGGCGCTCTCTTCGAGTCGCTGCTCGCGCCGCCGCCGTTCGACGCCGAGCGCTCCGCCGGCGTGCTCTCGATCCTGGCGAGCATGCCCGACACGGCCACCGCCGCGCAGGCCAATCTCGACGACGCGCGCGCTCCCTTCGCGCGCCTGGCGATCGACGCTCTCGCCGGCGCCGAGGAGCGTCTCGCGACGGTGGCGCGCCACCTGGCGCCCGAGCTGCCGGCCGAGCGCGCCGCGCTGCTGCCGGAGGCGGCGCGGGCCGCGGGCGAGGCGCTCGCCGGCCTGCGTTCGTGGCTGGAGGCGAAGCTGCCGGAGCTCGCCGAAGAGACGGCGGTCGGGCGCGAGGCGTACCTGTTCTTCCTGCGCGAGGTCGCGCTCTCGCCGTTCACGCCCGAGCGCATGGTCGAGATGGGACGGCAGGAGTGGCGGCGCGCCGTCGCCTTCGAGACCTACGAGGCGAACCGGAATCGCCACCGGCCGCCGCTCGGCCTGCCCGCCAACCGCGACCAGCAGATCGCCACCATGGAGCGCGACATGGTCGAGGTGCGCCGCTTCCTCGAGCGCGAGGGGCTGCAGACGGTGCCGGAGTGGGTGCGCTTCTACCGCTTGCGGGCGAAGCCGGCGTACCTCGCGCCGCTCGCCGCGCTCGGCGTCAACAACGATTTCACCGCGCCGGACCGGCTCGACGAGGACGGCACGGCGTGGATCGACGAGCCGTCGGCCGGCGCCGGCTACTTCTACCGCGCCTACGCCGCCGATCCGCGCACGCAGATCGCGCACGAGAGCCACGGGCACTACCTCCAGCTCGTCCTCTCCTGGGCGCACGAGAACTGGCTGCGGCGGCACTACTACGACTCGGGCGCCAACGAGGGGATCGCCTTCTACAACGAGGAGCTGATGCTGCAGGCCGGGCTCTTCGACGACCGGCCGCGGGTGCGCGAGGTGATCTCCAACTTCGCCCGCCTGCGCGCGCTGCGCGTCGAGATCGACGTCGGCCTGGCGCTCGGCGAGCTCACGATCGCGGCGGCGGCGGAGCAGCTCGCCGAGCGCGTGCCGATGGACCGCGCCACGGCGCTCGACGAGGCGGCCTTCTTCGCCTCGGCGCCGGGCCAGGCGATCACCTACCAGATCGGCAAGCTGCAGATCCTCGCCCTGCTCGCCGACGCCCGCAGCGCGCAGGGCGAGGGCTTCTCGTTGCGCGCCTTCCACGATTTCCTGTGGAAGAACGGCAACGTGCCGCTCGCGCTCCAGCGCTGGGAGCTGCTCGGCGACCGCAGCGAGCTCGCCGCCGCCGACGCCCTGCGCTGAGCGCCCGCCGGCGCGGGCCGTTCCGCCGCCCTTGCTAGAGTCCGCCGCCCATGGCGAGCCGGCTGCGCGCGCTGTTCACCCGCGAGTTCGGGCGCATCTGGTGGGTCTCGTTCTCGGCCGCGACCGCCGGCTTCTTCCTCTTTCCGACGGCGCCCTTTCGCCTGCGCGAGCTGGGCGCGCCGCCCGAGGCGGCGGGCTGGTTCCTCGGCGGGCTGACCTACGGCTCGGCGGCGGCGGCGGCGTGGACCGGAGCGCTCGGCGACGTGCTCGGTCGGCGGCGCGTGCTGAGCACCGCCGGCGTGACGCTTGCCGGCCTCGCCGCCGTTTACGCCGTGGTTCCCGATTGGCGAGTGCTCGTCGCGCTCTCGATCCCGCACGGCGTCGTCTGGTCGGGCCTGCTGACCTCGGCCAACAGCGAGCTCGTTCACGTGCTGCCGCCCGAGCGCCGCGCGGAGGGGATCGCCTGGTTCGGCGTCGCCACCATCCTCGCCATCGCCGTCGCGCCGGCCGTCGGCATCTGGATCCTCGAGCGCGACTGGCGGCTGCTCTGCGGGCTGATCTTCGCCCTCGACCTCGGCGTCGCGCTCCTCGCCATGCGCCTCGACCGCGACCCGCCCGTGCCGGCCGACTGGCGCGCGCGCCTGGCGCCACGTCGCGCCGTCGACTGGCGCACGCTCGCGCTCGCCGGCGCGCTCCTCGCTGCCTCGTTTGGCTACGGCGGCCTGACCAGCTTCGCGGCGCTCTATGCCGAGTCGCTCGGCGTCGTGCCGAAGGGAGTCTTTTTCATCGCTTTCGCCGTCACCATCCTCGTCGTGCGGCCGCTGGTGGCGCCGCTCGTCGACCGCCGCGGCGCGCGCCGCGCGCTGCCGGCGTCGTTCCTCGCCATCGCCGCCGGCCTCGTCGCCGTGTCGCTGGCGGCGACCCGCTTCGGCCTGGTCGCGGCGGCGGCGCTCTTCGGTCTCGGCTTTTCGGTGCTCGGCCCGGCGTTCACCTCGTGGACGGTCGAGCGCGTCGACGCCGGCCGCCGCGGCGCCGCGATGGGCGCGCTCCTCGCCGCCTTCGACCTCGGCATCGGCACCGGCTCGATCGTCCTCGGCCCGCTCGTCGAGCGCTGGGGCTACCCGACCGCCTTCCGCTCGGCCGCGCTCCTCGCCCTCGCCGCCTGGCCCTACCTCCTCCTCGCCGAGCTCCGCCTCGCCCGCCGGCCTTCGCCCTTTCGCAGCGTCGATCGATAGGTTTTCGGTTTCGAGACCAAGACGAAATACGAAAGACTTTCCATTGAAGGAGATGGTGGCTGGAGCACGGATCGCCTGGAGTCACCTGAGCGGTCTGGGTGAGGAAGCCGGAAGGGTTCTAGACTCGGAGGTCGAGCGGCGCGGGTGCCGCTGCCGCGCGGCACGGACGGGCGGGCGCCGAAGCGGGGCGGTCAGCTCGCGGCGCGCGAGAGGGGCGGGCGATGAGCAAGCTGCTGCGCGGACTGGTGGCGGGCTGGGGCGCGAAGAGGCTCGGCGGATGCGGGTGCGGCGGGATCCTGCTGTTCATCCTCTTCTGGTGGCTGCTCGGGCTGTCGGGGATCGACCTCTTCCAGTAGTGGCCCGGCGGGAGCTGCGTGCGCCGAACCCGACGCTCCGGTTCAGACGCCGAGGTCGGGGTAGCGGGCGGGGTCGCTCTCGCGGACGAGGGCGTAGACGGCGCGGAAGATCTCCTCGCGCGAGGGCTTCGAGAAGTAGTCGCCGTCGGAGCCGAACGCCGTGCGGTGCTCGCGGCCGGTGACGGTCAGGGGCGGCGCATCGAGCCACCAGAAGCCGCCGGCGCGCTCGACGACCTGCTGCACGACGTAGGCGGAGGCGCCGCCGGGGACGTCCTCGTCGACCACCACCAGGCGGTTCGTCTTGCGCAGCGAGGCGAGGATGCGGTCCTCGCGGTCGAACGGCAGCAGAGTCTGGAGGTCGACCACCTCGGTCTCGACGCCGAGCCCGGCGAGCAGCTCGGCCGCCTCGAGGGCGATCGGGCAGCAGGCGCCGTAGGTGACGACGGTGACGTCGGCGCCCTCGCGCAGCGTTTCGGGGACGCCGAGCGGGATTTTCATCTCGCCGACGTTCGACGGCAGGCGCTCCTTGCGGCGGTAGCCGTTGAGCACCTCGACGACGATGGCCGGGTCGTCGCCGGCGAGGAGCGTGTTGTACATCCCGGCTGCCTGCGTCATGTCGCGCGGCACGCAGAGCCAGATGCCGCGGCAGAGATGGAGGATGCCCCCCATCGGCGAGCCGGCGTGCCAGATTCCCTCCAGGCGGTGCCCGCGCGTGCGCACGATGACCGGCGCCGCCTGCCGTCCGGCCGAGCGCCAGCGCAGGGTGGCGAGGTCGTCGGAGAGCGTCTGCAGGCCGTAGAGGACGTAGTCGAGGTACTGAATCTCGGCGATCGGCCGCAGGCCGCGCAGGGCAGCGCCGATCGCCTGGCCCATGATCGTCTGCTCGCGGATGCCGGTGTCGGAGACGCGCAGCTCGCCGTACTTCTCCTGCAGGCCGAGGAAGCCCTGGTTGACGTCGCCGAGCTTGCCGACGTCCTCGCCGAAAGCGACGAGGTTGGGCAGGCGCGCGAGCGCGGCGTCGAAGCCGGCGTTGAGAATCTCGAAGCCGTTGACCAGCCGCGCATCATCGGCGTACTCGGGCGTCACCGGCGCGACGGCGAGAGGCGAGCGCGCGCCGCTCGCGTAGAGGTCTGAGCCGTAGCGCTCGCAGTTCGCGGCGAGGTGCGCGCGCGTCCACGCGGCGAGCGCGAGGCGCGCCTCGCCGCCGCGGCCGCGCGTCGTGATCAGAATTTCGTGCGCCGCCGCCTGCAGGTGGCGGCGCAGCAGCGGCTGGTGGCGCGCCAGCGCCGCGAGCTCCTCCGTCACGTCGCCGTCGGCGACCGCCGCGAGCGGCTCGGCGAGGGCGAGGAAGGCGCGGTGCTCGGCGCGGATCGGCTCCTGGAACGCCTCCCAGGAGCGGTGCTGCGCGGCGCGCGCCGCGGCGAGCGCCGCGCGCTCGACGGTGTCGAGCTCGGCCGCCGCGGCGAGGCCGGCGTCGAGCATCCACTCGCGCATCTTGCGCAGGCCGTCGAACTCCTCCTCCCAGGCGAGCCGCTCCTTCGACTTGTAGCGCTCGTGCGAGCCCGAGGTGGAGTGTCCCTGCGGCTGCGTCAGCTCGGCGACGTGGAGCACCGCCGGAATGTGCTCGCGGCGCACGGCGTCGGCGGCGAGCAGGAAGGTCTCGACCAGCGCCGGGTAGTCCCAGCCGCGCACCGTGTAGACGTCGAGGCCCTGGCGCGAGCCCTGGCCGCGCTGGAAGCCGGTGAGGAGCTCGCTCAGGTTCGCCTTCGCGTGCTGGTGCTCGTTGGGGACCGAGATGCCGTAGCCGTCGTCCCAGATGGCGAGGAGCACCGGGGCGCGCAGCACGCCGATGGCGTCGAGCGCCTCCCAGAAGTGGCCCTCGGCGCACGAGGCGTTGCCGATGGTGCCGAAGGCGATCTCGTCGCCATTGCGCGAGAATTGCGTGAAGCCGGCGAGCTCGGGCAGCTCGCGGTAGAGCCGCGACGCCCAGCCGAGCCCGACCAACCGCGGCATCTGCCCGGCGGTCGGCGACAGGTCGGCCGAGCTCTGCGGCGCGGCGGTCAGGTCGAGCCATTCGCCGTCCGCGCCGCGCAGGCGCGAGGCGAAGTGGGCGTTCATCTGCCGGCCGGACGACGCCGGCTCGCGCTCGCGGTCGGCGTCGGCGTAGAGCTGGGCGAACGCCTGGTCGAGCGTCAGCTCGCCGATCGCCATCATGAACGTCTGGTCGCGGTAGTAGCCGGAGCGGAAGTCGCCGGGGCGGAAGGCGCGCGCCATGGCGAGCTGCGGCAGCTCCTTGCCGTCGCCGAAGATGCCGAACTTGGCCTTGCCGGTGAGCACCTCGCGGCGGCCGATGAGCGACATGTGCCGCGACTCCCAGGCGATCCGGTAGTCGGCGAGCACGGCGTCGCGCGAAGCGAGCGCGGCGCGCGGATTGGAGGCGATCTCGGTCATCTCGGCTGCGGCCGGCCCCTCGGGACCGACGCGTCATTCTACAGGGCGGGGAAGGGAGCGCCGTCCATTGGCGAGGCGTCGTCGAGCGCTACGCCGTCCCGGCCGGTTGCGAAGCGGCCCAGTCGAACGAGAGGTCGCCGGTGCGCGCCAGGATCGGCTGCCACCACTCGGGATGATCGACGTACCAGCGCACCGTCTCTTCGAGCCCGCGCTCGAAGTCGACCTCCGGCCGCCAGCCCAGCTCCGTCTCGATTCTCGTCGGGTCGATGAGGTAGCGCCGGTCGTGGTTCGGGCGGTCGGCGACGTGCTCGATCCACTCGGCGGGCTCCTTGCCGAGCAGCGCGAGCACGCGCTCGACGATCTCGAGGTTGGTGCGCTCGTTGCGCCCCGAGACGTCGAAGATCGGCAGCAGTTCGGGGCGGGTCGCGGCCTCCGGCCCGATCTCGACGCGCCGCCCGTGCAGGATCGCCCAGATCGCCGCGCAGTGGTCGCGCACGTGCAGCCAGTCGCGCCGCTGCAGGCCGTCGCCGTAGACCGGCACCTTCCGGCCGCGCAGCACGTTGCTGATCATCAGCGGGATCAGCTTCTCCGGGAACTGGTAGGGGCCGTAGTTGTTGGCGCAGTGGGTCAGCGCGAGGTCCATCTCGCGGTAGGTCTGCATGTAGGCGCGCACGAGCTGGTCGCCGGCAGCCTTGGCGGCGGAGTAGGGCGTCTTGGCGTTGAGCGCGCTCGCCTCGGTGAAGAAGGGCGCCGCGGCGGCGAGCTCGCCGTAGACCTCGATCGTCGAGACGTGCAGGTGGCGCTGCACCGGATGCCGGCGCGAGGCCTCGACCAGCGTCTGCGCGCCGAGGGCGTTGGTGCGCGCGAACGACGACGGATCGAGCACGGCGCGGTCGTTGTGGCTCTCGGCGGCGAAGTTGACGACGTAGTCGGGCTCGACGCGCCGCCACAATGCCAGCATCGCCGCGAAGTCGCAGATGTCGGCGACGACGAGCTCGATCCGGTCGCGCACCGCGTCGAGGTTCGGCTCGTTGGCGGCGAAGGAGAGGTTGTCGACGACGACGACCTGCGCCCCCGGCTCGCGCTCGAGCGCGAGGTGGACGAAGTTCGAGCCGATGAAGCCGCAGCCGCCGGCGACGAGGTAAGTGGCGGAGGCCATGGCGATCGGCCGGCGAGCCCTACGGCACCGGCGGCGTCAGCCGCTCTTCTTGACGTCGATGCCCTTGCGGGCGAGCTCGTCGTCGATCAGCTTGGCGAGCTGCTCGAAGGGCACGGCGCCGGAGAGGAAACGGCCGTTGACGAACATCACCGGCGTGCCGCTCACGCCCGCGGCGCTGCCGTCAGCGAGATCCTCCGCCACCTTGGCGGCGTGCTTTCCGTCGTCGAGGCAGCTCGCGAACGAGGCGGCGTCGAGGCCGATCCCCGCCGCCTTCTCCTTGAGCTGCTCGACGGCGAGGTTGCGCTGATCGGCGAACATGACGTCGTGCAGCTGCCAGAACTTGCCCTGGTCGTGGGCGCAGAGCGAGGCCTCGGCCGCCTTTTGCGCCTGCGGGTGGATGTTGAGCGGGAACTGGCGGAACTGCACCCGCAGGTGCTCGCCGTAGGTGGCGATCGCCTGCTGGATCGCCGGATTGACGCGCGAGCAGAACGGGCACTGGAAGTCGGAGAACTCGACGATCGTCACCGGCGCCGACGCCGGACCCTTTGCCGGCGCGCTCGCGTCGGCGACCTCGACGCGCACCGGCTCGAGCAGCAGGCGGGTCGAGTGCTTCGAGCGCAGGCTCGCCATCAGCTCGTCGCGGAGCCCGGCGCGCTTCTGACCGGCGAGGTAGTTCTTGATCTGCGGCACCATCTGCTCGATCGGCCGGTTGATGCGCGCCCGGTTGGCCTCGTAGAAGGCCTGGGCGTCGGCGTCGGAGACGTCGCCGGCCTTGGCCTCGATCTCGGCGCGGAAGAGCTCCGCGACCGAGACGCCGCGCGCGGCGGCCTCGGCCTCGAAGAGCTTCTCCTCGACCACGCCTTCGAGCCCGTCGACCAGGATCTGGCGGCGCTGGCGGTCGATCTGCTGGAGCTGCGGCGCCAGCGCGGCTTCGAGGTCGGCCATCGTGATCGGCTTGCCGGCGACTTCGGCGACGACTTCGGCCGAGCTGCCCTTGGCGGGCGCCGGGGACTCGGCGCCGGCGGCGCAGGCGGGCAGAGCGAGGCCGCAGAGGAGGAGGACGAGCGCGGCGGCCAGGGACCGCGGCGCGGATGGCGGGGCGAGGGGCGAGGGCATGCGACGTGCTCCTGTCGAGATCGGGTTCGCGGAAGGTTCGGCGGATCGAGGGCGTCCGCCGGACTCGGGTAGTGTACCCGAGCCGAGCTCGAAATGCCGAGGAGCGGGACGACTTCCGCCGGGACCTGCCGCTGATTCGGTCGGCGGCGACCGCGACGGGGGAGGAGCCGTGACGACGCGAGGATGCGGGCGATGAGCGCCACGCGCTGGCTGGTGGAGGAGGGCCAGGAGTGGAGCTGGCGCGGCGAGCTCGTCGGCGGGCTCACCACCTTCCTGACCATGGCCTACATCGTGGTCGTCAACCCGGCGATCCTCTCCTTCGCCGGCATCCCGGCCGGACCGAGCACGGTGGCGACGATCCTCGCCGCGGCGCTCGGCACGCTGCTCATGGCGTTCTGGGCGCGCCGACCGTTCGCGGTGGCGCCGTACATGGGCGAGAACGCCTTCCTCGCCTTCGGCCTCGCCGCGCTCGGCATCACCTGGCAGGAGCGGCTGGGCGCCGTGTTCGTCGCCGGTGCGCTCTTCCTCGCCATCACCTGGCTCGGCTGGCGGCAGCGGCTCGCCGCCGCCATCCCGGCCGACTTGAAGCACGCCTTCGCCGTCGCCATCGGCCTCTTCCTCGCCGAGCTCGGCCTCTACCAGTGCGGTCTCTTCACCAGCTTCGTGACCGGCATGCCGGCGGCGGGACTGATCGGAAGTGACGGCGCCCTCCGGGCGCCCGATGTGCCCGTGAAGCTCGGCGACTGGTCCGAACCGGCGGCGCTGCTCGCCCTCGCGGGTATCCTGCTCACCTTCACGCTGGTGCTGCGCCGGGTGCGCGGCGCGATCCTGCTCGGCATGCTGCCGATCGCCGTCGCCGGCCTCGCGCTCGGCCTGGCGGAGCTGCCGGCGAGCTGGTTCGCCGTGCCCTTCCGGGGCGAGTACTCGCTCTCGCCGATCGCTCTCCAGCTCGACGTCGCCGGTGTGCTCGCGCCACGGCACTGGGCGGTGCTCGGCACGCTCGCCCTGATGGGCTTTCTCGACACGCTCGGCACGCTGGTGGCGCTCGGCAGCGTGGCGGGAATCGCCGACGAGCGTGGCGACGTGCCGCGGATCGAACGGCCGATGGCGGTCGACGCCGTGGCGTCGATGGCCAGCGCGGTCCTCGGCACCTCGACCTCGGGCGCCTACGTCGAGTCGGCGACGGGCATCCGCGACGGCGCGCGCACCGGCATCGCGAGCGCCGTCACCGCGCTGCTCTTCCTCTCGACGCTGGTGCTGCTGCCGCTGGCGGGCTTGGTGCAGTCGATGCCGTTCGTCTATGCGCCGGCGCTGGTCGTGGTCGGCGTGCTGATGCTGGCCTCGGCGCGCCGGATTCCCTTCGACGACCTGGTGGCGGCGATCCCGGCGTTCGCCACCATCGCCCTCACCGTCTTCACCTACAACATCGCCAACGGCATCGCCGCCGGACTGGTGCTGGCGCCGTGCGCGCGCCTCGTCGCCGGCCGCCGGCACGAGGTGGCGCCGGCCGCCTGGTGGCTGGCCGCGGCGTGCGGCGCCTATTTCGTCTGGGGCCTGCGCCACTGAGCGGCGAGCCGGCGCACCTCGTCCATCTCGCCGACCGCTTCGCGGTGGTGGCGAAGCCGGCGGGACTCTCGCTCGCCACCTCCCGGCGCGAGCCGGGCGCGGCGGCGCGGCGCCTGGTCGACGCTCTGCCGCACCGCGAGCGCGAGGCGCTCGCCGGCCGCGAGCTCCACCTCGTGCACCGGCTCGACGAGCCGACCTCGGGCCTGGTGGTCGTCGCGCTCGACGCCGCGATGCACGCCGAGCTGGCGCGCGCCTTCGCCGAGCGTCGCGTCGGGAAGATCTACCTCGCCGTGGTGTGGGGGCATCCGCGTCCGCGCGCGGGCGCTTGGGACGTGCCGCTCGCTCCCGACCGGCGCGACCGGCGGCGGATGCGCGCCGACCCTGGGGGCCGCCCGGCGCGCAGCGAGTGGCGCGTCGTCGCGACGGCGCCGCACGTCGCTCTCGTGGCGCTCTGGCCGCAGAGCGGACGCACGCACCAGCTGCGCGTGCACCTCGCCCACGCCGGCCATCCGATCGTCGGCGACGATCTCTACGGCGGGCCGCGTCACCGCGCAGTGCGCGAGCGCGCGCTGCGGCAGGCGCTCGCTGTCAGCCGCGCGCTGCTCCACGCCTGGCGGCTCGAGCTCCCCGCTGTCTCGCCGGCTCGCTTCGAGGCGCCGCCGCCGCGCGACTTCGAGCGCGCGTGCACGGCGGCCGGGCTGGCGCTTGCGGCGGCGGAGGAGTTGTGGCAGTCTCCCGCGCAACTCGAACCGGCACGCAGAACCTCCGCTTGATCCCCTTCCGTCTCCCGTGAGCGTTGCATCCGCTTTTCAGGCCCCGGCGCGGGCCTTCTCGATCGACGCCCGTGGCGGACGTCGGCAATCCTCCTCAACCGCACCACCGGCAGCAAGGAGCAGGGAATGACCGAGCAGGGGACCGTCAAGTGGTTCAACAACGAAAAGGGATTCGGTTTCATCTCGCGCGAGAACGGTCCGGACGTCTTCGTCCACTACACCGCCATCCTCTCCGAGGGCTATCGCTCCCTCAACGAGGGCGACCGCGTATCGTTCGAGGTCACCGAAGGCCAGAAGGGCCTGCAAGCGCGCAACGTCGTCCGGCTCTGAGCCCGCGTCTCGCCGGAGCTCGCGACCCCGTCTCGCCGCCGGGACGGGGTCGTGCCCTTGGTGAGGAGCCGGCGGGCTCGTCGCGCCGCCGCCCGCCGCGCGGCGCCGCGCTCGTCGCGCTCGCGGCGATGGTTCTGCTGGCGCTCGCCGCGTGCCGGCGTCCGGCACCACCGCGCCACCTGCTCCTCGTCACCCTCGACACCTTCCGCGCCGACCGCGTCGGGGCTTACGGCCACGCCGGCGGCCTGACGCCGCACCTCGACGCGCTGGCCGCCGCAGGGGCGCGTTTCGACGCCGTCTGGTCGCCGGTCCCGCTCACCCTGCCCGCGCACGCGACGATGCTCACCGGCCTGTTGCCGCCGGAGCACGGGCTGCGGCAGAACGGCAACGGCGTCCTGCCGGAGTCGACCGCGACGCTCGCCACGGCGCTGGCGGCGGGCGGCGCGCGCACCGCGGCGTTCGTCTCCGCCTTCGTGCTCAACCACCGCTTCGGGCTCTCGCGCGGGTTTGCCGTCTACGACGACGAGATCGCGCAGCGACCCGGGCGGCCGGCGGGGATGGAGGCGCAGCGGCCCGGACGCGAGACGGTCGATCGCGCCCTCGCTTGGCTCGAATCGAACGCCGCCTCGGGAGAACGTCTGGCGCTCTGGGTGCATCTGTTCGATGCCCACGCCCCCTACGAACCGCCCGAGCCGTTCTCGAGCGCCGTCGCCGAACCCTACGACGGCGAAATCGCGGAGGCCGATGCCCAGCTCGGCCGCTTGCTCGCGGCGCTCGACGCCACCGGGCTCGCGGCGTCGACGCTGGTCGTCGTCGCCGGCGATCACGGCGAGGCGCTCGGCGAGCACGGCGAGCGCTCTCACGGGCTGCTGCTCTACGAGCCGACCTTGCGCGTGCCGTGGATCGTGCGCGGTCCGGGAGTGCGCGCCGGCGCGGCGTTGCGCACGCCGGTCGGGCTGGTCGACCTGGCGCCGACGGCGCTCGAGCTGCTCGCGCTGCCGCCGCTGCCGGCGACCGGCGAGCGTGCCGGCCGCAGCCTGGCCGAGAGCCTGCGCCGGGGAAGCGAGCCCAGCGCCGTCGACCTCTACGCCGAAACGGAGTACCCGCGTCTGCTCGGCTGGGCCGCGCTCGCCGCCTTGCGCCGTGGCTCCGCGAAGCTCGTCGCCGGTCCCGAACCGGAGCTCTTCGATCTCGCCGCCGATCCCGGGGAGCGCGTCAATCGGCTCGGGGTCGATCGCCGCACATTTGCCGCGCTGAAGACGAGGCTCGACGTCCTGCAGCGCGACGCGCTCGACCTCGCGATTGCACCGATCGACGAGGAGGCGAGCCGCTCGCTCGCCGCTCTCGGCTATGTCGGCGGCGCGGCGGTCGAGCGGCGGCCGGGCGAGGCTCGCGATCCGCGGCGAATGGCGCCGCTCTTCGTGCGCCTCGAGGAGGCCCGCAACGCACTCGACGCCGGCCGGATCGAGGAGGCGGCGGCGGAGCTCTCCCGCTTGGTCGAGGCCGATCCGGGGAATCCCGTCTTCCGCGGCACGCGCGCCGCGGCGCTCGGGCGGCTGGGCGAGAAGGGGCTGGCGGTGGATGAGCTGCGGCGATCGCTCACCGGCGGGCCGGGCGACCTGCAGACCCTCTACGACCTGGCGTTGGCGATGCACGGCGCCGGCCTGCGGCGCGAAGCGGCGTCGACGCTCGGCGAGTTGCTGCGCCGCGATCCGCTGCACGCCGAGGCGTGGAACGCGCGCGGCCTGCTCGCCCTCGAAGCCGGGGAGCTGGTGCCGGCGGTCGCCGCCTTCGAGCGCTCGCTCGAGCTCGATTCGGGCAATGCCAACGCCGCGAACAACCTCGGCAATGCCTTGCGTGCCGCGGGCCGACCGGGCGCGGCGGAGAGGGCGCTGCGCCGGGCGATCGAGCTGGCGCCGGACTGGGCCGACCCGCTGAACGGCCTGGGCGCGCTCGAGGTGGGGCGGGGTCGCGCCGCCGACGGCCTCGCCCTCTTCGAGCGCGCCCTGGCCCTCGACCCGCGGCGACACGAGATCCGCCTCAACCGGGCGATCGCCCTCGACACCCTCGGCCGCCGGGCCGCGGCCGCCGCGGCCTACCGTGAGTTCCTCGCCGTGACGGCACGCGACGAGACGAGCTACCGAATCCAGCGCGAGGCGGCGAGGGGGCTGCTGGCCCGCCTCGGCGGCTGAGCCGAGCTCCGCCTTCGCCAGCCGGTCCCCGGCGGGGACGAGATTCCTCTGGACTTTCCCATCCGTTGCTCTAACATCCCCGTAATCTAAGCCGGGCTCTTCGCAGGGCTCTTTCTGATGCTATCGGAGGGAACATGGAGACTCTAGGGTTCCGTAGAGGACTGGTGCTCTGCGTCGCGCTCGCCGCCGCGCTCTGCGCCACCGCGCTCGTCGCGCAGTCGGCGGGCGGCATTCTCGAGGGACGGGTCGTCGACGAGCAGGGGGCGCCGGTACCAGGCGCCACGGTCACCGCGAAGAATCCCGAGACCGGCGTCGCGCGCTCGGTGACGACGGGTGGGGACGGCGTCTTCCGCCTCGGCGCGCTGCCGGCGGCAACGTACGAGGTCGTGGTCGTTCTGTCGGGCTTCTCGACCGTCACGCAACAGGGAGTCGTGGTCAACGTCGCCTCGACGCGCGAGATCGAGATCGGCCTGAAGCTCGCCTCGGTCGAAGAGGCGATCACCGTCACCGACGAGGCGCCGCTGCTCTCCAACGAGGCCGCGATCGGCACGGTCGTGAGCCAGAACGAGCTCAAGAACCTGCCGCTCAACGGCCGCCAGTTCGCCAACGTCGCGGTGCTCGCGCCAGGCACCAACCTCGGCTACAACACCGATCCGACCAAGCCGGGCCAGCTCGTCGTGCAGCTCAACGGCGGCACCGGGCGCAACGTCAACTATTTGATCGACGGCGGCGACAACACCGACGACACCATCGGCGGCGCGCTGCAGAACTTCAATCTCGAGGCAGTGCAGGAGTTCAAGATCCAGACGATGCAGTACAAGGCCGAGTATGGCCGTTCGTCGGGCGGCGTGCTCTCCGTGGTCACCAAGACGGGGACCAACGAGTTCAGCGGCAGCGCCTGGGGCTTCTTCCGCGACGACAGCCTGAACTCGAAGACCGAGACCGAGAAGCTCGCCGGGGTCGACAAGCAGTTCTACGAGCGCAAGCAGTTCGGCGCCACGCTCGGCGGCCCCATCGTCGAGGACCGGGCGCACTTCTTCGCCACCTACGAGAAGACCGAGCGCGAGACCAACTACACGATCTTCACCGGCGGCGACTTCCCGTCGTTCGACGGCCAGGTCGTGGCGACGCCGTTCGAGGACGAGCTGATTACCGCCAAGGGCACCGTCGACCTGACGCCGACGCAGTACTTGCAGGTGCGCTACGGCTACCAGACCAACGACGACAAGTACGGTGCCAGCCTGCGTCCGGCGCCCAGCGGCCTCGGCACGATCTCGAACGAGTACGAGTCGATCCTCGTCGGCCACACGATGCAGCTCTCGGGCAGCAGGATCAACGAGGCGCTAGTCCAGTACACCAAGTTCGACAACACCATCTCCGCCGACTCGAACGATCCGCTCGTCTACTATCCGTCGGGCTTCTTCACCGGCCAGAACCTCAACACCCCGCAGTCGACCCACCAGCGCAAGCGCCAGTTCAAAGACGACTTCAGCTGGTCCCAGGAGCTGTGGGGCCGGCGCAACGACTTCAAGGCCGGGATCAACTACATCGACGAGCCGACGCTGGGCGGCGACTTCACGACCGGCACCGCCGGGCAGTACACGGCGATCGAGGATCGCATCGGATCGCCGATCCGCCTGATCCAGATCTACGGCGGTTTCTTCGGCGACTCGACGCCGGTCGAGTACAAGAACTTCTACGCCCAGGACGACATCCAGGTGAACGATCGCCTGACCTTGAACGTCGGCATCCGCTACGACTACTGGACCGGTTACGACCTCGACCAGCGCGGCAATGCGCTGTGGCAGAACCTGAACAGCCAGCGCACCTACGACGAGTCCTACCTGCGGGATTTCTGGGACGACGACGGCGTGCTCGACGAGGACGACGACAACATCTCGCCTCGCATCGGCTTCGTCTACGACCTCAAGGGCGACGGCACGATGCTGCTCCGCGGCGGCTACGGGACCTACTACGATTTCCCGTATACCAACGCCACCATCCTGTTCCCGGCCTCCGAGATCCAGTCGGCGTACGGCCTGGTCTACGAGAACGCGGATCCGAACGGCATCCGGAATCCCGACGGGACCTTCTACGTCGCCGGGCAGCCGTTGCCGCCGAACCAGATCGTGGACCCGGATCTCGGCGGGCTCGGCGAGGTGGCATCTCCCACCCTCGCGACGCCCTACTCGGATCAGGCCTCGCTCGGGCTCTCGTGGCAGCCGAACGATTGGCTCGGCCTGAACTTCGAAGTCGTGACCATCGACTATCACGACATCCCGTTCCGCTTCCGGCCGAACGTCATCGACCCGACGACCGGCCAGCGCCGATTCGGCGGCGGCAACTTCCGGCTCTGGCTCGGCACCGGGCGCGGCAGCTACGACGGCGCCAACATCAGCTTCCGCATCCGCAAGCCGAGATGGGAAGCGCAGGGCTTCTATACGTACTCGGAAGCGGAGTCGAACATCATCGGCGGCGTCGACGAGTTCCGTCTCACCGGGGGCGATTTCCAGCCGGGTACCGGCGGCGGCCGCGAACGGCGCGACCAGTCGATCGATCCGCTGAATCCGCTTTGCGGCCGCTGCTTCGGACCGGTCTACCGCGACGCCGAGCACAAGATCACGATCGGCGGCACCTATCGCGCGCCGTGGAACATCGTGGTCGGCGGCTTCGCCCGCTATCACTCGGCGTTTCCCTACACGCCGTACGCCATCTCCCCGACCGGGGCCAGCCTCGACCTCAACGGCGACGGCACGACGCTCGACCTGCCCGCGGGCGTGAGCGTCAATTCGAAGCGCGGTGACGATTTCACGCAGATCGACCTGCGCGTCTCGCGCGACTTCGCGTTCGGGCCCGAAGGGATGGGCGTCGAGCTCATCGCCGAGGTCTTCAACATCCTCGACGACGAGAACCCGGCCGGCTTCGGCGCCGACGGCCAGCCCTCGACCTTCGCCGGCGACCCCGGCCAGGGCGAGCAGCGCCTCTGGCAGCTCGGCGCGCGCTTCCACTTCTGAGTCCGAGCTTCACCGCTTCGCCTTCGAGGGCGCCGGGCAACCGGCGCCCTTTTTCTTTCTACGGAGCGAGGCGCGAGAGCGGCGCGGCGAGCAGCTCGCGGCGGAAGCCGGTCAGGTGCTCGGCGGGGGAGATGCCGCGATCATGCGCGGCGAGCAGCCGCTCGCGCTGTCGGCGGGAGAGCAGCAGCTCGGCCGGCAGGTCGAGCTCGCGGGCGACGGCGGCCACCGCGTCGGCGACCGCACGGGAACGCCGCTCCAGCCGTTCGCGCTCGGCCCGGCTCGGGCGCGGCGGATCGGGCTCGAGGGTCAGCGCAGCCGCCGATTCGACCGCGGCGCGGTGCGCGGCGAGCCAGCGCTCGGCGTAGCGGGCGTGCCGGCGCGCGTCCCAGCCGGGCAGGCGCGGCAGCTCGTCGGCGGCGACCTCGTCGCGGCGGGCGAGGGCGAGGAGCGTCTCGTCGCGCAGCAGGAAGGGGCGCGCCAGGTCGAGACGCTCGGCCTCGCGCTCGCGCCAGAGGACGAGCTCGCGCGCCACGGCGCGCGCGCGCGGCGGCAGCGCGGCGAGGCCGCGCAGCCGCTCCCACGGCGCCTCGCCGTCGACCTCGAGCGCGAGGAGACGCTCCGATTCTTCTTCCGCCCAGCCGAGGCGGCCGAGCTCGCGCAGCTTCGCGCGCAGGGCGTGCGCCGCGGGCAGCAGGTGGGCGACGTCCTCGGCGGCGTAGCGTAGCTGCTCGGCGCGCAGCGGACGCCGCGTCCAGTCGGTGCGCGTCTCGGCCTTGGCGAGCTCGACGCCCTGCGTCTCGCGCACCACCGCGGCGTAGGAGAGGCCGGTGCCGAGGCCGGCGAAGGCCGCCGCCACCTGGGTGTCGAAGACGGGCTGCGGCGCGGCGCCGGCGAGGCGGCGCACGAGCTCGACGTCGGCGCTGCCGGCGTGCACGTCCTTGCGGATGCGCGCGTCCTCGAGCAGCGGGCCGAGAAGAGCGAGATCGGGGAGCGCCACCGCGTCGACGAGCGCCACCTCGACGACGGTCGCCACCTGCACGAGCCCCGGGCGCGGACGGAAGGTGCGCTCGAAGACGAACTCGGTGTCGAGGGCGATCGCCTCGGCCGTGCGCCAGCGCTCGACGGCGGCAGCCAGCGCGACGGCGTCGCCGATGAGCGTCGGTGGCGGCCCTGCGCTCACGCCCGGGCGACCGCGCGCACGACGACGAGCGTCAGATCGTCCTCCTGCGGCTGGCCGCCGCGGAAGCGGGCGAGCTCGGCGAGAAGTCCGTCGAGAATCGCGCTGGCGCTCTCCTCGTGCGCCGCCAGGCGCGCGAAGGTCGGCTCGATCCGCAGCTCGCCGAACTCGTGGCCGCGCGCGTCACGGGCCTCGAGGGCGCCGTCGGAGAGGAGCAGCCAGACGTCGCCCTCGCCGAGCGGCCGTTCGACCACCTCGAGACGGATCGGCAGCTTGGTGCCGAGCGGCGGGTGTGCCGTGGTGGGCGACTCGGCGCGGCCGGCGACGGCGTCGTAGCGCAGCGGCGGCGGATGGCCCGCCGCCACCCAGGTGACGGCGCCGCGGGCGCGGTCGAAGCGCGCCAGGCCGAGGGTCATCAGCAGGCGCTGGCCGCCCGGCGCGGCGACGACGCCGTTGAGGCGCGCCAGTACGCTGGCCGGATCGCGCGCGATCTCCGGCGCCAGCAGATGCAGCCCGGCGCGCACCCCGGCAAGCACCAGGCCGGAGGCGACACCGTGGCCGGCGACGTCGCCGATCGCCACGCCGAGCGCGCCCCCGCCGTCGGCGAAGTAGTCGAAGTAGTCGCCGCCGACCTCGGTCGCCGGCACGCAGACGCCGGCGACATCGAGCCCCGCGATCTCGGGAGCGGCGGCCGGCAGCATGGCGAGCTGGATGGCGCGCGCGTCGTGGATCTCCTCGCGCATGCGCAGCCGCTCGCGCTCGCGGGAGGCGGTCTGGCGCCAGGAGACGAGGAACTCCTGGCGCGAGCGCTGGGTGATCGACCAGCCGATCGCGGCGCACAGCACCGCCGCCACGGTCACCGCGACGAACGAGCCGACCGACGAGCGCGGCTCGCCGTCCGCCAAGCCGGGGAGCGCCAGCCAGCGCAGAGCGGTGCCGCCGACGGCGACGGCGGCGAGCGTCAGCTGCTCGACGCCGCGCAGGCGCAGCAGGAGCAGGGTCGGGCAGACGAAGCCGAGGGCGAACGCGGTGGCCAGGCCCTCCTCGGCGGCGAGCACGATCCACAGCGCGGACTCGACGGCGAGCACGGCGAAGAGGACGACCGAGAAGTTGCGGCGAAAGGCGCTGCGCTGGCGCAGCGGCACGAGCGCGACGAGCGCCGCGAGGCTCGTTCCGCCGACGACGGCGTAGAGCGAGCCGAGCGTGGCGCTGCTCACCAGGCAGGCCAACGAGACGAAGCAGAGGACCAGCCAGAGCCAACGCGCGCGCCGGTAGTTGACGGCCTCGAAATGCCGGCGCAGCGCCTCGACGGCGTCGACGAAGGCGAGCTTTTCGAGCCCCGGGGCGTTCATCCGGCGGGGAGTCTACCGTCGCGGCGGCTGTCAGAATGGGCCGATGAGCGACGAGGCGGCGGCGGTCAGGCTGGTGGGCAGGCGGTCGATCTACGAAGGCAGGGTGGTGCGGCTGCGGTGCGACGAGATCGAGCTGCCGGGCGGCCGGCGGTCGACGCTCGAAATCGTGGCCCACCCGGGGGCGGCGGCGATCGTGCCCGTCGACGGCGACGGGCGGGTGCTGCTGGTGCGCCAGCACCGCTGGGCGACGGGCGGCCGCTGGCTGCTCGAGGTCCCGGCGGGCAAGCTCGACCCGGGCGAGGATCCGACGACGGCGGCGGCGCGCGAGTGCGAGGAGGAGACCGGCTTCCGGCCGGGCCGGCTCGACGCGCTCGGCGGCATCTGGACGACGCCCGGCTTCACCGACGAATGGATCCACCTCTTCCTGGCCCGCGATCTCGCCCCCGGGCGGCAGGACCTGCAGGAGGACGAGGCGCTCACGGTCGAGCGTCTGCCGCTCGCCGACGCGCTGCGGCTCGCCCTCGACGGCGGCATCGACGACGGCAAGTCGATCGCGGCGCTCCTGCGCGCCGCGCGCCACCTCGGGGAGGCGGCGGGCTAGCTGCCCTCGTCGGCGGCGAGATCTTCGGCCGGCAGCTCCTCGCCCTCCTCGACGGGATCGAACTCGAGCCGCGTGCCCTCGGGCAACGGCACGATCTTCGTCACCCTGAGCGGCGTCCCGGCGGCGGACCAGCGCACCTCGAAAGTGACGCGGACGCGGTCGCCGATGAGCCGGTCGGAGAGGTCGAGTTCGGCGGCGGTGCCGAACGGCATCGTCATCGACATCATGCCGACGGTCTGCCCCTGCCGGTCGCGAAACGAGGGGATCGACTCGTGACGAAGGTGGAGTTGGCCACCGAACGAGCCGGGCAGCTGCACGACCTCCGCCCGCACCGCGTAAGTGGCGTCGGGAGGGCTCTCGTCCACCGTCGTGGACGCTCTCCGGCAGGCCATGGGTACGAGCGCGAGCAGGACGCAGGTCGGGGCGGCGAGCAGACTCTGGCGCATGGTGACGAGAGCGTATCGCGGCCGCCGGAGCGCGCGGAGCGGGCGGCGCAGCCTTTGCTAGGCTGCCCGCGTGAGCAACGCGCGTCGCTGGGGCAAGTCCGGCACCCGCGACGAGGCCACCCTCCTCGGCGGTCCGGCCTGGCGTCTCGGCGAGCTCCGCCGCATCGGTCGCATCGGGCTCGAGTTCCTGCGCGGCTTCCGCACCCTGCACTTCGTCGGTCCCTGCGTCACCGTCTTCGGCTCGGCGCGCTTCGCCGACGGTCACCGTTGGTACGAGCTGGGGCAGGAGATGGGGCGCCGTCTCGCCGGCGCCGGCTTCACGGTGATGACGGGCGGCGGCCCCGGGATCATGGAGGCCGCCAACCGCGGCGCCCGGGAGGTCGGCGGCCGGAGCGTGGGCTGCAACATCCGGTTGCCCCACGAACAGGAGCCGAACGACTTCCTCGACCTCTTCCTCGAGTTCCGCTACTTCTTCGTGCGCAAGGTGATGCTGGTCAAGTACTCGTACGGCTTCGTCGTCCTGCCGGGCGGCTTCGGCACCATGGACGAAATCTTCGAGACCGCGACGCTGATTCAGACCTCGATAATCGGCGGTTTCCCGCTCGTGCTCATGGGCAGGGAGTTCTGGCAGCCCCTCTTCGACTTCCTCCACGGCACGATGGTGAAGGAGGGAACGGTCGATCTCGCCGATCTCCAGCGGATCACCTTCACCGACTCGCCGGCGGAGGCGATGGCCGTGCTCGAGCGCTACGCCCGCGACCAGGCCGGCCTGCGCCTGCGGCCGCGCCCGTTGCCGATCCTCGGCGAGGGCGGCCTCGCGGCGGGCGGAGGCGCGGAGTCGGACGCGCGGTGAGCGCGGCCGCGGCGAGCGTCGCCGACGCCGTCGAGCGGCTGCGCCGGCGACTCGGTCCGGCCCTGGTCGAGAGCCTCGTCCTGCCGGCCGCGGCGGAGGAGTCCGGCGAGCTCGCTCCGCCTCCAACCCCGGCGCTCGCCGCGGCGCTCGCGGCGCGCGGCATGCGGCGGCCCTGGATTCATCAGGCACGCGCTCTCGCCGCCCTGCGCGCCGGCCGCGACGTCCTGCTCACGACCGCGACGGCATCGGGCAAGTCGCTCGTGTTCCAGCTCCCGGTGCTCGAGGAGGCGCTCGCCGGCGGCGCCGGCCGCGCCCTCTGGATCTTCCCGCTCAAGGCGCTCGGCCAGGACCAGCGCGCCAAGTTCCGCGAGCTGGCGGCAGCCGCCGGAATCGACGACGAGGCTGCCGCGTGCGAGATCTACGACGGCGACACACCGCCGTCGCGGCGCGCGGCGCTGCGGCGGAAGCCGCCGCGCGTGCTCATTTCCAACCCCGACATGCTGCACCTCGGCCTGCTGCCGCACGCCGCGGCGTGGGGCGAGCTCGTGCGCGACCTGAAGTGGATCGTGCTCGACGAGCTGCACGCCTACCGCGGCATCTTCGGCATTCACGTGCACCACGTGCTGGCGCGCCTCGAGCGGCTGGCGCGCGCCGCCGGGGCCGCGCCGCGGCTGGTGGCGGCCTCGGCCACGGCGGCCAACGCCGACGAGTTCGCCGCGGCGCTGACTGGCCGCCAGTTCGAGTGGATCGCGGAGTCGGGCGCGCCGCGCGCGGCGCGCCACTTCCTGCTCGTGCGGCCGGCGGCGAGCACCTACACGACGGCGCTCGAGGTCTTCGCCGAGCTGGTGAAGAGCGGTCTCAAGACGATCGCCTTCACCAAGGCTCGCCGCATCACCGAGCTGCTGTGGACCTGGCTCGAGCGGCGCGAGCCGGAGCTCGCCCGCCGCGTGCGCAGCTACCGCGCCGGCTACCTGCCCGGCGAACGGCGCGAGATCGAGCGGGCGCTCGCGGCGGGGGAGCTCGACGGTGTGTTGTCGACTTCGGCGCTCGAGCTGGGGATCGACATCGGCGGGCTCGACGCCTGCGTGCTCGTCGGCTATCCCGGCAGCGCGATGGCCACCTGGCAGCGCGCCGGCCGCGTCGGGCGAGGCGGGCGCGAGTCGATCGTCGCGCTCGTGGCGCTGCCCGACGCGCTCGACCAGTACCTGCTCGACCATCCGCGGGAGCTGCTCACCCGACCGCTCGAGCGCCTGGTGCTCGATCCCGGCAACGAGATCGTGGCGCGCCAGCACCTCGTCTGCGCCGCCGCCGAGCTGCCCCTCTCGCCGGCCGGCGATGCCGTTTACCTCGAGCGCTTCGCGCCGGTCGTCGGCGAGCTCCTCGCCGCCGGCGAGCTGGCACGCCGCGCCGAGAGCGACGAGATCGTCGCGCTCGCCAAGCGGCCGCAACGCGCGGTCTCGCTGCGCGGCCTCGGCGCGCAGTTCGCCATCGTCGATGCGGCGCGCGGCGATTCGATCGGCGGCGTCGACGGCGCGCGCGTCTTCGCCGAATGCCACCCGGGGGCGATCTACCTGCACGGCGGCCGGCAGTTCGCCGTCCTCGCCCTCGACCTCGAGCGGCGGCTGGTGCGCGTCGAGGCGACCGACGTCGATTGGTACACCGCGCCGCGCTCGGAGAAGGAGACCGAGATCCTCGAAGTGCTGGCGGAGCGCGCTGCAGGCTCGCTCGCCGCCGGCTTCGGCCGGCTGCGCGTCACCGAGCGCGTGGTCGGCTTCGAGCGGCGGCGGACGCATCTCTTCGAAGCGATCGACGTGCAGCCGCTCGACCTGCCGCCGGTCGTCTACGAGACGCAGGGGCTCTGGTTGCGCGCCCCGGCCGGCGCGGAGCGCGAGCTGGCGGCTGCGGGCGGCAGTCTCCTCGGCGCGCTGCACGCGATCGAGCACGCGGCGATCGGGCTCTTCCCGCTCGTCGCGCTCTGCGACCGCAGCGACCTGGGCGGCGTCTCCCTCAACTCGCACCCGCAGCTCGGCAGCGCCGGCGTCTTCGTCTACGAGGGCCACGCCGGCGGCGTCGGCATCGCGCGGCGCGGCTTCGCGGCGCTCGACGAGCTCCTCCGTCACGTGCTCGATCTCGTGCGCCGCTGTCCGTGCGAGGCGGGCTGCCCGAGCTGCATCCACTCGCCGAAGTGCGGCAACGGCAACCGGCCACTCGACAAGGCCGGCGCCGCGGCCGTTCTCGCGGCCCTTCTCGCCGCGCCGGGGGAGATCGCCGCGCCGGCTGCGCCGCCGCGCGAGCGGCGGCGCGGAGGCGGGCGCGGCGAAGCGCGCCCCGCCGGGAACACGGTCCTCTTCGACGTCGAGACGCTGCGCTCGGCGGAGGAGGTGGGGGGGTGGCAACGGGCTCACCGGATGGGCGTGGCGGTGGCGGTCGCTCTGCACCTCGAGGAGGGTCGCTTCGAAACCTATTTCGAGGCGGATGTCGGGCGGCTGGTCGGGACGCTGAAGGCGGCCGAGCTCGTCGTCGGCTTCAACTCGCGGCGCTTCGACTACGCGGTGCTCTCGGGCTACACCGGCGAGGACTTCGCGCGGCTGCTGCCGACGCTCGACCTGCTCGAGTCGCTGCACGGCAGGCTCGGCTTCCGCGTCGGGCTCGACCACGTCGCGCGTGAGACGCTCGGCCGCGGCAAGAGCGGCGACGGGCTGCAGAGCCTCGAGTGGGTGAAAGAGGGCCGGCTCGACCTCGTCGAGCGCTACTGCCGCGACGACGTCGAGATCCTGCGCGACGTCTACCAGCACGGCCGGCGCGAGGGCTTCGTGGTGGTGTCGACGAAGTCGGGCCGTATCCGCGTGCCCGTCGACTGGTGAGCCGGCGGCGGCGCGTAGACTAGGCCGCGCATGCTCGGTTCGCAACTCGGCCACTATCGAATCGAGGAGCGGTTGGGCGCCGGCGGGATGGGAGAGGTCTACCGCGCGCGCGACACGCGCCTCAGCCGCGACGTGGCGCTCAAGGTCCTGCGCCCCGACGTGGCGGCGGACGCGGAGCGCCGCGACCGTTTCCTGCGCGAGGCCCGGCTGCTGGCGGCGCTCGACCACCCGGGGATCGTCACGGTCCACTCGGTCGAAGAGGCCCACGGGGTGCGATTCCTCACCATGCAGCTCGTCGAGGGAGAGACGCTCGACAAGCTGATCCCCGCAGACGGGATGTCGCTCGATCGCTATTTCGAGGTCGCCGTGCCGCTCGCCGAAGCGGTGGCCGCAGCGCACGAGCGCGGCATCGTGCACCGCGACCTGAAACCCTCGAACGTGATGCGCTCCCGCACGGGGAGGATCAAGGTCCTCGACTTCGGCCTCGCCAAGCTCTACGAGACGCCGCTCGCGAGCGTCGACGGCCGGGCGCCCACCGACCTCCTGACGCGGGAGGGCGTCGTGCTCGGCACTCTGCAGTACATGGCGCCGGAGCAGATCGAGGGCCGCGAGATCGACGCGCGGTCCGACGTCTTCGCGCTCGGCGTCGTGCTCTACGAGATGGCGACCGGCAGACGCCCGTTCACCGGCCCGACGACCGTGGCGCTGCTGTCGTCGATCCTCGAAGCGAACCCGCCCGACCCGGGCGAGCTGCGGCGGGGGCTGCCGCGTGCGCTCGGAAGATTGCTCCGGCGCTGCCTCGAGAAGGACCCTGCACGGCGACCGCCGTCGGCGGTGGCCGTGCGCGACGAGCTGCGCGAGGTGAGCTCCGCCGCTGCGCCGGCCGCGGGCTCGTCGATCGGCGCCGGCGCGGCGCGGCGCGCGGCGCCGTCGTCGATCGCGGTGCTGCCGTTCGCCGCCTTGAGCTCCGATCGGGACGACGAGTTCTTCGCGGACGGCGTGGCGGAGGAGATCATCAATACCCTCGGGCGGCTGCCGGCCCTGCGCGTCGCGGCGCGGACATCGACGTTCGCGTTCAAGGGGAAGCCCGAGGATCTGCGCGAGATCGGCGAGAAGCTGGGCGTCGAGACCGTGCTCGAGGGCAGCGTCCGGCGCGCCGGCAAGCGGCTGCGGATCGCCGCGCAGCTCGTCGATGTCGGGAACGGCTACCAGCTCTGGTCGGAG
>DASWJT010000008.1:0-122840 GCA_036397015.1 Thermoanaerobaculia bacterium
GCGCCGCGACCGACGACGCCGACGCTCGCGAAGCTGGCGCGGGAGTCGATCGTCGCCGAGAACTTCTTCTCCAACGTCAGCGCGACCGGCGGCTCGATCGTCTCGATGTTCACCAGCGCGCTGCCGACCGAGACCGGCGTCGTCTTCGCGCCCGACATCGCCAAGGGCGGCTGGATCCGCCAGCACCTCCCGGGTCTGTTGCGAGAGCACGGCTACACGACGTACCAGCTCACGGTGCGCTGGTATGCGGACGCCGTCGATCTCAATCTGCAGTCGTCCTTCGATTGGGCCAACGGCAGAGCGCCGGCGAAGGAGACGGCGCACGCCCTCACCCGCGGGCTGGACCCGAACGCCGCCTACTTCGCGCGCCTGCTGATCGAGCGGCTCGCCGAGCGCGTCGTCCCTTCCGTAGTCGGACGCGAAGCGCGGGACGCTCGCCGCGAAATCTTGGCGGGGGAAGCGCCGAAGTCCTCCGACAAGGCTCGATTGCGCGAGTTCGCGCGCGTCGTCGCGAGCGCTCGGGAGCCATTCTTCGTCCAGGTGCATCTCCTGGGCACGCACGGTCGGAGGTTCAGGGCACCGGGCAGATATTCGGCCGGCCAGGCGCAGGACCGCGAGTACATGCTCGACTTCTACGACGACGCCATCGCGCAGTTCGACGAGCGCGTGAGCAACGCTCTCGATCTGCTCGCCCGGAGGGGTGTCCTGGAGCGCACGATCTTCGTCGTCTACGCCGACCACGGAATGCGGTGGACGACGCTCGAGCGGCTGCCGCTGGTGATCCGCGCGCCGGGCGGATCCGTCGTTGCGCGGGTCGTGACACCGGCGCAAGGCCTCGACCTGGCGCCGACGGTGCTCGAGCTCGCGGGCCTGCCGCAGCCGCCGTGGATGCGTGGCCGCTCGTTGCTCGCGGAGCGCCGAGACTCCTGCCCGGCGATTCTCAGCTTCCAGCACGTCTCCCAGCAGGACCCCGCGCGGGGCGGCAAGCACTTTGCCGGCGCGCAGCCGCCGTTCTTCAGTCTCTCCGGCATTTCGCAGATCGTCGGCAGGGAGGCGATCTCGCTGGCCCTGCCGACGGGAGAGATCGAGCGCACGAGAGTCGAGCTCGGCGGCGGCGCGGGGGCGGAATGTCCAGCCCTCGACGAGGGCGCGGCCGCCGCGGGACTGCTTCGCCACCTCGGCGAGCACGGCTACGACGTCTCGACGCTCGCGCACCTTCTCGGGCATTAGGCCTCTCCGGGCTCGAGCGGCCGCGGGCGGAGAAGCGGGAGGGCGCCGCCAGAGTCGTCGACCGCGGGCGAAGTCATTCCGCTCCATCCCGCCCTCCGGGGTGGTGGCAGCGCAAGTTCGCCGACGCACAATGTGCGCTAGCTCGACGCTCTGGAGCGATCTCTCCAGAGGGCCCTTCCCGGTCCACTCTCGCGTCGAGCCAGGGCGGTCCGTCCCCCCCGGCCGCCCTTCGTTTTTTCGGCCGAGCTCGCGCCGCGCCAGCCGCGGCCGGCTACCAGCCGCGCGCGGCGCGCAGGCCGCGGACGTGCGCGGTGTGGTGCCGGCCGTGCCAGGCGTACATCGCGACGCTCCAGTCGAGACTGACCGGGGCCGGCATCTCGGGGTGGACGAAGCGCCGCGCGAACTGCTCGGCGCTGAGCGCTCGGAGGAAGGCGACCCAGCGCCAGTGCAGGCCGTCGAGGAGCGCGAGTGAGATCTCCGGATCGGCGCGCTTCGCCTCCGGCGACTCCGCCCACACCGTCTGGTCGTAGGGCCGGATCGTCGGCTCGTCCTCGGTGACGGTGAGCTTGTGGCGGACGTAGGCGTTGACGTGGCTGTCGGCGACGTGGTGGACGAGCTGGCGCAGCGTCCAGCCGCCGTCGCGGTAGGGCGTGTCGAGCTGGGCGTCGTCGAGGCCGGCCACGGCGGCGCGCAGCTCGGCCGGCAGCGCGTCGATCGCCGCCAGGGCTTCGTGCCGAACGTCGGCGGTGAATTCGGTCGGAGGCTGGAACTGGCCGATGGGATAACGCGGGTCGCTCATGCTCCCCTTTCTATCGCAATCGCTCGCCAGCGGTCGCCGCCGGCGCGCGCTTGCCCACGCGCGTCAAGTCCACTAGTTTCTGCCCATGAGCCCAAAGCCCCCGTCTTCGCGCGGCCCCGGCCGCGGTCGCCGCCGTGCCTGCACGGGCAGTCTCCTCACGATCCTCTCGGCCGCGTGCCTCGCGGCGGCGGAGGCGCCGTCCGTGCTGCGCTACCCCTACGTCGACCTCGGCGTCTCGCAGCTCGCGGCGCGGCGCGCCGAGCAGCTGGCGGCCGCCGCGGCGATCGGCGTCGGGCACGGCTTCGCTTTCGTCGACCGGTTGCCGGAGAGCGGCATCACCTTCCGGCACCGGGCGACACCGGAGAGCACCGTCGACTTCAAGCTCGTGCACTACGACCACGGCACCGGGCTGGCGGTCGCCGACGTCGACGGCGACCAGCTCCCCGACCTCTATTTCGTCAACCAGGCCGGCGCCAACGAGCTGTGGCGCAACCTGGGAGGCGGCCGCTTCGAGGACGGGACCGCGCGCGCCGGCGTCGGCGTCGGTGATCGCGTCAGCGTCGGCGCCGCCTTCGCCGACCTCGACAACGACGGCGACCCCGACCTCGTGGTCACCGCGGTGCGCGATGGCAACCTGCTCTTCCGCAACGACGGCGGCGGCCGTTTCAGCGACGTCACCGCCGAGGCGGGGATCGGCTTCCACGGCCACTCCTCGGGCATCGTCGCCTTCGACTACGACCGCGACGGGCTGCTCGACCTCTTCGTCACCAACGTCGGTGTCTACACGCGGCCGGAGAGAGACCCGCGCGGGCACTATCCGGGGCTCGAGGACGCTTTCGGCGGGCACCAGCACCCGGAGCGCACCGAGGTGAGCCGCCTCTACCGCAATCTCGGCGGGCTGCGTTTCGCCGACGTCACCGAGTCGGCCGGCCTGGTCGATCCGGGCTGGTCGGGCGACGCCACCTTCGCCGACGTCGACGGCGACCTGTGGCCCGACCTCTACGTCCTCAACATGCAGGGCGACGATCGCCTCTGGCTCAACCGCGAGGGCAAGCGCTTCGTCGAAGTGACGTCGCGCTACTTCCCCAAGACCTCGTGGGGCGCGATGGGCGTCGCCTTCTTCGACTTCGACCTCGACGGGCGGCTCGACCTCTTCGTCACCGACATGCACTCCGACATGAGCTACGAGGTCGGCCCGTCGCTCGAGACCTTGAAGTCCGTCGTGCTGTGGGGCGAGGACGTGCTGCAGGGCGGCGGCAACAACGTCTTCGGCAACTCGTTCTACCGCAACGCTGGCGAGCCGCCGTGGGTCGAGATGTCCGACGCGCTGGGCGTCGAGAACTACTGGCCGTGGGGATTCAGCGTCGGCGACCTCAACGCCGACGGCTGGGAGGATCTCTTCGTCGGCTCGAGCATGAGCTTCCCGTTCCGCTACGGCGTCAACTCGCTGCTGCTCAACGACCGCGGCGAGCGCTTCCGGCCCGCCGAGTTCGTGCTCGGCATCGAGCCGCGGCGCGACGGCCGCACCCACGTCGAGTGGATGAGATTCGACTGCTCGCGCCCGGGGACGGCGACGCATCAGATCTTCGGGCCGCTGTGCGGCTCGCGCCAGGGGGTGCACACGATCGAGGGCGCGCTGGGGACGCGCAGCGCGGCGATCCTCGACCTCGACGGCGACGGCGATCTCGACATCGTGACCAGCGAGTTCCACGCCGAGCCGCAGGTCCTGGTGAGCGACCTCGCCCAGCGCCGCGCAGTCCGGCGCTTGGAGATCGAGCTCGTCGGCACGCGCTCGAACCGCGACGGGATCGGCGCCGTGGTGCAGCTCACCGCCGGTGGCGCCGTGCTGACCCGCCAGCGCGACGGCAAGTCCGGCTACCTGTCGCAGAGCTCGCTGCCGCTCTACTTCGGTCTCGGCGAGCGGCGGCCGGAGCGGCTCGAAGTACGCTGGCCGTCGGGCGCGGTGCAGACCGTCGAAGACTTGCCGGCCGAAGGAAAGGTCACCGTCGTCGAGCCGGCCGCCGCCGGCGAGCGTGGCTGATCGGCGCCGGCGCCACAGGTTGGCCGCTGGCGCGGCGCCCCTTCCCGCGGTGCGGCCCTCGCCTTCACCGCGCTTACCGCTCGCGGACGGTCGACCGCGTTCGCGCCTCAGCCCGGTGACGCCGCCTCGGCGACGAAGCGATAGCCGACGCCGGGCTCGGTACGCAGGTAGCGCGGCGCGGCCGCGTCGTCGCCGAGCTTTTGCCGCAGCTTGCCGACGACGACGCGCAGGTAGTGGGCGTCCTCGACGTGCTCCGGCCCCCACAGCTCGCGCAGCAGCTGCTGCTGGGTGACGACGCGGCCGGCGTGACGGACGAGCAGTGCGAGCAACGAGAACTCTTTTCTCGTCAGCCGAACCGGTTCGCCGACGAGCGTCACGGCTCGCCGCGCCAGGTCGATGCGCAGGCTGCCGTCGTCGAAGACCGGGGGCGAGTCCTCGGCGGCGCCGGGGCTGCGCAGCAGGCCGCGCACGCGCGCCATCAGCTCCTGGATGCCGAACGGCTTGGTGACGTAGTCGTTGGCGCCGGAGTCGAGCGCGCCCACCTTCTCGCTCTCGGAAGCGCGGACGGAGAGCACGATGACGGGGACGGTCGACCACTGCCGGAGCTCGACGAGCACGTCGATGCCGTCGAGATCGGGAAGCCCGAGGTCGAGGATGAGCAGATCCGCTCCGCCGGTGGCGAGCCGTTCGAGACCCTCGCGGCCGGTCGCGGCTTCGGCGACGGCGTAGCCCTGCGAGCGCAGGCTGATCTCGAGAAACTTGCGGATCTGCGGCTCGTCGTCGACGACGAGGATGCGAGCGGCCGGCGCGCTCGGCTCGCTCACGGTTCGCTCTCCGCGGCTTCGGCAGCCGGAGGTTCGGTGAGCGGCAGCGTGATCCGGATCGTGGTGCCGCGGCCGCCGCGACCGGCGAGCGCCTCGACTCGCCCGCCGTGGGCGCCGATCATGCCGCGCACGATGGTCAGGCCCAGCCCGGTGCCGCGCGCCCCGCGATCGCCGCGCTCGGCGCTGTAGAAGAGGTCGAAGACGCGCCGCCGCTCGTCCTCCGGGATGCCGGGTCCGCGATCTCCGATCTCGACGGTCATCTCGCCGTCGCGTACCGACGCCCGGACGGCGACGGCCGCCGCCGGCGGCGAGAACTTCGCGGCGTTCTCGAGCACGTTGAACAGCGCCTGCTCGACGAGCGCGGCGTGCACGTAGAGGGGCGGCAAGTCGGTGGCGAGCTCGCGCTCGACGGGGAGAGCGGGAAAGAGCTTGCGCAGGCGCTGGAGCGCCGCCGAGAGGATCTCGTCCAGGCCGATCCAGTCGCGCTCGAGCCGCAACGGGCCGGAGCCGAGCCGCGTCATGTCGAGCAGGTTCTGGATGTACCGGTCGAGGCGCTCGGCCTCGCCGCGGATCGAGGCGAGGAGCTCGCGGCGATCGCCGTCGGCCATCGTCTCGCCGTAGGCGGCCAGGCTGGTGGCGGCGCCGATCACCGCCGCGAGCGGCGAGCGCAGGTCGTGGGAGACCGAGGAGAGCAGCGCCGTGCGCAGCCGCTCGCTCTCGCTCTCGACGCGGGCTCGTTCGAGCGTGTGGGCGAGCCGAGTGCGGTCCGCGGCGAGAGCGACGAGCTGCACCATCGCTTCCGCGAGACGCCGGTCCTCGTCAGAGAGGGGGCGCCCTGGATCGGCGTCGCGAATGGCGATGGCGCCGAAGCAGGACTCCTCGACGAGCAGCGGCAGCAGCCACCACGCGGAGTCGCCGGAGGCGTCCGTCGTGTACCCTGCCGGCCGTGCGTGCTGCAGGGCCCAGTCCGCCGCCCGGCGCCCGCTCTCGTCGAGTCGGGCGTCACCGGGCACGGCGGCACGCTGGCGAGGCTCGGTCCCCGCGTCGCCACGCGCGAGCGCGATGGTCGGCCGGGCGAGCGCCTCGGCGACGAGCTGGCAGCCGACCGTGAAGACCTGTCCTGCGTCGGCTGCGCGGGCCAGCTGCGCGCCCAGCTCCTGGAGCACGCGCGCGCTGCGGTTGGCGCTCTGCAGCTCGACGACGCGCGTCCGCAGGCGCCAGGCGAGGTGCCCGCAGAGCAGCGCCACGACCAGGAAGGCGAAGACGGCGACGACGTCCTGCGCGCTCTCGATGCGCAGCGTTCCGCGCGGCTCGGTGAAGAAGAAGTTGTAGCTGAGGAAGGCGAGGAGCGCGGCGTAGATCGAGGTCGACCGGCGGGTGGCGACGGCGACGAGCATCACGCCGCAGACGTAGACGAGCGCCACGGCGGCGACCGGCAGATAGGCGTCGAGCGCGGCGGCGAGCGCCGTCGCGGCCGCGGTCACCAGCGTCGCCTGGGCGATCTCGCGGATCCGCGTGCCGGTGTCGCGGGCGGTGGCGGGACCCGCTGCTGTCCATTGCCGCGATGCCCCGGGGCGGCGCTCCTCGCCGCTCGCGCGGCCGTCGTTCGCGTAGTTCGTCATCGCCGCCGGTCCAGCGTCGAATCCTAGCCCGTCGCGTCGCGCGCTCACCGCCACTTCGACCACGGCCGCGCGGCGAGCGCGAGGAGGAGCGAGGCCGCGAGCAGCGCCAACGGCGCCGGGACCTCGAGGCCGAGGTAGTCGGTGTAGAGCCAGTGGCCGCGCCGGAGCGCTGAGAGGCCCGTCCCCCCGAGATAGACACCGAGCACCGCCACGGTGACCCGCTCGAGCAGCCCCGCGGCGCGACGGCGGACGGTCACCGGGGCGCTCCGCTTCAAGGCGGCGGCGGGCAAGGACCGCGGCGGCGACGACCGCTCACACCTCCACCTGCATGCCGACCGAGACGACGCGGTTGGCGGGAAGCCGGAAGAACTGGTCCGCGGTCGTGGCGTTGCGGGCCAGCAAGGCGAAGAGGCTCTGCCGCCAGCGCGCGAGCTGCGAGCGCGCCGACGGCAGGACGACGTTGCGGTTGAGGACGTAGGTCGCGGCCATCGGATCGAGCTCGAGGCCCTGCGCGCGCGCACGAGTCAGCACGGCCGGCACGTCCGAGTCCTCGAGGAAGCCGAAGCGCGCGACGACGCGGTGGAATCCCGAGCCGAGGTCCTGGACCTCGAGTCGGCGGTCGTCGCCGACGTAGGGCACGTCCTCGACGATCACCGTCGCGAAGACATTGCGCTCGTGGACGACACGATTGAGCTTCAGGTTGTGGAGCAGCGCGATCGGCGTGCCAGCTGCCTCGCTGGTCAGGTAGACGGCCGTGCCCGGGACGCGGTGGATGTTGCGCCGGTCGAGGTCGGCGATCAGCTTCCCGACCGGCAGTTGGCGCGTCGAGAGCGCTTGCGCGAGAAGCGATCGCCCCCGGCTCCACGTCGTCATCACCGCCAGCACGCCGGCGCCGAGCGCGAGCGGGAACCACCCCCCCGCGGGCACCTTCGTCATCGCCGCCGCGAAGAAGGCGAGATCGGGAACGAGAAAGAGAGCGGTCACCGCGACGGCGAGCCACGCCGACCAGTGCCAAATCCGACGGGCGACGAGGTAGGCGAGCAGCGTCGTGATCAGCATCGTCGTGGTGAGAGCCACGCCGTAGGCTGCGGCGACTTCGCTCGAGCTGCCGAAGGCGACGACGACGCCGACCGTCGCCAACATCAGCGCCCAGTTGACGAACGGCACGTAGATCTGCCCGATTTCGGTCGCCGAAGTGTGGACGATTTGAACTCGCGGCAGATAGCCGAGTTGGACCGCCTGGCGGGTCAGCGAGAACGAGCCAGAGATGATCGCCTGTGATGCGATGATCGCCGCCATGGTCGCCAGCACCAGCAGCGGCACGCGCGCCCCCTCCGGCGCGAGCAGGTAGAACGGGCTCTGCGCGGCGCCGGGGTCGACGAGCAGCAGCGCGCCCTGGCCGAAGTAGTTGACGAGCAACGCGGCGCCGACGAGGCCGAACCAGCCGAGCCGGATCGGCCGCGGCCCGAAGTGGCCGAGGTCGGCGTAGAGCGCTTCACCGCCGGTGGCGACGAGGAAGACGGCGCCGAGGACGAGGAAGCCGGCCACCCCGTTGCCGGCGAAGAAGCGCACGGCCCAGACGGGGTTGAAGGCGGCGAGCACCGCCGGCTCGCGAGCGATGCCGGCGACGCCCAGGACGGCGAGGGTGGCGAACCAGACGACCATCACGGGGCCGAAGACGGCGCCGACGCCGGCCGTGCCCCGGCGCTGGAAGAAGAAGAGCCCGAGGAGGATCAAGACGCTGAGCGGCACGATGCCGCGCTCGAGGGCCGGCGCGGTGACGGCGAGGCCCTCGATGGCGCCGAGCACCGAGATCGCCGGCGTCAGCACGCCGTCGGCGTAGAGCAGCGCGCCGCCGAAGAGGCCGAGGGCGACGAACGCGGCTCGCCCACCGCGCAGCCTGCCGCGAACCAGCGCCATGAGCGCCAGGATGCCGCCCTCGCCGCGGTTGTCGGCGCGCAGGACGTAGACCTGGTACTTCAAGGTGACGACGACCGCCAGCGTCCAGAAAACGAGCGAGAGGACGCCGAGCACGTTGGCCCGCGTCACGGCCACCGCGTGCGGCCCGAAGAAACACTCGCGGATCGCGTAGAGAGGGCTGGTGCCGATGTCGCCGTAGACGACGCCGAGCGCCGCCAGAGTCAGCGGACCGAGGCGGCCGGCGCGGGAATCGATCGCTGTCGAGGCCATCGCGAAGGTCCTCCCTCCGACGAGGCGATTCCGACAGCGGTGGGCGTAAAGGATCCATTCGCGGGCGGGCGCCGCGGCGTAAAGAGCCCGTCATCGGGGTCCGTTGGGACGACGAATGGCGAAGCGCGGCCGTGGGGGGAAGCCACGGGTCAGGCCGTGCTCAGGGGCCGCGACGCTCGGGCTGAGGATCGCGGTTCGCCAGCTCTCGCGCGAGGGCGGTGGCGAGGCGGCGATACTGGTCGAGCGAGTTGTAGAGCTGGGCGGAGATGCGGAGGAGACGGAGGCCGAGGGCCGGCCAGCCGTAGACCAAGGTCTCGATCCGGTGCTCGCGGTAGATCTCGGCCTGGAGCGGGTCGGATTCGCCCACCGGGCTCGCGAGCCCGGGCGCCCCCGGCAGCGGCAGCGCGGCGAGCGAGCCGATCATCTCGTCGCCGCACGGCTCGGCGATGTCGAGCTCGGCACCGACGAGTCGGCGCGCGGCGAGCGCGAGCTCCCGGTTGCGGCGGCGGATCTCGGGCCAGCCGCCCGGCACCATCGCCTCCAGCGTGTCGAGCGCGGTCGGCACGCAGAGATACGGAGTCGGATCGTCGGTGCCGACCCAGTCGAACTCGTCGTGCAGGAGCGAGCGGCCGGGCCGCGGCGTGTTGGCGCCGTGGCTGACGACGAGCGGCCGGATCCGTTCGCGGCGGTCGGCGCGCAGCCAGAGGAAGGCGGCGCCTTTCGGCGCGCAGATCCACTTGTGGCAGTTGCCGGTGTAGTAGGCGCAACCGAGTGCGTCGAGGGCGAGCGGCAGCATGCCCGGAGCGTGGGCGCCATCGACGAGCAGGTCGACGCCGAGCCGATCGAGAGGCGCGACGAGCTCCTCGACCGGCAGCACGAGCCCGGTCGGGCTGGTGACGTGGTCGAGCACGACCAGTCGGGTGCGCGCGCCGACCGCGGCGAGCACGCTGTCGCGCACCAGCTCGCGCGTGACGCCGGGGAAGGGAATCGGCACCGTCCTGACGACGGCGCCGCGCCGCCGCGCGACGACGTCGATCGCGTTGCGACAGGCGTTGTAGAGGTGGTCGCTGGTCACCACCTCGTCGCCGGGCGCGAGCTCGAGCCCGGCCAGAACGGTGTTGACGCCGGTGGTGGCGTTGGCCACGAAGACGAGCCCCGCGGGATCGGCGCCGAGAAAATCGGCGAGACGCTGGCGCGCGGCGTCGAGCCGCGCGGGCAGCTGGCGGGCGAGGAACTCGACCGGGTTGCGCTCGAGCTCCTCGCGCAGCCGTTGCTGCTCGGCGAGCACTGCGCGCGGGCAGGCGCCGAACGCGCCGTGGTTGAGGAAATCGATCCCCGGGTCGAGGGTCCAGTGGCGGGCGAGATCGGACGGCACCGGCGGAGAGTACACTCTGCGCTCCGTGTCCGCCGAGCGCGACGATTCGCCGCCCGCCGAGCCGGCGGGCTACCGGCGGGTGCTGTCGCGCTTCGACGCGACGATCCTGGTGATCGGCTCGATCATCGGCGCCGGCGTCTTCTTCTCGCCCAACGACATCGCCCTCGTCGTCCAGGAACGGCCGGTGATGCTCGGCGTCTGGCTCGTCGGCGGCTTCATTGCACTCGTGGGCGCGCTCGTCTACGCCGAGCTCGGCGCGCTCTATCCGGCCACCGGCGGCGTCTACGTTTTCCTGCGCGAGGCGTTCGGCGGCCTGCCTGGGTTCCTTTACGGGTGGGCGCTGCTCCTGGTCATCGTGCCGGGGGCGCTGGCGCTGGTGGCCGGCTTCTTCGCCGTCAATCTCGTGAGTCTCCTGCCCGCCGGCGGCGAGCGGCTCGAGCCGTGGGTGGCGCTCGCCGTCATCGTTCTGCTGACGCTGGTCAACATCCGCGGCGTGCGGCTGAGCAGCACGCTGCAGAACGTCGTCACCGTCGCCAAACTGGCGGTCTTCGCTCTCCTCGCCGGCGGCGGACTTCTCTATGCCGGCGAGCCGGTGGCGCCTGCGGCCGGAACCGTCGTGCCGACGCCGAGTGGCGCCGGCTGGATGGCGCTCGGCTTCGCCATGGTGCCGGCGCTGTTCAGCTACGGCGGCTGGCAGCAGATCACCCACGTCGCCGGCGAGCTGCGGCGGCCGCAGCGTGACATTCCGTTCGCGGCGATCTGCGGCACGCTGGTCGTCGTCGCGGTCTACGTCTCGATCAACTTCGCCTACCTGCGCGTGCTTTCGCCCGAGGTGATCGCGGCCGAGCGGCGGTTCGCCGCGCTCGCGGCGCACGCGGCGCTCGGCGGCCTCGGCGGCACGCTGGTGACGGTCGGCATTCTAATCAGCACCTTCGGGATCTGCGCCGCGATCCTGCTCTCCAACCCGCGCGTGGCTCAGGCGATCGCCGCCGACGGGCTCTTCTTTCCGGCCTTCGGCCGTCTCCATCCGCGCTTCCGCACGCCGCACTGGGCGATCGGCGTGCTCGGCGGCTGGGCGTGCCTGCTCTACCTGCTCGGCGCCGCGGGGCAGCTGCTGCACGCGGTCGTCTTCGCCGACTGGGTCTTCTTCGCCGCCGCCGGCGCGTCGCTGTTCGTCTTCCGCCGCCGGCGGCCCGAGGCGGAGCGCGCCTACCGCTGCCCGCTCTATCCGTGGCTGCCCGGCCTCTTCCTCGCCCTGGCGACGGCGTTGGCGGCGATCACCTTCTGGCAGTCCGACCTCACAAGCCGGCTGCTCGGCGCGGGCATCCTGCTCGCCGGTGTGCCGGTCTACTGGGCGTTCCGACGGCAAAGTCGTACGGCAGGCTGAAGGGACTGGCGCAGCGGCGAAGGTGCCGCGTGCGGCGGCTCAGCCGCAGAGACGGAACGAGGCGCCGTCGGCGGCGAGGGTGAGGAGGCGAATCCTTCCCGGGACGAGCTCGACGTCGGCATCGAATCGCGCCGTCGCCAGCGGCGGCGCGTCGGCGCCGGAGGGGATCGCGGACTCCGGCTCGAAGCGCGCCACGATCCGGCGGGCGCCGGGCGCCGCCGGAATCGTCTCGTCGGCGACGAGCGGCCGGTTCTTGCGCACGCCGCGGTGGACGAGCAGGCGGTCGACGACGGTGTGCCCGTCGATCGTGACGTGCAGCCGGTAGTCGATCGTCGTCACCTCGCAGGCGCGCGGCTGGCGCATGTGCACGGGCAGCGCCGCGAGCTCCTCGGCGGTGCGGTCGCGGCAGATCTCCACCTGCGCGCGCGGGGTACGCAGCGCGACGCGCAGCGCGGCGCCCGCCGCCGGCTCGCCGAGCGGCAGGTGGGCGAGGACGCCGACGCCGGCGACGACCACCATCGCCACTGCAATGCGCAGCGCGACGAGCGCCACGGCGCGCGGCTCAGGCACCGAGCGCCTCGCGCAGCGCCGCGTCCGCCGCGGCGCGGTCGCACTCGGCGACGAGGTCGAAGGAATCCTCGGCAGCGACGGCGAGCTCGCGCAGCCGCGCCTCGAACGCCGCCAGCGCGGCCTCGATGCGGTCGGGCTCCGCGACGGAGTGGGCGGCGTGCAGCACCCGCCGCCGGTCGACGCGGTCGCTGAGCGGCGCGTCGCGGCCGCGGAAGAGGCGCGCTTCGGCCCACTTCGGGCCTTCGCGGTAGAAGCAGTTGCGCGGCGGACAGCTGAGCACGGCGACGCCGGCGAAGCCGCGGCGGAGCAGGAGCTCGACCACGGAGGTGTGCACGGCGCCCGAGCAGCCCGTGGGGTAGAGCGTGCGGCCGGGCCGCGACAGCCGCTCGTAGAGCGCGGCATGGCCGTTGCCGCAGGCGAGCACGGCGATCCCCGCTCCCGCCGGCTGCAGCCGCTCGACGAAGCTGCGTGCCACGACGAGCTGGTCGCGGCCGGTGCGGGCGCGCGGACCGACCCCCATCGGCGCGCAGGCGGCGGCGCAGATGCCGCAGCCGACGCAGAGCTCGGGGTCGACGCGCGCGACGTACTCCGAGGTCTGCCGCGACGGCCGCTCGCGGCGCACCATGGCGATCGCCTCGTAGGGGCAGTCGTGGTAGCAGTGCGTGCAGCCCGAGCAGTGGTCCTCGTCGACGGCGGAAGTCGCGATCGGCGAGGCCGGCCGCCACAGCCGGACGAGCGCCGCGAGCGCCGCGAAGGCCGCCAGCCAGAGCGCCAGGTGCGCGAGCGGCGGAATGCGGGGCGCGAGCGGCAGCCAGAAGGCGAAGAGCAGGTCGACGCGCATCTCTCCCGGCAGGGCGAGGAGGTCGGCCGCGGGCTCGAGCGCCACCGGCCAGCGGAGCGAGAGCAGCGCCAGTGCGGCCAGCGCGCCGAGCACGATCGGCCGCGGCGGCAGCAGCGCGGGGCGCGCCACGCGCGCCACGTGCACGGCGAGGAGCGCCGCGATGCCGAGCGGCAGCGCCACGTGCAGGAAGAGGTTCATGAAGAAGAACGACGACGGCACCGGCTGGAGACCGGCGAAGGTGCGCGAGATCGGCTCGGCGAAGATCGGCAGCAGGTCGAACAGGCGCGCCCCTTCGACGGCGATCTGCTGGCCCTGCGCGTCCCATACCAGCACGAGTCCGGTCCAGCCGCTCAGGAAGACGACGGCGAGCAGCACGACGCCGCTCAGCCACGCCCAGGCGCGCGGCCCCCAGGTCTGACCCTGGACGAGCTTGCGCAGGACGTGCAGGACGATGGCGACCATCGCCAGGTCGGCGGCGTAGCGGTGCATGCCGCGGGCCCAGGAACCGAGCCAGATCTCCTCCTCGATGCGCGCGACCGAGGCGTGCGGCGTCGCGATCGTGTAGAAGAGGAAGAGGTAGAGCCCGGTGACCAGGCTCACCAGGAAGAAGAGGATGGCGAGGTTGCCGGTCTGGTGGAGCGGGTTCCACCGCGAGCCGTAGAGGCGGTCGAAGAAGCGGTCGACCGGCGCGATCAGGCGCCCGAGGCGGACGCCGGCGGCGGGCGGTCCGGCCGGCCGCGGCGGGGCGGGGCGCTTCGTCAAGCCGGCTCGCGGTCGAGCCGCGCGACGGCCTCGACGACCCACTCGGCGGGAGGATTCAGGAACCGGTAGGCGAGCCGCCCGTCGCGGTCGAGGACGAAGATCAGCCCCGGATGGACGATCTCGCCGGTCGAGGCGTCGCGGTCGGCGGGCACGCCCCAATTCTCTCGCACCGCCTCGACGCGCGCGACCTCGCCCGAGAGGACGTGGCTGCGCGGCAGCCGGTCGAGCTCCCAGCCGGCGATGATCGAGGGCAGGGCGCCGGGCGTATCGCGCCAGGGATCGAGCGTGACCACCACGACGGCGGGCGCCGCACCGCCGGCGATCTCGGCGCTGGCGCGGTGGAGCGTGGTCACCAGCGTCGGGCACATCGTCGCGCAGTGGCCGTAGGCGAATGTCACCAGCGCCGGGCGGCCGGCGAGGTCGGCGATTTCGAGCCGCGCGCCGTTCTGGTCGACGAGGCCGAGCGCCGGCGCCGGATCGAAGCCGCGCGGATAGGTCTCCGCCAGCGGCTCGCGCGTCGCCGGCAGCGAGGCGTCGCGCGCGGCACGGGCGGCGACCACCCGCTCGGCGACCCAGGCGAGCGAGCCGGCCCCCGCGGCGACGAGCAGGGCGAGAGCGACGAGGCCGCCCGGGCGGCGGGCGAGCCACCGTCCGGACGAACCCACCTCGCGCCCCCACACCGCGAGGAGAAAAGCGAGCATCGAGAACGGACCGAGGACGAGGAGCATCCAGCCCCAGGTGTCGGGCAGGCCGTTGGGGAGGGTGCCGAAGCAGACCGCGCGCGCCGCGGCGAGCCAGGCATCGGAGACCGGCAGGGGAGCGAAGGCGAGCGCCCACCACGTCGCCGTCACCACGAGCCAGCCGGCGAAGGCCGAGGCGGCGAACGGCGCGAAGCGCGGGGCGGGCTCGGCGTGGGCGCTCATCTTCCGCTCCCGTCTCAGCCGATCTTCCAGATCATCGACAGGATCTTCCAGTTGGTGAAGTAGTAGAGGATGAAGACGGCGAGGAAGACGGCGACCAGGACCACCGTGCCCGGGGCGCCCTCGCGGTGGGCGACCGTCGCCGCCTCGTGCCGGTGGAGCTGGGGCGGCAGCCGGTAAACGCCTTGCGGGATGCCCGGCGTGTCGGGCCGCGCGTTGTCGAGGTCGAGCGGCTTGCCGAAGAAGACCGAGACCACGGCGATGGCGACGAAGAGAAAGACGGCGCTCGCGGCGAGCACGCCGCCGATGCCGACGCCGGCCATGAAGAGGTCGACCGCCGACGGGAACTCGAGGGTGAACGGCGCCCCCGGGAAGGTGATGTCGGCGTGGCGCCGCGGCACGCCGAACGAGCCGGCGAAGGTCATGCTCATCGACAGGGTGGCGATGCCGATAGCGAACAGGTACGGCTGCCAGCGGGCGAGCCTCCAGAACGCCACCCGCTTCTTGAAGACGAGCGGGATCACGTAGTAGGTGAGCGCCATGAAGGCGAGCGCGGTACCGCCGACGACCGTCGAGTGGAAGTGCCCGGGCACGCGCAGCGTGTTGTGGACGATGATGTTGATCTGCTCGGTGCCCTGGGTGACGCCGGTGATGCCGCCCATGAAGCCGAAGATGACGATCGACAGGAAGGTGCCCGAGAAGCCGGGATCCGACCACGGCGCTCTGCGCAGCCACTCGAAGCGCCCCTTGGTGTAGCCGCGCAGGCGCATGCCCATCTCCATGCCCGCCGGCACGGTGAAGCCGTGGATCATCGAGGCGAGCACGGCGAGGTACATCGCGTAGCTCGTGTTCCACACCTTCCACGCCGGCCCCATGCCGGGGTCGACGAGCAGGTGGTGCGCCGACGCCATCGAGATGAAGAGCACGTAGAGCACGAACGCCCAGCGGCTGATCTTCTCGTTGACGACGACCGAGCCGATGGTGAGCGCGCCCATCAGGTACCAGACGCCGACCATGGCGGCGACGTTGATCTGCTGCGAGCTGTGGCCCAGGCCCCAGAAGACCATGCGGTAGACCTGCGGGTCGACGCGGAGCCAGCTCTCGTCGAGCGACCAGACGAAGGTCGGGATATAGATCGCCGCGCCGTGCAGCAGCGTGATGACGGCGATGATCGCCGCCGTCAGGGCACCGAAGGTGACGAGCGGCACCGAGCCCTCGTAGCTCTTCTCGCGCTTGGCGACCACCATCGAGGCGAAGAAGAGGAGCGTCGCGACGAGGGCGCCGACGGCGAAGAAGATGATGCCCAAGTAGTAGAGCGGGTGCGCCTTGAGCGGGACGTAGGAGGTGAAGAGCACGTCCGCCTTGCCCGCCAGCACCATGACGTTGACCATCAGCGCGCCGACCAACATGAGGGCGAATCCGGTCCACGCCGTCCTCGGCGCCGGCTGCCGGCTGTTGAGCATCACCGGCCCGGCGAAGTAGAGGATCGCCATCTCGAAGAAGATGATGAAGAAGATCAACATGTCCAGGCCGTGCAGGGTCAGGATGCGGTAGTACCACGCGGGCGACAGCAGGTGCACCGCCTGCCAGCGCGTGAGCGCGAGCAGAAGGGCACCGACCGCGCCGACGAGGAAGAAGACGACGGCCGCGACCGCGTTCCACATCACCAGGCGCTCGGAGTGGCGGTTGACGACCAGCTTGGTGACCGGGCAGACGCGCGCGGCGAGGCGCCAGACGGCGCCCTGCGGTGCGGCGAGATCGGCGACGCTCATCGCGAGCCTCCTTGGACGGTGAACGGACGGGCAGCGGCGGCGGCGACGCGCGCCGCCGGCTCGACGACGATCGAGCCGAGCATGGCGTGATGGTTGATGCCGCAGAACTCGTTGCAGACGATGCGGTACTCGCCCGGCTGGTTGGGTTGGATGGTGAGCCCGTAGTCGTAGCCGGGCACGACCTGGAAGTTGATGTTGGCCGGGTAGAGGCTGAAGCCGTGGTTGACGTCCATCGAGGAGAGGTGGAGCGTGTAGCTCGCGCCCTCCTGCAGCCGCAGCGCGGGGTACCAGCTCCACATGCGGGCGAGCAGGTAGACGTCGGCGCCGGGCGGCGGCGCGACGATCGGCTGCCCGTTCTCTTCGCCGACCTTGTACTCCTCGACGAAGCGCAGCGTGCGCGCGACGTAGTCCTGGGGAGCGACGCGGGCGCGGATGCCGGAGGGGTTCTGCCCGCCCTTGAAGTGCCAGAAGGGCATCATGGCGAAGAGCACCAGGCACCAGACGAAGGCGATCGCCACCCAGACGCGCTCCTGCCGCCCGGCGGGGCGCCACCAGACGCCCTTCGGCGCGACGAAGCCGGAGTGGAGCTCGAAGTCCCGGTCGGCGCTCATGGCAGCCTTCCCGCAGGGAGGCCGAGGATCTCCCACAGGCCCCAACCGGTGTAGAAGAGGAACATCACCAGGATGCCCGCGGCGAGGAGCAGGAACGGCCGGTCGAACAGGCGCTGACCGGTCGGGATGCTCTCGGGGGGCGGCGCGGCGTCGGGGCTCATCTCGTCTCCTCCTCGGCGCGAGGCCGGTCGGACGAGGAGAGGCTAGGCGGCGAGCGGCGCAGAGGACATGACTGCGGTCATACGGCGCGCGGCGGAGGCCACGCGTCCGACTCGATCAATGCGCTGCGGCGGGAAGCTCGACGTCGCGCCACTCGCCCTGGCTCAGCTCGCGGGCGGCGAGCTGCCAGACGACGACGCGGAGCGACGCGAAGCGCGCCGGGTCGCGGCGCCAGGCGTCGGCGAGGGCGGCGCGCGTCGCCGAGGCGCCGCCGGCGTTGCGCAGGATGCGGTCGACGGGCAGACCGAGCTGCGCCGCGAGGCGATCCGCCAGTCCGGCGCCGGCGCCCCAGCCGAGGTCGGGCGACGAGTAGATGCCGGCGAAGCTGTCGCCGAGGAGCAGGATCTCGGCCGGCTCTCCGGCCGGCGACGCGACCGGTCGCGTCTCGACGGTTGCCGCGGCGAGGAGGCTGGCGTTCGCCGGCAGCTCGAGCATCGCGGCGGTATCGCCGACGCCCCGGCGACGCTCGATCGCTCCCTCGCGCCACGACGGCTCGCCGGGCGGCAGGTCGAAGCGCTCGCGCAAGAGGATCGCGAGCTCGCGGGCGGCGATCTCGACCGCCTCGGGACGCCAGTGCGTGTCGGTGGCGAGATAGAGCGGCGCGAAGCGCGCCTCGCGCACGAAGCGGTCGGCGAGATCGAGCACCTCGACGCCCGCGCCGGCGACGGCGGCGAGGAGCTCCGCCTCGCCGGCGCGGCGCACCGGCGGCGCGGCGGCGCCGCGGGCGAGCTTCTCCGGCTGCACCGTCGGCTTGAGCGGCGTCGGCACGACGACGAGGCCGACGCCGTGCGCCGCGAGCTCGTCACGGAAGGCGACGATGGCGCGGAGCGGATCGCCGGCGAAGGAGCCCGCCGGCCGCCGCGCCACGAGATGCTCGACGTCGTCGCGGAAGAAGAGCCAGCCGTCGCGGCCGACGAGGGCGCGCTCGTTGCCGTAACCGCCGCTGCGGGTGAGGAGCTCCTGCGCGCGCGGTCGGAGCGAGCGCACGAGGAGCGAGCGCTCGTCGAAGCGGGTCTCGATCTCGTCGGCGCGCGCGCGGGCGAGGGCGAGAGCGCCGGCGCCGGCGGACGGCGCGGCGAAGGCGGCGAAGACCGCCGAGTCGCCGCGGGCGAGCGCCACGGTCTCGACGAGCGGGCCGCTCGCGAGAACGGCGATGCCGCCTGCGACGAGCGCCGCCGCGACGCCGCGGCCGAGCCGCGTGGCGGCGATCTCGGCCTGCGCCTCGGCTTCGCGGGAGCTCGGGTCGAAGGTCATCGCGGGCTCAGAAGATGAAGTAGATGAACGGATTGAAGCGCTGGGTGGCGAGCGTCACGATGACCAGCGCGAGGAGCGCGAGGACGACGGCCGCCTTGCCGGCGCCCAGTCGGCGGGTCCACTCCCAGCTCTGCGGCGCGAGCCAGACGACGGCCGCCGCCGCGGCGAAGGTGCCGACGAGGTAGGGGCTGTAGATCACCCCCGGGAGCAGACTCGCCGCGCCGGTCGGCTCGTCGAGCGCGAGCAGGCGGCGGAAGATCTCGCCGGTGGCGGCGAAGTCGGGCGCGCGGAACGGCACCCAAGTGAGGAGCACGAGGAGGAAGGTCCAGGCGGTGCGCAGCGGCCGCGGCACGAATCGCCACAGGCGGTCCGCTCCCACCGCTCGCTCGGCGGCGAGCAGCGCGCCGTGCGCGCCGCCCCAGGCGACGAAGTTCCACGCCGCGCCGTGCCAGAGCCCGCCGAGGAGCATGACGAGCGCGAGGTTGACGTAGGTGCGCGCGGTGCCACGGCGGTTGCCGCCGAGTGGGACGTAGAGGTAGTCGCGCAGCCACGTCGACAGCGACAGGTGCCAGCGCCGCCAGAACTCGGTGATCGAGCGCGAGCGGTAGGGCGAGTCGAAGTTCTTGGGCAAGACGAAGCCGAGGACGAGCCCGAGGCCGATCGCCATGTCGGAGTAGCCGGAAAAGTCGAAGTAGATCTGGAAGGCGTACGCCGCGAGCCCGTACCAGGCGTCGAGCGCGGTGGACGAGGCGGCGTCGAAGACGGTGTCGGCGACCTTGCCGCAGGGATTGGCGAGGAGCACCTTCTTGGCCAGGCCGACGGCGAAAAAGGCGACGCCGCGGGCGGATTTGGCGAGCGTCAGCGTGCGCTCGCGGAGCTGGTCGGCAACCTCGGAGAAGCGGATGATCGGCCCGGCGACGAGCTGCGGAAACATCGAGACGAAGCAGGCGAAGTCGACGAAGTTGCGCATCGCCGCGGCGCGGCCGCGGTAGACGTCGATCGAGTACGACATCGACTGGAAGGTGTAGAAGCTGACGCCGAGCGGCAAGGTGACGCGCAGCGCGGTCTCGAGGCTCGCCGAGTCGGCGCCGAGGGCGTGCACGAGCGCGTTCCAGCTCTCGAGGCCGAAGTGGAAGTACTTGAAGAAGCCGAGGATGGAGAGATTCGAGACGATCGAGAACGTCACCGCCGCGCGCTGCCGGCGCGAGCGCGGCGCGCCCGGCGCGAGCTCGGCCGCGGGCTTGCCGCGCGGCCACCACGAATCGGTGGCCTGCACCAGGCCCGCCCAGTAGTCGATCGCCGTCGAGGCGAAGAGGAGCGCCACGAAGGCCGGATTCGACCAGCCGTAGAAGAGATAGCTGGCGAGCGTCAGCACGAGGTGCCGCAGCCGCCACGGCGCCAGGAAATAGGCGGCGAGCGCGAGCGGCAAGAAGCCGAAGAGGAAGAGGTGCGAGCTGAAGACCATCGCGCTCAGCCGCCGTCGAGGCCGACCGCGAAGTAGAGCGGCGCCGGGCTCGTGGGCAGGGTGTCGGCGAGCACGACGCCTTCGAGCTGCGGTTGGGCGTCGTAGGACTCGAGCCGCAGCTCGAGCTCGTCGCCCGGCCGCGTGGCGAGCGCGCGCGCCGGCTCGCCGTCGAGGAGCGCCCAGCGGGCGACGCGGAAGCGCGCCGGCGGCTCGCCCTCGAGCGCGCGCACGAGCTCGTGCTCCTCGACCACCAGCGCCCGCCGGTAGGGCGAGATCTCGGCCAGCGTCGGCACGCGGGAGCGCGCCACGAGCCGCGTGCGCGCCACGATCGTCGCGACCGGCGCGGCGGCGGCGAAATGCGCTCGCGCCGCGGCGGCGAGCCCGGCGGCCTCGGCGGCCGAGAGCTCGCGGTTCCAGATGAGCAGGTGCGAGAGCGAGCCGCGGAACGGGTCGTCCAGCCCCGGCTCGGCGCCGATCCACAGCTCGCGCACCCGCCAGTGGTAGAAGTCGCCGGCGACGACCCGGCGCTCGACGAGCACGCCGTCGAGATAGGCGGCGAGGCGGCCGGGCGAGAAGCTCAGGGCGACGTGGTGCGCCTCCTGGCCGACGAGCAGCGCGAGCGGGATGGGCGCTCCGCCCTCTCCCGCCTTGCCGCTGCGCAGGAGGAGCTCGAGGTGCGCGCCGCGCTGCTGCACGACGAAGCCGCGCTCGCGTGGCGAGCCGGAGAGGGCGACGAGCGGAGTGCCCGCGCTGTCGAGCGCCGCCGGCTCGACGAGCGCCGCGAGCGAGAAGGTGTTGGTCGCAGCGAGTGCCGCGGCGACGCGCTGGGCGCTCTCCGGAGCGGCTTCGTAGCGGCCACCGGCGAGCGCCAGCCGGCCGCGGCGGTCCGTCCACACCGCTCCCCGCGGCCGCAGGATCTCGCTGTCGGCGTCGATGGTGCGCCGATTGGCGTCGGTGGCGTGGTTCCAGACGAAGACCGGGGGCGGCAGGGTGGGGGCCGCGAGGAACGCGGGCCGGAGCTCGACGCGCGTCCTGCGGGCCCGGGGCGGCGCCAGACGCCAGACATCCGGGTAGCGGTCGACGCCGCGGTGGGGAGCGATCGGGCGCGGCGTGCCGGCGAGGGCGAGCGTCTCGGCGTCGACGTCGACGACGAAGACGTCGTAGTCGGCGCGGAAGTGGTCGTGCCGGCCGCCCGAAGCGGCGTAGGCGAGGAGCGTCCGATCCGGCGAGAGCGCGGGGAAGTAGAGGTACCGTTTCGCTTCCGGCAAGCGGGGATCGTTCTTGCGCACGAGCGTGCGCGTCTCGCGGCTCGCGAGGTCGACGACGTCGAGCGGCCCGCCGGCGCCGGCCACCCAGAGTCCGAGCTCGCCGTCGGCGGAGAAGACCGGCTCGCAGCCGCCGAGCGGTGTCGAGAGGCGGAGACGGCCACTCTCCGGATCGCGCTCCGAGAAGCTCACCTCGCGCGACGTGGCGTGAGCGCCGCCCGGGGCGACGAGCCATCCCGCCTCGTCGGCGGGCTGCCGCAGCAGCACCTCGGACGTCCCGAGCGCGAGGTCGAGCTTGCGGGTGCTGCCATCGGCCGCGAGGAAGGCGAGCTCGCTCGGACTCCACCAGACGAGAGCGCGGTGGTAGCCGATGTGGCGCGCGGTCTTCGACAGCGTGCGCTCGCCGTCGTCCGCGAGGCGTACGAGGCGCAGCTCGCCGGGGACTGTCGCCGGCAGGTACTCCCGGCGCGACACCGGCATCGAGAGGTAGGCGAGGCGCTCGCCGTCAGGCGAGAGGCGGGCGCAGCAGTGGTCGCGTCCCGGCTCCTCGGGCGAGAGCCGGCGCACGCCGCCGCCGTCGAGATCGCTGGTCCAGATCCGAAAGGCGCCGCTGCGGTTCGACTCCCAGACGACGCGGCCGACTCCGACTTCGGTTGCCGCTCGGCGCGCGTCGGCGGCCGGCGCCTGGTCCGCCGGCGAGGGCGCGCAGGCGACGAGCGCGAGCGCGGCGCCCGCAAGCAGTCGACGAAGGCGGCGAGCTGCAGAGGCGCGCATCGGCTCAGCGTACCGGAGAGGAGAAGATCGGGGACAGCCAGCCTCTCGCGGCGCCGCTCCTTCACGATCCCTTCACACCCCTCGTCTATCATCAGCCGGGTGAAGCCCGTTCGCCACGTTCTCCTGATCGAAGACGATCCGAAGACCGCAGCGGCGATGGCGATGTACCTCGGCCACGCCGGCTACCGGACGGAGACCGCGCGGAGCGGTGACGAGGGCCTCGCGCGCGCTCGGCAGCAGAGACCGGACCTCGTCATCCTCGATCTCATGTTGCCGGGGATGAGCGGCTTCGAGGTCTGTCGCGCCCTGCGCCGCGAATCGGCGGTGCCCATCATCGTGCTCAGCGCGCGCGCGACCGAAGAGGACAAGCTGCGCGGCCTCACCCTCGGAGCGGACGACTACGTCGTGAAGCCGTTCAGCCCCCGCGAGGTCGTCGCCCGCGTGGCGGCGGTGCTGCGCCGCAGCCACGCGGTTCGGGAGGCCGGCGATCTCGTGCTCGACGCGGACGCTCACGAGGCGACCTTGCGTGGCGTGAAGGTTCCGCTGACGGCGGCGGAGTTCCGCCTCCTGGCGATGCTGCTCCGTTGGCCCGGCCGAGTCTTCACGCGCGACGAGCTGCTGCGCGACGCGGAGGCTCTGGATCGCACCGTCGACGTCCACGTCAAGAACCTCCGCCGCAAGATCGAGGACGATCCCGCGAATCCGCGATGCATCGTCACCGTCTTCGGCGTCGGCTACAAGTACGTGGCCGCGCGATGAATCGCATCCGATGGAAGCTGCTCGTGGCGATGATCGCCGTCGTGTCGGTGACGCTCGGGCTGTCGGCGCTCTTCACCCGCGAGTTCACGCTCGAAGAGGTCCGCCGGCTCGTCGTCGCGCAGGGCGGCCCCCCGGACGTGCGGCCGCTCGACGACCACTACCGCGCGCACGGCAGCTGGAACGGTGTCGAGGCGGCGCTCGACCAGGTGCGGGCGCGCGTCGTGCTGGCGACCGGGGAGCGACGCGTGATCGCCGTTTCGAGGCAGCTCCGCGCCATGTCGATCGAGCTCGGGGCGGACGACCGGCTCGTCATCACTGGTCGCGGGACCCGGATCGTCGTCCAGCTTCCGGCGGTCCCCGTCGGCGACGCCTTCGCGTACGTCCTGCCCGAACGCGAGCCGATGCAGAGCGTCGCCGCGCTCGATCGCCGGCTGGTCCTCACCTTCGTGACGGCGACGCTCGTCGCGATCGGGCTCGCCTACCTCGTCTCGCGCCGAATCACCGGCCCGATGGAGCGCCTCACCGCCGCGGTCGACTCGACGGCGCGGGGCGCGGAGCCGGCGCACGTGCCGGTCTCCGGCGGCGACGAGGTGGCGCGGCTCGCCCGCTCTTTCAACGCGATGGCGGATGCGCTGAGCCGGCAACGGGAGCTGCGCCGGCGCATGGTCGTCGACGTGGCGCACGAGCTGCGCACGCCGCTGACCAATCTCCGCTGCGAGCTCGAGGCGATCCAGGACGGCCTGGCCGCTCCGGACTCCTCGCGCATCGCGTCCCTTCTCGACGAAGTCCTCCACCTCCAGCACGTCGTCGGCGACCTGCAGGAGCTCGCCCTCGCCGACGCCGGCGGGCTGCAGCTGCGCCGCGAGCGCATCGAGCTGGGGGCGACCGTCGCCCGGATCGTCGATGCCTGCGCCGCCTCGCGGCGCGTCGAGCTCGAGGTGGAGGCGGTGCACGTTCTCGCCGATCCGGTCCGCATCGGCCAGATCGTCCGCAACCTCCTCGATAACGCGCTCCGCCACGCGCGGAGCGCCATCCACGTGCGTGTGGCGCGCGGCGAGAGCGAGGCCATCGTGTCGGTCGCGGACGACGGGGAGGGCATCCCGGCCGACGAGCTGGCCGCGGTCTTCGAAAGGTTCTATCGCGTCGACGACGCACGCGAGCGAGCGGCCGGCGGAGCGGGGCTCGGCCTCGCGATCGTCAAACAGCTGGTGGAGGCCCACGGCGGCCGCGTATGGGCGGAGAACGCTCCGTGCGGCGGCGCGGTGATCACGCTCGCCCTTCCTTCATGAGCGCTTCACAACTGGGCGCTACGCTGCGGCGCCATGAAGAACGCACACGGGATCGTTTCGCTGCCGCTCGTCGCACTGATGCAGGTTGCGTTCCTCTTGCCGGCCGGCGTCGCGGCACAGGAGCGGCGCCGCGTGATCGTCGGCGGACCCGAGGACGCGCCGGCCGACTGGCCGCAACCGCAGATCCGTGAAGGGCTGACGCGCGACGAGATCGTGAGCTCGATCGCGGGCTACGTCGAAGAGTTGGCCGCCGCGGATCGCTTCTCCGGTGTCGTGCTGGTGGCGAACGCGGGCGAGACGCTCCTCGCCCGCGCCTGGGGCATGGCGAACGAGCACGAGAAGAACACGCTCGACACCAAGTTCAACATCGGATCGATCAACAAGGTCCTGACGAGAAAGGCGATCGAGCAGCTCGCGGACGCCGGCAGGCTCGACCTCGACGACACGCTGCGCGAGCACCTCCCGGACTATCCGGCACCGGCCGCCGATCGCATCACGCTTCGACAGCTGCTCGAGCAGCGCTCGGGCCTCGGGGACTTCTTCGGTCCGAAGTACGTCGGCGCGCCGCCGTCGAGTCTGCGCGAGCTCTCCGATTTCCTCCCCCTCTTCGTCGACGAGCCGCTGCGCTTCGAGCCCGGCACCTCGCAGCGTTACTCCAACGCCGGCTACGTCGTCCTCGGCCTCGTCGTCGAGCGCGTCAGCGGCCAGCGCTATCGCGACTACGTGCGCGACCAGATCTTCGCGCCGGCCGGCATGCAGAACAGTGGCTTCTGGGCGCGCGACGAGGAGGTCGCCCGTCGCGCGACGGGGTACACCCTGCGCGGACCCGTCGGCCCGCTGCCGAAGCGCGTGCCGAACGACGACACGCTGCCCGGCCGCCCGTCGTCGGCGGGCGGCGCGTACACGACGGTCGGCGATCTGCTGCGGCTCTTTCGCTGGCTCGGGGAGACCGAGATCGGAGTCGGCGGCGGTGCGCCGGGCCTGAACGCGGTGGTGGAGATCGAGGGCGGATGGACGGTGATCGCGCTGTCGAACTACGACCCGCCGTCGGCGGAGGCGCTGGGTCGAGGCGCGATGGCCCTCACCGGCGCGCGCCGCGAGGAGGCCGAGAACGGCCCGCCCACGGCGCCGGAGCGGACGGAGCTGTCGGGGGCGGTCGCCGTGCCGGTGGCGCCGATGGGTCATCTCCTCGCCGTCGAGGCCAGGGTCGAGGGCAGGGGCCCCTATCGCTTCGTCGTCGACAGCGGGGCCGCGGGCCTGATGCGGGTGAGCCCCGAGCTGGCCGAGGCGCTCGGCCTCGAGGAGATCGGCAAGGCGCTCTCCGGCGATCCGAGCGGCGCGAACGTCGTCGAGGTGCCGGTCGTGCGCATCGAATCGGTCGAGATCGGCGGCGCGCGGTTCGGCGGCGTCGTGGCGAGCGTCGGCGGCCGCCTCGATTCGCTCGCTGCGGACGGCGTCGTCGGGCTCGGGCTCTTTTCTGGGTTGACGATGACGCTCGACTACCGGCGGCTCGAGCTGCGCCTGTCGCGCCAGCCGCTGCCGGCCGGCGACGCGCACGTCGTCGCGTTCACCAGCGCCCGCGGCGTGCCAGAGATCGAGATCCAGGCCGGCGGCGTGATCCTCCGGGCCGACGTCGACACGGGCAGCCCGGCGCTCCTCAGCGTTCCCCCGACGGCCGGCCTTCCGCTGCGCGGCGAGCTGCGGGTCGTCGGTCGCGGGCGGACGTCGACCAACGAGTTCGAGATCCGCGCCGCCGAGCTCGACGGCGAGCTGCGCGTCGCGGGCTGGACGGTGCCGAACCCGACGATCGACGTCGTCGATCTCTTCCCCGTCGCGAACATCGGCGCGCGCTTCCTGCGCGAGTACGCGGTGACCTTCGACCTGGCGCACGGAAGAATCGCGCTGGCGAAGGAAACCGAAGGACCCGCCGCGCCGCCGCGCCGCGCCGACGCCGGCGCGGGCCCGTAGCTTCAGTCGTCGCCGCTCGCGGCGAGCGCGAGACGGTTGCGACCGCTCTGCTTGGCGAGATAGAGCGCGGCGTCGGCGGCGCGAACCAGCCCCTCGGCGCCGTCGTCGCGGGTGGGGACGGCGGCGGCGGCGCCGAAGCTCGCGGTGACGACCGGGGCGACGGGCGAGGCCGGATGCGGGATCGCGAGGTGCAGGATCTCGCCGCGCAGCGCCTCGACGAACGAACGCGCCGTCTCGAGGTCGGCGTCGTGGAGGAGAACGGCGAACTCCTCGCCGCCGAAGCGCGCGGCGAGGTCTCCGGCGCGTTTCACCTTGCCCGCCAGCAGCGCGCCGAAGCGTTGCAGGCAGGCGTCTCCGGCGGGGTGGCCGAGGCTGTCGTTGTACGCCTTGAAGCAATCGACGTCGAGGAGCACGAGCGCGAGCGATCGGCTGGCACGCAGCTGCCGGCGCCACTCGAGCGCGAGCGCGGCGTCGAAGCGGCGGCGGTTGGCGATACCGGTAAGCGCGTCGACGAGGGAGAGCCGCTCGAGCTCGGCGTTGGCCGTGGAGAGCAGGCGCGTCGCCTCGCTCAAGCGGCGGTTGAGGAGCGCCAGGCGGATCGCTCCGGCGACCTGCGCCGCGACCAGCGCCACCAGCTCGCGCAGCTCGGCGGTGAAGACGCCGGCGCGGTCGCTCTCGACGTTGATGGCGCCGAGGGCGCGGCCCTCGAAGACGATCGGCGCCACCAGCTCGCAGACGACGCGGTCGTCGACGGCGAAGTAGTCGGGATCGGCGGCGACGTCGAGCACCAGCTGCTCGCTCCCGCTGCGGATGGCGCGGCCGACGACGCCGCGGTCCACCGGCCAGCGCTCCGGCGTCTGCAGCGCCGCCGGCTCGCGCAGCGCGAAAGCGCGGTGGCTCCACTCGCGGTGACCCTCGTCGGCGACGACGATGGCGACGAGGTGGAAGTCGAGACGGTCGCGCAGGAAGGAAGCGATGCGCGCCAGCGCGCGGTCGAGGTCTTGCGCCTCGAGCGCGGCGCGGGTGACGGCGGCGAGAGTGTCGAGAATGGCGGCGCGGCGGCCGACCTCCTCGAGGTGGCGGGCGCTCGCCACCGGCCCGGCGAGTTGACCGGCGATCGCCTCGACCAGGGGCAATGCGCCGCGGAAGGCGGCGGGGCGCGGGCTCTCGAGGTTGAGCACGGCGAGCACTTCGCCGCGATGACGGATCGGCGCGCAGAGCTCGGAGCTGATACCGCCGCGGGTGTCGACGAAGTCGGCGAAGGTCGTGACGTCGTCGATCACCACCGGCTCGCCGCTCGCCGCCACGCGGCCGACGACGCCACTGCCGAAGGGGCGGCTGTAGCCGGGGTGCACGTCGGTCTCCACCCGGCTGGTACACGCCTCGCAGACGAAGCGCCGCGCGGCGGCATCGACGCGCACCAGTGCGACGAGCTCCCAGCCGAGCTCCTCGACGAGCGCGTCGGTGACGCGCTGCATCATCGGCCGTAGCTCGAGGTCCTCGGTCGCCAGTCGCGCCAGGCGCGCCAGCAGCTCGAGCTCCCGGGCGCGTGCCCGCCGTCCGCGGGTCGTCATCTCATCGGGAGTGTACGCGGGCTCTCCGCGGCTCAGATGCCGGTGACGCGGACGACCTCTTCGAAGGTGGTGACGCCCTCGGCGAGCTTGCGCAGGGCGGACTGGCGGAGGGTCTTCATGCCGAGGCGCACCGCCTCGCGCTTGATCTCGGGGGCGTCCTTCTGCTCGACGACGAGCGCCTTGATGGTGTCGTCGATGGGCAGGATCTCGAAGACGCCGCTCCGGCCGCGGTAGCCGGTGCCGCGGCACTCGTGGCAGCCGCGGCCTTCCTTGACGCGGATGCGCTTGCCGGACGGCACGGTGAGGCGCAGCGATGCCGCCTCTTCGGCCGACAGGGTGCGCTCGCCGACGCAGTTGCGGCAGATCGTGCGCACCAGCCGCTGCGCCATGGCGCCGATCAGGGTCGAGCTGATCAGGAAGCGCTCGATGCCGAGGTCGATCAGGCGCGTGATCGCGGTGGCGGCGTCGTTGGTGTGCAGGGTGGAGAAGACGAGGTGGCCGGTGAGCGCCGCCTGTACGGCGTAGGTCGCCGTCTCCGGGTCGCGGATCTCGCCGACCATGATGACGTCGGGGTCCTGGCGCAGGATGTGGCGCAGGGCGTGCGCGAAGTCGATGCCGATCTTCGGCTGCACAGCGGTCTGGTTGAAGTCCTCGATCACCATCTCGATCGGATCCTCGATCGTGGTGATGTTGCGCTCGCGGTTGGCGATCGCCCTCATCGCCGAGTACAGCGTCGTCGTCTTGCCCGAGCCGGTCGGCCCGGTGACCAGGATGATGCCGTGCGGCCGCGAGATGAAGTCGTTGAAGACCACCAGCTCTTCGGGATAGAAGCCGAGGCCGGCGAGGTCCTGGGTCAGCACCTCGGGATCGAAGATGCGCATCACCACCTTTTCGCCGAAGGCGACGGGCAGGGTCGAGATGCGCAGCTCGACCTCGCGGCCGGCGCGCGAGGTCTTGACGCGCCCATCCTGGGGGCGGCGCTTCTCGGCGATGTCGAGGCGCGACATGGTCTTGATGCGCGAGACGACGGCGGCGTGCACGATCTTGGGCAGCGACTGGATGTCGTGCAGCACGCCGTCGATGCGGAAGCGGATGACGGAGAAGTCGCGCTTGGGCTCGATGTGGATGTCCGAGGCGCGCGAGTCGAAGGCGTGCTGCAGCATGTACTCGACGGCGTTGACGATGTGCTGGTCGCTCGACTCGATCTCGCTCTCGTTTTTCATGCGCACGAGCTGCTCGAGATTGCCGATGTCGATGCCGGAGCGCAGGTCCTTCTCGGCACGCTTGACCGCGTAGCGCAGGCCGACGAACTCGGTGATCGCCTTGAGGATTTCCGGCTCGGCGGCGAGCACCAGCTTGAGATCGCGGCCGGCGATGCGGCGGAAGGCGTCGAGCGCCTCCATGTCGTAGGGGTCGGCGCAGGCGACGCGCAGCGTGCCGTTCGTCATGTCGAGCGGCAGCATGCGGTGGCGGCGGGCGAAGGGGCGCGAGACCTTGGATTCGATGAGGTCGGCGTCGAGCGCCAGCGGATCGATGCGCACGAGCTCGAGTCCACTATCCGCGGCGAGCGCCTGGGCGATCTCCTTCTCGCCGACGGTGACCGCGGGGTCCGCGACGCTGGGGAACCGGAAGCTCGCCACCAGCTCGTAAGCGAAGGCCTTCGAGTCGGCCGCCATGCGGGCGCGGTAGCGGGGCTTGATGGCGCGCGCTTCGCGCCGGACCTGCTCGGCCTGCTCGGTGCGCAGCCAGCCCTGGCGCTCGAGCACGTCGGCGAGGAGCGTGGGGGTGAGCGACATCGAGAGAAGTGTACCGCTGATAGGCTGCCGCCGCCCTTGATCGCCTGGCCTCCGGCTCTCGCCGTCGCGCTCGCGGCCGCTTTCGGTTGGGCGGTCTTCGATCTGTTGCGCCGCTTCCTGACTCCGCGCATGAGCGCCTGGGCGCTGGTGGTCTGGGTGACGGTGCCGGCGCTGCCGCTGGTCGCCGTCTGGGCGTGGCGGGAAGGCGACTGGCGGATCGAGGGCGGCTACTTCGCTCCGGGGCTCGCCTCGGTGGCGCTCAATGTCGCCGCCAACTTCGCCTACTTCAAGTCGTTCCAGCTCTCGCCGATCTCGGTCACGCTGCCGATGCTGTCGCTGACGCCGGTCTTCTCGTCGCTGCTCGGCGTCCTCTTCCTCGCGGAATCGGTGGGCCCGCGCGCGGGCGGCGGCATCTTCCTCGTCGTGGCGGGGGCGTTCGCGCTCTCGACGTCGCTCTCGCGCATCGCCGGACGTCGGCGGCTGGGCGTCGAGACGGGCAGCCTGGTGATGGGCTTCGTCGCTCTCTGCTGGTCGGCGACGCTGCTTCTCGACAAGCTCGCGCTCGGCCACGCGAGCGCCCCGGTGCACGCCCTCGTCCTCTTCGCCGGTACGGCGGCGGGGGCCTGCGTCGCGCTCGCCGCGTCGGGTCGGCTGCACGATCTCGGCGGCGTGCGCGGCAGCGCCGGTCTGGTGGTGCTCTCGGTGTCCTGCGGTGCCCTCGCGCTGGGCGGCCAGCTGGTGGCGATCCAGAGCCTGCAGATCGGCCTCGTGGAGACGCTCAAGCGCGGCGTGGGCGGCGTCCTCGCGGTGGTCTGGGGGCGCGCCTTCTTCGGCGAGCCGATCCTGCTGCGCCGGGTCGTGGCGGTGGCGCTGCTCGTCCTCGGCGTGGCGCTCATCCTGGTGCCCGCGCGATGAAGCGGAGGCTGGCCGGCTGGGCGCGCGCGGCCGCGCTCGCGACGCTCGCCGCGGGGCGAACAGACCTCGTCACCGCGAGCCCGCCCTCGGTGGCGGCGGGTGACCCGATCCGCGCCAGCGACCCGTTCGTGCGCGTCTACCGCGACTCGGACGGCCTGCCGCAGAACACCGTGCACGCGCTGGCGCTCGACGCCAGCGGCTATCTGTGGGCCGGTACGCAGGACGGCCTGGCGCGCTACGACGGCCGCGCCTGGCGGCGCGAGAGCCCGCCCGCGGTGAACGGAGCGCTGTTTGTCAGAGACCTCCTCGCCGCGGCGGACGGCGCGCTGTGGGTGGCGACGCAGGCGCACGGTCTGCTCCTCTACTCGGACGGCGTCTGGCGCGAAGTACCGGCCGTTCCCGCCGAGCTCGTCCGCCAGCGGATCAACGCGCTCGCCGAGACCGGCGCCGGCAGCGCCCGCACGCTCTGGGTGGGCACCCACGACCGCGGGCTCTTCGCCTACTCGGCCTCCGGCTGGCGGCGGATCGACGAGGCGCAGGGCCTGCCGTCTTCGCGCGTCTGGTCGCTCGCGCCCGACGGCGCGTCGCGGCTGTGGATCGGGACGCAGCGCGGCGTGGCCTCCGTCGATCCGGCCGAGGGCGTCATCGCGCGGCCGCCGGGCGCGCCGCTCGCGTCGGTCAGCAGCCTCGAAGTGACGCGCGAGCACGGCGGTGCGGTCCTCTGGGTCGGGACCTACGGCGACGGGCTGCACCGGCTCGACGCGTCGGGTTGGACCCGTCTCGGCGAGACGGACGGGCTGCCGTCGCTGTTCGTCACCGATCTCGCTCGCCGCGTCGACGATCCGGACGAGGTGTGGATCGCGACCGACGGCGGCGGGCTGGCATGGGCGGACGCTCGCACGCTCGAGCTCTTCGAGGTCGGGCCGCAGTTCGCTTCGCGAGCCGCCTACCGCCTCCTCGAGACGACCGAGGCCGAGGGCGGCGAGGCGCTGTGGGTCGGCACGCGCAACGGCGGGCTGCTGCGGGTCACGGAGCGACTCTGGCGGACGCTGCGACCGCCCACCGACTCCCCGTCGCCGGTCTCGGCGCTGCTCGTCGCCTCTTCGGATGCCGGCGAGGACGAGCTCTGGGTCGGCACCGACGGCGACGGCCTGGCGCTCTGGCGCGGCGGCGAGTGGCGGCGGTTCGACCGCGCTGCCGGCGAGCTGTCGGAGGATGTCGTGCTGGCGCTGCTCGCGACGAGCGACCTGGGTGGCGGCCGCCGGGTCTGGGTCGGCACGCGCAACGGCGGCCTCGATGTCTGGAACGGCTCGGCCTGGACGCGGCACGACGCCGCGAGCGGCGCCCTGCCCAGCGACCTGGTGCAGGCGTTGGCAGAGGTGCCGACGGCGACGGGGTCGAGCGAGCTCTGGGTGGGCACACGAGAGGGGCTTGCCCTCTTCGACGGCAGCGCGTGGAGCCGTCCCGCCGCGGCCGGCGGCTGGCCATCGAGCTCGATCCTCGCCCTCGAAGTCGACCGCGACGTGGCGCCGCCGGCGGTGTGGATCGGCACCTCGGAAGGACTCTGGCGGGCGCAGCGGGGGAGCCTCCGGCAGTGGCGCGTCGAGGACGGCCTGCCGCATCCCTCCGTGCAGGCGCTGCACTTGCGCCGGGCCGCGAGGGGCCGGCGCGAGCTCTGGATCGGCACCGACGGCGGCGGGCTCGCGCTGCTCGATCCCGATCGGCCCGACGTCCCGGTGCGGGTGGCGCCCGATCCGGCCGTGCCGGAGCTCGCCAATCCGGTCGTTTACGCCCTGGTCGAGGACCGCAACGGCCACCTCTACGCGTCGACGAATCAGGGAGTGAGCCGCTTCCGCTCGGGCGTCGAGGGCGGCGTCGTCGAGCGCGAGGACTTCCTCGTCTTCCACGGTCTGCCGGTGCACCAGGGCAGCCGGGGCGCGGCGGCGGTCGACGAGCGGGGCCGGGTGTGGATCGGCACCGTCGGCGGCGTCGCGGTGCTCGATCCGCAGCGCGAGCGGCGCGACACGACGCCGAACCGCGTGCTGCTCGAAGCGAGGCTGCCGCGAGCGGAGGACGCGCCGCTGCGCCTCGGCGCCAGCGTGCCGGCCGCGGCGGCGGAGATCGTCTTCACCTATCGTCTGCTGTCGTTCGTCGGCGAGCCGCTGACGCGCTTCCGCACCGAGCTCGCGGGCGGCGACGGAGAGATGTCGGAGTGGTCGGCCGTCGCCGAGCGGACCATCGCCGGCCTGGCGCCGGGCGACTACGTCTTTCGCGTCTGGGGACGCGACGCGGCGGGCAACGTCTCGCACCCCGCCGCGCTCGAGTTCCGGGTGGCGCCGAGCTTCTGGCAGCGGCTCTGGGTGAGGTCGCTGGGCGGGCTCGCGCTGCTCGGCGCCGTCGCCGCCTCCGCGCACTGGCGAGTGCGGGTGCACCAGCGGCGAGCACGTCTTCTCGAGCAGACGGTCGCCGAGCGCACCGCGCAGCTGGCGAAGGCGAACGAGCTGCTGGCACGACTGTCGTTCCTCGATCCCGTGACCGGCATCGCCAATCGCCGGCGCTTCGACGAGACGCTCGAGTCGGAGTGGCGGCGCGCCGTGCGACTGGGGACGCCGCTCGCCCTCGTCATGATCGACATCGACGAGTTCAAGGCGCTCAACGACAGCTACGGCCATCCGCGCGGCGACGAGGTGCTGCGTGACGTTGCCGAGGTGCTCGGCGAGGGGTTGCCGCGCTCCGGCGACCTGCTCGCCCGTTTCGGCGGCGAGGAGTTCGCCGTCCTGCTGCCCGCCACCGACGTCGCGGGCGCGGCCGGCCTCGCCGAGGAGCTGCGCGCGCGTGTCGCCGCGGCGGGAATCGCGCACGGCGCCTCGCGGGTCGCCCCGCACCTGACGGTGAGCTGCGGCGTGGCGGCGGCGACACCGATCGCGACGACCGGTGCGAGCGCCCTCGTCGGCGCCGCCGACGGCGCCCTCTACGCCGCCAAGCGCAACGGCCGCAACCGCGTCGAGCTCGCCCGCGGTTGAGCGCTCAGCGCGGCCACTCGCCGGCCAGCCGCCGCGACTCCTCGGCGTGGGCGAGGAGCTCGCGCAGCGAGTCGCCGCCGTACTTCTCGAGACAGGCGTCGGCGAGCACGAGCGCGAGCATCGCCTCGGCGATCACGCCGGCCGCGGGGAGGGCGGTCACGTCGCTGCGCTCGTACTGCGAAGTGTGCGGCTCGAGCGTGTCGAGATCCACCGACGGCAGCCCGTCGCGCAGCGTCGCGATCGGTTTCTTGTAGATGGTGGCCACGACGTCCTCGCCGTTGGTGACGCCGGCCTCGAGGCCGCCGGCGCGATTCGTCGTGCGGTGGAAGCCGCGCCCGGCGGTGTAGAGGATCGCGTCGTGCGCCGTGCTGCCGAAGCCGCGGCTGGCGGCGATCGCCGTGCCGATCTCGACCGCCTTGACGGCCGGCACCGACATCAGCGCGCGGGCGATCCTCCCGTCCAGCTTCTCGCTCCACTGCACGTGCGAGCCGAGTCCGGTGGGCACGCCGTGGGCGATCACCGTCACCGAGCCGCCGAGGGTCTCGCCGTCGACCTTGGCGCGATCGACGAGCGCCACCATCTCGGCCTCGAGCGCGCGATCGATCGCGCGCAGCGGCGAGGCGTCGTCGACGGCGGCGAGATCGAGCCACGCCGGAATCGGAGCGTCGGCGCCGAGGGGTCCGAGCGAGCGCACGCCGCTGCGGATTTCGACGCCGAGCTCGGCGAGGAGCATCTTGGCGAAGGCGCCGGCGGCCACCCGCGCGGCGCTCTCCCGGGCCGAGGCGCGCTCGAGCAGATCGCGCAGGTCGCGGCGCAGGTACTTCTGGCCGCCGGCGAGATCGACGTGTCCCGGGCGCGGGCTCTTCAGCCGCCGCAGCTCGGCGAACTCGGCGTCGAACGCCTGCGGGTCGGCCGCCATCGCGCGCTGCCAGTTCGGCCAATCGCGGTTCTCGATCCACAGCGCGAGCGGCGAGCCGAGGGTCTCGCCGTTGCGCACGCCGCCGCGGATCTCGGCGCGATCGCGCTCGATCTGCATGCGGCGGCCGCGGCCGTGGCCGTGCTGGCGGCGCGCCATCTCGCGCTCGAGCCGGGCGGCGTCGACGCGCAGGCCCGCCGGCAGACCCTCGAGGATCGCCGTCAGCCCCGGCCCGTGGCTCTCGCCGGCGGTGGTCAGACGGAGGCGCCGCACGCCGCGCAGCCTATCCGCCGGCCGATGCGGGCAGGAAGCGACGGAACGGCTCGACGAGGTCGGCCGGAAAGCGCGTCGGCCGTCGCGAGCCGGCGTCGACCCAGACGTGCTCGGTCTCGCCGGTGGCGAGCAGCACCCCGTCGCGGGCGACCCGGTAGGCGAAAGTGACGCCGCGGCTCGCCACGCGATCCACCCAGCAGGCGACGTCGACAGCGTCGCCGTAGCGCGCGGCCGCGCGGTACGACAGCTGCGCGCCGGTGACCAGCAGCAGCAGGCCCTGGCGCTCGATCTCGGCGTAGTGGAAGCCCGCCTGCCGGCAGAGCTCGGTGCGGGCGACCTCGAACCAGACGAGGTAGTTGGCGTGGTGCACGACGCCCATCTGATCGGTCTCGGCGTAGCGCACGTCGAAGCGCGAGTGGGCAGCGTGAGCCGGTGTCTGGTGCACGACGCGCGAGCTTACCGGACGCCGGGCCGCGGCGAGCGACGGCTGGCGCTGGTGTGGAGTCCCGCCTTCGACGGCGGCGGCTTCGGCGGCTAGACTCCGCCGACCGAGCGGATTCGACGCCGTCCGAGAGAGAGGCAACATGATTCCTCGCCCCCTGGTCCGTGGCTCGCTGGCGCTCGCTCTCGGGCTTTCGAGCGTTTCGCGCGCATCCGCACAGGATCCGTGCCTCCTGACGTTGACCGAGGCGCGCGAGCTGGGCGGGAGCGAGATCACGCAGGCGGCCGGCGACGGCCGGCGCTGCAGCTACGTTGTCAAGGGCGGCGAGACGCGCATCGCGATCGACGTCGGCGGAGTCGACTCTCCCGCCGCCCAGACGCGGCTGGAAGAGCTCGGCGACGCCTCGCGCTACGACTCGCGCCAGAAGGGGAAGGTCACTTACTGGCTGTCGCGCGCCGACGAGCTCGCCGGCTGGGTGCGGCGCGGCGAGCGCCTGGCGGAGGTGCGTTCCGACGGCGAGGCGAGCGCCAAGCGCCGGCGCCTGCTCGAGCACGCCTTGCAGCGCGTGGGCGAGCGGCTGCGCTGAAGACGGTGCGGTAGGCTTCGCGCCGAGCTCGCCACGCGTCGCGCGCCGCTCCGGGGGGCGCCGCAGACGGGTCTCGGCGCGCGCTCGGTCGGGGGTTTGGAAAGTGGCGAAAGGCAAGAGATTCCAGGCTCCGAAGGGCACCCGCGACCTGCTGCCGCCGGCGACCGGCGTCTGGGCGCGGGTGGAGGAGACAGCGCGGCGAGTGTTTGCTCTCTATGGCTACGGCGAGATCCGCACCCCGCTCTTCGAAGAGACCGAGCTCTTCGCCCGCGGCGTCGGCGAGACGACCGACATCGTCGGCAAGGAGATGTACAGCTTCCTCGACAAGGGCGGACGCCAGCTCACGCTGCGCCCGGAGTCGACCGCCGCCGTCTGCCGTGCCTACGTCGAGCACGGAATGCAGTCGCTGCCGCAGCCGGTGCGCCTCTTCTACGTCGGCCCGCACTTCCGCTACGAGCGGCCGCAGAAGGGGCGCTACCGCCAGTTCCACCAGATCGGCGCCGAGCTCGTCGGCGGCAGGGGCGCCGAATCCGACGTCGAGATTCTCCTCCTCCTCGTCCGCTTCCTGCGCGAGCTCGGTTTCACCGGCCTGAAGATCCTCCTCAATACGGTGGGGGATGTCGCCTCGCGTACCGCCTACCGAGAGGCGCTCCGGGAGTACCTACTTCCATTGAGGGAAAGACTCTCGGAGGACAGCCGGCGGCGACTGGAGACGAATCCGCTGCGCATTCTCGACACCAAGAGTGCGGAGGAGCAGGAGCTGCTCCGCGGCGCGCCGACGCTCGAATCGTCGCTGACCTCCGTCGCCGCCGACCATTTCCGCCGAGTCCTCTCTTCAATGGAAGCTTTTCGTCTTTCGTATTCCGTCGAACCTCGACTCGTGCGCGGGCTGGACTACTACACGAACACGGTGTTCGAGATCGTGTCGGAGGGCCTCGGGGCGCAGAACGCTGTCTGTGGCGGAGGTGCTTACGAAAGCATGGTCGAGGAGCTCGGCGGCCCACCCACCTACGGCGTCGGCTTCGCCATCGGCGAGGACCGGCTGATCGAGGTGCTGCCCGCCGATTCTCCGGCGCGGCGAAAGAGTCCGGGACCTGTGCTCGTGACGGCCGTAGGAAAGGCTTCCATAGAAGGGGGCGAGGGGCTCGAGCTCGTCGGTCTGCTCGAGGAGCTGCGCGCCGCGGGAGTTCCCTGCCGTGAGGCCGGCAGCCGCGGCGCGAAACTCTTCGACCTCGCCGAAGCTCTCGACGCGCCGGCGGTGGTCTTTCTCGGCGAGGACGAGCTCGGTTCCGGGTCGCTTTCGCTCCGCATCGTCGCTTCCCGCGAACAGTCCACGCTGCCGCGCGGCGAGGCGATCGCGCGCCTCGCGGAGCTGTTTCGCACGTGAGCCTTTTCGGGCGCGAGCGCGAGCCAGACCTACCCCTTCTATGAAAGCCTTTGTCTTTGTCTTGAATGTGAATTCTCCGGATTCTTCGAGGTGAAGCGATGAAGCGGCGCGGTGCGGGGACGTTGTCGGCGGAGGAGGTCGGAACGACGATCCTCCTCCAGGCCTGGGTGCAGCGGCGGCGGGACCTGGGAGGGATGGTGTTCCTCGACCTGCGCGACCGCAGCGGGGTCTGCCAGGTGGTGGTGCGCCCCGCGGCGAGCCCGGAGGTCGCCGCCGCGCTCGCGCCGGTGCGCTCCGAGTGGGTGGTCGAGATCGAGGGGGAGGTCGCGCGCCGCGAGGCGGTGAATCCGCACCTCCCGACCGGAGAGATCGAAGTGATCGCGCGTCGGGCTGCGGTCCTCTCGCCGAGCGAGCCGCTGCCGTTCGGGCTCGACGAGCACACCGAGGCGTTCGAGGACCTGCGCCTGAAGCACCGTTACCTCGACCTGCGCCGCCCCGAGCTGCAGCGCAACCTGATGCTGCGCCACCGCATCGCGCAGGAGACGCGGGCCTACTTCGACGCGCACGGCTTCCTCGAGATCGAGACGCCGATCCTCACCAGGTCGACGCCCGAGGGGGCGCGCGATTATCTCGTCCCCTCGCGCGTCCACCGCGGCGAGTTCTACGCCCTGCCGCAGTCGCCGCAGCTGTTCAAGCAGCTCTGCATGGTGGCCGGCTTCGAGCGCTACCTGCAGATCGCGCGCTGCTTCCGCGACGAGGACCTGCGCGCCGACCGCCAGCCGGAGTTCACGCAGGTCGACCTCGAGCTGTCGTTTCCCACCGAGGAGGAGATCTTCGCCCTGCTCGAGGGGCTCTTCGTGCGTCTCATGCGGCTCGTCGGCGTCGAGCTCGCGGCGCCGTTCCCCCGCCTCACGTACGCCGAGGCGATGGCGAGCTTCGGCACCGACCGGCCCGACCTTCGCTTCGGGCTCGAGATTCACGATGTCACTCGCGAGGTGGCAGACAGTTCGTTTCAAGTTTTTTCAAAGACTTCCATTGAAGGGGGAGTGGTACGAGCGATCGTGGTTCCCGCCGGCGCCTCGGCGACGCGATCGCGGGTGGATGCGTGGAGCGAAGTCGCGAAGCGGCACGGCTTGCCGGGCCTGCTGACGCTCAAGCGTGTCAACGGGGCGCTTACGTTTCAGGTCAAGAGCGTGCACGCCGACGAGCTCGAGCCGATCGCCGCGGCGCTCGAGCTCCTCGACGGGGACCTGGCGTTGCTCGCGGCGGGTTCTACGGCCGTGGTGGCGCCGGCGCTCGGGGCGCTGCGTCTCGAGCTCGGGCGGCAGCTCGAGCTGGTGCCGGCGGGGGAGTGGAAGTACCTCTGGGTGACCGAGTTCCCGCTGCTCGAGTGGCACGCTGAGGACGGGCGCTGGTACTCGATGCACCACCCCTTCACCAGCCCCGACCCCCGCGACCTCGACCGCCTCGACAGCGACCCAGGTTCGGTGCGCGCCCGCGCCTACGACCTCGTGCTCAACGGCACCGAGCTCGGCGGAGGATCGATCCGCATCCACGACGGCCGCGTGCAGTCGCGCGTCCTCGAGCGGCTCGGCATCGGCGCCGAGGAGGCGCGGACGCGCTTCGGTTTCCTGCTCGAAGCCCTGAAGTACGGCGCCCCGCCGCATGGCGGAGTCGCTCTCGGCCTCGACCGCATCGCCATGCTGCTCGCCGGCGCCTCGTCGCTGCGCGAGGTGATCGCCTTCCCCAAGACCGCGTCGGCCACCGACCTGATGACCGACGCGCCGTCGGCGGTCGACGACGCCCAGCTCGCCGAGCTCGGCATCGCGCTGCGCCAGCGCTAGACGGCGCGCCGTGCCGGCGCGGGCGCCTCGGCATTGGCCAGCGCTCCATTCTGTGGAAGTCTCCGCGCGATGATGCACCGCGTCGAGTCGTTCGACCTCGCTCACGCGGGCGGGACGACCCGTCTGCTCTACGGCGAGAGCGCGATCGCCGAGGGCGCGCGGGAGCTCGCCGCACGGCTCGGCGGCCGGGCGCTCTTCGTCGTCTCGGCGCCGCCGATCCGCGAGCTGCACGAGGCGGCGGTCGCGCCGCTCGTCGCGGTCGCGGGCTCGGCGGTCTGGCTCGACGTGGCCGACGGCGAGGCCGCGAAGTCGGTGGGCGAGGCGGAGCGACTGTGGATGGCGCTCGTCGCCGCCGGCTGCCGGCGCGACGACTGCGTCGTCGGCTTCGGCGGCGGTTCGGTGACCGACGTCGCCGGTTTCGTCGCCGGCACGATCCTGCGCGGTGTCGACTGGGTCGCCGTGCCGACGACGCTTCTCGCCCAGGTCGACGCGGCGATCGGCGGCAAGACGGCGATCGACCTGCCAGCGGCGAAGAACGCCGTCGGCGTCTTCCACCACCCGCTGGCGGTGCTCGCCGAACCGGGCGTGCTCGCCACCCTCGACGGCGCCCAGCGCCGGCACGGCCTGGTCGAGTCGATCAAGACCGCCGCCATGCTCGACCTCGCTCTCTTCGAGCGCATCGAGCGGCGCCTCGACCGGGTGCTGGCGGGCGATGCCGAGACGAGGGCGGCGGTCGTCGTGGCGACCGCGCGCGCCAAGGCACGCCTGGTCGAGCGCGATCCGCGCGAGGCTGGCGCGCGCCAGCTGCTCAACTTCGGCCATACGCTCGGCCATGCCCTCGAGGCGGAAGTCGGCTACGGCCGCCTCGCCCACGGCGACGCGGTGGCGCACGGTATGCGTTTCGCCCTCGCGCTGTCGCGCGCCGCCGGCTGCGACGAAGCGTTCGCGGCGCGCGTCGAAGCCGTGCTCGACCGGCTCGCCGTGCCGCCGCTGCCGCCGCTCGCGCCGGCGGCGCTCCTCGCCGGGCTCGAGCGCGACAAGAAGGCGCGCACCGCAGGCCTCGGCTGGGTGCTGCTGGCCGCTCCGGGAGAGGGCCGCTACGGCGTGCGGCTCGCCCCCGAAGCGGTCGCCGCCGCCCTGTCGAGCTTTTTCCGGCGAACGGGCGGCGGACCCCTATAATCGCGCCGTGGCGTTCGACGACACCACGGGCTCGCGCCAGCGGCCCTCCGCGGCGTGGCGTTGGATGCCGCGCCTGCGCCTGCGCTCGCTCTTCTTCCTCCTCCTCGTCGCGCTCGGCGTCGTCCCCCTGGCGGTGGCCAGCGCCTGGCTCGTGCAGCAGAACCGCGAGCTGCTGGTGACCGAGGAGAAGCGCTACCTCACGCAGTCGGCCCAGTCGCTGTCGCGCGAGATCAACAACTTCCTGCTCGGCGTGCGCCGGCCGCTGCACCAGCTCGGCGTCACGCTGCTGACGGCGTCGACCGAGAGCGTGCCCGAGGCGCGGCTGCGCGAGCCGTGGATCGGCGCCTATCTCCACCGCTTCGTCATCGAGAACCCCAACTTGCTCGCGCTGCGCGTGCTGACGCCGAGCGGCGCCGGGCCGCGACTGGCGCCGCCCGACCTGCCGCCCGAGCTCTCCGAGGCGCTCGACCAGGCCTTCGAGGAGGCGCGCACCGAGCGCCGGCCGGTGTGGCGCTTCGCGCTCGCCCCCGAGAGCAACGAGCCGGTCGCCGCACTCGCCGTGCCGGTCGCGGACGCGGCGGGCGAAACGGCGTTCGTCGTCGAGGTGATTAGCCGCCTGCGCCTGGTCGAGACCGTCTTCGAGCGCGAGGCGACGGCGCGCGCCGCCGTCTTCCTGGTCGGCGAGGGCGGCCGCCTGCTGTGGGCCGAGGGCGCCGACGAGGCCTCGCGCCGGGCCCTGGCGCGTTCGCAGCTGCTCGCCGATTTCGCCCGCAAGCCGCTGCTGCTGACGGCGGAGTACTCGGTCGAGACGGTGGACGGACCGGTCGAGATGCTGGGCCTGGTGAGCCCGGTGGAGGAGACCGGCTGGGGGGTGGTGGTGCACAAGCCGACGACCGCGGCGTTCGAGTCGGCGGACCGCATGGTCACCTCGGCGGCGCTGGTCAGCCTGGTGTTGCTGGCGACGGCGACGGTGCTCGGGCTGTTCGTTTCGCGGCGCATCGGCATCACGGTGCGGCGCCTGACGCGCACGACGCACGAGATCGCGGAGGGCAGCTTCGGGCGGCGCATCCCCGACGATCTGTTCGTCTTCGAGTTCTCCCAGCTCGCCGCCGATTTCAACCGCATGAGCGGCCACGTCGAGGAGCACATCGAGCGCCTGCGTGCGGCGGCGAGGCTCAATCGCGACCTCTTCATCAGCTCGATTCGCGCCTTCGCGGCGGCCATCGACGCCAAGGATCCGTACACCCGCGGCCACTCCGAGCGCGTCGCCGAGCTGGCGCGTTCGATCGCGCGGCATCTCGGCCAGAGCGACGAGTTCCAACAGCGCGTGTGGATCGGCGCCCTGCTCCACGACGTGGGCAAGATCGGGGTCGAGGACCGCATCCTGCGCAAGGGCGGCGTGCTTTCGCCCGCCGAGTTCGAGCTGATGAAGGCCCATCCGACGATCGGCGCCGAGATCCTGGCGCCGATCGAGCAGCTGCGCGACATGCTGCCGATCGTGCGCTGGCACCACGAAAACTGGAACGGCCGCGGCTACCCCGACGCCCTGCGCGGCGACGAGATCCCGCTCTCGGCGCGCATCGTCGCGGTGGCCGACTGCTACGATGCGGTGACCACGGACCGGCCGTACCAGGCGGCGTATCAGCCGCGCTACGCCGCCGAGGTCATCACCAAGCTCGCCGGCTCGCGCTTCGACGCCAAGGTAGTCACCGCGTTCCTGCGCGCCTTCGAGCTCGGTGACCTGGTGCAGCAGGTCGGCGCCGAGTCGTCGACGGCGAGCGAGATCGAGCTGCCGGCGACGGCGAACGTGTGAGGCGGAGAGCGAACGATGCCCTATCAATACATCCTGGCCAATCTACTGGCGCGCAACCCCGGCGCGGTGGGCGTGCTCTTCGTCGACGACAGCGGCGAGACCGTCGACCTCGCCTGCGCCGACTTCACGCCCTTCCAACTGCGCGTCGTGGGCGCCTACGTCGGCATCTACCTCCGCCAGATGCAGGCTTTCTTGGGCGAGGGCGGGCACGGCGACGCGCGCTGGCTGCACATCCACAAGGATCGCCTGCACATCTACGTGGCGCCGCTCCCCGACGGCTACTTCCTCGTCCTCGTGCAGCGCTCGCCGGCGCTCTCGGCGGCGGCGCGGCGCAGCCTCGGGGACGCTTGCGAGCAGCTGACGCGAGAGCTCTTCGCCTCCGCCTGATGCCGACGGCGGAGGGGCTGTGGGGGAAGGTCCGCAGCGGGCTGGCGCGGACGCAGGAGCGGCTCTCGGAGCGGCTGGGCGCCGCGCTCGACCTGCCGGCGCAGCTCGACGAGGCGACGCTCGCCGAGCTCGAGGAGGCACTGCTCGCCGCCGACCTCGGCGTCGCCACGACCGCGCTGCTGCTCGCCAGGCTGCGCGAGCGGGCGCGGCGCGCGGATGCCGCACGGCCCGAGCGGCTGCGCGAGCAGTTGCGCGAGGAGATCGCGCGGCTGCTCGCCGAGTCGCCGGACCCGCCGGCGGAGCGCTGGCCGCGCGTCACGCTGGTGGTGGGCGTCAACGGCGCGGGCAAGACGACTTCGATCGCCAAGCTGGCGCGCCGCGACCTCGCCGCCGGGCGCCGGGTGCTGCTCGCCGCCGGCGACACCTTCCGCGCCGCCGCCGTCGAGCAGCTCGCTCTGTGGGGGGAACGGCTCGGCGTCGAGGTCGTGCGGCAGGCGGCCGGGACGGATCCGGCGGCGGTCGTCTTCGACGCCGTGCAGCGGGCGCGCGCGCGCGGGGTCGACCATCTGATCGTCGACACCGCCGGCCGTCTGCACAACAAGGAGCAGCTCATGGCCGAGCTCGCCAAGGTACAGCGCGTGATCGAGCGCGAGGCGCCGGGCTGGAGCGCCCGCACGCTGCTCGTGCTCGACGCCACCACCGGCCAGAACGGGCTGGCGCAGGCCCGCGGGTTCCTCACCGCGGCGCTCGCCGACGGCGTCTTCCTCACCAAGCTCGACGGCACGGCGCGCGGCGGCGTGGTGGTGGCGGTGGCGCGCGAGCTGCGCCTGCCGGTGCTCTACCTCGGGGTCGGCGAGACGGCCGACGACCTCGTCGAGTTCGAGCCGCAGGAGTTCGCCGCTGCGCTCCTCCGCTGACCCCGTCGCGCGCGCCGTGCGGCGGGCGCTCGTGCTCGCCGGGCGCGGCGCCGCCACCGCGGCGCCCAACCCGAAGGTCGGCGCCGTCGTGCTCGCGGCCGACGGCCGCGCGCTCGGGGAGGGCTGGCACGAGCGCGCCGGCGGGCCGCACGCTGAGGTCGTGGCGCTCGCCGCCGCGGGGGAATCGGCGCGCGGAGCGACGCTCGTCGTGACGCTCGAGCCGTGCGCGCACACCGGCCGCACGGCGCCCTGCGTCGACGCCGTGCTGGCGGCGGGGATCCGCCGCGTCGTTGCCTGTCACCGCGACCCGGATCCGCGCACCTGCGGGGCGGGATTCGCGCGCTTGGCCGCGGCCGGCGTCGAAGTCACGAGCGGAGCGGAAGCCGAGCGCGCCATCGAGCTCAACCTGCCGTATCTCGTGCAGCGCGTCCTCGGCCGCCCGGCAGTGACCCTCAAGTGGGCGGCGTCGCTCGACGGCAAGATCGCCACCGCCGCAGGCGAGAGCCGCTGGATCACCGGCCCCAGGGCGCGGCGGCGGGCGCTCGAGCTGCGCGAGGAGCACGACGTAATCCTCGTCGGTTCGGGCACGGTGCTGGCCGACGATCCGCGCCTGACGCGCCGCCTCGGCCGCGCGCCGGGGCCGATCGTGCGCGTCGTCCTCGATCGCCGACTGCGCCTGCCGGCCTCGGCGCGCCTGCTGCGCGAGCCCGGTCCGCTGCTCGTGTACACTGAAAGCGAGGACGTGGAGCGCGGCGCGCCACTCGCCGCGGCGGGCGCCGAGATCGTGACCCTCGCCCGCGTCGAACCGGGCGCCGTCCTCGCCGATCTCGCCCGGCGCGAGGTGCAGAGCGTACTGGTGGAGGGCGGCGGCGAAGTGGCGGCGAGCTTCCTCGAGACCGGACTCTGGGACCGCGCCGTGGCCTTCGTCGCGCCGCTCCTCGTCGGCGGTGCGCGCGCGCCGACGCCGCTCGGCGGCGCCGGCAGCGAGCGACTGGCGGCGGCAGCGGGCGTCGCGCGGCTGCGCGTCCGGCGGCACGGGAGCGACCTCGAGCTGACGGGGATTCGGGAGCGATGTTTACGGGAATTGTCGTCGAGCGTGGGCGTCTGATCTCGGCGCCACGCCCCTCTCGCGAGGGCGGCGTGCGGCTCGACATCGCGCACTCGCCGGAGCTCGGCGCGCGCCTCGGCGTCGGCGCCAGCCTGGCGGTGGCGGGCGTCTGCCTGACGCTCGTCGAGAGCGAGCCGAGCCGTTCCCGGGTCGAGCTCTCGCCCGAGACGCTCGCCCGCACCCGGCTCGGGCGGTTCGAGAAGGGCGACGAAGTCAACCTCGAGCCGCCGCTGCGCGCCGGCGACGCCTTGGGAGGCCACTGGGTGCAGGGCCACGTCGACGGTCTCGTGCGCCTCAAGGTGCGCCGCGATCACGCGGAACATTCGACCTTCACCCTCGAGGTGCCGCGCGCGCTCGAGCGCTGGGTCACCGAGAAGGGCTCGGTGGCGCTCGACGGCGTCTCGCTCACCGTCGCGGCGGTGGGCGAGCGCGAGTTCGACGTCGCGCTCGTCCCGCACACCCTCGCTGTCACGACCCTCGGCGCCGCCGCGCCGGGACAGCGCCTCCACTTCGAGGCCGACATCCTGGCGAAGTACGTCGATCGCGCGCTCGCGGCGCGCGGCCTCGCCGCGGACCGCGCGTGAGTTGGCGCGCGGTCGATCCATCGCCGTTCCGCGGTTGGATCCGCTGGGCGCCGCGAAGCTGGTCGGCGGCGCCGCTCGCACATCTCGACCTGGCGACGCACCGTCTCGCCTGGCCCGCCGCGGACGCCTGCGCCGGCGGCTTGCCGGCGGCGCCCCCCGACCAGCCGGGCCTCGCCTACCTGCCGCCCGTGGCGACCGAAGAGCGGGCGCGCCTCGCGGCCCTCGCGCTCGAGCTCGCCGCCGCCGGCTCGGCGTCGGCGGCGCACGAAGGCGCGACGGGTGAGCCGGGCGCCGGTTCTCCGGCGGCGCGTTGGGTGGATCCTCTCGCCGCGTGGCTCGCGGGGACGAGCGCGGCGACGTGGCGCGGGGCGGTGAGCCGTCTCCCCGCGCCCCTGCACGTCGCGGTGCCCCTCGCGGCGGGTCTGACTCCGGCGGGCGAGGAGCTCGCGGCGTGGCTCGACGCCTTCGCCGCGCTCTCGCCGGCGGCCGTGGTCGGCGTCTCCGCGGTGCTCACGCCCGCCGACCGGCGCCGGCTGGTCGAGCGCCTGGGAGAGAGCTCGTTCGAGGAGATCTTCCACGGCGCGGCGCCGAGCGAGGGCGATTTCGCGCGCCTCGTCGCGGCGCATGGCCTGCGGCCCCTGCCGGCGCGTCCCGCATTGCCGGGCCTGTCGCCGCGCGCGGCGCGCAATCAGGAGCTGTCTGGCGCGCTGTGGGAGGCGGCGGAGCTCGCCCTGCGGCTGGCGGCGCCGGAGGCCGAGTGCGTCGCCCTCTTCGCCGCCGCGCGCCACCTCGAGACGAGCTCGCTCGACATTTCGGCGCTGGCGCGCGAAGGCAATCTCGCCGTGCTCGGCTGGCTGCAGCCGGCCGCCCGCGGGCCGGTGGAGGAGCTGCTCTCGACCGGCGCGAGCGCCCGCCTCGAAGCGCTGCGCGGCGCCTGGAGCGGAGGGCGCTCCGCGTGAGCCACGCGCTCGGCGTCTACGTCCACGTGCCGTTCTGCCGCACGCGCTGCCGCTACTGCGACTTCTATCGCGTCGGCGAGCACCGCGGGCGCATGGACCGCTTCGTCGCGGCGCTCGGCTGCGAGATCGACGGCTCGCCGGAGCTCGACGGCGCACGCGTCGAGACGGTCTTCTTCGGCGGCGGCACGCCATCGCTGCTGGCGCCGGCCGAGATCGGAGCGATTCTCGCTCGCCTCGCGCGGCGCTGCCGGCTCGCCGCCGACGCCGAGGTCACGGCCGAGGCGAATCCCTCGGATCTCGATCTCGCCACACTGCGCGCGCTGCGCGCCGCGGGCGTCAACCGTCTCTCGGTCGGCGTCCAGTCGTTCGCCGACCGCGAGCTCGCCCTGATCGGCCGCCGTCACGACGCCGAGTGCGCTGCGCGCGTCGTCGCGGAGGCGCGCGCGGCGGGCTTCGACAATCTGTCGCTCGACCTCATGGTCGGCATCCCGGCGCAGACCGCCGGCAGCTTCACGCGCTCGCTCGAGCGCGCCATCGCGCTCGCTCCCGACCACGTCAGCCTCTACCTGCTCGAGGTGCACGCCGGCTCCGAGCTCGACTTCCTGCGCCGCGAGCGCCCGGCGCTCTTTGCCGGCGACGAGGCGCAGCGGCGCCGCTACCTGCGCCTGCGCGAGCGCCTGGTCGCCGCCGGCTACCGGCACTACGAGATCTCCAACTTCGCGCGACCCGGGCACGAATGCCGTCACAACCTGCGCTACTGGCGCTGCGAAGAGTGGCTCGGGCTCGGCCCGGCGGCGCACTCGCACGTCGGCGGACGGCGCTTCCGCCACCGGCCCGACCTCGACGCGTGGAGCGCCGATCCCCTGGCCTTCGAGGAGCTGCCGATCGAACCCGCTGCCGAACGCGTCTTCCTCGGCTTGCGCCTCGCCGAGGGCATCGAGGAGGCGTGGCTCGCCGCGGCCGGCATCGACACCGCCGAGGCGGGCCGCCGTCTCGCGCGCCTCGCCCCCTTCGTCGAGCGCGACGCCGGTCGCGTCCGCCTCAACGCCGACGGTTACCTGGTCTCGAACGCCGTCCTCGCCGAGCTGCTGCGCTGAGGCGCGCCGTCCGAGCTAGGCTCTCGCGAATGGACGCGATCGATCTGCGCTCCGACACGATGACGCGCCCCGACGCGGCGATGCGCCGCGCCATGGCCGATGCGGAGGTGGGCGACGACGTCTGGAGGGAGGACCCGACCGTCCGCCGGCTCGAGGAGGAATCGGCCGCGGCGATGGGAATGGCGGCCGCACTCTTCGTGCCCTCCGGCATCATGGGCAATTCGCTCGGCCTCGGGCTCCACGCGCCGCGCGGCTCCGAGATCCTCTGCGACCACCGCGCGCACATCCTCTATTACGAGTCGGGCGCGCCGGCGGCGATCTGGGGGCTGCTCGGCCGCCCGCTGCCGTCGGTCGACGGGCTGCCGTCGCTGGACACCTTCCGCGCCGCCTACTCGACGCGAGAAGGACAGCGGGTGCCGACCGGCGTGATCGCGCTCGAGAACAGTCACAACGTCGCCGGTGGCCGCGTCTACGGACGCGACCGGCTCGCTCCGATCGTGGCGTTCGCGCGCGAGCGGGCGATCCCGCTCCATCTCGACGGGGCGCGGATCTGGAACGCGGCGGTGGCGCTCGAGACGACGCCAGCGAAGCTGGTCGAGGGGTTCACGACGGTCAGCTTCTGCCTCTCGAAGGGGCTCGGCGCGCCGGTCGGCTCGCTGCTCTGCGCCGCGGCCGACGCGATCGAGGAGGCGCGCGACCGGCGGCGCTTGCTCGGCGGCGCCATGCGGCAGGCGGGAGTGCTCGCCGCCGCCGGCCTCGTCGCCCTGCGCGACGGTCCGGGGCGCCTCGCCCTCGACCACCGCCACGCCGGTCTCCTCGCCGAGGCGGCGGCGGCGAACGACGGGCTCGAGATCGACCTCGCCACGGTCGAGAGCAACATCGTGATCTTCCGCGTGCGCCGGCGGCCGGGCGAGACCGAGCCCGGGAACCGGTGGGTCGTCGAGGCCGAGCGCGAGGGCGTGCTCTCCAGCACGATGAGCGCCGACGAAGTCCGCCTCGTGACCCACCGCGATCTCGACCGCGCCGCGATCGACCGCGCCTGCGACGTGATCCGGCGGCTCGCCGCCTGAAGGGGAACCGAGATGAAGATCCGCGAGCGACTCCGCGAGCTCGGGCTGGAGCTGCCACGCCCACTCGTTCTGCCTCCGGGAGTGACCCTGCCGTTCCCCTGGGTTCGCGTCCGAGGAAAGCGCGCCTTCGTCTCCGGCCACGGTGCGACAGAGGCCGACGGGACGTTGGCCGAGCCACTCGGCAAGGTCGGGCGCGACGTCACGCTCGAGCAGGCCCAGCACGCGGCGCGCCTCACCGGGCTCGCCATCCTCGGTAGCCTCGAGCGCGAGCTGGGCGACCTCGACCGCGTCACCGCCTGGCTGCGCGTGCTCGGCATGGTGAACGCGGCGCCGGGCTTCGACCGCATGCCGGCGGTGATCAACGGCTTCAGCGAGCTGGTCGTCGAGCTGTTCGGCCCCGAGCGCGGGCGCCACGCCCGCTCGGCGGTCGGGATGGCCGAGCTGCCGTTCGGCATGCCGGTTGAGATCGAGGCCGAGGTCGAGATCGATGGCTGAGCGGGCGGGCGAAGCCCCTCCGGTCCGTCCGGTGACGCTCGACGAGATCCGCGCGGCGCGTGAACGGATCGCCGGCACGATCGTGCGCACGCCGCTCGTCCGCCTGCCGCGCGGCGAAGGCGAGCCCGAAATCCACTTGAAGCTCGAGAATCTGCAGCCGATCAACGCCTACAAGCTGCGCGGCGCGGCGAACGCCGTCGCCCGGCTCGGCGATGCCGAGCGGCGGCGCGGCGTCTGGACGATCAGCGCCGGCAATGCCGGGCAGGGTGTCGCTTACGCGGCCCGGCAGGTGGGCGTGCCCTGCACGGTGGTGGCGATCGAAACCGCCCCGGTGGCCAAGCTCGAGCGGATGCGCGCGCTCGGGGCGCGGCTGGTGCTGGTCTCCTACGACGCCGCCTGGAATGCGCTCGAGGCGCGCGCCTATCCGGGAGTCGAAGGGACGTTCATCCATCCGTTCGACGACCACGACTTCATCGCCGGCCACGCCACGATGGGGCTCGAGATCCTGGAAGACCTGCCGGAGACGGCGGCGATCGTCGCGGCGATCGGCGGCGGCGGGCTGATCACCGGCGTGGGCAGCGCGGTCAGGGCGCTGCGGCCCGCGATCCGACTGCTCGGAGCCGAGCCGGAAACCGCGGCGCCGCTGGCGAGGTCGCTCCGCGAGCGGTCGCCGTGCACCTTCCCCGACTGGCAGGCTTCGTTCGTCGATGGCGCCGGGGGCAAGAGCGTCTTCCCTCGCATGTGGCAGCGGATGGAGCCGCTGGTCGACGGCTCGATCGTTGTCTCCCTGGAGGAGACGAAGCGCGCGATGCGCCGGCTGGCCGAGCAGGTGCGGGTGATCGCCGAAGGGGCGGGCGCCCTCTCGGTCGCCGCGGCGCTGACGGGGCAGGCCGGTCCCGGTCCGATCGTCGCCGTCGTCTCCGGCGGCAACATCGACCTCGACCGGTTCGCCGAGCTGATCGGCGTCGGCGGCCGGGCGGGCGCCTAGGGAATCCGGGCGACGAGGTCGATCTCGACACGCGCGCCCTTGGGCAGGGCGGCGGCCTGCACCGTCGAGCGCGCCGGCTTGTGGTCGCCGAACGACTCGGCGTAGACCGCGTTGAGAGCGGGGAAATCGGCCATGTCGGCGAGGTAGACCGTCGCCTTGAGCACGTCCGCGAAACGGCAGCCGGCGGCGGCGAGGACGGCCTCGAGATTGGCGAAGACACGGCGCGCCTCGGCTCCGAAGCCGCCGCCGACGAGCTCGCCGCTCGCCGGGTCGAGCGCGATCTGTCCCGAGGTGTAGAGGATCCCGCCGTGCGATACCGCCTGCGAGTAGGGACCGATCGCGCGCGGCGCGCGGTCGGTGGCGTGCGCGGTGATGGTCACGAGGGCGCCTCCTTCTCGTCGATGAATTCGATCACGCCGATGTAGGGGAGATTGCGGTAGCGCTCGGCGTAGTCGAGGCCGAAGCCGACCACGAACTCGCGGCCGATGCGGAAGCCGCAATAGTCGATCGGCACCTCCGTCTCGCGCGCCTCGTGCTTGTCGAGCAAGGCGCAGAGCTTGACGCTGCGCGCGCCGCGGAAACGGAAGAGGTCGAGGATGGTGCGCAGCGTCCAGCCGGTGTCGACGATGTCCTCGACGAGGAGCACGTCGCGGCCGCGGATAGCGAGGTCGATGTCGCGCTTGATGCGGATCTCGCCGGCGTTCGTCCCGGCGCCGTAGCTCGCGGTCTGGAAGAAATCGACCAGCACGGGCAGGTCGAGGCGCTGGACGAGAGTCGCGAAGAAGGGCACCGCGCCCTTGAGCACGCCGATCACCACCAGGTCGCGGGAGCCGCGGTAATCGCGATCGATCTGCGCCGCGAGCTCGGCGACGCGGCGCTGGATCGCCTCGCTCGAGATCAGCTCGCGGACGCGATGGCGGGGGAGCTCGGCAGGCATGGCTTAGAATCGCGACATTCTGCGGACCTTCACGTGAGCGTTCAAGACCTGCCCAGCCTGCACCGCCGCTACGTCGACCTCGGCGTCGAGTTCAAGGCGGCTTGGACCTTTCACCAGTTCCTGCAGGGTCTCCACAAGTTCTTCGCCAGCGCGTCGATCCCGGCCTATCCCACCGACCTGTCCGAGATTCACCAGACGCTCAAGCTCGTCTCCGAGCACCTCACCTCCAACCGCGGCGAGGGCGTGACGGAGCTGCTCGATGGCGCTGCCCACCAGCTCGAGCAGACCGTCGCCATTCTCGCCGCCGCCGACGTCCGCGTCACGCCGCCGCTGCTGCGGCAATTTTTCGAGCGCGTCAAGAGCTACGATGACCAGATCCTAGCCCAGATGGTCCGCTTCTACCTCGGCCGCGCCGTCGAGGACGGGCTGGCGGGGGATCGGCTCGACAAGGTCGATTTTCTGCTCACCAAAATGGGCGAAGAAATCGATCCGGTGACGGGCACGACCGGGCTGCGGTCCCCGACGCGGCTGCGGCCGATCTTCGAGGGATTCTGGCACGCGATCGAGGGCCTCGCCGCCGAGCCGGCGTGGGTCGAGGAGCGCAAGCTCGAGCTCGCCACCTTCCGCAAGGAGCTCGCGGCGGCCGAGAACATCGAGCAATTCACCGCCAGCCGGCTGGTGGCTCGCTACCGCGACGCCAAGCGCCTGCTCGGTCGCTACCTCTTCCATCCCGAGATCGTGCTCGCCGTGGTCGAGACGAACCTCGCCTTCAAGCGCAAGATCCACAGCGAGTTCAAGGCCGAGGAGGGGCGCATCCTCAAGGAGTCGCAACGCATTCTGGCGGCCGAGGAGGCGTTCCTGGGCTCGGCCACCGGCACCGATCTGAGCGCGCTGCGGCGCGCCTACGACGAGGTGGAGCGCAACCAGCGGGCGGACAATCTCAAGCTCGAGGATCTCTCCTTCCTGCGCCGGGAGATCGAGGAGCTGCGGCCGCGCCTGCTGAGCGCGGATCGCGGCACGCCGTCGCCGCGGCTCGACCAGCTGGACGTCGGCCCCGCGCACGAGCTCGTCGCTCCCTTCCTCTCCGAGATCGTTTCCGCGCTCGAAGGCACCGACAATCGCGCCAGCGCCAAGGAGGCCGCGCTCTCGCGCGACCTCTTCCACCTCCGCCTGGAAGCGCGCGAGGTGCAGGCGTTCCGTCGCCTCTACGTCGTCGCCGAGGGCGACGCCGAGCTCGAGCGATTCATCCTCGAGGCGGCGGCCCTGCGCCAGCGCGTCGTGGCGGAAGCGAGCGAGATCTCGGGCCTGCTCGACGAGTCGATGGTCACCCGCGAAGCGCCGATCTTCGAGCAGGCACGCCGCACGACCCGGCTGGCGGAAGAGTACGTCGGCCGCTTCGGCGAGCTGGCCGACGAGGCCGTGCGCAAGGGGGCGTTCGCCGAGGCCCAGCAGCTGCAGCTGCTGCGCATGCGCCTGCTGCGCGACTACGCGGGGCTCTGGCTCCTCGCCCACCGCCCGACGGGCTGAGAGCCGGCGCGATCCGGGTGCGTCAGAGCTCGGGGTCGGCGAGCAGGGCGGCGAGCAGGGCGGCGACGCGCGCGGCGGCGGTGCGTCCGGCGCGCAGCACGTCCTCGTGGTCGAGAGGCTCCGCGTCGACGCCGGCGGCCGGATTGGTGACCAGCGAGAGCGCCAGGCAGCGGAGGCCGAGATGGCGCGCGGCGATCACCTCGAGCACGGTCGACATTCCCGCCAGGTCGGCGCCCAGCGTGCGCAGCATGCGGACCTCGGCGGGGGTCTCGTAGCTGGGCCCGGCGAGCCCGGCGTAGACGCCGGTGTCGAGCGCGAAGCCGAGCGCCTCGGCGTGCCGCCGTGCCAGCGCCACGAGAGCAGGGTCGTAAGCGTGAGCCATGTCGGGGAAGCGGGGCCCCCAGCTCGCCGGGGGCTCGCCGCTCAGCGGGTTGAGCCCGGTGAGGTTGAGGTGGTCGCGGATCGCCACCAGCTTCCCGGCCGACCAGTCGGTGCGGACGCCGCCGGCGGCGTTGGTGAGGACGAGGACGCGGGCGCCGAGCAGCGCCGCGAAGCGCACCTGGAAGGCGACGTCGGCGGCGGCGTAGCCCTGGTAGGCGTGGACGCGGCCGCGGAAGTAGAGGACGTGGCGGCCCGCCGTCGGCGAGAACAGCTCGAGCGCATGGTCGTGGCCGGCGATCGAGCGCACCGGGAACGGCGCCCAGTCGGCGAAGGGCTCGGGTCCGGCGACCGGCTCGCCGAGCGCGATCGAGAGGCCGGAGCCGGCGACCAGCGCGATGTCGGGACGCGGCCGCCCGCGAGCGAGCCAGCGCTCGCAGGCGGCCTGTAGCTCTCGCTCCCGGTGGCTCACGGCGCGCATCGTAGCAGCGGATTCGCGTTATCCTTTCCTGCCCGTGTCGGAGCTCGAGGAACAGATCGCCGTTCGGCGCGAGAAGCGCGCCCGCCTGCTGGCTCGTGGCGTCGACGCCTACCCGGCGCACTGCGCCTACGATCTCGAGCCGGCCGACGTCCGGGCGCAATGGGACGAGCGCTCCGCCGACGAGCTCGCGGCGGCGGCCGTGCGCCTGCGCGTGCCCGGCCGCATCCGGGCGCTGCGCGACCAGGGGCGGATCGCCTTCTTCGACCTTCACGACGGCCGTGCCAAGCTGCAGGTCTTCGTGCGTACGCAGGCGCTCGACGAGCCGTCGCGAGAGCTGCTCGCTGATCTCGACCTCGGCGACTACCTGCTCGCCGAGGGCCCGCTCGGCCGCACGCGGTCGGGCGAGCTGTCGCTCTTCGCCGAGCGGCTGACGCTGCTCTCGAAGGCGCTCAGGCCGCTGCCGGAGAAGTGGCACGGTCTCGCCGACCAGGAGGCGCGCTACCGCCGCCGCTATCTCGACCTGATCGCCAATCCGGAGTCGCGGCGGACTTTCGAGATCCGCGCCGCGCTGGTCGCCGGCATTCGCCGCTTCCTCGAAGCACGCGGCTTCCTCGAGGTCGAGACGCCGATGATGCAGGCGATTCCGGGCGGCGCGGTGGCGCGGCCGTTCGTCACCCACCACAACGCCCTCGACCTCGAGCTCTTCCTGCGCATCGCGCCCGAGCTCTACCTCAAGCGCCTGCTCGTTGGTGGCCTGCACCGCGTCTACGAGATCAACCGCAACTTCCGCAACGAGGGCCTCTCGACCCAGCACAACCCCGAGTTCACCATGCTCGAGTTCTACTGGGCCTACGCCGACTACCGCCAGCTCATGGACCTCACCGAGGAGATGCTCGTCGGCCTGGCACGAGAAGTCCTGAAAGACGAAAAGCTCTCATTCAGGGGAAAGACGCTCGATCTCACACCGCCCTGGCCACGCCTGACAATGGCGGAGGCCCTCGAGCGCCTGGCCGGATTGGCACCGGACGAGTGCAGCACGGCGGCCGGGCTGCTTTCTGCCTGCGAGGCGAGGGGATTGTCGATCCCGCCCGACGTCGCCGCCGCGCCGTCGCCGGATCCCTTGTATGGAAGCCTCTTGTGTTTTGTTTTTGAAAAACTGTGTGAAGAGCGGCTCGACGGACCGCTGTTCATCATCGATCATCCGGTCGAGATCTCGCCGCTGTCCAAGCAGAAGCCGGAGGATCCGCGCTTCACCGAGCGCTTCGAGCTCTATCTGGGCGGCATGGAGATCGCCAACGCCTTTTCGGAGCTCAACGACCCGGACGTGCAGGCCGAGCGCTTCCGCCAGCAGCTCGCGGCGCGCGCAGCGGGCGACGCGGAGGCCCATCGCTTCGATCACGATTACGTGCGGGCCCTCGAGCACGGCATGCCGCCGGCGGCCGGCGAAGGGATCGGCATCGATCGGCTGACAATGCTCTTCGCCGACCGGGCGTCGATCCGCGACGTCATTCTCTTCCCGCTGCTGCGCCCCGAGGAGCACGCGCCGGACGATAGCCCGTGAACCGCAGCTTCGCGGTCGAGCTCGCCCTGCGCTACCTGCGCAGCGCCCGGCGCGACGCCTTCACCAGCTTCCTTTCCGCCGTCGCCGCCGGCGGCATTGGCCTCGGCGTCGCGGCGCTGGTCGTCGCCCTCGCCGCGCTCGCCGGCATGCAGGGAGTGCTGCGCGACGAAATCCTCTCGCGCACGCCGTCGCTGGCGGTCACGGTCGCACCGGAGGCAGACCCGTTCGAAATCGAGCGGACGCTCGCGGGTCAGGCGGAGGTCGAGTCGGTGCAGCGCGTGATCGAGGGGCGGGGCTGGGTGCTCGGCGCCGGCACGGCGCTGCCGGTGAAGCTCCTCGGGCACCAGGGCGCGCCGCCGCGCTCGCTGCCCGGGCTCGCCCCGGAGGCGCGGCCGGGCCTCTATCTTCCCGACCGCATGGCGACGCGCCTCGGCATCGCACCCGGCGAGGTCGTGCAGCTCGCCTCCGCGCGCCCGAGCCTGACGCCGCTCGGGCCGCGGCCCCGGCTGCTGACGATGCGCCTCGAGGGCGTCCACACCGCCGGCGCGATCGAGGAAGACGCGGTCGTCGCGCTGCCCATCGAGCGCGCCGAGATCCTGCTCGGCCGCGAGCGCGCGAGCCGCTTCTACGTCTTCACCGCCGATCTCGCCTCGGCGCTCGCGCTGGCGGCCCGGCTGCCGGCACTGCTGCCCGCGGCGAGCCGCGTCGAGACCTGGCGCGAGCTCAATCGCCCGCTCTTCCTGGCGCTCACGCTCGAGCGCACGGTGCTCTTCGTCGCCGTGTCGCTGATCGTCGCGGTGGCGGCGCTGGCGCTGTTTTCGGATCTGCAGCTGGTGGCATCGACCAAGCGCCGCGAGCTAGCCCTGCTGGCGGCGATGGGCGCCGACGAGCGGACGCTGCGCCGCGCCTTCGTCTGGCTGGGCTTGATCCTCGGCGGCGGGGCGGCGGTGACGGGGGGCGTCGTCGGCGCCGCGGCGGCGTGGGCGCTCGACCGTTGGCAGCTGGTGCGGCTACCGCCGGGGCTGCTCGTTTTCGAGGCGCTGCCGTTCGCGCTGCGGCCGGCCGATCTCGCCGCCGTCGTCGGCGTGACGCTGGCACTCACCCTCGCCTGCGCCGCCTACGCCGCGACGCGGGCGGCGCGCCTGGTGCCGGCCGAGGCTTTGCGCGCATGAGCGTGGCAGTGCGCGTCCGTGGCCTGTGCAAATCGTTTCGCGATGCGACGCGGACGGTGGAGGTCTTGCGCGGCGCGGAGTTCGCGCTCGAGCCGGGCGAGGTCGCCGCCGTGGTCGGCCCTTCGGGCTCCGGCAAATCGACGCTCTTGCACCTGCTCGGCGGCCTCGAGCGTGCCGATGCGGGCGAGATCGAGATCGGCGGGCGGCGCATCGACCGGCTCGATGCAGCCGAGCTCGCCGCGATGCGCAACCGCACGATCGGCTACGTCTTCCAGTTCCATCAGCTGCTCGCCGACTTCACCGCGCTCGAAAACGTGGCGCTGCCGGGCCGCATCGCCGGGCGCTCCGGCGCCGAGCTGCGCGACCGCGCCGCCGGGCTGCTCGCCGAGGTCGGGCTGGGCGAGCTGTTCGACCGCTTCCCGGGCCAGCTCTCCGGCGGCGAGCAGCAGCGCGTCGCAATCTGCCGCGCGCTCCTGCTCGAGCCACCCCTGGTGCTCGCCGACGAGCCCACGGGCAGCCTCGATCCGGCCTCGGGCAGCGTCGTCTTCGATCTCCTGCTCGACCTGCAGCGGCGCCACGGCACCACCGCCCTGGTGGTCACGCACAACCCGGAGCTGGCCCGCCGCTGTGCTAGGATCCTGACCCTCGAGGATGGCGTGATCCGGAGCGGAAATCTCTGAATCCGGAGCACTTCCGGGATCCGCACGAGGGCGAGGACGAGGAGCGGTGTTCGAGAAATTCAACGAGAAAGCCCGCCGGGCGCTCTTCTTCGCACGCTACGAGGCCTCCAAGCTCGGCAGCCGGGTGATCGAGTCCGAGCACGTCCTGCTCGGCATCCTGCGCGAGGGCGAGGAGACCGTCGCCGAGCTCTTCCGCCGCTTCCACGTCAAGCCCGACGACGTCCGCCGCGAGATCGAGGGCGAGCGTGTCTTCGTCGAGCGCATCAGCTCGACGGCCGAGCTGCCGCTCTCCGAGGAGGCCAAGAAGATCCTCGCCTACGCGGCACACGAAGCCGAGTCGATGCTGCATCCGACGGTCGGTTCCGAGCACCTGCTGGTGGGCGTGCTGCGCGTCGAAGGCTGCGTCGCGATGCGCGTGCTCGTGCAGCACGGCTTCGACGTCTACTCGCTGCGCGAAGAGGTCGTCGCCATCGCCCGCGACCGCGAGTCGGCGCAGCAGAAGAAGGACCTGCCGTTCCTCTCCGAGTACAGCCGCGATCTGACGGCGTTGGCGGCGGGGGAGGGCTTCGACCCCCTGATCGGCCGCGAGCGCGAGGTCGAGCGCATCATCCAGATCCTGTCGCGGCGCACCAAGAACAACCCGATCCTGCTCGGCGAGCCGGGAGTGGGCAAGACGGCGATCGTCGAGGGGCTGGCGCAGCGCATCGTCGAGGGCCGCGTGCCGGTCTTCCTCGCCACCAAGAAGGTGCTGGCGCTCGATCTCTCCCTCATCGTCGCCGGCACCAAGTACCGCGGCCAGTTCGAGGAGCGCCTGAAGGGCATCCTCAAGGAGCTGCGCGAGAACAAGGAGATCGTCGTCTTCGTCGACGAGATCCACTCGCTGATCGGCGCCGGCTCGGCCGAGGGATCCCTCGACGCCGCGAACATCCTCAAGCCGGCGCTGTCGCGCGGCGAGATCGCCTGCATCGGCGCCACGACGCTCAAGGAGTACCGCAAGTTCATCGAGAAGGATCGCTCGCTGCTGCGCCGCTTCCAGGCGGTGCTCGTGCAGCCGCCGTCGAACGACGAGACGCTGTCGATCCTCGAAGGTATCAAGGAGCGCTACGAGGCCTTCCACAAGGTGCGTTACGCCGACGAGGCACTGCGCACCGCCATCTACCAGGCGGCGCGCTACATTCCGGACCGCTTCCAGCCCGACAAGTCGATCGACGTGCTCGACGAAGCTGGCGCCAAGGTCAAGCTGCGCCGCGTGCGCGACACGCAACATATCCGCAAGCTCGAGCAGGAGATCCGCGACGTCGTCAAGCAGATGAAGCAGTCGATTTCGGATCGCGACTTCGACGCGGCGGTCTACCTGCGCGAGCGCGAGGTCGAGCTGCGCGACGACCTGTCGCGGGTGACGCGGGCGCCAGGCGAGGAGGGAGAGCGCGAGCTCGAGGTCACCGCGCGCGACATCGAGGACGTCGTCTCGGCGTGGACCGGCATCCCGGTCGCTGCGCTACGCAAGGACGAGGCGGAGCGCCTGCTCAACATGGAGGAGACGCTGCGCCGCAACGTCGTCGGCCAGGACGCGGCGATCAACGGCATCGCCCGCGCCATTCGCCGCTCGCGCCTCGGCGTGGCCAACCCGCGCCGGCCGATGGGTTCGTTCATCTTCCTGGGGCCCTCGGGCGTCGGCAAGACCGAGGTGGCGCGGCGGCTCGCCGAGTTTCTCTTCGGCTCGCAGCAAGCGCTGGTGCGCTTCGATATGAGCGAATACATGGAGAAGCACGCTCTGTCGAAGATGATCGGCTCGCCGCCCGGCTACGTCGGCCACGAGGAGGGCGGTCAGCTCACCGAGCGCATTCGGCGCCAGCCTTATTCAGTTGTGCTCTTCGACGAGATCGAGAAGGCGCATCCGGACCTCGCCAACCTGCTGCTGCAGATCCTCGAGGACGGCCAGCTCACCGACTCGTACGGCAACCAGGTCGATTTCCGCAACACGCTGGTGCTGATGACCTCGAATCTCGGCAGCAAGCTGGTGGTGCGCGGCGGCCGCATGGGCTTCGGCGGCCACAGCGAGGAGGAGAGCTTCCGCCGTATCGAGGAGGAGATCCTCTCCGAGCTGCGACGCAACTTCAGCCCGGAGTTCATCAATCGCGTCGACGAGGTGATCGTTTTCCATCCGCTGGGCGCGCCGGAGCTCGAGCAGATCGTCGACATCCAGCTCGCCGAGGTCAACGAGACGCTCGCGCAGCGCCATTTGCGCGTCGAATTGACGGCCCCGGCCAAGCGCTGGCTGCTCGAGCGGGCGGGGCTGGATCCGTCGACCGGCGCGCGGCCGTTGCGCCGGACGATCCAGCGCAACGTCCAGGACGCGATCTCGGATCTCCTCATTCGCGCCGGTGGCGAGGAGATCGAGGCTTTCGTCGGCGACGTCGTCGCGGACGAGCTGGAGTTCGCTGTCCGCCGTCGGGAGCTGGTCACCTAGACGGGCCGGTATCGGCCTTGCAAGCTTGTGGGACCTCTTGGGGACCGAGGGGGAGGAATGCGCATTCGGAAGATCTGGGCCGTCGTCGCCGTCCTCTTCCTGGCGCCGGCCGGACTGGCGGCGCAGGAGATCGTGCGCGAAATCGAGATCCGTGGCCTGCGCGCGCTGGCCGACGAGACCCTGCGCTTCTACCTCGGGCTCGAGCAGGGCGTGGCGCTCGACGAGGCGGCGCTCGACCGCAGCATCCGCGAGCTCTGGGAGCGCCGGCTGATCGACGACATCCAGATCGAGCGCTCGCCGGTCGCCGGGGGCATTCGGCTCGTGGTGACCGTCGTCGAGAGGCCGGTCCTGCGCTCGATCGACTACGAGGGCCTGAAGGGGATCTCGCGCACCGACCTCAACGAGCGGCTGGCCAAGGAGCAGGTCAGCGTGCGCGAGGGCGAGCCGCTCGACCTCGGCGAGATCGCGCGGCTCGAGAGCCTTCTCGAATCGATGTACCGAGACAAGGGATTCCGCTTCGCCGACGCCACCTATCGTCTCGAGGAGGTCGGACCCGGCGAGCGCCGGGTGGTCTTCCAGATCGAGGAGAACGAGAAGGTGCGGATCGGCAGGATCCGCTTCGACGGCAACGAGGTCTTCGGCGACTGGCGGCTGAAGTGGACGATGAAGAAGACCAAGGAGACCGGTCTCGTCATGCGCCTGCTCAAGAAAGACATCTATAGCCCGGCGACGATCGCCGAAGACCTGGTCAAGGTGCGAGATCTCTACCGCGGCGTCGGTTACAAGCGCGTCCAGATCGGCGAGCCGCAGCTGTCGGTGATCGAGAAGGGAAGCAGGCGGCGGCTGGGCATCGCGCTCGCGGTCGACGAAGGCGAGCGCTGGAAGTTGGGTGAGATCCGCGTCGAGGGCAACGAGTTCTTCCAGGAGAAGCCGCTGCTCGCCCAGTTCAAGCGCCCGCGCGGCGGCTGGCTGCGCGCGAAGGCGATCGAGGAGGGCGTCGACGGCGTGCGCGACCTCTACCGCAACACCGGGCACATCATGGCCGATGTGCGCAACGAGCTCGTCGAGCGCGAGAGCAACGTCGCCGATCTGCAGCTGAAGATCGAGGAGGGCGAGCAGTTCCGCGTCGGACGCCTCGAGTTCCAGGGCAACTCGCGGACGCGCGACAAGGTGCTGCGCCGCGAGTTCCGCGTCCAGGAGAGCATGCTGCTCAACATGGGCGCGGTCAAGAACAGCCTCTTCAAGATCAACCAGCTCAACTATTTCGAGCTCGACGAGGACGATCCGGTGGCCTTCGAGAACTTCGACACCGAGAACAAGACCGTCGACTTGCTCGTGCACGGCGAGGAGGCGGACCGCACGGAGCTGCAAGTCGGCGGCGGCTGGAGCGAGGCGTTCGGCTTCTTCGGCCAGGTCTCGGTGCGAACGCAGAACTTCCTCGGGCGCGGCGAGAGCGTCGGCGTCTCGGTGCAGTCGGGCCGCTACAGCGACCAGTACGACGTCTCGTACTCGATCCCGTGGTTCCTCGACCGACCGCAGTCGATCGGGCTCCAGGTGTTCGACAGCAAGGTCGACTACACGCAGCTCTCCTCCTTCGAGAACAGCCAGGCGGCGACGGGCGCGGTGCTCACCTACGGCCGCAATCTCGGCTTCTTCCAGCAGTTCGCGGTGTCGTACAGTTGGTTCGACCGCGAGGACCGCGTCTCGGTGCTCGGTGCCGACGGCGCCATCGTGCCGCTGACCTTCGACGTCGAGAACTCCTCGCTGCGGCCGGTCTATTCCTTCGACAGTCGTGACAACCGCCTGGAGCCGACGGTCGGCAAGAGGTTGACGGCCTCTCTGGAGTACGCCGGCGGCCTCCTCGGCGGCAACAACTACTTCGTGCGGCCGGAGATCGGTGCCAGCTGGTTCCGACCCGTGACCTCCGTGCCCCTGCGCTCGGTCTTCGCGGCCAACGTCAGGGCGGGATGGATCGAGCCGATCGAGGGCCGCGCGATCGTTCCCCTCGAGCGCTACTTCCTGGGGGGCGAGAGCAACATCCGCGGCTTCGACTTCCGCGACCTCACGGTGCGCTGCGAAGGCGGCGAGCCCTACCCCGGCCGGCCCCTCATACCGTGCCGGAAGGACGAGCGCCTGATCGACTCGACGGGCGCCCTGCTCGGCGGCGACCGCTTCCTGCAGCTCAACTTGGAGTACCATCTGCTCCTCGGCGGGCCGTTCCGCATCATCGGGTTCTTCGACGCCGCCAACGTCTTCGGCGCCGACCAGTCGATCGATGTCGGTCGTCTGCGCCAGACGGCCGGTGCCGAGCTGAGGATCTTCGTGCCCGTCTTCGGTGCCCCGCTGCGCTTCATCTACGCCACCAATCTCGACCCCCTGCCGGACGACCGCTTCGAGGGCTTCCAGTTCAGCATCGGAGCGACCTTCTGACCCGTCTGCGTTTGCAAGGAGACGCCCCATGAATCACCGTCTCGCGGCCCGCTGCCTGCTGGCGGCAGCCGCTCTCTCGCTCGCCGCCACCAACGCCGCGCTCGCTCAGGCCGGTCGCATCGGCATCGTCGATACGCGCCGGCTGCTGACCGGATCGAACGCTGGCAAGCAGGTGATCGCGCGCCTCGACAAGATCGCCGAGGAGAAGGGTGCCCAGCTCAAGCCCCGCCAGGACGAGATCCAGGCGCTGCAGAAGCGCATCGCCGACGGTCGGGTCTCGCTCTCCGAGGACAAGCTGATGCAGATGCAGCGCGAGCTCGAGGAGAAGGTGACGGCGGCGAAGCGGCTGCGCGAAGACCTGCAACGCGAGATGGAGCAGATCCAAGGCTCGGCCTTCGACGAGTTCGAGCGCAAGGTCGCGCCGGTCGTCGAGGCCTACGGTAAGGAAGGGGGCTTCCTCTTCATCCTCAACATCGGCTTCTTCAACCAGCCGAACCTGCCCTCCGGAATCGTCTGGGCCGATGCCGCCGCCGACGTCACCGAAGAGCTCATCCGCCGCATCGACGCCGGCGTCTCCTGAAGCGTGAGCTGGACGCTCGGCGAGCTCGCCCGCCGGGTCGACGGCGATGTGCGCGGAGACCCCGGGCGCGTCGTCGAGCGCATTCGCCCGCTCGCCGAGGCCGGCGCCGCGGATCTCTCCTTCGTCACCGCCGCCAAGCACCTGGCGGCAGCTCGCCGCAGCGGCGCCGGGGCGCTCGTCGTGGCGAGCTCGGCGCCCGAGTTGGAGGTCGACCAGATTCGCGTCGCCGATCCGGCGCGCGCGCTAGCGGCTCTGCTCGAGCTCTTTCACCCGCCGACGCGACCGGCGCCGGGAGTCCATCCGACAGCGGTGGTGGGAGAAGGCGCCACGGTCGCGGCCGACGCCTCGATCGGCCCGTACGCCGTCGTCGGCAGGGACGCTTCGATCGGCGAGAGCGCCGTGCTCCACTCGCACGTCGTGGTCGGAGAGCGTTGCACGGTCGGCCCACGCTCGGTGCTCCATCCGCACGTCGTGCTCTATCCCGGCGTGCGGCTGGGCGCCGAAGTCGAGGTCCACGCCGGCTCGGTGCTCGGCGCCGACGGCTTCGGCTACGCGTCGTCGGCGGACGGGCACCGCAAGATCCCACAGGTCGGCGGGCTCGAGGTCGGCGATCGAGTCGAGGTCGGCGCCCTGAGCGCGATCGACCGCGGCGCGCTGGTCGACACCCGCGTCGGCGAGGGCACCAAGGTCGACAACCTCGTACAGGTCGGACACAATGTGCAGATCGGGCGACACGTGCTGCTGTGCGGCCAGAGCGGGGTCGCCGGGAGCTCCACGCTCGGCGATTTCGTCGTGCTGGCGGGTCAGGTTGGCGTTGCCGATCACGTCGAGATCGGCGCCGGCGTGCAGGTGGCCGCGAAATCGGCGGTGCTGAGCAGCGTGCCGCCAGGAGGATCGGTGGCCGGCATTCCGGCCGTGGCGCTCGGCGAGTGGAAGCGACGCCGCGTGCTGGAGAGCAAGCTGGGCGAGATGTGGCGGCTGCTGCGGAGCCTGGCGCGGCGCCTGGGCGTCGAGGCAGCGAACGAGGGGGAAAAGTGAGGTGAGCGGAGGCGTTCGCGACGTGCGATGGGTGATGTCGGTGCTGCCGCACCGCTATCCGTTGCTGCTCATCGACCGCGTGCTGGCGATCGAGCCCGGGCGCAGCATCGTGGCGATCAAGAACTTCACCGTCAACGAGGAGTTCTTCCAAGGCCACTTCCCGGAGCATCCGATCGTGCCCGGCGTGCTGCTCGTCGAAGCGATGGCGCAGGCCGGCGGCCTGCTGCTGCTGCACGACGATCCGCACCGCGACGAGAAGCTGCTTTACTTCGGCGCCATCGAGCGCGCCCGCTTCCGGCGCCCGGTCGTGCCGGGCGATCAGGTCCGCTTCGAAGTCGAGGTGCTGCGCTTGAAAGCGGCGCACGCCAAGCTGTCGGCGAAGGCGCTGGTCGACGGCGTGCTGCACGCCGAGGCCGAGCTGCTCTCGACCTTCGTGCCGCGCGGCGCCGCCGCGAAATGAGCGCGCGCGTTCACTCCCTGGCGGCGGTCGATCCGTCGGCGCGCCTCGCCGACGACGTCGTCGTCGGAGCGTTCGCCGTCGTCGGCGCCGAGGTCGAGATCGGCGCCGGGACGGAGATCGGCGCCGGAGCGCAGGTGCACGGGCCGACGCGCATCGGCCGCGACAACCACATCCATCCCCATGCCTGCGTCGGCACCGACCCGCAGGATCTCAAGTATCGCGGCGAGCGGGCGTCGCTCGAGATCGGCGACCGCAACCAGATCCGCGAATTCACCACCATCCACCGCGGCACCGGCCACGGCGGCGGCGTGACGCGCATCGGCGACGACAACCTGCTCATGGTCTATTCGCACGTCGCCCACGACTGCCAGGTGGGGAGCCGGACGATCTTCGCCAACAACGCGACCCTCGCCGGCCACTGCGAGGTACACGACGACGCCACCGTCGGCGCCTTCTCGGCCATCCAGCCGTTCGGTCGCATCGGCCGGCACGCCTATGTCGGCGGCTACACGCGGCTGCTCAACGACGCCCTGCCGTTCGTCAAGACGAGCGGCCTGCGGCCGGTGGTGTTGGGGGTCAATCGCATCGGCATGCAACGCAAGGGATTCGACGAGGCGCGCGTGCGCGCGGTCTCCGCCGCGATGCGGATCCTCCTGCGCTCGGGCCTCAATACCGGGCAGGCGATCGAGCGCATCGCTGCCGAGATGCCCGACAACGAGGACATCGCGTACCTCGTGGAGTTCGTGCGCTCGGCGCGACGGGGCGTGATCCGCTCGCGACCGGGCGGGCGCGGGAGCGAGGACGACGTTGCCGCCGACTGAGCTGCGCTGCGGCGTCTTCGGAGCCGGCGCCCTCGGGCGCCACCACGTGCGGCTCCTCGACGACCTGGCGGGAGCCGAGCGGGTCGGGCTCTACGATCCCGATCCGGGCGTGGCCCGGGCCGTGGCCGAGGAGTACGGTGCACGCGAGTTCACCGGCTTCGACTCCCTCGTTGCGGCGATCGACGCCGCGATCGTCGCCGCGCCGACGGTCAGTCATCGCGAGCTCGCCTGTGAGCTCTTGGCGCGCGGCGTGCACGTGCTGGTCGAGAAGCCGATCGCGACGAGCGCCGAAGAGGCCGACGCGATGATCGCCGCAGCCCGCGCCGCCGGCCGCGTGCTGGCGGTCGGCCACGTCGAGTTCCACAATCCGGCGGTGGCGTCGCTCCTCGCCGTCGGCGGCTCGCCGCGCTTCGTCGAGGTGGAGCGCCTCGGGGTCTTCTCGCCCCGCAGCCTCGACATCGACGTCGTCGCAGACCTCATGATCCACGACCTGCAGATTCTGCACGCGCTCGACGGATCGGAGCTGGTCGAGGTACGCGCCGTCGGCGTGCCGGTGCTCTCGGGTCGCGTCGACATCGTCAACGCGCGGCTCGCTTTCGCCTCGGGGATGGTGGCCAACGTGACGGCGTCGCGAGTGTCGAGCGAGCGCGTCCGCAAGCTGCGCGCCTTCTACCCCGAACGCTACCGCTCGCTCGATTACCAGCAGCAGGAGATCAAGGGGTATCGACTCGACGTGGCGGGGGGCGAGCGCAAGATCGTCGCCGAGACGATTGCGGTGGAGAAGGGAGAGCCACTGCGGCGCGAGCTCGAGGCTTTCCTCGCCGCCTGCCGCGGCGAGCCGTCACGCTCGGTTTCGGGCGCCGACGCCCGCCGCGCGCTGGTCACCGCCGCGGCGGTCGCTGCGGCTGCGGCGCCGGCCGGCTGAGGCGGCGGCCTGTGCTAATCTGCGCGCCTCCTGGCGCGCGACGCCGGGCCCCTGCGGCAAATTCCCCAGCGAGCGCCCCGCGGAGGACGCGATGATCGAAACGCGGATCGGTGTGATCGGAGGCAGCGGCCTGTACGAGATGGCCGGCCTCGTCGTGCGCGAGGAGCGGCGCATCGAGACGCCGTGGGGCGAGCCGTCCGCCGCCTACGTCGTCGGTGAGCTGGAGGGCCGGCCGGTGGCGTTCCTGGCCCGCCACGGCCGCGGCCATCGCATCCTGCCGACCGAGCTCAACTTCCGTGCCAATGTCTACGGCTTCAAGAGACTGGGAGTCGAATTCCTGATCTCGGTCTCGGCCGTGGGCTCGATGAAGCGAGAGTACGCTCCCGGGGACATCGTCGTTCCCGATCAGTACTTCGACCGCACGCGGCACCGCGCCGACACTTTCTTCGGCGGCGGTCTGGTGGCGCACGTCTCGCTGGCGCAGCCGGTCTCGGCTGCGCTCGCCGGCGTCCTGAACGCTGCGGCGGAAGCAGAGGGTGCGAAGGTGCACCGCGGCGGCACCTACCTCAACATGGAGGGGCCCCAGTTCTCGACCAAGGCCGAGTCGCTGGTCTATCGCCAGTGGGGCGTCGACGTCATCGGCATGACCAACCTGCAGGAGGCGAAGCTGGCGCGCGAGGCGGAAATCGCCTACGCCTCGCTCGCCATGGTGACCGACTACGACTGCTGGCACGAGGAGGAGGCGGCGGTCACCGGGGAAGGCGTGATGGAGGTGCTGCGCAAGAACGTCGCCCTGGCGCAGCGCGTCGTGCGCCGCGCTGTCGTCGGCCTCGACGGCGTCGCGAACGATTGCGCGAACGCGCTCCACATGTCGCTGATCACGGAAGCGCACTTGGTCCCCGAAGAGACGCTCGCCGCCCTCGAGCCGATCGTCGGCCGCTATCTCGACCGCTCCGGCGAACGGCTGTCCTGGAAGCGCTGAGGACGGCGGCCGCGGGCCAGCTGCGTCTCGTGAAGCGCATTCTCGTCACCAACGACGACGGCGTCTACTCCGAGGGCGTCCGGCTCCTCGCCCGCGCGCTCGGCCGCGTCGCGGAGGTGACCGTCGTCGCGCCCGACCGGGAACAGAGCGCCACCGGCCACAGCCTGACGCTGTCGCGCCCACTCCGCATGCAGCGCTTGGAGGAGAACTGGTACGCCGTCGACGGCACGCCGACCGACTGCGTGAACTTGGCGGTCCTCTGGCTGCTCAAGGAGAAGCCGCCGGACCTCGTCGTCTCGGGCGTCAACTTCGGGCTCAACGTCGGAGACGACGTCACCTATTCGGGCACGGTTTCGGCGACCTTCGAGGGTTCGCTGCTCGACATCCCGTCGATCGCGTTCAGCCAGGAAGTGGCGGAGGGGTTCTCCTTCGCACGCTCCTGCGCGCTCGCCGCGCGCTTCGTCGAAGAGCTGCTCGCGGTGGCGGATCTGCCGCGGGACCTGCTGCTCAACGTGAACTTTCCCGCCGGCTCGCCGAAGGGCGTCGTCTTCACGCGGCTCGGCAAGCGCGTCTACCGTCAGTCGGTGGTCGAGAAGACCGATCCCCGTGGCCACAAGTATTTCTGGATTGCGGGCACGCCGGAGTGGCAGGACGACGAGGGCACCGATCACGAGGCGGTGCAGCGGGGCTTCGTGTCGGTGACGCCGCTGCACCTCGATCTCACCGACTATCGCGGTCTGGAGTCCTACGGAGCGCTGGCGGCCCGCATGCACCAGCTGACGATCGAGGATCTCGAAGTTGCTGAATGACACCTTCCTGCGCGAGCGCATGGTGCGCGAGCTGGTGGAGAAGCGCGGCATTCGCGATGCGCGGGTCCTGGCGGCGATGCGCGAGGTGCCTCGTCACCTCTTCGTACGCGAGAATCTGACGGCGCAGGCGTACACCGACCATGCACTACCGATCGGCGAGGCGCAGACGCTGTCGCAGCCGTGGGTCGTCGCCCGCATGACCGAGCTGCTCGACGTCGACGGCGCGCACAAAGTTCTCGAAATCGGCACCGGCTCGGGCTACCAGACTGCCATCCTGGCGCGCCTGGCACGCTGGGTCTACAGCCTCGAGCGCATCCCCGAGCTCGCCCGTCGCGCCATCCACCGCCTGCGTCAACTCGGCGTGCCCAACGTCAAGATCCAGGCGTTCGACGGCACCATCGGCTGGAGCGAGGTGGCGCCATTCGACCGCATCTTGGTGACCGCGGCGGCGCCGAGCGCGCCGCCGCCGCTCCTCGAGCAGCTCGTTTCGGGCGGCCGGCTGGTCGTGCCGGAAGGTGGGCGCGAGCGCCAGAGGTTGGTGCTCTACGAGAAGATCGGCAACCGGTCGCGCCGCCGCGAGCTCGACGAGGTGGCATTCGTGCCGCTCATCGGGCGCTTCGCGTGGGAGGCCGAAGAGGAGGCGCCGAGGTGAGGCGGCGCGCCTTTCGGATCACCGGGCGCGTGCAGGGAGTCGGTTTCCGCTACTTCGTGGCGCGTCTCGGCCGCTCGCTCGGCCTCGCCGGCGCCGTCCGCAACGAGCCGGACGGCGCGGTCGTGGCGATCGTCGCCGACGCCGACGAGGAGACGCTGGAGAGCTTCGGCGCCGGGCTGACACGCGGACCGGGCGGAGCGCGCGTCGAGGCCGTCACGCCGGTGGCGGCCGATGACGGCCCCTGGGACCTGACGTTCTGATACGAGGGAGAGCGAGACAGTGGACGACCTCAAGCGCTACATCCGCGAGATCCCCGACTTCCCGAAGCCGGGGATCAACTTCTTCGACATCACCACGCTGCTCAAGGATCCGGTCGCGTTGCGCATGGCCGTCGATCGCTTCGCCTGGCTCTTCGCCGGCGGTCATCGCATCGACAAGGTGGTGGGCATCGAGTCGCGCGGCTTCTGGTTCGCTCCCTCGCTGGCGTACAGCCTGAACGCTGGCTTCGTGCCGGTGCGCAAGCCGGGCAAGCTGCCGGCGCGCACGGTCAGCGAGAGCTACGAGCTCGAGTACGGCAGCGACCGCCTCGAGATGCACGCCGACGCGATCGCGGCGGGGGAACGCGTTCTCATCGCCGACGACGTCATCGCCACCGGCGGCACCGCGCTGGCCACGGCGAAGATGGTGGAGGGCCTCGGCGGCGTGGTCGCCGGGTTCGGCTTCATCATCGAGCTCACCTTCCTGCCGGGCCGCGGCAGGCTCGCCGGCTACGAGGTCGAGTCGCTGATTTGCTACTGAGCCGCTGCGGTAGACTTCGCGCGGGCGGCTGTAGCTCAGCTGGATAGAGCAGGAGCGTCCTAAGCTCTTGGTCGGGGGTTCGACTCCTCCCAGCCGCACCAGCCCGATCTCCCGACAACCAGCAGGCACCACGGATCGACGACGATGACCACTCAGCAGCGGCGCGAAGACTTGAAGCGGAACGAGCTCGGCGAGGCGATCGGGGCGGGATTCCATTACGCCGAGGACCACCTCAGGATGCTGCTCTGGGGGGCGGCCGCCCTGGTCGGCGTGGCGCTCCTCGGCTGGGGCGTCTTCGCCTGGCGCGGTTCGCGCGACGCCGGCGGCAACGCGGCGCTGGGAGCTGCGCTGCGCGTCGCCGCCGCTCCCGTCGTGGCGACCGGCGCCCGCCCGACCGACGAGGCGTCGCCCAGCTTCCCGACCGCCGCCGCGCGCGACGCGCGGGCCCGGGAGCTGCTCGAGGCCGTCGTCGCCCGCCACGGCTCGACGTCGGCGGGGGCGGCGGCGCGGCTCTGGCTGGCCGAGTCGGCGCTCGCCGCGGGCGACCGCGCCACCGCCCGCGGCCACTGGGAGGCCTACCTGGACGCGGCTCCGAACGGCGCTCTCGCCGCCGCCGCGCAGCGCAACCTGTGGGCGCTCGACCGCTCCGAGGGCAGGGCCGAGGCCGCCCTGAGGGCGATCCAGAGCGATCTCGAGCGCGGCGGCCGTCGGCTGCCGGCGGACCTGCTGCTCTGGGAGATGGCGGTCACGCAGGAGGCGCTGGGCCGCGCCGCCGAGGCCGTGGCCGCGTACCGCCGCATCGGCGAGGAGCATCCCGGCTCGCCTTTCGCCGACGAGGCTCGCCGGCTCGCCGCGGCGCGAGGGGCGGCCTGAGCCGGGCCTTCCGCATTCTGGCCGCGCTGCGCGCGGGCCGCCGGCTCGCCGGCGAGGATCTCACCTACGTCGCCGCGGGCGCCGCCGACGGTTCGCTCGGCGACGCCGAGCTCGGCGCTTTCCTCATGGGCGCGGCGATCCGCGGGCTCGACGAGGAGCAGACGCTCGAGCTGACGAGGGCGATGCTCGAATCGGGCGAGAGCTGGCGCCTGCGCGACGAGTTCCCGCGCCTCGTCGACAAGCATTCGACCGGCGGCGTCGGCGACAGCGTCTCGATCGTGCTGGCGCCGCTGCTCGCCTCGCTCGGCATCCCCGTCGCCATGCTCACCGGCCGCGGGCTCGGACACACGGCGGGGACCGCTGACAAGCTCGAGGCCATCCCGGGGATCACGCAGCATCTCGACCGCGAGCGCGCCGTGCGGCTGCTCCGCGAGACGGGGATGGCCCTCGGCGTGGCGACGAGCGCCGTGGCGCCGGCCGACCGCCGCCTCTACGGGCTGCGCGATCGAACGGCGACCGTCGACTCACTGCCGCTGATCGTCGCCAGCATCCTGTCGAAGAAGCTCGCCCTCGGCGCCGCGGCGCTGGTTTTCGACGTCAAGGTGGGCGACGCCGCGTTCCTGCCGGAGCTCGCCGCGGCGCGCGAGCTGGCGAGGCGGCTGGTCGGCATCTCGCGCGGCCTCGGCGTCGAGTCCTCGGCGTTGCTGACGAGCATGGACGAGCCGCTCGGAGAGTGGGCGGGCCACGCGGCGGAGGTGCGCGAGAGCCTCGAGTGCCTCGCGGGCGCCGGACCGAAAGACACCGTCGAGGTGACGCTGGCGCTGGCGAGCGAGGCGGCCAGCCTGGTCGGCGTGGAGCTCGGCGCCGGCGAGCTGCGCGCGGCCCTGGCGGACGGACGGGCGGGGGAGACTTTCACCCGCTGGGCGGTGGCCCAAGGCGCGGCGGAGGCGTGGTTCGAGCGGCCGGAGCTGCCGCTCGCCCCGGAGGAATCGGTCATCGAGGCGCCGCGGGCGGGCTACCTCGCCCGCATCGCGACGCGCCGCCTCGGCGAGCTCCTGGGCGCGGCGGGGGCGGCGCGCACGGCGCCCGACGGCGAGCTCGATCGCGGCGTGGCGCTGCGCACGCGCGTGCGCGTCGGCGATCGCGTGGAGGCGGGCGAGGAGATGGCGCGGATCTACCTGCGGCGCGTCGAGCCGTCGCTGGTGGAGCAGTTCCGCGCCTGCTACGAGGTGACGGAGGCGCCCGCCCCGAGCTTGCCGCTCGTCCTCGAGCGGGTGGGCTAGAGACCGCCTCAGGAGGAGGAGCGGCCGAAATTCGCCGCCAGTTGCGCGAGGTCGATGCCGTCGATGCGCTCGCTGCCGTCGAAGTCGACCCGGGCGTCGAACCGTGCGTCGCCCTTCTTCGACCCGAAGGCGACGGCCAACGTGACGAGGTCGGCGCCATCGACGCGGCGATCCTGGTTGACGTCGCCGGTGAGGAATTTCGTCTTCACCGCCGAGAAGCGGACGATCCGTTGGTTGCGCCGATTGGGCGGCGATGCGCGATCGCTGACGTCGACGCCGAGCTCGAGGTCGCCTTCCAAGTTGCCGGGGTGGGCCTGCAGCACGGTGCGCTGCGGATCGCCGCTGACGGTAGTGGCGACGGCGAGGCCGTCGACGAGAATCTTGGGATCGGTCTGGTCGACGCCGGCGAGAGGATCGAAGAGGATCACGTAAAGGAGCGAGTCGGAGGGGATCGTGTCGCCGCCGGGCTGCGGAATGCCGAAATTGAAGGCCGGGGCGAGACTGTCGATGCCCTCGATGTAGTCGGCGAAGATGGCGGCGAGCTCGTCGTAGCCGGCAGCGTTCGGATGGAATTCGTCGAAGGTGAAGTAGTCCTCGAAGGTGTTGGGCAGGTCGTAGAAGGCCTGATGCGGATCCGGCATCAGCCAGCCCCTGCTGTAGTGCTCCTCGCGGACCCGTTCGGCGAGGCGGATGCTGTCGAGGAACATCGAGCCGAACGGCGTCGCGCCCATCGGAGTCGTGGTGGAAAGGTAGACCTTGCCGAATCCCCGTTGACCCGCCTTCGTCTCCATCGCGACGAGGTTGGCGGCAATCGTCTCGATGGAAATGTCGTTGAAGAGGTCGTTCGCTCCTTCCATGATGATGATCGAATCCGCCGCCGCGCCCTGGATCGAAGAGAGCCGGGAGAGACCCTCCGCCGTCGTCTCGCCGCCCAGGCCCTCGTTTTCGACGACGACGGCGTTCGACGAGGTGGTGAGCAGGTCGGCGAGGCGCGGAGGGTAGCCGCCGCCGTCCGATTCGTCGCCCTTGCCCTCCGTGATGCTGTCGCCGAAGGCGACGAAGCGCTCGTCGGCGCGGGCCGTCGCGGCGCCTGCGAGGACGAGGAGCGAGGCGGCGACGGTCGCCATCCATAGCGACTTCATTCCCACACCGTCGACTCGCTCGCCTCGCTTAGCTGCCACTCGACACCGCGCTCGGAGAGGCGCACGAGCGGGCGCTCGCCCTCGCCGCGGAGGTCGAAGCGGCCCAGCCGACCGGGGTTGCCTCCCGCGTCGAGCTCGCGCAGCGCCCAGCCGCTGCGGCGCGCGTCGACGAAGAGGAGCCCGCGCCGCGAGCCGTCGCTCTCGAAGGTGGGGAAGAGGGAGCCGGGCTGGGCGACGGGACGGGGGGCGTGGAAGCGGCGACCGTCGAATCGGGCGAGAACGGCTTGGTACTCGCTGCCGTCGAAGCGGCTCCAGGCGATCAGGGCGCCGCTCGAGTCGGTGACGACCGCCGGCGTGATGTCCGGCACGCGATTGTCGCCACCGACGCGAACCGCGCGCGACCACGAGCCCCCGACGCCGAGGCTGGCCCAGATCTCGTCGTCCTCGCCGTCGTAGCCGGCCCAGACGAGGAGCAGCCTGCCGTCGCCGAGGCGCGCGCCGGCGAGCGCGAGCTGACTGCCGCGGCCGGGCGGGGCAACGCGCTGCGAGGGTCCGAAGCTGGTGCCTGTCCAGGCGGCAAAGCGGATCTCGAGCCGGCTCCGGTCGTTACCTTCCAGCCAGGCCAGCCCGGCCACCACGGCGGCGTCGCCGAGCACGACCGGACCGTGCCGCCGGAGGCCGGTGCGGCCGCCGGGCGGTGGAACGACGCTGGCGCCCTGTGCATCGCCGCGGCGCAGCCAGATCTCACTGCCGCCGTCGGCGCTCGGAGCGGTCCCGGCGAGCAGCCAGCCGCCGTCGAGCCGAGCCAATGCGCCGACGCGCGCCGCGGCCGGAATCGTCGCCGCCGATCGACGGTTGCCGTCCGCGACGACGACGTCTCCGGCCTCGGCATAGGCGACGAGGGCGACGCCGGCGCGCGCCACGGCGCGCGGCGCGGGGGCTGCCGCGAGCGATGCGGCGGAGCCGACGACCGCGGCCACGAGAAGGAAGGAAACCGGGAGGCGCGGCATCGGTGCCGGGATTATAAGCAGCGGCCGCCCAGGGGCCCAAGGGAAGGGGGAGCGACTTGCTATTCTCGGCTCCCGTGCGCGCCGCGATCCTCGCGGTCGGTTCCGAGCTCCTCTCGACCGACCGTCTCGACACCAACTCCTTGCGTATCACCGAGTTGCTCGAGCGACACGGGGTCGAGCTCGTGCGCAAGAGCGTGGTCGGCGACGACGTCGAGGCGATCACGGCGGAAATCCGCGCCTGCGTGGCCGCGGCCGAGCTGGTGGTGGTGGGTGGCGGGCTCGGTCCGACGGCGGACGACGTGACCCGTGAGGCCTGCGCCGCGGCGCTCGACCGCGAGCTCGCCGAGGAGCCGGAAGTTTGGGCGCTCATCGAGAAACGTTTCGCCGCTCTCGGGCGAACGCCGTCGGTGAACAATCGACGGCAGGCGCGAGTGCTGGCGGGCGCCACGGTTCTCGCCAACGCCCAAGGGAGCGCGCCGGGCCAGCGCATCGACCTCGGCGAGGAGCGCGCCCTCTTCCTGCTCCCCGGCGTGCCGTACGAGCTCGATGCGCTGCTCGTCGCCGAGCTCGAGCCGTGGGTCGCGGCGCGCTCGACCGGCGCCGGGCGAGAGCGGCGGACGCTCAAGACGGCGGCGCGGCCGGAGTCGGAGGTGGACGCCCTACTCGAGCCGGTTTACGCGGAGTTCGGGCGCGAAGCGCTCACGGTGCTGGCCGGCGCCGGCGAGGTGAGGGTGTGTTTCTGGGCGACGGGCGAGCGCGAGGCTCGGGGGCGGCGCCTCGAGGCGATCGCCACCGCGGTACGCCGGGCGCTCGGAGACTCGATCTTCGGCGAGGGCGACGAGGCGACGCTCGAGGAGACCGTGGCGCACGCGCTGGGCGAGCGCCGCCTCTCGCTGGCCACGGCGGAGTCGTGCACCGGAGGTCTCCTCGCCGAGCGGCTGACCCGCGTGCCGGGGGCGAGCGCGTGGTTTCCGGGCGGCGTCGTCACCTACTCGAACCGCGAGAAGCAGCGGCTCCTCGGCATCGACGCCGAGCTGCTCGCCCGCTTCGGTGCAGTTTCGCAGCCGGTGGCCGAGGCGATGGCGCAGGCGGTGAGGCGCGAGTTCGGCGTCGACTTCGGGATCGCCATCTCGGGGGTCGCCGGGCCCGACGGCGGCACGGCGGAGAAACCGGTCGGGACGGTACACGTCGCCCTCGCCGGACCGGGGGAGGAAGTCGCCGATCGGCGCGTGCAGCTGCCGGGCGACCGCGGGCGTATCCGCTGGCTGGCGACGCAGGTCGCGCTCGAGCTATTGCGCCGGCGACTGTTGAAGATCACGCGGGAGGGCGCGGCGTGAGATTGTTCGCGGCGATCGAGCTGCCGCAACCGGTGCGCCGCGCCGTGGCAGCCCAGATCGCGTCGCTGCGCGACGAATTGCCCCCCGCGACGTGGGTGCGAGCCGACAACCTCCACCTGACGCTCGTTTTTTTCGGCGAGGTGCCCGACGAGCGCGCCGGCGAGCTGGCGGAGGCGCTCGCCGGCGCCGCCTCGGCGTGGGAGCGTCGGCGCCTGCGCCTCTCCGGCGCCGGCGGATTCCCGCCGCGCGGCCCGGTACGCGTCGTCTGGCTCGGCGTCGAGCCCGAGCCGTCCCTCGCGGCCCTGGCGCAGAGCCTGCGGCACGCGGCGCGCCGGGCCTCCTTCGAGTTCGACGACAAACCGTTCCGGAGCCACTTGACGGTGGCGCGCTGCCGGCGACCGTGGCCCGCCCTCCGCCGTGCCGATCTCCTTCGCTTGCTGCCGCCGGAGGCGATCGATTTCGAGGCCACGCACGCCTCGCTGGTCGCCAGTGAGCTCGCGGCGGGAGGCTCGCGCTATCGGGCGGTGCGGCGCCTGCCGCTGCGGGAGGTGGCGTGATGCGCTGGCTGCCGCTCCTCGCGGCGTCGTATCTCGTCGGCTCGCTTTCGTTCAGCCTGCTCGTCGTCTGGCTCCTGCGCCGCGTCGACGTGCGCACCGTCGGCAGCGGCAATCCCGGCGCCACCAACGTGCTGCGCGCCGCCGGGCGCTGGCCGGCGCTCGCCGTGCTCCTGCTCGACATCGCCAAGGGCCTCGTGCCGGTGCAGCTCGCCAGGCGGCTGGAGGCGCCGGCGGGCGTGCTCGCCGGCGTCGCGTTTGCCGCCGTGCTCGGTCACGTCTATCCGCTCTACTTCGGCTTCCGCGGCGGCAAGGGCGTGGCGACGGGCTTCGGCGCCTTTCTCGCCCTCCTGCCCCTCGCCGCGGGCTGCGGCCTGGCGGTCTTCCTCGTCACGGCGGCGGTCACCCGCTACGTCTCGCTCGCGTCGCTCGTCGGTGCGGTGTCGGTGCCGATCGCCGCCTGGACTCTGGCCCTGGGCGGCTGGACCATGCCTCTGTCGCCGCCGACGCTCGTCCTCACGGTCGCCACCGTCGGGCTCATCTTCCTCCGCCATCGGCCGAACCTGCGCCGGCTGGCGGCCGGCAACGAGCGGCGCCTGGGAGGCGGCGCGTCGTGACTCCGCTCGGCGTGCTCGGCGCGGGCTCGTTCGGCACGGCGCTCGCCGTCCACGCGTCGCGCGCCGGCCGCCCGACGGTGCTGTGGGCGCGGCGGCCGCAGGTGGCGCGAGCGCTCGCCGCAGCGCGTGAGAATCGCACCTACCTGGCGGGCGTCGCCTTTCCCTCCGCCCTCTCCGTGACGGCCGACCTGGCGCCGGTCGCCGCCGCCGAGCCGGTGATCGTGGCGGCGCCCTCGCACGGCTTCCGCGAGGTGCTGCGCGGCTTCCTCGCAGCGCGCGCCGGCGCGCCGGCGACGATCGTCTCGGCGACCAAGGGCGTCGAGCTCGACACGCTGGCGCGCATGAGCCGCATCGCCGCGGAGGAGGGCGCGCGAGCGGGCGTCGAGATCGACTTCGCGGTCCTCTCGGGTCCCACTTTCGCGGCCGAGCTGGCGCGCGGCGTGCCCTCGGCGGCGGTGATCGCCAGCGAGCGGGCCGAGCTGGCGGCGGCGCTTCAAGAGTCGCTCGCCGGGCCGACCTTCCGTCTTTACTCCTCGACCGACGTCGTGGGCGTCGAGCTCGCCGGCGCGGCCAAGAACGTCATCGCGATCGCCGCCGGCGTGCTCTCCGGCCTCGGCCTCGGCCACAACACGCTCGCCGCCCTGATTACGCGCGGGCTGCACGAAATGACGCGCCTGGCGGTCGCCTACGGCGGCGACCTCAAGACGCTCTCCGGACTCGCCGGGCTGGGGGACCTCGTGCTCACCTGCACCGGCGCTCTGTCACGCAATCGGCGTACCGGCATCGAGCTGGCGCAGGGCAAGACGCTGGCCGAGATCGAGGCCGAGACGAGCGAGATCGCGGAGGGGGTTCGCAATTCCCGGGCGATCCGCTGGCTCGCCGAGGAGCGCGGCGTCGAGATGCCGATCATCGAGCAGATGGTCGAGGTGATCTACAGCGGCAAGAGCCCGAAACAGGCGCTTCGCGACCTGATGACTCGCGAGCTCAAAGAGGAGTCGCGGCTGTAGCCGGCGACGTGCGCGAACGCGACCTCGCCGGCGTTCGGCACTGATAGATTCCCTCGCTGCGAGCCCCCGAATGCCTCACCACCAGCTCGTCCTCGTCCTCGACTTCGGCTCGCAGTTCACCCAGCTCATCGCGCGGCGGCTGCGCGAGAACCGGGTCTACTGCGAGGTGCATCCGTTCGATCTGCCGGTCGCGGAGATCCGCCGGCGGGCGCCGATCGGGGTGATCCTCTCGGGCGGGCCGCAGAGCGTTTACGACGAGGGCGCGCCGCTTCCCGATCCCGAGCTTCTCGGACTCGGCGTTCCACTGCTCGGCATCTGCTACGGCATGAACGCGGTGGCCCACCTTCTCGGCGGCCGCGTCGAGCCCAGCCCGCGCCGCGAGTACGGCCGCGCCGACCTCGACATCACGGAGCCGGGCGTCGTCTTCGCGGGCCTCGGTGAGCGCGAGACGGTGTGGATGAGCCACGGCGACCACGTCACCTCGCCGCCGCCGGGAGCCGTCGTCACCGCGCGCAGCGAGAACGTCGATGTCGTCGGCTTCGAAGACGCTGCGCGTAGGCTCTACGGCATCCAGTTCCACCCCGAGGTCAGCCACACGCGCCACGGCGCGGCGATGCTGCACAACTTCCTCTACAAGGCGTGCGGCGCGCGCGGCGACTGGACGATGGCCGGCTACCTCGAGGAAGCCGCGACCGATCTGCGCGCCCGGGTCGGGGACGACCGGGTGCTCTGCGGCATCTCGGGTGGCGTCGACTCGGCGGTCACCGCGGCGCTGTTGAAGCGCGCCATCGGCGACCAGCTCGTCTCGGTCTTCGTCGACACCGGCCTGCTGCGCAAGGGGGAGCGCCGCCAGGTCGAGATGAGCCTCAGCGAGGGCCTCGAGATCCCGGTCGTCACCGCCGACGCCGCGGCCGAATTCTTCGCCGCCCTCGCCGGAGTCGAGGAGCCGGAGGCCAAGCGCAAGGCGATCGGCCGCGCCTTCATCGACGTCTTCGAGCGCGAGGCGAAGCAAGTCGCGGGCGTGCGCTACCTGGCGCAGGGGACGCTCTACCCCGACGTCATCGAGTCGACGAGCGTCAAGGGGCCGTCGGCGGTGATCAAGAGCCACCACAACGTCGGCGGGCTGCCCGAGCGGCTCGGCTTCGAGCTCGTCGAGCCGCTGCGCTGGCTGTTCAAGGACGAGGTGCGGCAGCTCGGGCGCGAGCTCGGCCTGCCGGAGGAGTTCATCGGCCGCCACCCGTTTCCGGGGCCAGGGCTCGCGGTGCGCATCCTCGGCGAGGTGACGCCGGAGCGCGTGGCGCTGTTGCAGGCGGCGGACGCCCTCTTCCTCGACGAGCTGCGCGAGGCGGGCTGGTACGAGAAGGTGTCGCAAGCCTTCGCCGTGCTGCTGCCGGTCAAGGCGGTCGGCGTCATGGGCGATTTCCGCACCTACGAGAACGTCCTCGCGCTGCGCGCCGTCGAGACGCACGACTTCATGACCGCCGACTGGAGCCACTTGCCGCACGAATTGCTCGGCCGCGTCGCCAACCGCATCGTCAACGAGGTGCGCGGCATCAACCGCGTCGTCTACGACGTGACCTCGAAGCCCCCCGGCACCATCGAGTGGGAGTGACGCGGCGAAGGAGCGGGCGCTAGCTCGCGTCCCGCTGCGCCGGCAGGCCGACGAGAGCGAGCGGCCAACGCGGCGCTACCAGGGTCTCGAGGGTGACCGAGGCGAAAGTGGCGCGCGCCTGCTGATCGATCTCCTCGAAGAGCTGCCGCAGGCGGCATTCGGCGAACTGGCCGCACTGGCCCTCGCCGCACTCGCCGAGCATGCAGACCGAGCCGGGCTTGGGACCCTCGTAAACCTCGACGATCTCGAGCAAGGGGATCTCGCCCGCCGGCCGCGCCAGGCGGTAGCCGCCGGCGACGCCGCGCGTGCCGATGGCAATGCCGGCCTTGACCAGCCGCTGGAGGACCTTGGCGACGACGGTCGGGGGCAGGCGGTAACGCTCGGCGACCTGCGCGGCGGTGACCGCTTCGCCGCCGGGCGCCGAGGCCATCTCGACAGCCGCGTACAGCGCGTACCGCGTCGAGCGCTGGTAGTTCATCCCGCTTCCCTTCAGGCGGCCCGGCCGGCGGCGAGGTCGAGCCCCAGCGTGGCTAGCTTGCGGGCGCGGAAGTCGCCCCACAGCGCCGCGCCGTAGGCGCCGGCGAGCGCCGACTCGGCATGGGTGCGCAGCTCGATCGACTTTTTCTGGCCGGCCGCCGCCTCGCGCAGCGCCGAGAGCAGTCCGACGTCCGCGGCGAGGCCGCCGGTGACGAGGACGACGCCCTCGATTCCCAGACTGGAGAGCAGCTTGACGTAGCGTCCGGCCATCGACTGGTGGATGCCGGCGATGATGTTCGGCGCCGAGATGCCGCGCGACACCATGTTGATGACGTCGGTCTCGGCGAGCACGGCGCAGATCGACGAGCACGCCTCGGGGGCGTCGGCCTGGAGCGAGAGCGGACCGATCTCGTCGAGGCTGACGCCGAGATAGCGGCAGATGTTCTCGAGAAATTGGCCCGATCCCGAGGCGCACTGGCTGGTCATGCGGTAGCCGAGCACACGCGAGCGCTCGTCCATCGCCACCGCGCGGCAGTGCAGGGCGCCGATGTCGAGCACGCCGCGCGACTCGCGGTCGAGGAAGAGCCCGCCGCGGGCGTGCGTCGTCATGCCGTAGAAGTGGCCGGTGCGGAAGCGCACCATCTCGCCCTCGCCGGTGGTGGCGACGTAGGAGAGCTCCTCGCGGGCCAGGCCGGCCGACGCGATGGCTTCGTCGAAGAGCTCCTCGACGACGCGTTGCGGATCGCGGCGGCGGATGCGCTCGCAGCGCGTCAGCAGGACGCGCGGCCCGGCGTCGGGGCGGTCGGCGAGCAGCACCAGCTTGATCGCCGCGGTGCCGACGTCGATGCCGGCGACGCGCAGCTCGGCCGCGGGGGGCTCGGCGATTCTCACCGGCACGCTCACGCCGCAGCTCCCGGGGCGACACGCTCGGTGTCGCGGCGAGCGAAGAGCGCCGCGCCCAGCGCACCGGTGTAGATCGAATCGGCCGAGATGTTCATCGTCAGCTCTCCGTAGTTGGTGCGCACGAGCTCGCCGAGGGCGGCGACGGCGGCGGGATTCTTGGCGACGCCGCCGGTGAAAGTGAACTGATCGTTGACGCCGCCCGAGCGGGCGAGCAGCGACATCGCCCGCAGGATGATGGCGCGGTGCAGCCCGGAGAGGATGTCCTCGCGCTTCTCGCCGAGCGACAGCCGCTCGCGCAGCTCGGCGCCGGCGAAGACGGTGCAGGTCGAGTTGATGCGCGCCGTGCGCTCGGCCTTGAGCGCCAGCGGCCCGAGCTGGTGCAGGCCGAGGTTCATCTCGTCGGCGATGTAGCCGAGATAGCGGCCGCAGCCGGCGGCGCAGCGGTCGTTCATCTGGAACGAGGTGACGATCCCCTGCTCATCGACCTGGATCGCCTTGGTGTCCTGGCCGCCGATGTCGAGCACCGTGCGGGTGGCCGGGAAGAGGTGATGCGCGCCGAGACCGTGGCAGAGGATCTCGGAGCGGATCTGGTCCTTCGGGAACGGCAGCGTCGCGCGGCCGTAACCGGTGCCGACCGAGCGCACGACGTCGAGCGGCGCTGTCGTGGCGCTCTCGACCGCGGCGAGGAGCGTCGCCGGCGGCGCGGGCATCGCGGCGAGCGCCGCGCGCACGAGAGGCGGAAACGAGTCGGCGGCGGAAGGCAGGTTCTCGACCTCGAGGATGGTGCGGTCGAAGAGGCCGGCCAGCCGGTCGAAGCCGGCTTCACTCCGGCGCGCCGTCTCCTCGGCGAGCGCCAGGTAGCGGCCGCCGGCGAGATCGCGGAAGAAGTCGCTCCGGCGCCGGCCGCGCGGCGAAAAGAGCTCGGCGGTCTCTCCCTGCATGCGGGCGAGGATGCCGCGCACCGCCGGCACGACTTCGGCGGCCTCGGCGGCCTCGGCGGCGTGGCCCAGGATGCGCTCGGCGAACAGGTCGAGCAGGCGCCGGTACTGCTGCTCGCGGAAGCGGCGCTCGAGCTCGCCGAGCAGTTGCCGCCGCTCGCCTTCGCCGATCTCGGCTCTGGCCAAGGCAGCCGCGACGCGGCCGAAGCGGGCGTCGATCAGCGCTTCGGCGAGGGCCACGTCGCAGGCGACGCCGTAGTTGCTGCGGCTGTTGGTGATGCCGCGACCGAGGATCTCGTCGCCGGCGCCGAGGACGACCGCCTTGGTAGTGGTGGAGCCGAGGTCGATGCCGACGCAGCCGATCATGCGGGCACCTTCGCGCGCTTCTGGTCGAGCATCTGGAAATAGCTCTCGAGGCGGTTCTTCAGGTTGGCCGCCGAGAAGTAGCGCGGATCGACGAGGTCGCTCTCGATGAAGCCTCCCGGTTTGCCGGTGCGGCTCTCGATCTCGCGCAGCATGGCGAGTTGTCCGGCCGAGAACGAGTTGCAGCTCTTGATCGAGTGGATGAGCACGCCGTCGGCGGCGTACTCCTCGACGTAGCGGCAGATGAGGTCGACGCGCGACGGCAGGCTCAGGTTGGTGTAGCAGCCCATGCAGTAGTCGGCGAGCGTCTCGAGCGGGTGGTCGGGATCGTGGCGGAAGCCGGTGTCGTAGACGCCGCCAACCTTGGAGTAGGTCGAGGCGACGGCGACCGCCCCCTCGTCGGCGAACATGCGCCAGAACTCGTGGAAGTGGGTCCAGTTGGGCGGCCCCTCGACGACCAGCCGGAAGCGCTCCTCGGCGAGCTGGCCGTCGGGGGTGACCGGACCGAGGCCGGCGCGCAGCCGCTCCTCGATCTCCTGCCAGAGCTCCTGATAGTAGAGGCAGGCGTCCTCGCTGCCGCGGAAGGCGGAGAAGATCGGCCCGACGTAGTAGACCGCACCGAAGTACGAGTCGATCGGCGACGGCCGTTGCTTCGCCGAGTGCAGCACGCGGACGAGGTCGTCCTCGGCGCGGGCGGAGCGCGCCAGCATCTCCTTCAGGCGATCCTCGTCGTACTCGCGGCCCGAGATCCGCTCCAGCTCGGGGATCACCTTGTCGCGCAGCTGGGCGACGACGTAGCGGCGCATCGAGTCGGTGATCCGTCCCTCGGCCTGGTACGGCACGTGGAGCATGACGATCGGCGCCCGGTACTCCTGGCGCAGGATCTCGAACCACTTGAGGAAGGTGAAGCAGCCCGTGTAGGAGAGCAGCAGCAGGTCGGGCTCGGGCAGCCGCTCGCCGGTCGGGCCGACGTTGCCCGACTTGAGCATGCCGTAGTCGGCCTTGACGTAGGTGCAGACGTCCTCCGACTGGCCGGCCTTCTCGGCGATCGAGATGTACTCCTTGGTGCGGCCGCGCATCGCCGACTGCAGAGCGTTGATCTCGGGCAGTACCGGCAGCAGGTCGAAGCTGCGCAGGAGCTCGGTCAGGTTGCCGGGCACGAAGGTGTAGACGCTCCTCTCGCCGCTCTCGGGCGCGTGCGCCAGGCGCGTGTAGTGCTCGGCGATCATCCGTTTCTGGCGGAGCTGCGAGCGGTCTTTCTGCGCCTTGCCGGCGCTCGGGTGCCGAGCGACATCGGGAGGGGCGGTGGTCGTCACGGCGTGCTCCACAGCTTGATCGAGTCGGCGAAGGTGCCGGCCTGCTCGCGGATGACCTGGAACTGGCCGGTGTTCTCGGCGTACTTGAAGGCGGTCCACGGCACGCCGATCGACTCCACCGCCGCGACCGCCATCGGCTGGTCGAGGAGCGCCGGGTCGCAGAAGCTCGGGGCGCAGAAGACGACGCCCTCGGCGCGGCAGGCGCGCGCGCGCTCGACCATCGCCTCCGACTTGCGGTCGTCGCCGCAGAAACGGGTGGGGTTCTCGACCGCGTCGTCGAGGAAGGCGCGCACCAGGTTGTCGAGCGGATCGCCGTCGAGCGGCACGTCGGAGCGGAAGAAGCGGTGCACCAGCGCGAAGTCGTCGTCGACGATGTAGCAGCCCGAGCGCTCGATGGTCTTGATCAGGCCGAGCGGCGGCTGCTCGCAGAACGAGCCGACGACCAGCACGCGCGCCTGGTCCATCGGCCGCCGCGCCTCGTCGGACTCGACGGCGGCGCGGTAGTCGTCGATCAGGCGATCGAACTCGGCGAGCGGCAGCACCATGCCGGCGCGCTGGACGAGGTAGAGCTCCCAGGTCGGCACCTTCCACGGCTCCCGTTCGCGCAGGACGTGGAGCGCGCGCAGCTTGCGGCGGTTGGCGTTGTACGCAGCGAGGGCGGCGCGGAGCGCATCGGGGTCGTACGGTCTCGCTCCGCGCGCCTCGAGATCCGTGGCGAGCGACTCGAGCTCCTGCCGGAAGAAGACGCCGCCGATCCCGGGGTCGAAATTCTGCGGCACGTCGAGGTAGCGCACGAGCTTGTCGGGGAAGCGCATCTGCCAGACGCCCGAGAGGTTGCGGATGACGTCGCAGATGGCGGGGAAGAGCACGCCGTCGAGCACGTCGAGCTGCCCGCCCAGGCCCAGCTCGACGATCGAGCGCGGCAAGTGGCAGATGTAGGACTGATAGAAGGCGTCGCCGCGGATGATCTCGATCTCCTCGCCGCCGCCCATCAGACCGACCGGCAGCACGCCCTGGGCGGCGAGCAGCTCGCGCGGCGCCCAGATCGGCAGGTAGCCGACGGCGAGCCCGCCGGTCGCCCGCTTCCACGCGCGCACCGAGGCGAGGCCGATGTCGCGGTAGAGGCGCTCGGCTCGCTCCACGATCTCCCGCACGTTCTGGGTCATCGGCCCTCCGTCGGCAGCTCGAGCTCGAGCTGGGTGAACTCGCCCGCGGCGAAGCCGTGGGCGCGGAAGAAGGCGAGCACCGGCACGTCGGCGCGCCGCACCATGGTGCGGATCTTCGTGATGCCAGCAGCGTGGAAGCGGCGGCACGCCTCGGCGAGGAGCGCCGAGCCGAGACCGCTGCGCTGCGCGTCCCCATCGACGCCGACGGCGAAGATCCAGCCGCACGGTTCAGATCCGAACTCGAAGGCGCGCACCTCGCCGAAGAGGAAGCCGGCGAGCCGGCCTTCGACTTCGGCGCCGAGGGCGACCCGGACGTGCTCGCGGCCGCCGGCGAGAAAGGCGTCGCGCACGCCGCGCCAGTAGTCGGGCAGCGCCGCGCCGCGATGGCGGGAGTCGATCTCGACCACGCGGGCGAGGTCGGCCGGCACGATGTCGCGCAGGGTGGCGCGCGGGGCGACGGCGGCAGCGCTCACGCGCCGGCCCCCACCGGACGCAGCGGCGCCAGCATCGCCTCGACGAGCTCCTCGCTCCACGGCTCGCCGGCCGCCAAGCGCCGCCGCAGCTCGAGGAAGTCGACCTCGCGGCGGTCGCGGTCGCCCTCGTGGAAGGCGCGGAAGCCGAGGCGGCCCTCGGTCATCATGTTGAGTGCCAGCCAGGCGCGGTTCGACTCGCGGTTGCGGTTCCAGTGCTCGAGCTTGTGCTTGCGCACGCTCTCGAGCGTCTTCGCGAGACAGCCCGGCATGGTGTGGGCGAGCTTCCAGATCAGTCGGTCGACGGCGCGGTCGAGAGCCGAGAGGTCGACCGCGCCGCGCGCGAGGAGCGCCTTGCCGGCGGCGAGCTCCCCGCCGCGCTTGCGCTCGCCGTAGACGATGCGCCCGTCCTCGCCCATCCAGCGGTCGGTGACGACGAGCGGATTGGGCACCAGCTCGCCGTCGACGCGCAGCGCCGGCGCGATGTCGCTGAGCAGGCCGAACCGGTACGCCTGGTGCGCCGTCCACGGCTCGCACAGCGTCGAGCTCGCCATCGCCGCCTCGATGCCGACGAAGAGCGGCAGGAAATCGGTCGAGCCGCCGTCGGGCGCGGAGCCGTGGCGCGGCCCGGCCTGGCCGAAGCTGGCGAGGTCCTGCGCCAGCGAGAAGTCGCAGGCCATGCCGATCTCCTGCCCGCCGGCGATGCGCATGCCGTTGACGCGGCAGACGACCGGCTTGTCGCAGGTGAGGATGGCGCTGACCATGTCGTTGAACAGCCGCATGTACTGGCGGTACTCCTCGGGCCGGCCGGCGTAGTAGGTGGCGTACTCCTCGGTGTTGCCGCCGGCGCAGAAGGCGCGGTCGCCGGCGCCGGTGAAGACCACCGCGACCGCGGCGCGGTCGTTCGAGGCGCGGCGGAAGCCGAGGATCACGCCCTTGATCATCTCGGTGGTGTAGGAGTTGAGCTGACTCGGGTTGTCGAGCATCAGGCGGACGGCGTGCAGGCCGTCGAAAGTCTCGCCATCCGGCGAGCGCAGCGGCAGCCGCTCGTAGCGGACGCCGGCGTGATCGTTGGGCGGCGTGAGATCGTGGTCCTTGAAGTCGGGCGTCATGAGGCGGTCTCCGGGACGAGGACGATGCGTCGGGCGGGCGCGGCGGAATGCAGCTCGGCGAAGGTCTGGTTGATCGAGGCGAGCGGCCGGCGCTCGACGAACGGCTCGACCGCGACCTTGCCGGAGAGAACGAGCTCGGCGACGGCGGGATAGTGCTCCGGCAGGCAGGCCCAGTTGCCCTGCACGGTGGCGTCGAAGGCCATCAGGTTGGAGAGGCGGAGCTCGACCGGTTTCGCCGTGTAACCGACGATCGAGAGGTAGCCGCCGTGGCGCAGCAGGCTCCACGCCGTCGCCTGGCCCGTCGGTGTGCCCGAGGTTTCGAAAACGAACTGGCGAAAGGTCGGGATGCCGCGGTACTTGGCGAAGCTCTGCACTGCGTCGCGCAGGCCGCGGACGTCGTGCGCTGTCACGTCGAGCGCGAGAGAGACGCCGAAGTCGCTCAGTCTCGCCAGCCTGCGGGCGTCGACGTCGAGAGCGACCACGGCGGCACCCATCGCAGCCGCCACCTGGACGCCGAAGCCGCCGACTCCGCCGCAGCCGACGAAGACGGCGAGGTCGCCAGCGCCGAGGCCGCTGCGCACGATCGCCTGATAGGGCGTCGAGACGGCGTCGGCGACGACGCTCAGCATCCACAGCGCGAGCCCGCGGGGATTCGTCGCCGGGTCGGCGAGCCGGGTCACCGGGCAGAGCCCTCGCGCCGGGACGCGCACGTGGCTCGCGAAGCCGCCGTGCACGTCGTTGCCGGGGAAGATCTGCCGCGGGCAGATCTGGCCGCGGCCGGCGCGGCAGGCGGGACAGTCGCCGCACGGAATGACGGCGGGAACGACGACCTGGCGGCCGATCCAATCCTCGGCCCCCGGACCGGAGGTGACGACGGTGCCGGCGATCTCGTGGCCGAGAGTCAACGGCAGCGGGTGCCGCGTGGGGACGCGGTCGTAGACGAAGCCGAGGTCGGTGTGACAGACGCCGCAGCCGCCGATTGCGACGAGGACCTCGCCGGCGCCCGGATCCTCGTCGCGCTCGAACGGCGTCATCGGCGCTCCGGGGGCTTCGACCGCCCACCCGCTGATTCGCATCCGCTCCTCCGCTCGGTCACAGGAAATCGGACACTTGATTCCTATATCTGACCTGGCCTCGTGTCGCCACCCGACGGGGTGGGACCGCCCGCCACGAGCTAGCGGAGGGCCAGGGGCGGCGAGGGACGCGTGCTAGCCTGCCGGTCTTCGATGTCCGATTCCGCGGCCGACCGCTTCCCGGTGACGATCCGCCTGCCGCTGCAGTGGGGCGAGATGGACTCCTACGGCCACGTCAACAACGCCGTCTACTTCCGCTGGTTCGAGAGCGCGCGGATGGAGTACTTCCGCCGCCTCGACTGGCCGGTCGTCGAGCGCGAGAGCGGCATCGGACCGATCCTGCACTCGACGCAGGCGCGCTTCCGGGCGCCGCTCGACTGGCCGGACGAGGTCGAAGTCGCGACCCGGGTCGTCGAGCCCGCGGCGGATCGCTTCACGATGCTCTACGAGGTGCGCAGCCGGCGGCTCGGCCGCATCGCCTGCGAAGGCAGCGGCGTCGTCGTCGCCTTCGACTACCGGAGCGGCCGCAAGTCGCCGCTGCCGGAGGCGATCCGCGAGCGCATCGCCGAGCTCGAGGGCGCGCCGGCGCTGCCCTGAGGCCGGTCACCGTGGTCGCGCGTGGCCTGGTCGCAGACGTCGGCGGCACGCACGCTCGATTCGCCTCTCTCGACGAGGCCGGCCAGCCGGGAGCGACGGTCGAGCTGCCGAGCGCCGCATTCGCGAACCTCACCGGCGCGCTCGGCGCTGCCGCCGCTCGGCTCGGGCTCGATCTCGCCGGGCTGCCGGTCGCGGTCGCGCTCGCGGGTCCGGTGAGCGGGGATGTGGTCGAGCTCACCAACGTCGGCTGGCGCTTCTCGGCCATGGCGACGCGGGAGGCGCTCGGGCTCGCACGGCTGGTCCTCCTCAACGACTTCGAAGCGGTCGCTCGCTCGCTCTCCGGCTTGGCCGACGAGGAGCTCGAGCGCTGGCGGGAGGGCGAGCCGGTCGCCGTCGCTCCGCGCGCCCTCGTCGGCCCCGGCACCGGACTCGGAGTCGGGGCGCTCCTGCGCTCGGGCGAGTCCTGGATCGCCCTCTCCGGCGAGGGCGGGCACCGCGATCTGGCGGCCACCGACGAGCGCGAGTGGCGGGTCGTGCTGCGGCTGGCGGCGCGCTTCGGGCGCGCCTCGGCGGAGCGAGCGCTCTCCGGCCCCGGGCTGGTCGCGCTCTACGATGCCGTGGCCGAGCTCGACGGGCGGAGCGCAGGAGCGCTCACCGCCGAGGAGATCGCGCGCCGGGCCGCGACCGGCGAGTCGGCCGCCTGCCGCGAGGCGTGCGAGCTCTTCTCGGGCTGGCTCGGTGCGGTGGCCGGCGATCTCGTGCTCACGCTCGGCGCCCGCGGCGGCCTCTATCTCGCTGGCGGGATGCTGGAAGGCATGGCGGCCGCGTTCGACCGCGGCCGCTTCTTCGCCAGGCTCGACGGCAAGGGACGCTTCCGGGAGTACGTGCGACGGGTGCCGGTCTTCCGCCTTCGCTCGCCGTCGGCCGCGGCGCTGCGCGGCGCGGCGAGCGCGCTCGCCGGTTAGCCGGCGCCGGGCTCGGGCAGCTGCTGCGCCAGCACCTCGCCGGTGCGCTCCGCGCGCCAGGCGCGCAAGCGCGCGCGCAGCTCCGGGCGGGTCGCCCCGAGCAGATTGGCGGCGAACAGCGCGGCGTTGCCGGCGCCCGCGCTGCCGACGGCGAAGGTCGCGACCGGCACGCCCTTGGGCATCTGCACGATCGCGAGCAGCGCGTCAAGGCCGCCGAGGCCGCCGGACTCGAGCGGTACGCCGAGCACCGGCAACGGCGTCATCGCGGCGACGACGCCGGGGAGGTGGGCCGCCATCCCGGCTCCCGCGATGATCGCCTCGAGGCCGCGTTCCTCCGCCTTGCGGGCGTACTCGAGCGTCGCATCCGGCGTCCGGTGCGCCGAGAGGATCTTGGCTTCGTAAGGCACGCCGAGGCTGTCCAGGATCTCCGCCGCCGCCGCCATCGTCGCCCAGTCGCTCCTGGAGCCCATCAGGATGCCGACGAGCGGCGCGGGCGGGAGCGAGCGAGCGCCAGTCTTGCCGGTCGTGCTGGCGGGGGAGCGGCGATTCGTCTTCAAGAGAGCCTCCCGGGGGGTCGCGGTGAAGCACGGCGGCGTCTGACGCCGCGAGAGTCTAGCAACGCCCCGCCGGCGCTCTCGCGCCGCTCAGGCGAGCCCGGCGGCGAGGCGCAAGATGCGCTCGACGTAGACCGGCGTCACCTGGCCGCGCCAGCGGGGGTCGAGGTCGGTGTTGTCCATCGGGGTGGCGGCGGAGCGCGCCTTGGCGGCGGCGGCGCGGATCCTCTCGGCGGTGACCGAATGGCCGACGAGCGCCTGCGCGACGTCGTCCGCGGAGGAGGGGAGCGAGGCGATCGAGCCGAGGACGACGCGCGCGTCGCGGACCGTCTCGCCGTCCATCCAGAGCGCGACCGCCACCGACAGGACGCCGAAGTCGATCGAGCCGCGGCGGCGGAGCTTGCAGAAGGCCGTGCGGCAGTGAGCCGCGTCGGATGCGCCGGGGACGACGATCTCGGCGACGATCTCGTCGCGCCGCTTGGTCAGGTACTCCATGCCGTCGTCGCGGTAGAGCGCCGCGAGCGGAATCTCGCGCTCTCCCGCGGCGGCGACGAGCCGCACTCGCGCGCCGAGGGCGACGAGCATCGGCGCCGAATCGGACGACTGCACCGCCCAGCAGCGCGGCGAGGAGGGCGCCACCCAGCAGATCTTCCCTTCGGCCTTCATGCAGTAGGAGATCGCCTGCCGCCATTCCTCGTTCTGATTGTAGTAGGTGCAGCGGGTGTCGAGGCAGACGTTGCCGCCGATCGTGCCCATGTTGCGCAGCAGCGGCGACGAGATCGAGCCGACGGCGCGGGCGAGAGCGGGGAAGCGCGCGCCGACGGTGGCGTGGCGCTCGACGTCGGTGAGCGTCTCCATGGCGCCGATCCGGAGGTCGCCGTTGGCGTCGATGCCGCGCAGCTCGGCGACACGGCCGAGCGAGACGACGTGCGCGGCCTTCTGGTGGCGCCGCTTCATGTTCGGCCACAGATCGGTGCCGCCGGCGACGAGGCGGGCGGCGTCGCCCTCGCCGGCGAGGATCCTCGCCGCCTCGGCGAGGTTGGTCGGCCGGTGGAGCTCGAATTCCGGCAGGCGCAGCATCTCAGTCGCCCTTCTTCCCCTCGAGCCGAGTCGTCAGGGCCCCGACGCTGCCGGCTCTCAGCGCCTCCTCGCGGTCGGCCATGGTGCCCTGCCTCGACCTGCGGCCGGTGGCGAGCTTGAGCTCGGCCTCGTTGGTGGCTCTGCCGTCGCCGCCCTCCCACGGAGTCGGAACCTCGAGCGTGAAGCCGAAGTCGATGTCGGGGAAGCCCGCCGGTCCGCAGCGCGGCTCTTTCCCCTTGTCTTTCGCCGCGAGCGCCTTGAGCACCATGTGCGGATGGATCGGCACCTGGTCGACGCGCACGCCGACGGCGTCGTAGATCGCGTTGGCGCACGCCGGCATGATCGGGAGCAGCGGCCCCTGGCCGACCTCCTTGGCGCCGTACGGACCGGCCGGGTCGGGATCCTCGATCAGGTAGGTCGTGACCGGCGGCATCTCCTCGCAGGTGAGGCTCTTGTACTCGAGGAGGCTCGGGAACTTGTGCACCAGGGCGTGCGACCGCGACTTCGGCAGGCGCCGGAAGGCCGACTCCTCCATCATCGCTTCGCCGAGGCCCATGTAGACCGAGCCCTCGACCTGACCCATCACCAGCACCGGATTGATCGAGCGGCCGATGTCGTGCGCGATCCAGACGTGCGCGGGCTTCCAGATCCCGGTCGCGGCATCGACCTCGGCCTCGACGACCGCGGCCGAGTACGAGTAGGTGGGGGAGGGACCGACGCCGGCGCCCCGGTACTTGCCCGGCGAGCGCGGCGGCGTGTAAGAGCCGGCGGTGGCGATCGTGCCGGAGCGCGCCTCGGTGGCGATCACCGCCTCTTCCCAATCGAGGCCTTTCTCGGGCTCGGCGGCGTCGAAGACGCGGCGGCCGGCGAAGACGAGGCGAGACTCGGGGATCCCGAGCTGCTGGCCGACCGCCCACGCCACCAGAGAGCGGACGCGCCCGGCGGCCTCCTTGGCGGCCTGGCCCATCATCAGCGTCACGCGAGAGGAGTAGCTGCCGAGGTCGACCGGCGTGAGCGCGGTGTCGGCGACGTGCAGGCGCAGGTCTTCGATCTCGACTCCCAGCTCCTCAGCGACGATCGCCGCCAACACCGAGTCGGAGCCCTGGCCGATCTCCGTCTCGCCGCAGAAGACGGCGACGCCGCCGCCGCGATCGACGTGGATCGCAACGCCGGATTGGGGCATGTGGTTCCAGTAGATCGGCAGGCCGGCACCGGTCAGGTAGCTGCCGCAGGCGAGGCCGAGACCACGCCCGTCGGGGAGCTTTCCCCAGCGCTCGCGGTAGCCCGAGCCGGCGACCACCGCTTCGATGCACCTGGCCAGCCCGATCGTGCCCAGCTTGAGCCAGTTGGCGGTGATCGCGTTCGGCTCCTCGACGATGGCGAGCCGGAGATCGGCGGGATTCCTGCCGAGCGCCACCGCGATCTTGTCGAGCTGCACCTCGAAGCCGAAGCGCGGCTGCGGCGTGCCGTGTCCGCGCTTGGGGCCGCAGGCCGGCTTGTTGGTGAAGGCGCGGATCGCCTCGAACTTGTAGCGCGGCAGTCGATAGGTGACCGTCTGCAGGGCGCCCGTGTAGTAGACCGATGCCACGCCGTAGCTGCCGTAGGCGCCGCCGTCGAGCGCGGTCTGCAGCGTCTGGGCGGTGAGCCGGCCTTCGTTCGTCACCCCGGTCTTCATCCGCATCAGCACCGGGTGACGGCCCCGATGGCAGTAGAAGACTTCCTCGCGAGTGAGCGTGATCTTGGCCGGTCGACCGAGCTTCAGGGCCATCGCGGCGCAGACGATCTCGTGGCCGAACGGATCCGACTTGCCGCCGAAGGCGCCGCCGTTCGGCGTCGCCACGACGCGGATGCGCGAGGCCGCGAGCCCCAGCACCTTGGTCAGCGCGCGGTGCACATAGTGCGGCGTCTGGGTCGACGACCAGACGGTGACGCGGCCGTCGTCCTCGGGCAGCGCGACGGTGGCGTGCTGCTCCATCGGCAGGTGGGTGTTGCCGTCGTAGAAGAAGATGTCCTCGAAGATGCGGTCCGCTTCGGCGAAGCCGGCTTCGACGTCGCCGAACTTGATCGACAACACCTTGTGCAGGTTGCCTTCGTCGGCGTAAGCATGGATCTGCGGCGCGGGCGTGGCGAGCGCGTCGTCGACCGAGGCGATCGTCGGCAGGATCTCGTAGTCGATTTTCACCGCCAGCGCCGCCTCGTGCGCCGCGTCCTCCGAGGTCGCCGCCACGGCGACGACCGGATCGCCGACGTGGCGCACGACGTCGAGAGCCAGCGGATGCTCGTCCTGCGACACCGGCAGGATGCCGAAGGTGGTCGGCAGGTCCTTGCCGACGAGGAAGCCGAGGACGCCGGGCGTCCTTTCGGCGGCGGAGAGATCGATGCCGCGAATCCGGCCGTGCGGAACGGTCGAGCGCACCAGCTTGACGAACGCCAGGCGCGGAAAGGAGAGGTCGTCGGCGAAGCGCGTCTGGCCGGTGACCTTGGCGCGCCCATCGACGCGCCGGAACGGCTTGCCGACGATCGCGAGCTCGCGCTCGCCGGCGCCCGGCGCGGCGCCGGGCGGCGGGCTCGGTGGGCGAACTGGATCAGCCATCGTTCGACTCCTTCGAGAGGATCGGATCTTCCGGGCCGCCGAAGGCGAGGACGCCGTCGGGCAGCCCGGGGTCGCGGTAGACGACGTCGCCAGCGAAGAGGGTCACGAGGACCTTGACGTCGGAGATCTCGGTCGGCGGGATCGCGAAGAGGTCGCGATCGAGGACGACGAGGTCGGCGAGCTTGCCGGGCTCGAGCGAGCCGGTCTCGCGCTCGCGGAAGGAGGCCCACGCCGAGCCGATGGTGTAGGCAGCGAGCATCGTGCGCAGGTCGACCGTCTCCTCCGGGATCCACGGCGGACCGGGCTCGGCGCGCGGGTCGCGGCGGGTGATCGCGACCTCGATGCCGGGGAGAGGATTCATCGACGACACCGACCAGTCGCTGCCGCCGGCGAGGACGGCGCCGGTGCGCGCCACGCTGCCCATCGGGTAGAGCCAGCGCGAGCGCTCCGGGCCGAGGAACGGCACGGTGAGCTCGCGGATGTAGCTGTCCTCGTAGGCCCACAACGGCTGGAACGAGGCCGCCGCGCCGAGGTGGCGGAAGCGGGGTATGTCTTCCGGTGCGAAGAGCTGGATGTGGGCGAGCGTCGCGCGGCGATCGCGCGGGCCGTTCGCCGCCGCGACGGCCTCGACGGCATCGAAGGCGGCGCGGATGGCGCGGTCGCCGATGGCGTGGACGTGGAGCTGGAAGCCGCGGCGGTCGAGCTCGACGGCGAGCTCGCGCAGCCGCTCCTCGCTCCACATCAGCTCGCCGCGGTCGCCGCCGCGACCGACGTACGGCGCGAGCAGGGCGCCGGTCTGCGCCTCGAGGACGCCGTCGGCGAAGATCTTCACCGCGGTCGCTCGCACGTGCGGTCCCCAGTCGCCGGCGCGCAGGCGCTCGAGCTCGCCGACCTGCGCCAGCCCGCCCTCGGGCAGCGCGCGCACCGCGGCGGTGACGTGCAGGTCGAGCTCGCCGGAACGGTCCAGCGCCGCATAGGCCGCGAGCAGGGGCTCGTTGCCGTCGGCCTCGACGACCCCCGTGATGCCGAAGCCGTGGGCGATCCGCACCGCCTCGCGCAGGCCGGCCGCGAGGCGCTCCGGCGACGGCGGCGGCACGGCGCGCTGCGCCGGCACCATCGCCGTCTCGCGCAGCGTGCCGCTGGGCGCCCCGTCGGCGTCGCGCTCGATCCGGCCGGCCGGTGGATCCGGCGTCGAGGCCGAGATGCCGGCGAGCTCGAGCGCACGCGAGCTGACCCAGGCCGAATGGCCGTCGGCCGACGAGAGGTAGACGGCGCGCCCGCCCGCCAGCTCGTCGAGCACGCTGCGGTGCGGATTGCCGGCGGGGAAGAGCGGCAGGTCCCACCCGCCGCCGACGATCCACTCGTCGTCGGGCCGAGCGGCGGCGCAACGGGCGACGCGGGCGCGCACCTCTTCGGCGCTGCGCGAGTCGTTGAGGTCGCAGCCGAGCAGCTCGACGCCGCTGGTCACCGGATGCACGTGCGAGTCCTGGAAGCCGGGCAGCACGAAGCGCCCGCCGAGGTCGACGACGCGGGTCCGCGGGCCGATCCAGGCGCCGTCGACGTCGTCGAAGCCGATCCAGGCGATCCTGCCGTCGCGCACGGCGAGCGCCCCGGCGCGGCTCCGCGCCGCGTCCATCGTCTCGATCCGGCCGTTGCGCAGGACGAGATCGGCGGGCGCCGGCGCCTCGACCGCCGAGAGCGGCGCCAGGGCGCAGAGCGCGCCGCCGGCGACGAGGACCGCGGCGCGGGCGCCGAGCCGGAACTTCCGGCGCCGTCGCGCGTAGATTGGATCGGAAATGCTCACCTTCCTCCTCTGGCTCCTGCTCTTCGTCGTCTCGTGGCCGCTGGCGCTGCTGGCGCTGGTGCTCTATCCCCTGGTCTGGCTTCTCCTCCTGCCCTTCCGCCTGGTCGGCATCGCCGTCGGCGGCATGCTCGCCTTCCTGAAGGCGCTGCTCTACCTGCCGGCGCGGCTGCTCGGCGGCGCGCGCTCCTAGCGCCACGGCGCAGGTCGGCGGCGGCCACGGCTCAGGGCACCTCCGCGCCGCGCAGGGACTCGCTCGACGGCTGCCAAGGCTCGCCCCGCAGCTTGGCGGCGGCGCCCTCGACCGCCTCGAGGATCTTGATGTAGCCCGTGCAGCGGCAGAGATTGCCCGCCAGCGCGGCGCGGATCTCGTCGCGGCTCGGTCGGGGATTCCCGGCGACGAGCGCCTTGGCCGCCATCAGGATCCCCGGCGTGCAGTAGCCGCATTGGGCGGCGCCGAGATCCGCGAAGGTCTCCTGCAGCGGATGCAGGCGGTTGCCCTCCTGCAGCCCCTCGACGGTCTCGATCTCGCGCCCCTCCATCTCGGCGGCGAGAACGAGGCACGAGAGCACCGGCCGGCCGTCGACGAGCACGGTGCAGGTGCCGCACTCGCCGAGCTCGCAGCCGTGCTTGGTGCCGGTCAGGCCGAGCTCCTCGCGCAGGACCTCGAGCAGCGTGTGGTGGGTCGGAAAGGCGACTGTGCGGGGCTCGCCGTTGACGCGCACGGTGAGGGTGGTGACGTCGCTCATGGCGCGGCCTTTCGCAGTCCGGTGAGGAAGAGCTCGGCGAACTCCTCGCCAACATCGGCGGCGGTGCGCGCGCCGTCGGGCGAGAACCACTTGACGGTCCAATTGAGCGCGCCGAGCAGAGCCAGCGTCGCCAGCCGGGCGTCGACCGCGCGCAGCTCGCCGGCCGCCGCGCCCTCGACGAGCAGCGTGGAGATCGCCTGCTCGTAGCGTCGGCGCTTCGCCGCCAGAGGCGCCCGACGCGCGGGGGCGAGCGCTTCGAGCTCGAGGTGGGCGAGCGAGCCGGGGTAGGTGACGTTGAGACAGGTGACGTGGGCGGCGATCAGCCGGCGCAGCCGCTCGGCGGCGGGGAGGTCGAGGGCGACGATCTCGGCGGTGCGCGCGAGCAGGTCGTCGAGCGTCGCCTCCTGGCAGAAGGCGAGGATCTCCTCCTTGCCGGCGAAGTAGTAGTAGAGGTTGCCGGCAGTCATGCCGAGCTCGGCGGCCACGTCGCGCATGCCGGCGGCGGCGAAGCCCTTGCTCCGGAACACTCTGGACGCCGCGGCGAGGATCTCGCGGCGCCGCCCGTCGGCGCCGCGAGCGCTGGCCTCGAGACGGGCGGACGCGTTTTGAACCATCGTTCAAATTCTGCGCATCTCGCCGTCCACTGTCAAGCCACTTCGTGGCAGTCACCTTCGTCCGTACCGGCTGAGCGGCGGCCGCTGGCGGACGGACGGCCGGTCGCGCTACCCTCAACGGCCGCGGACCCCCACTTTGCGCCGGCTCCTCGCCCACACCGCCGACCTCAGCGCCGAGATCGCCGCCCCCGAGCTCGCGGGCCTCTATGGCGAGGCGGCGAGCCTGCTGCGCGAGATCCTCGTCGGTACGAGCCCGGTGAGCGAGCGCGAGTCACGCCGGATCGCGCTCGCCGGCGACAGCGAGAGCGAACGACTCTTCCGCTTCCTGCGTGAGCTCGTCTATCTCGCCGACAGCGAGCGCTTCCTGCCCGCCGCGGTGGCGCTCGGGGACGGCTTCGCGGCGGTCACAGGGGAGAGGTTCGACCCTTCTCGGCACGTCGTGGAGCGCCAGGTCAAGGCGCTGACGCGCCACCAGTTCGCGCTCGAGCGAGAGAACGACGGCTATCGCTGCCGCATGGTGTTCGATCTGTGAACTCTTCGGCACAGCGAGGGCTGCTCCGATGAGCTCGGTCGAGGGTGCGGTCCGCGCCGCCCGCCGGGCGGTGGTCTTCACCGGCGCCGGCATCTCGCAGGAGAGCGGCATCGGCACTTTTCGCGGGCCCGGCGGCCTCTGGGAACGCTTCCGTCCCGAAGAAGTCGCCACGCCGGAGGCGTTCGCGGCTCGGCCCGAGCTCGTCGCGCGCTGGTACGCGGAGCGCTTCGCCGCGATGCGGGCGGCGGTGCCCAATCCCGGCCATCGCGCCATCGCAAGTTGGGAGGCCCTCTTTCCGTCTCTGGTGGTCGTGACGCAAAACATCGACCGGCTGCACCAGCGGGCGGGCTCGCGCGACGTGCTCGAGCTGCACGGCACGCTGTGGGTCTCGCGCTGCGCGCGGTGCAGGCGCGAGGTGGCGACGGAATCTCTGCCGCCGGCCGAGCCGCCGCCGGCGCGCTGCGACTGTGGCGGGATGTTCCGCCCCGGCGTCGTCTGGTTCGGCGAGGCCCTGCCGCTCGACGTCTTCGCGCGCGCCGAGGCCGAGGTTGCCGCGGCCGACCTGTTCGTCGCTGTCGGCACCTCGGCGACGGTGTGGCCGGCGGCGGGACTGATCGAGCTCGCCGCGGCTTCGGGCGCGCTTCTCGTCGAAGTCAACCGCGACGAGACGCCGATGAGCCGGCTCGCGGCGCTCAAGCGGCGCAGCGCGGCGGGAGAGGAGCTCCCGCGGCTCGGCGAGGAGTGGGGGCGGTGGCGCTCGCCCAGCTGATCCGCGAGCTGCCGCCCGACGAGCGGCCGCGCGAGCGGCTGCTGGCGCAGGGCGCGCAGGTGCTCGGCGACGCCGAGCTCGTCGCGGTGCTCTTGCGCACGGGCCAGGCCGGAGAGTCGGCACTGAGCGTGGCGCGCCGGCTCCTCGCGAAGAGCGGTGGGCTGCGCGCGCTGGCGGTGGCGGTCCCCGCGGCGCTCACCGGCGGCGGCGTGGGTCCGGCCAAGGCGGCGGCGCTGCTCGCGGCGGTGGAATTGGGGCGGCGACTGGCGCGCGCCGAGGTGCGCGAGCGCGAGCCGCTCGGCCACCCGGCGGCGGTGGCGAGCTACCTCACGCTGCGCTACGCGGCGCTCGATCAGGAAGTGATGGGCGCCCTCTACCTCGACGTCCGCAACCGGCTGCTCGGCGAGCGCGAGCTCTTCCGCGGCGCGCTCAACCGGGCGGTGGCCGAGCCGCGCCGCATCCTACGCGAGGGGCTGCTCGCCGGCGCCGCCGGCTGCATCGTCTTCCACACGCATCCGAGCGGCGATCCCTCGCCGAGCGCCGAGGATCTGGCCTTCACGCGCCGGCTGGCGGAGGCCGGCGAGGCCGTCGGCATTCGGCTGGTCGATCACCTGGTGCTGGGCGGCCAAGGGCGTTGGGTCTCGCTGCGCGAGCGCGGCTGGTGAGGGGCGTGCCGCGAGGACTAGGATCGGCCCCGGTCGAGCCGATGCTCGACGGGGGGGGCTCATGAGACTCGCGCTTCGATTCGCGGCGCCGCTCGGCGTCGCGCTCGCCGTGCCGCTCGCCGCGCTCCAGGGCCACGGCTCCGCTGAGCCGGGGCGCGCGGCGCCGCCGCTGTTCGACGATCTCGGCACCTACCACCGCCCGATCACGACTTCGTCGCCTTCGGTTCAGGCCTACTTCGACCAGGGGTTGCGGCTGCTCTTCGCCTTCAACCTCGAGGAGGCCGAGCGCTCTTTCGCCGAGGCGGCGGCGCGCGACCCCGACTGCGCGATGTGCTTCTGGGGCCTCGGGATGTCGCTCTCGCCGCATTACAACCTGCCGGGCTCGGCCGAGCGCACGGCGGCCGGCGCGCGCGCGGTGGCTGCCGGCCTGGCGGTGAGCGAGGGCAAGCCGGCGATCGAGCGCGATCTGCTGGCGGCGCTCTCGCGCCGGCTCGCCGATCCGGCGCCGGAGAACGCCGCGGGCTTTGCCGCGCTGAACGACGCCTACGCGGCGGCGATGGCCGAGCTTGCCGCGCGCGATCCGGACGATCTCGACGTCCAGGCCTACCACGCCGAGGCGCTGATGAACCTGCGGCCATGGCAGCTCTGGGAGATGGACGGCTCGCCGGCCCCGGGCACGACGGAGATCCTCGCCATCCTCGAGGCGGTGCTCGCACGCGACGCCGACCACCCCGGAGCGAATCACATGCTCATCCACGCCCTCGAGGCCTCGCCGACTCCGCAGCGGGCGGAGGCCGCCGCCGAGCGCATCGCCGCCACGATGCCGGGAGCGGCGCACGTCGTCCACATGCCGGCGCACATCTGGGCGCAGCTGGGCCGATGGGCCGACGCCGCCGAGGCCAACCGTCGCGCCATCGAGGTCGACCGCTCCTATCTGGCGCGCAGCCCGGCCGCGGCCGCCGGCTTCTACGGCATGTACTACGGCCACAACTACCAGTTCCTCTGGTGGGCGGCCTGTCAGACCGGGCGCTACGCAGAGGCGATCGAGAACGCGCACGCTGCCGCCGCCGGCATGTCTTACGACACGCTGCGCGAGTTCCCCGGCATGGACTTCTTCCTCGGCTATCCGATCTGGACGCAGATCCGGTTCGCGCGCTGGCAGGAGGCGCTCGCCGAAGAGGCGCCGCCGGCGGAGTTCACCTACGCCCGCGGCACGTGGCACGCCGCGCGCGGCATCGCCCAGGCTCGCGCAGGTCGCGTGGCCGAGGCGAGAGCCGAGCTGCGCGGGGTCGAGGAAGCGATCGCGGCCCAGCCGGAGGGTGCGGTGCAGGTGTTCAACTCTGCGATTCTCCTCCTCGGCATCGGGCGCGACTGGCTCGCGGGTGAGATCGCGCGCGCCGAGGGCGACCTCGAAGCCGGCATCGATCGTCTCCGCGCGGCGTTCGGGGCCGAGGGGCGGCTCGTCTACGACGAACCGGCGGACTGGTACATCTCGACCGGACCGGCGCTCGGCGAGGCGCTGCTCGCCGCCGGGCGGGCCGACGAGGCCGCAGCGGTCTTCCGTCTCGACCTCGAGCGGTATCCGGAGAACGGCTGGTCGCTCGCCGGTCTGGCGGCGAGTCTGTCGGCAGGTACCGCGGCCGAGCTCGACGCCGTGCGGCGGCGCTTCCGACGCGCCTGGGCGACTGCGGACACGTCGCCACCGTTCGGCCAGAGCCGCTGAGGCGAGCCGTCTGAGAGGATCGCGGCGGTGACCTCCCCTCCGCGCGACCGATCCCCGAATCGCAGCCTCGGCCGCGGCGGCACGCCGCTCGCCGGCGCTTCTGCCCCCGGTGAGCTGCGGCTCGGCGTGGCCGGCGACCTCGACCTGCGTTGGGCGATCGTCGACGTGACGGCCGCGACCGAGGAGGCGCGGCGGCGCCACGACTTCTCGCCGATCGCAGCGACCGCGCTCGGGCGCGCGCTGGCGGGAGCCGCGCTCCTGCGGGCGCTCGCCACGCGCTCCTGCCGCCGGCTGGTGCTCAGCGTCGCCGGCGACGGGCCGCTCGGCCGAGTCGTGGCGGAAGCCGACTCGGCCGGTGACCTGCGCGGCTTCGTGGGCGCGCCGCGGGTTGAGCTGCCGCCGGCCGAAACGGGCCGTCTGCGCATCGCAGAGGCGGTCGGGCGCGGCACCCTGCGCGTCGTGCGGGAGCTCGCCGACGGCGCGCGCAGCGACAGCCAGGTGGCGCTCGTCAACGGCGAGCTCGGCCTCGACCTGGCGCACTACCTCGAGCAGAGCGAGCAGGTGCAGTCGGCGGTGTCGCTCGGAGTGCTCAGCGGCCCGGAGGGCGTGCGCTCGGCGGGCGGCTTTCTCGTCGAGGCGGTGCCGGCGGCCGATGCGCGGGCGATCGCCCGCGTGGAAGCGAATCTCGCCGGGTTCGGCTCGCTGTCGCGGCGGCTGGCGGAGAGCGGCATCGACGGTCTGCTCGCATCGGTTCTCGACGGCCTGCTGTACGACGCCCGGGAGTCGCAGGCGGTGCGCTTCCGCTGCTCCTGCTGCCGGGCGGAGCTCGCCCCGCGGCTGGCCGCGATCCCCACCGCGGAGCGCGCCGAAATCACCGAGGCGGACGGCACACTCACCGCGCAGTGCGCCTTCTGCGCCACCGTCTATGTCTTCGACGCGAGCGAGCTCGGCGCCGTCGTCGGCGCAGCCGATTGATAGACTGTCCGGCCGCGAGCCCGCCGATGCCGCCTTTCTACGTCACGACGCCGATCTACTACGTCAACGACCTGCCGCACATCGGCCATATCTTCACCACGGTCGTGGCCGACACGGTGGCGCGCTACCGGCGTCTCGTCGGCGGCGACGTGCGCTTCCTCACCGGCACCGACGAGCACGGCCAGAAGATCGAGCGCGCGGCGCGCAAGGAGGGGCTGCGGCCGATCGCTCTCGCCGACCGCGTCGTCGCGCGCTACCACGAACTGTGGCGGCGGCTCGAGATCTCGCACGACGACTTCGTTCGCACTACCGAGCCGCGGCACGAGGCGGCGGTGGCGGCGCTGCTCGCGGCGATGGAGCGGGCCGGCGACCTCTACCTCGCCAAGCACGAGGGCTTCTACTGCACCGGCTGCGAGACCTTCTACACCGAGAAGGAGCTGACGCAACCCGGCAACCGCTGCCCGGACCACGGCACGCCGACCGAGTGGAAGTCGGAGGAGAACCTCTTCTTCCGCCTGTCGCGATACGAGTCCCGCCTGCTCGCTCTCTACGACGAGCAGCCGAGCTTCGTGCGGCCGGAGAGCCGGTTGAACGAGGTGCGCGCCTTCGTCGCCTCCGGCCTCAAGGACCTCTCGGTGAGCCGTTTCGGGCTCGACTGGGGAGTGCCCTTCCCCGGGCACGCCGGCCATTCGGTGTGGGTCTGGCTCGACGCCCTCACCAACTACATCTCGGCGCTCGGCTACGGCGGCGACGAAGAAGGGGAGCTCTTCGTCCGCTACTGGCGGAGCGCAGGCGTGCGGCTGCACCTAGTCGGCAAGGACATCCTGCGCTTCCACGCCGTCTTCTGGCCCGCCTTCCTGATGTCGGCCGGCCTGCCGCTGCCGACCTGCGTCTGGGCGCACGGCTGGTGGCTCCGCGACGAGCGCAAGATGTCGAAGTCGGTCGGCAACGTCGTACGGCCGGACCACCTGATCGAGCGTTTCGGAGCCGACTCGCTGCGCTACTTCCTGCTGCGCGAGATGGTGTTCGGGCTCGACGCGAGCTTCTCCGACGAAGGCTTCGTCGACCGCTTCAACGCGGATCTCGCCAACGACCTCGGCAACACCACCAGCCGGCTGGTGACGCTCTCGCGGCAGGCGTTCGACGGCAAGACGCCGCCGGTGGCGTGCGACGACAATCCGATCCTCGTCCTGTCGCGCGAGGTGCTGCCGATCTACCGCGAGGCGATGGAGCGGCTCGCCTTCCAGGACGCGCTGAGGGCGCTCTGGCGCCTGCTCGCCGAGGCGAACCAGTACCTGGTGGCCCGTGAGCCGTGGAAGAAGATCCGCAGAGAGGGGCCGAGCGAGGGGCTGTCGCGCGTGCTGTGGAACGGGCTCGAGGCGGTGCGCCTGGTCGCCACCGGTCTGCTGCCGATGATGCCGGAGACGGCCGCGCGCGTGCTCGCCGCGATCGGCGTCGGCGAGCCGCCGACGACTCTCGACGTGCTCGTCTGGGGCGGCCTGCCGAGATCGGCGCCGCTGCCCGAGCCAGTGCCGATCTTTCCGCGCATCGACAAAAAGGCGTTTCTCGCCGAGCTCGCCGGCGACGCCGACGCGCCGGCGCCGGCGGCACGACCGGCAGAGGAAGGGAACGGCATGATCGACATCGACCAGTTCCTGAGCGTCGAGCTCAAGATCGGCAAGGTGCTCGCGTGCGAGAGCCTGCCGAAAACCGAGAAGCTCCTCAAGCTGAGCGTCGACCTGGGCGAGCCGTCCGGGCCGCGCCAGATCGTCGCCGGCATCGCCAAGGCGTATCGCAGCGAGGAGCTCGTCGGCACCGACATCGTCGTGGTCGCCAACCTCAAGCCCGCCAAGCTGATGGGCCACGAATCGCAGGGCATGCTGCTCGCGGCGATCGACCCCGACGGACGCCCGATCGTCGTCCGACCCCACCAGGCGGGCGCCCTCCCCGGCGCCCGCGTCCGCTGAGCGCGAGGGTCCCGAGGCGGACCGCCGCCGGCCGATGCTCGTCGACTCGCACTGTCATCTGCAGCACTTCGCGCCCGACGAGCGCCGGGCGGCTGTGGATCGCGCCCGCGAGCGAGGAGTCCGCGGTTTCCTGGTTCCGGCGGTGCGGCTCGACGAGGCCGACGACCTGATCGCCTTCTGCGAGGGGGAGGTCGACGTCTGGTGCGCGCTCGGCGTCCATCCGCACGACGCGGCGAGCTGGGGCGACACTCATCCGCGCCGCCTGCGCGAGCTGCTGGCGCACTCCAAGGCGGTGGCGGTGGGGGAGTGTGGCCTCGACTTCTACTACGATCACGCCCCCCGCGACGTCCAGGAGGGGGTCTTTCGCGCCCAGATCGAGATCGCCCGCGAGCTCGACCTCCCCTTGATCGTGCACAACCGCGACTCGAACGACGCCATGGTGCAGGTGGTGAGCGATCCCGCCTTCGCCGGCGCCCGCTTCGACTTCCACTCCTTCGCTGGCGGCCTCGCCATGGCGCGGTCGCTCCTCCCCATCGCGACGGTTTTCGGCGTCTCCGGCATGGTCACCTTTCCGAGAGCGGCCAACGTGCGCGAGGCACTGCACGAGATTCCGCGCCAACGCCTCGTCGTCGAGACCGACACGCCGTACCTGGCGCCGGTGCCTCACCGCGGCCAGCGCAACGAGCCGGCCTTCGTCGTGGAGGTGAACGAGCGGCTGGCCGCGGAGCTCGGCCAGGCGCCGGAGGACGTCGCGGCGCGAACGACCGCGAACTTCTTCTCGTTCTTCGCGAAGGCCGCCGTCGATCGGCGAGCCTGACTTCAGATCGGGTTCGGGAGGTCGACGAACTCGTGCTCGAGGCCGAAGCGCTGGGCGAGATGCTCGCCCAGGGCGCGGATGCCGAGCCGCTCGGTGGCGTAGTGGCCGCAGGCGAGGTAGTGGATGCCGGCCTCGCGCGCGACGTTCATCACCCACTCCGAGACCTCGCCGGTGACGTAGGCGTCCAGCCCGGCGTCGATCGCCTGGTAGAGCTCGCCCTGCGCTCCGCCCGAGACGATGCCAACGGTGGAGAGCGGATCGTGTCCGTGAAGGAAGGCGATCGGCTCCTGGCCGAAGAGCCGGCGGCAGCGGGCGACGAGCTCGGCGGCGGCGATCGGCTCGGGGTAGCGGCCGCGGAAGCCGACCGGTGCGCCGTGGTAGTCGGCGAAGGGCTCTAGCGAGTAGAGCCCGAGCTGCCGCGCGGCGAGCGCGTTGTTGCCGAGCTCCGGGTGACGGTCGAGCGGCAGGTGGTAGGCGACGAGGTGGAGGCCGCTCTCGACCAGCGTCGCGATGCGGCGGTAGTGAAAGCCGACGATCGGCTGCGTGCCGAGGAACTCCCAGAGCACGCCGTGATGCACGAGCACGGCGTCCGCGCCGGCGTCGCGCGCGCGCGCGAAGAGCTCGACCGACGCCGAGACGCCGGTGACGATCTTGCGCACCGCGCGACGGCCTTCGACCTGCAGGCCGTTGGGGCCGTAGTCCTTGCCAGCGCGAGCCGCGAGGAGCTCGTCGCAGTAATCGACGAGGGCGCGGATTTCCATCGCCGTTAGCCTCTCACTTCCGGCCGGGGAAAAGAAAAGGACCGGGCGCCGAGCCCGGTCCTCACTTTCGCGTCTCTGGCGGGTTCCGGATCAGCGGCGCGGCCCGCGGTCGCGCCCGCCGCGTCCATCGCGACGACCGCCGCCGAAGCCGCGTCCGCCGCGACCGCCGCGGTCGTGATCCCGGTCGCCGCGCTCGGGGCGGTCGCCGTGGTCACCGCGACCGGCTCCCACCGGCTCGCCCATGCCCTCGTACTGGGCCGGGTCGTAGTCTGGCGCCTCCATGATCACCGCCTTGCGCGACAGCCGCACGCGGCCGGTGTCGTCGATGTCGATCACCTTGACCTCGATCTCGTCGCCCTCCTTGACGATGTCCGAGGTTTCGCGCACGCGGTACGGCGCGAGCTCCGAGATGTGGATCAGCCCGTCGGTGCCGGGGAGGATCTCGGCGAAGGCGCCGTAGGCCTCGACTCGTCGCACCGTGCCCTTGTAGACCTTGCCGATCTCGGGCACTTCGGTGAGCCGCTCGATCATGGCGATGGCGCGGCGCGCCGCGTCGCCGTCGGGCGAGGCGACGACGATCTTGCCGTCGTTACCGACCTCGATCTCGCAGCCGGTCTCTTCAGTGATCGAGCGCACCGTCTTGCCGCCGGGTCCGATGACGTCGCGGATCTTGTCGCGCGAGATCTGAATGGTGAACAGGCGCGGCGCGTAGGTCGACAGCTCCTGGCGGGGCGCGGCGAGGACGGCCTCCATCTTCTCGAGGATGTGGAGCCTGCCGGCACGGGCCTGCTCGAGCGCGATTGCCATGACCTCGCGCGTGACGCCGGTGAGCTTGAGGTCCATCTGCAGGGCGGTGACGCCGTCACGGGTGCCGGCGACCTTGAAGTCCATGTCGCCGTAGTGATCCTCCTGGCCGGCGATGTCGGTGAGCACGGCGAAGCGGTCGCCCTTCTTGACCAGTCCCATGGCGACGCCGGCGACCGGCGCCAGCATCGGCACGCCGGCCTCGAAGAGCGCCAGCGAGCCGCCGCAGACCGTCGCCATCGACGAGGAGCCGTTCGACTCCAGGATGTCGGAGACGACGCGTATGGTGTACGGGAAGTCGTCCTCGTGCGGCAGCACCGGGGTGAGCGCGCGCCGCGCCAGCACGCCGTGGCCGATCCCGCGCCGGCCCGGCGAGCGCATGAACTTGACCTCGCCCACCGAGAACGGCGGGAAATTGTAGTGGAGGAGGAATTTCTGCAGCGTTTCGCCCTCGTATTCCTCGAGGATCTGCGCGTCGCGCTTGGTGCCGAGCGTGACCGAGGCAAGCGCCTGCGTCTCACCGCGGGTGAAGAGCGCCGAGCCGTGCGTACGGGGTAGCAGGCCGACTTCGATCGAAATCGGTCGCACCTCGTCGGCGCGGCGGCCGTCGAAGCGGCGTCCGTCGGTGAGGATCGATTCGTAGAGGATCTCCTCCTCGAGGCTCTCGAAGATCCGCTTGACCTGCTGGCGCTTCTCGGTCTCCTCCTCGGGGATGCCGGCGAGGTAGCCCTTCTGCACCTCCGAAGTCGCTCGCTTGCGCGCGAACTTCTCGGCAGTGTGGAGCGCGGACTTGAGCGCGTCGTGCACGTCGCCGCGCACCTGCGCGTGGAGCTCGTCGGAATAGGGCTGCAGCGTCTCCCAGGTCGGCTTCGACAGGCCCTTCTCGCGGAAGAGCTCGATCTGCACCTGGATCACCTTCTGCAGCTCGGCGTGCCCCGCCCAGATGCACTCGAGCAGCTTCTGCTCCGAGAGCTGGTTGGCGGCGGCCTCGACCATGACGACGGCGTCCTGGGTGCCGACGACGACGAGATCGAGGTCGGCGGCGTCGCGCTGGCTATTGGTCGGGTTGAAAACGATCTCGCCGTCGAGCAGCCCGACGCGCACGGCGCCGAGCGGGTTGTAGAACGGGATCTCGGAGAGCACCAGCGCCATCGAGGCGCCGTTGATCGCCAGGATATCGGGATCGTTCTCCCCGTCGGCCGAGAGCACGAGCGCGATGACCTGCGTCTCGCTGCGGTAGCCGGGCGGGAAGAGCGGGCGCAGCGGTCGATCGATCAGGCGGGAGGTGATGATCTCCTTCTCGGTCGGCCGGCCCTCGCGCTTGAAGAAGCCGCCGGGAATGCGCCCGGCGGCGTAGGTGTACTCGCGGTAGTCGACGGTGAGGGGCAGGAAGTCGCGCGGCATGGCGCTCTGCTGCATGCAGGCGGTGGCGAGCACGACCGTGTCGCCCAAGCGCACGACGGTGGAGCCGTGCGCCTGCTTGGCGATGTGGCCGGACTCGAAGTGGAGCGCCGCGGCGCCCACCTGAACGGTTCGCTGGATTTTCATCTGGACTGGATCCTTTCGGATGCACGGGGGGCGTGCGACCCGCGGTCGCCGACCGGTGTAGCCGACCGGCGGCGAGCCGCCGCCTTCCCCAGGATGGGCTCTACTTGCGGAGACCGAGCCGCTCGATGAGCTGGCGGTAGCGCTCGACGTCGGTGCGCTTCAGGTAGTCGAGCAGGCGGCGGCGCTGGCCGACCATCTTGAGCAGGCCGCGCCGGCCGTGGTGGTCCTTGGTGTGGGTCTTGAAGTGCTCTGTCAGTTCGTTGATGCGGTGGGTGAGCAGAGCCACCTGGACGTCGGTCGATCCGGTGTCCGCGTCGTGGATCCGGTAGTCCCCGATGATCGCATCCTTCTGCTGTCGCGTCTGCGGCAAAGCGTTCTCCTTCTGCGTAATCTCTCTGTTCTCTCGATTTATCTCCGGCCGGGACTCTATCACAGTCCTGCCGGCGGAAAGACGATGCGGGGCTGCAGCACGGCAAGAGCGCCGCTTCCGACGCGCTCGGCGACGGTGCCGACAGCGAGCAGCGTGCCGCCGCGGTCGATGATGCGGATCCAGTCGCCGGCCGCCGCCTCGACGCCGCGCAGGACGGCAGTCTGGCCGTTGCGCAGCCGGCGCTCTTGCGCGGCGTCGACCGCGCAGCTCGTGAACGGCAGCGGAATCTCGGCGAGCGGCAGCCAGGCCGGAGCGAGCGGGAGGTCGTGCTCGAGCCGCTCCGCGACGGCCTCGAGGGAGATCGCCGCGCTGACGTCGAACGGCCCCACGGCGATGCGCCGCAACGAGGCGAGGTGCGCCCCGCAGCCGAGGGCCGCTCCGAGATCGTGCGCCAGGGCTCGCGCGTAGGTGCCCGACGAGCAGGAGAGCCGGAAGGGGATACGGTCCGCGACGAGGGGTCCGGTGCGCCGGAACGCGGCGACGGTGATCTCCTTGCTCTCGTCGGGCACCTCGTCGCCCCGCCTCGCCAGCTCGTAGAGCTTGACGCCCCGGACCTTGCGGGCGCTGTAGGCGGGGACCTTCTGCTCGAAGGTGCCCTCGAAGCGACTCATCGCGGCGTCGATCGCCCCCTCCTCGAGCTCCGTCACCGGCGCCTGAGAGGTGACCTTGCCCGAGGCGTCGTGGGTGTCGGTGGCGACTCCGAAGCGAATCTCGCCAGCGTAGACCTTGGGAGCGTGGATGAGGAAGCGGGTGAGCCGAGTGGCCTGGCCGACGGTGAGGACGAGCAGCCCGGTGGCGTCCGGATCGAGGGTGCCGCAGTGGCCGATCCACTTCTGGCGCAGGATCTTGCGCGCCCTCTGCACGACGTCGTGCGAAGTCCCCCCGGGCGCCTTGTCGACGAGCAGCAGGCCGTCGCGGCTCATGTCGCTGCCTCGCAGGCGGCGGCGAGCTCGGCGACGAACGTGCGCTCGGCGGCCGCCAGCGTGCCCGAGAAGCGGCAGCCTGCCGCGTTGACGTGACCGCCGCCGCCGAAGCGGCGTGCGATCTCCTGCACGTCGACCGCGCCGCGACTGCGCAGCGAGATCTTCCACGAGTCTGGTGCCAGCTCGCGGAAGAGCACGATGGCGGCGACGCCGTCGATGGCGCGCGGCGTGTCGATCAGACCTTCGGAGTCACCCACGTGCGCGCCGCTGCGCTCGAACATCTCGTGCGTCAAGTGCACCGTCGCGATGCGGCCGCCGTGATGCCGCCGGAGCGTCGAAAGCAGCTCGCCGAGGAGACGCACCGCGGCTTCGGGCTGGCGCTCGTAGAGCCAGCCCGAGACGGTCTCGATCTCGGCGCCGAGGCGCAAGAGGCGAGCGGCGGCCTCGAAAGCGGCCGACGTCGTGTTGCCGAAGCGAAAGCCGCCGGTGTCGGTGACGAGCGCGACGAGCAGGCAGTTCGCAGCAGCGGTGTCGATCGTTGCGCCGAGAGCCGCGGCGAGCTCGGCGACCATGACACCGACGGCCGGCTGCTCGGTATCGACCCAGGCGTTGCCGCCGTAGCCGTCGTTTCCGAGGTGGTGATCGATGTTGACGATCGGCATGCCGGCGAGGGCACCGTCGAGACCGCTGCGGCCGAGCGTCGGGCATTCGAGCACCACGACGAGATCGAAGCCGCCAGGGAAGCCGGCCGGCGGCGCGGCGCCGACGGCGATCGTCTCGGCCCCGGGAAGAGCGGCGTAGAGCGAGGGCACGGGATCGAGATTCCAGATCGCGGTCTGCTTGCCGAGGCCGGCGAGGACGCGCGCCAAACCGAGCTCCGATCCGATGGCGTCTCCGTCGGGGTTGGCGTGACTGGTGATGAGGACACGGCGGGCGCCGCGCAGTCGCGCGGCGACGCTCTCAGGAACCATGGTCCGGCTCTTTATCGAGGTCGTCGAGGATCGCGGCGATGCGCAGGCTGTGCTCGGCGCCGTGGTCGAGCACGAAGCGCAGCGCGGGTACTTGGCGCAGCGAGAGCCGGCGGGCCAGCTCGCGGCGCAGAAAGCCGCCGGCGCTCTCCAGCCCGTTCACCGCCGCACGGCGCTGGCTCTCGTCGCCGAGCGCCGAGACGTGGACGAGCGCGTGGCCGAAGTCGGCGGAGACCTCGACGCGGCTGACGGTGGCCTGCCGCACGCGCGGGTCGCGCAGCTCGCGCAGCAGCAAGTCGGCTAGCTCGGCGCGCACGAGATCGGCAATGCGTTCGGTGCGTTGACTCATGTCTCCTCGTGGACGATCTCGGGCCGCCAGTCGAGCAGCACCGCTTCGGCCTCCTCGTCGGCGAGCCTGCCGATCTCGTCGAGCATGCGCTCGAGCTCCGCCAGGTCGCGGCTGACGAGCGCGACGCCGATCGAGGCACGCTGGTGCAGGTCGTGGTGCGCGGTTTCGGCGACGGAGATCCGCAGGCGGGCGTGCAGGCGGTCGATCAGCCCCCGGACGACGCGGCGCTTGGCCTTGAGGTCACGGGCGTGCGGAAGGTGGAGCTCGAGCGCGCCATAACCGACGTACATCCCTGCGGTCGCCGGGCGGCCGTGCGCTCCTCAGACGAGGACCGCCGCCACCTCTTCCTTGACGAATGCTTCGATGATGTCTCCGGGCTTGAGGTCTTGGAAGCGCTCGAGGCCGATTCCGCAATCGAATCCCGAGCGCACTTCGGAGGCGTCGTCCTTGAAGCGCTTGAGTGACGAAATCTTGCCCTCGTGGATGACGCGATTGTCGCGCAGGAGGCGCACGCTCGACGAACGCGGGATCACGCCTTCGATCACGTGGCAGCCGGCGATCGTGCCGATCTTGGGCACCTTGAAGATCTCGCGCACCTCGGCGCGGCCGCGCTGGACCTCCTTGAAGGTCGGCTCGAGCAGGCCCGTCATCGCCATCTTGAGCTCGTCGAGGAGCTCGTAGATGACGGTGTAGAGGCGAATTTCGATCTGCTCCTTCTCGGCCAGCTCGGAGGCGTTCTTCTCGGGCCGGATGTTGAACCCGACGACGATCGCCCGCGACGCCGCGGCCAGCAGCACATCGTTCGTCGACACGGCGCCGACCGCGCTGTGCAGCACGCGCACTCGCACCTTGCTCGTCGACAGCTTCTCGATCGCGTCGCGCAGCACCTCGACCGAGCCCTGCACGTCGGCCTTGAGCACGACGCCGAGCTCCTTGACCTCTCCCTTCTCGATCTGGCTGAAGAGCTGCTCGAGCGACAGCCGCCCCGCGGCGGGCGCGAGGTCGCGCTTGCGCTGCTCGAGCTGCCGGAACTCGACGATGCCGCGTGCTTTCTGCTCGTTGTCGACGACCTGGAACGAGTCGCCGGCCTCGGGCACGTCCTGGAAGCCGGTGACCTCGACGGCGGTCGCCGGTCCCGATTCCTGTGCCCGGCGCCCGCGGTCGTCGGCCATCGAACGCACGCGGCCCCAGGTGGCGCCGGTGACGAAGATGTCGCCGACCTTGAGCGTGCCGTTCTGCACCAGCACCGTGGCGACGACGCCCCGGCCCGTCTCCTTGCGCGCCTCGAGGACGACGCCCTGGGCCGGGCGCTCGGGGTCGGCCTTGAGCTCGAGCAGGTCGGCGGAGAGCAGCACCATCTCGAGCAGCTCGTCGATGCCGTCGCCGCGAAGCGCCGAAACCGGCACGACGACGGTCGACCCGCCCCAGTCCTCGGGGAGCAGGCCGGCGTCGGCGAGCTGCTGCTTGACGCGGTCGGGCGCGGCGTTCGCCTTGTCGATCTTGTTGAGGGCGACGACCATCGGCACCCCGGCGGCGCGCGAGTGGTCGATCGCCTCGAGCGTCTGCGGCATGACACCGTCGTCGGCGGCGACGACGAGGATGACCACGTCCGTGGCCTTGGCGCCGCGCGCGCGCATGAGGGTGAACGCTTCGTGGCCCGGCGTGTCGAGGAAGACGATCTGCCGGTCCTTGACGTCGACGTGATAGGCGCCGATGTGCTGCGTGATGCCTCCCGATTCGCCCTCCGCGATCTTGGAGGAGCGGATCTTGTCGAGCAGCGAGGTCTTGCCATGGTCGACGTGCCCCATGATGGTGACCACCGGCGCGCGCGGCACCAACTTCCCGACGTCGGTCTCGGCCACTTCGTCGACCCGGTGGCTGGATTGGATCTCCTCCTCGAAGGTCATGACCTTGGCTTCCAGCCCGAGCTCGCGCGCGATCTGTTGGCTGAGCTCGGCGTCGATGACGTGATTGATGTTGCCGAGGATGCCGCGGTCGAAGAGGATGCGGATCATGTCCTTGACGCGGACGCCGAGCTTCTCGGCGAACTCGCGCACGGTCATGCCCTCGGAGATGACGACCGGCCCGTCCTCGGCGGTGCGCGTCGGCTTCAAAGTGGCGGTGAGATCGAAGACTTCGAGCTCGTCGCCGCCGCGCCGGCGGCGCCGGTGCGCAGAGCCGGACGGGACGACCGCCTCGTCGACGACCTGCTCGATGTCCTCGAGCGAGCCGCGCAGCGCGCGGAGGTTCGTGCCGTCCTGCGCCGCAACCGGCGTCGTGCGCCGCTTCTTCTTCTTGGCGCGGTCGCGGTCGCTCGCCGCGCCGCCGGGCTTGCGCGGGCCGCGGCCGACGCCGGGCGGAGGCGGCGGCGAGGCGCCGGGCCGGAAGCCGCCGGGCCGGCCGGGACCGGCCGGCCGGCCATAGCCGGGCGTCGGCGGACGCAGGCCGGACGGACGCCCGGGCCCGGGACGTCCGGGAGGAGCGCCTGGCCGGCCGCGCGGCGGCGGCGCCGGCCGATACGGCTCGGTCGGACGATGGATGAGGATGGCGCCGCGGCGAACGGGAGCGGCAGTGGGCGGCGCGGCCGGCACCGGCGTCGGCGTGCTCGCGACCGGCGCCGGCGCAGCCGGCGGACTCGGCGGCAAAGCGGACGGCGGTGCAGCGGGAGGCGCCGCCTCGAGAGTCACCGGGGCGTGCTCGACGCCGGCGACGGGTCCGCCGGTTGGCGCGGGTCGATCGGGCTGCGTCATGGGCAGCGTGAGGATGCGCGGCTCGACTTTCTGGATGATCGTGCGCGGCCGCGAGGGACGCAGCGGATTGACGGACTGGCGCCGCCCTGTCGCGCCCGCGCTCTCGCCGCCGGTCCCGCGGCTCGGCGGCGGCGCCGGTGCGGGGCCGTCGTCCATGATGACCTCCCGCGGCGAGGCCAGGCGCTTGCCCTGCAAGATGGCCTGCAGCGCTTCGGCTTCGATGCCGGCGTCATCGCCTTCGACACGCACGCCGAGGGAGCGCAGCTTGAAAACCAGATCCTGCTCGGGGATCTGCATCATGCGGGCGAGGTCGTGCACGCGGATCTTCGCCATGCTCAGCCTTGCCCCCGCACCCTACGAACCGTCTCGTTCCGCATGGACTTCAATCCACCGCTCCTTCGGCCGGGCGCTCCGCGCCCGCGGCCTCTCTGTCCTCGGCAGCGTCGGCCTCGGCCTCGGCCACCAGCTGCTCGGCCGCGCGCGCCTGCTGCTCGGACTCCTTGAACGCCTTCGAGAGCGCGGCCAGGAAGTCGTCGTCCTGCAGCGAAGCGACCGCCTCGACCGTCGAGCCTGCCGCCGCCTCGCCCCCCTCCGCCGTCGGCGCCGCCGCCCGGCTGCCCTTTTCGGCCGCCCAGCTGAGGATCGCCTTCGCCGTCTTCGGACCTACCCCCTCGACCGCCTGCAGGGCCTCTGGCGTCGCATCGAGGAGGCCCTGCAGCGTGGCGAAGCCCGCGGCCTGCAAGTCCGCCGCCGTCTTGGCGCCGACTCCCGGCACGGTCGTCAGGTCGATCGGCTCGGTGAGCGACATCGCCGGAGCCGCCGGACCGAGCGCGCTCTGCAGCATGCGCGCGAGGGCGTCGGCCACTTCGTCCTTGACGTCGCTCTCGCTCTTGATGTCGATGCGGCAACCGATCAGCTCGGCCGCCAGGCGCACGTTCTGGCCGCGCTTGCCGATGGCCAGCGAAAGCTGCTCGTCCTCGACGATGACATCGAGATGCGGGGTCTCGCCGGTATGGTGAACCGAGACGCGCGTGATCTTGGCAGGCGCCAGGGAGCTCTGCGCGAAGGTCACCAGATCCTCGGAATACTCGATGATGTCGATCTTCTCGCCGCGCAGCTCGCGGATGATGGCCTGCACGCGCGAGCCCTTCATGCCGACGCATGCACCAACCGGATCGACGTCGCGCTCGCGGCTGTAGACCGCCACCTTGGCGCGCTCGCCGGGCGCCCGCACGGCGGCCTTGATGACGACCGTGCCGTCGTAGATCTCCGGCACCTCCATCTCGAAGAGCTTGACCAGCAGGCGGGGATCGGTGCGCGAGATGACGACCTGGGGGCCCTTCGGCTGCTTGTGGACGTCGACGATCACGGCACGGATGCGCTCGCCCTGGCCCCAGCGCTCGTGGCGGGCCTGTTCGGAGCGCGGCACGATGGCCTCGGTGCGGCCGAGGTCGACGATCACGTCGCCACGCTCGAAGCGCTTGACGGTGCCGTTGACGATCTCGCCGACACGACCGATGTACTCGTTGTACACCTTCTCGCGCTCGGTCTCGCGCACGCGCTGGTAGAGCACCTGCTTGGCAGACTGGGCGGCGATGCGGCCGAGCCCCTCGGTGGAGACCGGCGTCAGGATCTCGTCTCCGACCTGGGCGTCGGGCTTGACCTCGCGCGCCTCTTCGATCGTCCACTCGGCGGTCGGGTCTTCGACCTCCTCGACCACTTTGCGCACGCTCCACGCCTCGAAGCGCCCGGTCTCGGCGTCGAAATGGGCACGCACGGGCTCCTTGATGCGGTGCTGCTTCTTGGCCGCCGACGCCATCGAATCCTCGAGCGCCGCCAGCATGCGCTCGTACTCGATGTCCTTCTCGCGCGCCACCTGGCGCAGCATCTCGGCGAGATTGATCTCGATCGTTTGGGCTTGCGTCATACCTTTCCGTTCCTAAAGTTCGATCTCCAGCTTCGCCGCCTCGATTTCGGCGAGGCGAACGGTGACGTCCTGCTTCGAGTCGAGCTCGGTGAGATCGACTTCGCCGCCGCCGTCCGGCCGGAACGCCGCCAGGCGCCCGATCAGGGTCTCGCGGCGGCCGGTCTCGGGGTTCCGCCTGCGCACCCGCGCCCTCCGACCGACGAAGCGCGCGTAGTCTCCCGGCCGCTGGAGGGGGCGATCGAGACCCGGCGAGCTGACCTCGAGCGTGTAGCGCCCGCGCCCGAAGTCCTCCACGTCGAGCAGTGCCGAGACCTCCTTCGACACCGCCTCGCAATGGTCGAGACGCACGCCACCCTCGCGGTCGAGGACGATGCGAAGCGTGCCCGACCGGAAATCCGCCTGCAGGAGCTCGCAGCCGTGAGACCGGGCGACGCCCTCGAATTCGCTGAGCAACTCCGGCGTCAGACCCCGAACCGACATGCCCCCTCGAACCCCCTGAGAACGAAAAAGGCGGGCTGATCGGCCCACCTCGTCGCTCGTCAGGCAGACTGGCCCCAGAAGTATCGGCCAACGCGGTGGGAAAATCAAGTCTCGTCGAGGGTTGGGGGGGCCGGCCACGCGCCGTCTACACTCCTCGTAGGCGTCGGCACAGCGCTTGCTCTCCAAAACCTCCGAGGCGTGGAGAGCGTATCCACAACGTCCACAGGAGAACTGCCAGTCCATGCATTCCGCAACCCGCCGTTTGGCCACCTTTTCGATGCTCGCCGGAGCGGTCGTCTTCGGCATGGTCCTCGCCGGCGCCCTGGATCTCGGTCCCGCCGGGCTCGCTGCTCCCGCACCTGCCGGCAGTACGGCGGAAGCCGCACCGGCCGGTCCGTCGATCGCAGCGCCGCTGCCCACCTTTGCCGATCTCGCGGAGCGAGTCCTGCCTGCCGTCGTCTCGATCGACGCGCAGACCATCGGGCGCGGCCACCCGCCGATCGGTCGCGGGCAGCCCGATCCGTTCGAGTTCTTCTTCGGTCCGCGCCGGCGCGGCGAGGGCGACGCCGAGCGCGAGTTCCGCTCCGACGCCGGCGGCAGCGGCTTCGTCGTCTCGGCCGACGGCTTGGTGGTGACCAACAACCACGTCGTCGAAGGCGCGACCAAAATCCGCGTGCGGTTGGCGGGACGCGACTACGACGCCGAGCTCAAGGGCACGGACACGGCCACCGACCTCGCCCTGCTCAAGATCGATGCCGGCAGGCAGCTGGTCGCCCTGCCCCTCGGTGACAGCGAGGCGCTGCGCGTCGGCGAGCACGTGATGGCAATCGGCAATCCCCTCGCCCTCGGCTCGACGGTCACCGTCGGCGTGGTCAGCGCCAAGGGCCGCTCGATCGGCTTGTCGCGCGACACCTCGTTCGAGAACTTCATCCAAACCGACGCCGCGATCAATCGCGGCAATTCCGGCGGACCGCTGGTCAATCTGCGCGGTGAGGTGATCGGCATCGCGACGGCGATGAACTGGGGTGCCGAGAACATCGGCTTCGCCGTCCCCGTCGACACGCTGAAGGCGGTTCTGCCGCAGCTGCGCGACACGGGCCAGGTCTCGCGCGGCTATCTCGGCATCAACATCGCGAACCTCAACTGGGAGCGCGCCCAGGCCTTCGGGTTGAGCGAACCCGAGGGCGCGCTGGTCACTACCGTGGTGGACGGTGCGCCGGCCGCCCTCGCCGGCGTGCGACACGGCGACATCGTGCTCAAGGTCGACAGCCGCAAGATCCGCGAGACGCGCGATCTGATCGACTACGTCTCTTCCCGCCGGCCGGGCAGCAAGGTCGAGCTCGAGTTGCTGCGCGAGGGCAAGAAGTTGACGGTGGACGTCGAGTTGAGCGAGCGGGAGAGCCTCGCCGACGCCGCGCCCGAGGACGACGGAGAGGACGCCAGCGGCATCGCGTGGCTCGGTCTCGACTACCAGGATCTGACACCGGTGCTGCGAGAGAACCTGGGAGCGCCCGCCGACGTCGAGGGCATCGTCGTGCGCGACATCGCCGCGACGAGCCCGCTCTACGACGAAGGCCTGACCGGTGGCGACGTGATCAGCGAAGTCAACGGCCGGGCGATCGCGGGCGCCGCCGACTTCGAGCGCGAGGTGGGCGCCGCGGCCTCCGGCTCCTTCCTGCGCCTCTACGTCCGGCGCTTCGACCCGCGGCGGGGCAGCGACGGCCTCGGTTTCTTCGCCGTCGTGCGCGTGCCCTGAGGCGACCGCCAACGTCGGTGACGGGGCCGATCCGGAGCGCTCCGGATCGGCCCTTATCACGCCCGCGCGGTTGGTAGACTCGCCGGCCATGGCCGCCGCCCAACGCGCTTCCGTGCTGGTGGTCGACGACGAGAGCTCGATCCGCGAGAGCCTGCGCATGACGCTCGAGTTCGAGGGCTACCGCGTCGAGGAGGCCGCCTCGGGCATCGAAGCGCTGCAGATCGCCCGCGACCGGACGCCCGACGCCGTGCTGCTCGACCTGCGCATGCCGGAGATGGACGGTCTCGAGACGCTGCGCCAGCTGCGCGAGCGCGGCTACGAGATGCCGGTGCTGGTGATCAGCGGCCACGCCGACGTGCCCACGGCGGTGGAGGCGACCCGGCGCGGCGCGTTCGATTTCTTCGAGAAACCGCTCGAGCGCGACCGTGTCCTGCTCTCGCTGCGCAATGCCGTCGAGGCGTGGCGGCTGCGCAAGGAGGTCGCCGTGCAGCCCCGCGCCGAGGGCGCCGCGAACGCCCTGGTGGGCACATCGTCGGCGCTGCGCAAGCTGCGCGAAAAGATCGAGCGCGCGGCGCCGACGCCCGCCACCGTCCTCGTCACCGGCGAGAGCGGCACGGGCAAGGAGCTGGTGGCGCGCGCGCTGCACGAGCTCTCGCCGCGCCGCGACCAGCCCTTTGTGCGCGTCAACTGCGCGGCGATCCCGGAGGAGCTCATCGAATCGGAGCTCTTCGGGCACGAAAAGGGGAGCTTCACCGGCGCCGTGCGCAAGCAGATCGGCAAGTTCGTGGCCGCCGACGGCGGCACCATCTTCCTCGACGAGGTCGGCGATCTGTCGGCGCGCGCGCAGGCCAAGGTGCTGCGGGTGCTGGAGAGCGGCGACGTCGAACCGGTGGGCGCCGAGCGCGGAGCACGAGTCGACGTGCGCGTCGTGGCCGCCACCAACCGCAGCCTGGAAGATGCGATCCGCGCCGGCTCGTTCCGCGAGGATCTCTTCTACCGCCTCAACGTGGTGCCCATTCGCACGCCGCCGCTGCGCGAGCACCTGGAGGACCTGGAGATCCTGGTCGAGCACTTCGCCCGCAGCTTCGCCGAGAGCGCCAACTACAAGCGCAAGACCCTGGCGCCGGCCGCGCTCGAGCTGCTCGCCAAGCAGCCGTGGAAGGGCAACGTGCGCGAGCTGCGCAACGTCGTCGAGCGCCTGCTCATCCTGGCGCCGGGCGACGTCGTCGAGGAACGCGACGTCGCCGCCGTCGTCGGCGGCGCCGGCCCCGAGCTGGCGCAGGCGTTTTACGGCCTGCGCACGCTGCGCGAGTTCCGCGAGCAGGCGGAGAAGCTCTTCCTGCTCCAGAAGCTCGACGAGAACGGCTGGAACGTCACCCGCACCGCCGAGGCGATCGACACGCCGCGCAGCAACCTCTACAAGAAGCTCGACCAGTACGGCATCCGCCGCGAGGAGGCCGCGGATGCCGGGTGACGCTCTGGTGCGCGAGCTCGAAGCGTGCGGTGCGCTCCAGCGCGGCCACTTCCTGCTCTCCTCGGGCCTGCACTCGCCGGCCTACGTGCAGTGCGCGCTCTACCTCGAGCTGCCGGAGCGGGCGCGCCGAGCGGGGGCGGCGATCGCCGAGCGGCTGAGAGCGCTCGGCGTCGAGGTCGATTCTGTGCTCTCTCCGGCTCTCGGCGGCGTGGTCATCGGCCACGAGGTCGCCGCCGCGCTGGGCGTACCGTTCCGCTTCGTCGAGAGGGAGGGCCAATCGATGGCGCTGCGCCGTGGCTTCGCGTTGCGGCCGGGCGAGCGGGTGGTCGTCGTCGAGGACGTGGTGACCACCGGCAAGTCGACGCGCGAGACGGCGGCGTTGGCCACGGCGCAGGGTGCGGAAGTCGCCGCCATCGGCTCGATCATCGACCGCAGCGGCGGCCGCCACGGTTTCCGGGTGCCCTTCGCGTCGCTCCTGCCGCTCGATCTCCCGACCTGGTCCGCCGCGGAGTGCCCCCTCTGCGCCGGAGGTTCCGTCGCCGTCAAGCCGGGCAGCCGTCCGTCCAACTCGAATTGAAATCGCGGCTGCGGCCGCGCCCGGAACTCAACCGGAGAGGATCGATTTCCGCCCCAGCGCCTTGCGATTGAGGTGGTCGATGGCGGACTTGAGCGCCGACAATCGGCCGGATCCCGCGGCGTCGGCGGCGTCGACGGCGACGGTCCAAGTGTTTTCCGCGCCGTCGAGAACGTCGATCTGCCAGGCGCTGCGGTCGGCGCTCCACGTGCCGGTGGAGTTCGGCGCGATGCCCCAGCCCGAGGGCAGGTAGGAGTGGATCTCGACCTCGGTGTAGGCAAGCGGGCGGGCGTCGGCGGTCATGGCGCGCAGATTCTCTCTCGCGCGTCGGGCCGCTGCCAAGCGCCGCCGGCACTCCTCCCGCCGCGCGCGGGCTGCTACCATGCGTCTCGCCCGCCGTCCGGCGGGCTCCGTACCGGATCACCGAAGAGGACGAGGCATGGAGATCGAGCTGAGCGAAGAGCAGGAGCTGCTGCGCGAGACCGTTCGGCGATTCGCGCGCGAGGTGGTGGCGCCTCGAGCCAAGCAGATCGACGCCTCGGGCGAATTCCCGCTCGCCACTTTCCGTCAAGCCGCGGAGCTCGGCCTGGCGGGCGTCTGCGTGCCCGAGGAGCTGGGCGGCGCGGGCATGGAGATGATCGCCTACTGCGTGGCGATCGAGGAGATCTCGAAGGTCTGCGCCTCGACCGGCGTCATCCTCTCGGTCAACAACTCGCTGGTCTGCGACCCGCTGCTGCGCTTCGCGAACGACGAGCAGAAACGCCAGTTCCTGGCGCCGCTCGCCGCCGGCGCCAAACTCGGCTGCTTCGCTCTCACCGAGCCCGAGGCGGGCAGCGACGCCGCAGCCCTGCGCAGCCGCGCCCGGCGCGACGGCGACCGCTACGTGCTCGACGGCGACAAGGTTTTCATCACCAACGGTACGCACGCCGACGTCGCACTCGTCTTCGCCAGCACGGATCCGGAGAAGAAGCATCGCGGCATCAGCTGCTTCGTCGTGCCCTGCGACACGCCCGGCTTCCGGCGCGGCGAGCACGAATACAAGCTCGGCGTCCAGGCCTCCGGGACGACGCAGCTCTTCTTCGACGCCATGAGTGTGCCCGCCGCCTGGCGCCTGGGGGAAGAGGGCGCGGGCTTCAAGATCGCCATGTCGACTCTCGACGGCGGCCGCATCGGCATCGCCGCGCAGGCCGTCGGTATCGCGCAAGGGGCGTTCGAAGCGGCGCTCGCCTACGCTCAGGAGCGCCAGCAGTTTGGCCAGCCGATCTCGAAATTCCAGGCCATCCAGTTCTACCTCGCCGACATGGCGATGGAGCTCGACGCCGCGCGCCTGCTCGTCTACAAGGCAGCGTGGGCGAAGGAGACGCAGAAGCGCTACAGCCTCGAGGCGGCGCAGGCCAAGCTCTTCGCCTCGGAGATGGCGCAGCGGGTGACCAACAAGGCGCTTCAGATCCACGGCGGCTACGGCTACACCCGCGAGTACGACGTCGAGCGGTTCTTCCGCGACGCTCGCATCACGGAGATCTACGAGGGCACGAGCGAGATCCAGAAGCTCGTCATCGCCGACTGGATCCTCAAGGCCGGCTGACGCGCCCCTCCATGGCGATCGATTTCTCGCTCAGCGACGAGCAGGAGCTCCTGCGCCAGGAGGTCCGCCGCTTCGCGGAGGAGCGCATCCGGCCGGGCCTGCGCGAGCGCGATCGTGCGCACGAGTTCCCCGCCGGGCTGGTCGCCGAGATGGGCGAGCTCGGCCTGCTCGGCATGCTGGTGCCGGAGGAGCTCGGCGGCACCGGTCACGACCCGTTGAGTTATTGCGTCGCGGTGGAGGAGGTCTCCCGCGTCTGCCCCTCGCTCGGTGTGACGATGAGCGTCACCAACTCGGTCTGCTGCTGGCCGATCGTCCGCTACGGTAGCGCCGAGCTCCAGCGCCGGGTGCTGCCGGAGCTGGCGGCGGGGCGGGCGATCGGCGGCTTCTGCCTGACCGAGCCGAGCTCGGGCAGCGACGCCGGCGCGATGCGGTCGGTCGCCCGGCGCGAGGGCAGCGACTGGGTGCTCGACGGCGAGAAGGCGTGGATCACCAACGCCGGGCCGGGCCGCTACTTCGTCGCCCTCGCCAAGACCGACCTCGCCGCCGGCAAGCGCGGCATCTCGGCGTTCGTCGTGCCGGCGGACGCGCCGGGCTTCCGCGTCGGAACCGGCGAGGAGAAGCTCGGGCTGCGGGCCTCGAACACGGCCGCGGTCTACTTCGACGGCTGCCGGATCCCGGCGGCGAATCTTCTCGGCGAGGAGGGCCAGGGCTTCAAGATCGCGCTCGCCACCCTCGATCACTCGCGCCTGGGGATCGCCGCGCAGTCGGTGGGCATTCACCAGCGGGCGCTCGAGCTGGCGACCGACTACGCCAGGGAGCGCATCCAGTTCGGCGTGCCGATCGCCGAGCACCAGGCGGTGCGCTTCATGCTCGCCCGGATGGCGACCGAGCTCGCCGCCGCGCGGGCGCTCACCTACGCGGCGGCGCTCGCCGAGCATCGCAGCGACGCCGGACGGCTCGCCGCCGAGGCCAAGGCGTACGCCTCGGAGGCGGCCAACCGCGCCTGCCGGGACGCGCTGCAGATCCACGGTGGCAACGGCTTCTGCGAGGAGTACGAGATTGCCCGGCTCTACCGCGACGTGCGCGTAACGACGATCTACGAAGGCACGAGCGAGATGCAGCGGCTGGTCATCGCCAGGCAGCTTCTCGCCCGCTGAGCCCGTGCGCCGCGGGCGGCGGCGGGCTGTGGCCGCCACCGCCGCAAGGGCAGCCCCGCCGACCGTATACTCGCCACGACAGGGCGTCCGCCGCCGGGGGGAGACTGACATGGCCGTGAGAGAAGCCCCAGCCAAGACATCCGCCGAAGCCGCGCCGGCGCACCGGGCGTCGACCCTGCGCGAAGAGGTCGAGCGCCGCGCGCGCGCGGCACGCGAGGCCTGGGAGAAGGCGCGCGCCCGCTCCGAAGCGTCGGCGCCGCCGTGGAAGCGCGACTGGACCACGGTCTCCGGCATGGAGGTGCCGCAGCTGGTGACGCCGGAGCAGGTTGCCGATCTCGATCCGGTGCGCGACATCGGCGCACCCGGCGAGTTCCCCTATCTGCGCGGCATCCATCCCAGCGGCTACCGCGGCAAGCTGTGGACGATGCGGCAGTTCGCCGGCTTCGGCTCGGCGCGCGACACCAACGAGCGCTTCAAGTACCTGCTCTCGCAGGGCCAGACCGGTCTCTCGGTCGCCTTCGACCTGCCGACGCTCTACGGCTACGACTCCGACCACGCGATGTCCGAGGGCGAGGTCGGCAAGTGCGGGGTGGCGATCGATTCGTTGGCCGACATGGAGGCGCTCTTCGCCGGCATCCCACTCGGCGAGGTGACGACATCGATGACCATCAACTCGACGGCGCCGATCCTCTTCGCCATGTACCTGGCGGTGGCGGAGAGCCAGGGCGTCGACGTCGAGCGCCAGGTCTCGGGGACGCTGCAGAACGACATCCTCAAGGAGTACATCGCGCAGAAGGAGTACATCTACCCGCCGCGGCCGTCGATGCGCCTGATCACCGATCAGTTCGCCTTCGCCGCCGACCGGGTGCCGCGCTGGAACACGATTTCGATCTCCGGCTACCACATCCGCGAGGCGGGCTCGACGGCGCTCCAGGAGCTCGCCTTCACCCTGCGCGACGGCATGGAGTACGTCGAATACGGCGTGCGCGCGGGCCTCGACATCGACGCCTTCGCGCCGCGGCTCTCGTTCTTCTTCAACAGCCACAACGACTTCTTCGAGGAGATCGCCAAGTTTCGCGCCGCGCGCAAGATCTGGGCGACGGTGATGCGCGAGCGCTACGGCGCCAAGAACCCGCGCAGCTGGATGTGCCGCTTCCACACCCAGACCGCGGGCTGCTCGCTCACCGCCCAGCAGCCGGTCATCAACGTCGTGCGCACGGCGATCCAGGCCCTGGCGGCGGTGCTCGGCGGCACGCAGTCTCTGCACACCAACTCGCTCGACGAGACGCTGGCGCTGCCCACCGAGGAGAACGCGCGCATCGCGCTCCGGACACAGCAGATCCTCGCCCACGAATCGGGCGTCATCAACACCGTCGATCCGCTCGGCGGCAGCTGGTTCGTCGAGGAGATGACCCGCCGGATGGTCAGCGGCACGTTCGATTACTTCCGGCGCATCGACGAGATGGGCGGCATGGTCGAGGCGATCGAGGCCGGCTTCCCGCAGCGCGAGGTCATGGACGCCGCCTTTGCCTACCAGCAGGCGGTGGAGAAGGGAGACAAGAAGATCGTCGGCGTCAACGCCTTCGCCGTCGAGGACGAGAAGCCGACGGAGATCCTCTACATCGACGACGCGGTCGGCCGGCGGCAGGTGGAGGACCTGGCGGCGACGCGGGCGCGGCGGGACGCCGGAGCGGTCGAGCGCACGCTCGACGCGCTCAAGCGCGGCGCCACGGGTGAGGACAACACCATGCCTCTCATTCTCGACTGCGTGAAGGCCTATTGCACGGTGGGCGAGATCTCGGACGCCCTGCGCGACGTCTTCGGCACCTGGGAAGAGCCCGCGGTCTTCTGAGGCCGCCGATGCCCGAGCTCAAGCAGTCCATTCGCGCGTTGCTCGCTTACACGATCTGGGCCGACCGGCAGGTGCTGGAGGCGCTGGCCGCGGTGCAGCCGGAGCACCTGACTCGCGACACGGGCACGAGCTTCGGCTCGATCCTCGGCACCATGGCGCACATCCTGGGCGCCGAGCAGGTCTGGCTGGCGCGCCTCGTCGGCGCCCCGCTCGATCATCTTCCCAGCGAGCAGGACTACGCCGACCTGCCGACGCTGGCGGCCGGCTTCTTCGACTACTGGCCGCAGCTCGAGGTCTTCCTGGCGTCGCTCGCCGACGAGCAGGTGCGTGCCGAGCTCACCTGGACCAACTACCGCGGCGAGACGCACAGCGCGCCAATGCACGTCGTCTTGCTCCACTTCGCGAATCATTCGACCTACCACCGCGGCCAGGTCGTGGCGCTCATGCGGCAGCTCGGCTACGCGCCGCCGTCGACGGACTTGATCTACTGGAAGGGAAGCGCCTGAGACGAGCCGGCGGGAGCGGGCTCGCCGCGCGCGCGCCGTGGGCCCGCGACGGCGGCGGTGCGACGACGCCAGCCGCAGTTCCGGGCTAGAATGCGCCGGTGAGCTCCACGGCTCCCAGGATCCTGCTCGCCAAGCCCGGCCTCGACGGGCACGACCGCGGCGCCAAGGTGGTCGCCCGTGCGCTGCGCGACGCCGGCTTCGAAGTGATCTACACCGGGCTGCGCCAGACGCCCGAGCAGATCGCGTCGGCAGCCGTGCAGGAGGATGTCGACGCCGTCGGCCTGTCGATCCTGTCGGGGGCGCACAACCGCCTGCTGCCGGAGGTGACGCGCCTGCTGCGCGAGGCCGGGGCGGGGGACGTGCTGGTGTTCGCCGGCGGCATCATTCCGGAGCGCGACATCGGTGCGCTGCGCGCGGCCGGCATCGACGAGATCTTCTTGCCGGGCACCACGACCGGCACAATCGTGGATTACCTCAATCGCCGCCTGAGCGCGGCGTAGCCGCGACGGAGGAGAGATGGCGCGGACGATCCTGCTCGCCGACGACAGCGTGACGATCCAGAAGGTCGTCGAGCTCACCTTCCTCGACGAGGATTTCCGCGTCGTCGCCTTCGGCAACGGCAGCGACGCCGTCGCCGCGCTCGACGAGGTGCGGCCCGACGTCGTCCTCGCCGACGTGCACATGCCGGGAGCCGACGGCTACGAGGTCTGCGCCGCGGCGCGCGCGGCGTCGCCCGCGGTGCCGGTCCTGCTGCTCGTCGGCACTTTCGAGATCTTCGACGCGCAGCGGGCGGCAGAGGTCGGCGCGGCGGGACACCTGAAGAAGCCGTTCGACTCGCAGGAGCTGCTCCGCCAGGTGCAGGCGCTGGCCGACGCGGCGGGCTCGACCCCGGCCGCGAGCGGGGAGACGCCGCCGGCGATCGAATCCGCGCTCGGCGCGGAGTCGGCGGCGCGGCAGGCCGACCCGGGCGCTTCGTGGTCCTTCGAGCCGGTGGACGAGGCGCCGCCGGCGGCGGAGGGCGAGGTCGCTGCGGACACCTGGGCCGGCGTGCAGCCGGAGGAGCTCGGGGCGGCGGGTGGCGCGGCGAGTGGCGAGCCCAGCGACGCGCCGGCGTGGAGCGCCGGAGCCGCGGAGCCCGGGGCCGGTGCGGCGGTCGCGGCGACGGCCGCGGCCGAGGCGCCAGCGTTGCTCCGCGAGCTCAGCGAGGCCGATGTCGATCGCATCGCTCGTCGGGTCGTCGAGCTGATCGGCGACAAGGCGGTGCGCGACGTCGCGTGGGAGGTCGTCCCCGACCTCGCCGAGCTGATGCTCAAGGCGCGCATCGAAGAGCTCGAGGCGTCGGTAGAGTAGC
>DASWJT010000009.1:0-6645 GCA_036397015.1 Thermoanaerobaculia bacterium
AGAGCCATCCGCTACCGTCGCCGCGCATGAAAGTCCTCGAGCACCTCGAGCGCGCGAAAGGCGAGCCGCTCATCAGCTTCGAGATCATCCCGCCCCTGCGCGGCGGCACCGTCTCGACGCTGCTCGCGCTGATCGACGACCTGATGAAGTACCGGCCGCCGTTCATCGACATCACGAGCCACGCCGCCGAAGTCATCTACGAGGAGACCCCCGAGAGCATCCGCCGCCGCGTCAAGCGCAAGCGGCCGGGCACGCTCGGCGTCTGCGCGCTGATCCAGAACAAGTACGAGGTCGACGCCGTCCCGCACGTGCTCTGCCAGGGCTTCACGCGCGAAGAGACCGAGGACTTCCTCATCGAGCTGCGCTACCTCGGCATCGACAACGTGCTCGCCATCCGCGGCGACGACTCCGGCTATCAGAAGCCGCTGCGCGACGGCAAGACGGCGAACGACTTCGCCGTCGACCTCGTGCGTCAGGTCGCCGACATGAACCGCGGCCGCTACCTGCAGGCCGACCTGCTCGACGCCGAGCCGTCGGACTTCTGCGTCGGCGTCGCCGGCTACCCCGAGAAGCACTTCGAGGCGCCCAACCTCGAGACCGACATCCGGCACACGCGCGAGAAGCTCGAGGCCGGCGGCGACTACGTGGTGACGCAGATGTTCTTCGACAACCGCGCCTACTTCGACTACGTCGCCAGGTGCCGCGACGCCGGCATCACGGCGCCGATCATCCCGGGCTTGAAGATCCTCGCCAACCGTGGCCAGCTCGCCTCGATCCCGCGCACCTTCCACGTCGACATCCCGCCGGCGCTCTCCGACGAGGTGGCGCGTGTGCCGGACGAGCGCGTGCTGGAGGTCGGCGTCGAGTGGGCGCTCGCGCAGTCGCGCGAGCTCCTCGACCGCGGGGTGCCGTCGCTCCACTACTACGTCATGGCGAGCTCGAAGGGCGTCACCCGCCTGCTCGACCGCCTGCGCGTCCCGGCGACGCTTTGACTCGCAGAACCTTGCTGGGATAGCTTCGCCCCGCATTCGGAGCGGTCCGGCGAGCCCGGACTCGGCAACCTGGGGCGGACACCCAAGGTGCCCTCCCGCGCGCCAGGCGACGACGGCGCGCGGGGATGCGGTCGCGGCAGAGCCCGAGAGGGCGGCGCGGCAACCAACTGTCCGAGCGCGACCCGCTCCCGATGCTTGATTCGGAGCGGGTTTTTTCGTGGCCGCGCTCCGGGAGGAGAGTGAGTTGACGAGTTTCGAGGCGCCGATCCCGGCCGCCGCGCCCGACCGCGAGGCGCGCGCGCAGGCGCTCGCCGCGGCGCTCGAGGAGCGCATCCTGGTGCTCGACGGCGCCACCGGCACGATGCTGCAGTCCTACGAGCTCGCGGCGGCCGACTTCGGCGGCCCCGAGCTCGAGGGCTGCAACGAGCACCTCTGCCTCACCCGGCCGGACGTCGTGCGCGGCGTCTCGGCGGCGTACTTGGCCGCCGGCGCCGACGTCGTCGAGACCAACTCGTTCGGCGCGACGCCGCTCGTGCTCGCCGAGTACGGCCTCGCCGATCGCGCCTGCGAGCTCAACCGCCTCGCCGCCGCCCTGGCGCGCGAGGCGTGCGCCGGATTCGAGGAGCCGGGCCGGCTGCGCTTCGTCGCCGGCTCGATGGGGCCGACCACCAAGGCGATCTCGGTCACCGGCGGAGTGACCTTCGACGAGCTCGTCGAGCACTTCCGCGTCCAGGCGCTCGGCCTGATGGCCGGCGGCGCCGATTATCTCCTCGTCGAGACCTGCCAGGACACGCGCAACGTCAAGGCGGCGCTGGTCGCCTGCGAGACGGCGTTCGAGGCCGCCCGGTGGCGGCTGCCAGTGGCGGTCTCGGCGACGATCGAGCCCACCGGCACCATGCTCGCCGGCCAGGACGCCGAGGCGCTCGCCGTCTCGCTCGCCCACGCCGACTTGCTCTACGTCGGCCTCAACTGCGCCACCGGGCCGGATCTCATGTCGGACCACCTGCGCACGCTCTCCGAGCTCTGCCGCACGCGTGTCGCCTGCGTGCCGAACGCCGGGCTGCCCGACGAGGAGGGCCGCTACCGCGAGGGCCCGCAGGTCTTCGTCGAGGTCTTCACGCGCTTTCTCGACGCCGGCTGGCTCAACCTCGTCGGCGGCTGCTGCGGAACGACCGGCGAGCACGTGACCGCGCTCGCCGCGCTCGTCGACGGGCGGCGGCCGCGGCCGATCCCGCACCACCAGCGCTCGTTCGTCGCCGGCGTCGAGGCGGTCGAGCTGACGGCGGAGAACCGCCCGCTCCTCGTCGGCGAGCGCACCAACGTGCTCGGCTCGCGCCGCTTCAAGGAGCTCGTCGCGCGCAGCGATTTCGAGACCGCCGCCGACGTCGGCCGCGCCCAGGTGCGCGGCGGCGCGCAGGTCGTCGACGTCTGCCTGCAGGACCCCGACCGCGACGAGATCGCCGACGTCGAGGCGTTCCTCGCTCGCGTGGTCAAGGTGGTCAAGGCGCCGCTGATGATCGACTCGACCGACGCGCAGGTGATGGCGCGCGCTCTCACCTGGTGCCAGGGCAAGTCGATCTTGAACTCGATCAACCTGGAGGACGGCCGCGAGCGCTTCGACAAGGTCGTGCCGCTGGGCAGGAGATTCGGCGCCGCGTACGTCGTCGGCCTGATCGACGAGAAGGGGATGGCGGTGACGGTCGAGCGCAAGCTCGAGGTGGCGCGGTGCAGCCGCGCGATCCTGGTCGAGGAGATGGGCGTCGCCGAGGAGGACCTGTGGTTCGACCCGCTCGTCTTCCCCTGCGGCACCGGCGACGAGCAGTACCTGGGCTCGGCGGCGGCGACGATCGAGGGCGTGCGGGCGGTGAAGCGCGAGATCCCCTTCGCCAAGACGATCCTCGGGGTGTCGAATGTTTCGTTCGGCCTGCCGCCGGCGGGCCGCGAGATCCTGAACTCGGTCTTCCTCTTCCATGCCACCCAGGCGGGGCTCGACGCCGCGATCGTCAACACCGAGCGGCTGGCGCGCTACGCCGAGATCCCCGACGCGGAGCGCCGGCTGGCGGAAGCGTTGATCTTTCTCGAGCCGGGCGACAAGGCGGCGGGGGAGGCGGCGGTGGCGGCGTTCACCGCCCACTTCCGCGGGCAGTCATCCAGAAGAGACACGGCGCTCCGCGCCGATCTGCCGCTGGATCAGAAGCTCGCGCGCGCTGTCGTCGAGGGGACGAAGGAGGGGCTGATCGCGAACCTCGACGCCGCGCTCGCCGACCCGCGCTGGCCGGCGCCACTCGACGTCGTCAACGGGCCGCTCATGTCCGGCATGGCCGAGGTCGGACGCCTGTTCAACGACAACCGCCTGATCGTCGCCGAGGTGCTGCAGTCGGCCGAGGTGATGAAGGCGGCGGTCGACTACCTCGACCGGTTCATGGAGAAAGCGGCGGGATCGAGCCGCGGCAAGGTGATCCTCGCCACGGTCAAGGGCGACGTCCACGACATCGGCAAGAACCTGGTCGAGATCGTGCTCGCGAACAACGGCTTCGAGGTCGTCAACCTCGGCATCAAGGTGCCCTCGGAGCAGCTCATCCAGGCGGTGCGCGAGCACCGGCCCGACGTCATCGGGCTCTCCGGACTCCTCGTCAAGAGCGCGCAGCAGATGGTGCTCACCGCCGGGGACCTGCGCGCGGTCGGCGTCGACGCGCCGCTCGTCGTCGGCGGCGCGGCGCTCACCCGCCGCTTCACCCACCGCAAGATCGCACCGGCCTACGAGCGGCTCTGCACCTACGCCAAGGACGCCATGCACGGCCTGGCGCTCGTCGAACGGCTGACCGATCCGGCGAAGCGGCCGGAGCTCGAGCGCGAGATCGCCGAAGCACTCATCGCCGACATGAAGATCACCGAGCCGGTGAGAGCCGACGACGCCTTCGAGACGCGCCCGCGGCGCTCGACGGTGTCGCGAGACGTGCCGGTGCCGGCGCCGCCGGATCTCGATCACCACGTCGCCGAGCTCGACCTCGACGCGGTGTGGGCCGAGCTCAATCCGCAGATGGTCTACGGCAAGCACCTCGGATTGAAGGGCGTCGTGCGGCGGCTGGCCGCCGAGGGCGACGCGAAGTACCGCAAGCTCGCGGCGGTGATCGAAGAGCTCCAGGCGCTCGGCCGCGGCGGCGCGATGCGGGCGCGGGCCGTGTGGCGCTTCTTCCCCGCGCGCGTCGATCCGGCGCGCAGCGAGCGACTCACGCTCCTCGATCCGGCGACGGGCGCGGTCGCTGCGGAATGGGACTTTCCGCGTCAGTCCGGGCCCGAGGGGCTGGCGATCCCCGACTACGTCCTTGACGGGGACCACGTGGCGCTCTTCGTCACCACCGCCGGCGAGGGCGTGCGCGAGCGCGTCGAAGCGTGGAAGCACGAGGGGGAGTACCTCAAGTCGCACGCCTTCGCGGCGCTGGCGCTCGAGACCGCCGAGGCGGCGGCCGAGCACCTGCACCGGACGCTGCGCGCGGAGTGGGGCTTTCCCGATCCGCCCGAGCTGGCGCCCGAGGACCGCTTCGCGGCGCGCTACCGCGGCAAGCGCTACAGCTTCGGCTACCCCGCCTGCCCCGATCTCGCCGGCCAGCGCGCGCTCTTCGCCGCGCTGCGCCCCGAGGAGATCGGCGTGACCTTGACCGAGGGCGACATGATGGACCCCGAAGCGAGCGTCTCCGCCCTCGTCGTCCACCACCCCGAGGCGCGCTACTTCGGCGTCTGAGGCGCCCGAGCGGCGTCGGCGGAGAGAGAGGCCGCTAGAATGCGCGGCGATCCGCCGGGAAAGATGCCGTGACGCCGACGCTCCTCGCGCTGCTCGCCTATCTCGTGCTGCAGCTCGGGATCGGCGTGTGGGTGTCGCGGCGGATCCGCAGCGAGGCCGACTACCTGCTCGCCGGGCGGCGGCTCGGCTACCCGCTCGCCGTCTTCACCATCTTCGCCACCTGGTTCGGCGCCGAGACGATCGTCGGCTCGGCGGGCACCGCCTACCGCGACGGCGTCTCGCTCACGAACGCCGAGCCGTTCGCTTACGGCTTGTGCCTGGTGCTGATGGGGCTCGTCTTCGCCGTGCCGCTGTGGAACCGGAAACTGACGACGCTCGCCGATCTCTTCCGCCAGCGCTTCTCGGTGGCGACCGAGCGCACGGCGGCGATCGTCCTCATCCCGGGGTCGCTGCTGTGGGCGGCGGCGCAGATCCGCGGCTTCGGGCACGTGCTCGCCACCGCCTCGACGCTCGAGCTCGAGGCGGCGATCCTGCTCGCCGCCGGCTTCGTCGTCCTCTACACCGTCTTCGGCGGCCTGCTCGCCGACGCGATCACCGACCTGGTGCAGGGCGTCTGCCTGGTCGTCGGCCTCGTCGTCGTCTTCTTCGGCGTCGCGAGCAAGGCGGGCGGCGCCCGGGCGCTGCTCGCCGGCATCGCCGCCGACGAGCGCGTCGAGCTCTTCTCGTTCGGCGGCGACCTCTGGGCGCTCGCCGAGGAGTGGGCGATCCCGATCTGCGGCTCGGTCGTCGCCGTCGAGCTGGTGAGCCGTGTCATCGCGACGCGCACGCCGGCGGTGGCGCGGCGCTCGGCGCTCGCCGCCGGCGGCGCCTATCTCGCGGTCGGGCTGATCCCGCTGGCGCTCGGCGTCGCCGGCACTCGGCTCGTGCCCGGTCTCGACGACGCCGAGCAGATCCTGCCGGCGCTCGCCCACCGCCAGTTGCCGCTCGTCTTCTTCGCGCTCTTCGCCGGGGCGCTCGTCTCCGCCATCCTCTCGACGGTCGATTCGATCCTTCTCGTCGGCTCGGCGCTGCTCTCGCACAACGTCGTCGTGCCGCTGCTCGGGATCACCGACGAGAAGAGCAAGGTGCGGCTGGCGCGCGGCGGCGTGGCGCTGCTCGGAGTGCTCTCCTACCTGCTCGCGCGGCGCGCGGAGGGCGTCTTCGAGCTCGTCGAGCAGGCCTCCGCCTTCGGCAGCTCGGGGGCTCTGGTGCTCGTCGTCTTCGGCCTCTTCACGCGCTGGGGCGGAGCGCTCGCCGGCACGGCGACGCTTGCCGCGGGCGTCGTCGTCTACCTCGCGGGGACCTACGCCGGCTGGCCGTATCCCTACCTCGCCTCGCTCGCCGCGGCGCTCGTGCTCTTCGTCGCCGCCGCCGCGTGGGAGGGGCGCCGGCGGCCGGCGGTCCCCTCGTGATCGCTCTCCGCCTCGCGCCCGACGAGGGCGACGAGGGCTTCGTGCAGCCGCTGGCGGCGGACGAGCTGTGGGCGGCCGCCGCGGTGGCGGCAGGGGCGCGGGCGGCGAGGCGGCCGCCGGTGGCGCGGGCGCCGGACGCAGCGGCGGGCGAGTGGCGCCTCGTCTACGACGGACCGGGGATCGATCTCGGACGCCCGCGCCGCGTGGTGGCGCGGGTCGCGGCGAGCGGCGAGCGACTCGTCGAGTTCGACGACGGCGAGCTCTACTGGATCGCCGCCGACGGCGGCGCGATCGAGCGCGTCGCCTCCGGCGGGGGAGAAGCCGCCGCCGTCCGCGAGCGCGCCCTTGGCGCGCCGCTCGCCCTGGCGCTCGCCGCGCGCGGCGTCCACCTGCTGCACGCGAGCGCCGTCGTCGCCCGCGGCGGCGTGATCGCGCTCGCCGCCGGCTCGGGCGTCGGCAA
>DASWJT010000010.1:0-2260 GCA_036397015.1 Thermoanaerobaculia bacterium
CCCCTGCCGGCCGAGACGTCGGGGATCGTCGCCAGCACCGGCATCTCGAGCTGGCGCTCGATCTCCTCGCCCGACTTGATCGTGCGGTCCATGTAGAAGAGCAGGAAGACGAGCGCCACGCCGCCGAGGGCGCCGCCGCCCAGGCCGAGCGTCAGGCTGCGCTGGAGCGAGGGGCGGAAGGCGCCGCCGGGCACCAGCGCGCGGTCGACGACGCGCACGTTCGACTCGCGCGTCGCCTGCAGCCGCGAGGTGACGTCGGTCTCCGACTGCTTGCGCAGCAGCTCGTCGAGCAGCTCGCGCTTGGTCGCGATCTCGATCTGCAGGTTGGAGAACTCGACCGCGGCGCCGGAGAGCTCGCGGTTCTCGGTCTTGACGCGGTCGAGCTCGTCGACGATCGAGCGCTCCTGGCGGTTCGCCGTCTGGAAGGCGACGCGCGCCGCCTCGCGCTCGCGCGCGAGCGCCTGCGACGAGAGGGTGCCCAGGTTGCGCCGCGCCTGGTCGATGCGGGCGCGCAGCTCGATCATCGCCGGCCACTCGGGCTTGTAGAGGTTGAGCTTCGAGGCGTAGTCGCGCTCCATGTCGGCGAGCTCGGCGCGCTGCTCGGCGACGAGCGCGTCGGCGAGGACGTCCGCGGCGCGCGCGCTCGGCGCCGATTCGAGCTCGCGCAGGCGCACCTCCTTGGCGATGCGGTCCGAGACGGCGCGGATGTAGTCCTGGTTGAGCGCCTCGAGCCGCTGCAGGATGACGTTGGTCTTGGGGTCGAGCGAGACGATGTCGGTGCGCCGGCCGTAGGCCTGCAGCTCGCGCTCCTTGTCGCGGATCTCCCCCTTGAGCGACTCGATCTGCTGGCCGTAGAAGAGCGACGCCTTGCCCGCCGAGCTGGTGCGCGTCTCGATGCCCCAGTCGATGAAGGCGTCGGCGACGCCGTTGGCGACGCGCGCCGCGCGTTCGGGGTCGAGGCTGCGGTAGGAGATCTCGACGAGCTGCGTGCGCTCGAGCGGCTGGACCTCCAGCCCGGCGAGGATGCGGCTGGCGAGGCCGGCGAGCGCCGCCTGGTCGTCGGCGGTGCTCGTGGCGCGCACGCCGACGCGCTCCGGAGCGAGCGCTGGGTCCTCGTCGAGCCGCAGATTGAGGACGACGCGCTCGGCGAGGCCGCGGCTGCGCAGCAGGCGGTACTGGGTCGGGTAGTACTCACCGCTGTACCAGGCCTCGAGGAAGGCGGCGTCGATGCCGCCCAGGGGCACCGACAGCCGCCGCTCGATCTGGATCAGGGTCGTGGCGCGATACTCCTTGGGGGTGACGAGGTAGTCGCCGAGCGTGAAGGCGGTGGCGAGCAGCGTCACCAGCGCCACCAGGCGCCAGCGCCCGGCGAGGATGCGCAGCCAATCGGCGAGGTGGAGCTCGCTCTCCTCGGCGGCGGCGAAGGCCGCGAACGGATCGCCCGGCGGTGCGCCCGGCTGCGAAGGACGCGGCTCGCTCAAAAAAGCGACTCCTTGACCACCACGACGTCGCCCTCCTCGATCACCGGGTCGGGCTCGCGGCCGGCGAGCACCGCCTTGTAGTCGAACACCAGCTCGCGGCCGAGCGACTCGCCGGCGCGGCGGCGGATGCGGATCTTCTTCGCGGCGCGCTCGGAGAGGCCGCCGGCGCGGGCGATGACGGCGAGCAGCGTGATGCGGTCGGTGCTCTTGAAGCGGATCTCGCCCGGATTGCGCACCTCGCCCAGGCAGTAGACCGAGATCTCGACGCGCGGCGGGATGTTGACGAGGTCGGCCGAGCGGATCGGGACGTTCGCCTCCGGCCGGCCTCTGACCAGCAGGTCCTCGACGGCGATCGAGAGCTGGTCGGTGAGGCCGTTCTCGGCGCGGCGCAGGATGTAGATGACGTCGCCGTGGCTCTCCGTCAGGCCGCCGGCGGCGGTGATCGCGTCGAGGAGCGTCCAGCGCCCCGGGAAGGCGAGGTTGCCGGGCTGGCGCACGGCGCCCAAGAGCGTGATCGGCCGCGAGCGCGCCTCGAGAATGCGCACCGAGACCGCGGCGCGATTGACGTAGCGCGCCTCGAGGAGCTGCTTGAGGCGGGCGGCGAACTCGGCCTCGGTCAGGCCCTCGGCGGCGACGTTGCCGATGAGCGGCAGCGAGACGTCGCCGCTCTCGGAGACGCGGCTGTCGACGTTGAGCTCGGGCACCTCGAAGACCTCGATGCGCAGCAGGTCGCGCGGGCCGAGCCGGTAGGCGCCGCCCGGCGGCCCCTGGGCCGGCGC
>DASWJT010000011.1:0-7263 GCA_036397015.1 Thermoanaerobaculia bacterium
CCGAAGATCTCCAGATAGTCCGCATAGAAACCGTCGCAGATCCGGCGCAAGTCGCATTCCGCGCAGCCCTCCACGTGGCGATAGCCGGTGTACTCGACGGCGCGCATCCGCGCATCCTCGCGATAGCGCTCGTCGAGAGTGAGCGGCGAGCGCCGCGACGCCCACCGACGCTCCAGCTCCTGCTTGACGCCGTGCAAGGCGTCGCCGAGGACCGGCAGCTTCGTCGACAGCCGCCGCAGCGGCGCGCGCAGGGCACCGAGCTCGAGCCGCTGGCCGAGCCCGAACGGCGGCGTCGTCTCCGCGTCTCGCCGGCGCTGTGCCGGCAGGTCGGTCCACGACCAGCTGGCGAAGTCGTTTTCGTGCAGGTCGTACGGGATCTGCGGGAAGTCGTAGACCGCGTGGCGGAATCGCTCCGAGACGACGCACAACGGCAGATACCGCACGTTGGCCTCGATGCCGGCGGCGGCCAGCCGGTCGAGGGCGCGCTCGAGCGGCTGCCGCAGCTCGCTGTAGCGCGGAACGTTCTCGGCGCTCCGCTTCCCCGTCTCCTGGTCGTTGAACGGATTGAAGCCGAGGAGATTGACCACCTCGGCGCCGGTGCGGATCGCCAGCTCGGCGATGTCGTCGAGCTGCTCGAGCGCCGGCTTCGACAGCACGGTGTTGAAGCGGAACGGGACACCGGCCTCCTGCAGATTGCGCAGCGCCTTCATCTGCCGGACGTGCGCGCCCTCGCGCCCTACCAATGCGTCGTAGGCCGGGCCGAGCGCCTGGACGCTGACGAGAAAGTCGCGCAACCCGGCCCGCCGGTAGCGCTCGACCACCTCGCGGCTGGCGAGGGCCTGTGCGTTGGTGATGAGGGTGGGCGAAAGGCCGATCGTCGCGCAATACGCGACGAGCTCGTAGATGTCGGGCCACAGCGTCGGCTCGCCGCCCTGGATGTCGATCGAATTGTTGCCGTAATACTCGACGAGAGTGCGGCAGATCGACTTCGCTTTTTCGAGCGTCATGAAAGCGTGCTCGGGATGCGACTCGTCTTCGATGCGGTCGAGGAAGTAGCAGAAGCGGCAGCGGAGGTTGCAGGTCTGGCCCAGCCACAGGATGCCGCGGCGGGTGATGCGCCGTTCCCAGGTCGTGACGTAACGCGGCTTGGGCGCGCGCTCGCTGGTCGCGGCGAGAGCCAGCGCCGCTCGTAGGAGCGGAGACGGCGCTCCGCTCACGCCTCGCTCCCGACGACACCACCCGCACCGCGTCGCGCGACGACGCGGATGCGTCGGCGACGCGCCAGGCGCCGCACCGCGATCGACACTGCCCAGTGCGGCGACGCCGCGACGGCCGAGCAGCCTCGCGCCAGCGCGAAGCGGTGATCCCCCGCCACCCACGCGGTGCGGGCGAAGAAGAGCTCCCGCGACGCCCGCACCAGCCGCCGGTGGCGCCGCAGCGTCGGCTCGACTGCGAACGTCGCGGCATGGACGCCCGCCTCCTCCCGGTACCAGCGCCGGTGCCGTGTGACCAGCCCGCCGGGCACCGCGCGCTCGACGAGCGGCTCCGGCGCGTGCACGAAGCGCCCGCCGAGCCGCGCGACGCGCAGGTACCAGGCGAGGTCGTGCACGATCTCGAGCCGCTCGTCGAAGGCGCCGTAGCGCGCGAATGCCGACCGCCGGCAGGCGACTCCCGAGAGCGTATGGAGCGGGCACTCGGCGAGGAGGTGGACGAGTGGATGAGGGTACACGAGCAGCGGCTCGAGGTCGGGAACGGCGCGCCGCCCGTCGGCGTCACATTCCACGTGGGCGGTCGTCGCGACGTCGAGCTCACGGTCGGCCGCGAAGGCCGCCGCCTGTGCCGCCAGATAGCTCGGTGACCACGCATCGTCGTCGTCGAGGAACGCCACGACCTCGCCGCTCGCCATCTCCACGCCGCGGTTGCGCGCGGCGGCCGCGCCACGCGACGGCGAGAGGCGCTCGACGCGAACGGCCTCGGAGGCGATGCGGACCGGTTTCCGCGACCCGTCGTCCACGACGATCACTTCGAGCGGTCGGTGAGTCTGCCGCGCGACGCTCGCCAGCGCCCGCGCCAGCTCCGCCCGGTCGCGCGTCGGGACGATCACCGAGACGGTGGGGGTCACTGCGCCCCCTGCCCGATCGCCGGGCCGGTCACGCCGACGCGGCGAGAGCGTCGCGACGCTTCGGCCAGAAACCCCGCCAGGTTGGTGAGCTCCCAGAGCGCCAGCAGGAAGCCGACCGCGAGGCCGCGACGGACTCCCCGCCGGGCGAGCCCCGGCAAGGCCATGGCGGGCAGCCGCAGGTGGAAGCCGATGCTCTCGCGCAGGCTGCGGCCCGCGCCGCCGGCGTGAAAGCGCGCCGCACCTCGGCCGTAGGCGACGAACTGGCCGACGAACCGTCGAAGGTCGAGCTGGGCGTCGTGGTGAACCACCGCTCCCGGCACTCGGCCGAGGGTGAATCCGGCCCTTCGCCAACGGCGGCAGAGCTCGCGATCCTCCGCCGTACGGAACGACTCGTCGAAGCCGCCGAGACGGCGCAGTGGCGCGGCGGGAAACGCGATGTTGTTCGACGCCAGCAGGCGCTCTTGCCCACTTTTCGCGCGGTCGTGAACGGAGAGCAGCTCGAGCACCAGCTGCGCGGCATCTGCGTAGGCGTTGCCGGGCAGGCCATTGTGGGTGCTTCCGCCAACGGCGCGCGGCGGGTCGGCGGCGACACCCGCGGCGAGGGCCGGGAGCCACCCGGGTTGCGGCCGACAGTCGTCGTCGGTAAAGGCCACGACGCCTCCCGTGGCCGCGTCGAGCCCCCGGTTGCGCGCCCACGCTGGGCCGCCGTGCTCGACGCGCACCAAGCGCAGGGCGAGCGTCCCGAGGTACGGCGCGACAACCGGCGCCAGATCCGCCGCGCCGCCGTCGTCGACGACGACTGTCTCGGCCTGCGCCGGGAACGACTCGGCCACCGCTGCCAGACAGGCCGCCAGCGCGCGCGGCCGGTCACGGGTCGGAATGACGAGCGAGAGGCGAGCCGTGCTCATCCCTCTTCCAAATCGAGCTTGGGCGGATACTCGTCACCCAGCAGGCGGTACATCGTTCGCGACAGAAACCAACGCAGGTAGAGGTTCGCCCGATCCGGCCAAGGATGCATCACCGGCCCGGCCGAAAGAATCCGGCGCGCGAGCTCCGGCTTGGCGTGCGGACCGGTCAGCCGGTACTGCGCGGCGACGAAAGGTCCGGCAACCGCCTTGCGACGGATTTCGCGACTTTCGCCGCGCAGCACTCGCCGCGTCGGCTTGCAGCCGATCCGCGCCGCCAGCTCGTCGCACGCCACCGCGTGGTCGACGAGATAATCGAGCCGGTCGCGCACGGCGCGAAAGGTATGCGCGCGGCGCCGCTGCCAGCGCGCGATGGCCGCCTCCATCTCGGTCCGCGGCGGCAGTGCGGCGGCGCCGGAGAGCAGCCTCGCCACCCACCGCGCCTGCAGCTCCGCGAGCGGCGGAATGGCGCCGAACGCGGGCCGCAGGAACCCGACGAACGCCAGGCTCGGGCCGATCTCGGGGTGGATGGCGTGCAGAAAGCGGGGCGCGGCGGCCGTCGCCTCGTCGAGAAAGGGCATGCGGGTCTCGAAACCGGTGCACAGAATCACCAGATCGGGCGAGAAGTCGCTGCCGTCCGAGAAGACGACCCGCCTCTCCTCGAATCGATCGACGCCGGGCGCCTGCCGGCACCGCCCGTCGGCGATGGCGCGCACGAAGTCGTCGGTCTTGGTACCGAACTGCTCGTTGAGCGTCCCGCCCGACTCGGCGAGGAGCTGCATCGTCAGCTCGCGGGTCCGGAGATTGCTGAGAATCTCGCGCCGGTCGCCGCCGCGCAAGAGCGGCAGGTACTCCCAGAAGTAGCGGTAGGTGAGCTGCAGCAGCTTGTCGAGAGCCACGAACGGCAGGAAGAGCCAGCGGTAGGCCGTGCGCTTTCGATCGTCGGCCGGGTGGCGGGTCTGGAAGATCCACTCCGCCGGGCTGTTGAGCAGCCGCGAGGTCTGCAGGTCCTTCGGCTGGCCGAACATCGTCCGGGGCTGCACGGCGACGCCCCGGCGCAGCGAGAGCACGGTCTCGGCGGCGTGCCGCGAGAGCTCCGCCGCGATGTCGGCACCCGATTCGCCTGCGCCCACTACCAGAACCCGACGCCCGGCCACCTGCTCCGGCCGCCGGTAGCGTGAGCCGTGCATCGTCTCGCCGGCGAACGATTCGAGGCCCTCGATCCGAGGTCGGTGAGGATGCTGATGCAGGCCGGAGCAGACGACGACCGCGTCGAAGCGCTCCTCGTGCCGGCCGCCCGCCTCGCGCCAGATGACCCTCCAGCCGTCGCCCTCCGCGCGGCGGACGGTTTCGACCTCACAGCCGAAGCGCGCACGACCCGCGAGCCCGAATGCCGCCGAGTACTCTTCGAGATACCCGACGTACTCGCCGGCGGTCATGTGTCCGGCGCGCTGAGCGCCGACGGGGAAGTCCGAGAACGCCGTCAGCAGGCCCGACGAGGTCAGCCGGCACGACTCCCAGACGACGCCGTCCTCCTCGTCGAAGCGAAAGACTCCGCCGATGCCGCGCGCGCGCTCGAAGCTGGTCGGGCGGTGTCCCTCGTCGAGCAGCTCCTTGACGGCGACGAGCCCCGAGGGTCCCGCACCGATCACTGCCACCCGCTTCGACGAGCCGCGCTCTCCACAAAGTCCATGGGAGTCGCGCGCATCGGCAGGGACCCCCATCCCGCCTTCGCCCAGCTTGGCGTTGATCTCGAAGGGGCCGAGGCGCCTGCCTGAGGCCAGCGTGGTCATTGTTTTCGAGCACTCTAGGGAAATGCAGGCACCTTTGTCATCATCGAACCCGAGCTGTCGTCGAAAGGGGGACCTCCATGGTCGAGGCGGACTGGATCGACGTCGGCAGCGGCGAGGAGCTCGCGCAGCGGCCGCTGCAGCAAGTCGTGCGCGGCAAGCTGAGGGTCGCGCTGTCGTTCAAGGACGGCGTGTTCGGCGCCATTTCGGGCGTCTGCAATCACGTCGGCGGGCCGCTCGGCGAGGGGACGCACGACGGCGACTACGTCGTCTGCCCCTGGCACGGCTGGAAGTTCCACTGGCGCACCGGCTTCGGCGAGCCCGGCTTCGAGGACGACCGCGTGCCGGGGCACGACGTCGAGGTCGTCGACGGGCGCGTGCTCGTGAACCCGAAGCCGCGCACGACGCGCAACCGCCTGCCGCACGAGCCCAATCCGCTCGCGCGCCGGCCCGAGCGCGCGCCGGGGCCGATCCGCGTCGTCGGCATCTCGACGACGATGATGAACCCGGACCTGCCCCGATTCTCCACTTCCGACGAGCTGCTCGAGGCCGCCCTCGGCCACTGCGGCGGCGAGCTCGGCTGCGAGTCGCGCTTGATCCGCCTGCGCGAGCTCTCCTTCCGCGCCTGCGAGGGGTACTACTCGAAATCCGCGCGCGCCTGCACCTGGCCGTGCTCGATCACCCAGATGGACCCGAACGACCAGCTCGACCGCGTCTACGAGGCGTTCGTGCACTGGGCCGACGTCTTCCTGGTCGCCACGCCGATCCGCTGGGGCGCCGCCTCGGCGCTCTACTTCAAGATGGTCGAACGCATGAACTGCATTCAGAACCAGATCACCATCGCCAATCGCGTCCTGCTCAAGAACAAGGTCGCCGGCTTCGTCATCACCGGCGGCCAGGACAACGTGCAGGCGGTGGCCGGCCAGATGCTCGGCTTCTTCGCCGAGGTCGGCTGCGTCTTCCCGCAGTACCCCTACATCGCCCACTCGCGCGGCTGGGACGCCGAGGACATGGAGCGCAACGTCGCCCACGTGCGGCAGAGCGAGGAGCTGCACGAGGCTGCCCGCGAGCTCGCCGCGCGCTCGGTCGACATGGCGCGCATTCTGCTCGACTCCGCGATCGAGGACCGCAAGATGTCGCGTCGCGGACGCAAGGCGTTCGCACCGGAGCGGCTCGCGGGCCTGCACGAGAACTCGGAGTGACTGCGTGAGATCGATCTGGAACCGGCTGCGCCGCGAGCCCGGACTCTCGCTCACCGTCGTCGCGACGATCGCCGTCGGCGTCGGCGCCGCCACGGCGATCTTCGTCTACCTCGCCTCCTACCTCGTAACGCGCCTGCCGGCGCGCGATCCGTCGCGCCTGGTGCACGTCCACTGCGGCACCGAGGCCGATCCGACCGCGGGATGCGCGCGCGCCGAGCTCGAGGCGATCGTCGCCGCTGGCATCTTCGAGGAGGTAGCCTCCAACCAGCCCTCCGGCGGCACCGTGGCGTGGCGCGGCGAGTCCCGCTTCGCCTGGGGGCAGGCGGTGACGCCGAGCTACTTCTCGCTGTTCGCGGCGCGCCCGGCGCTCGGCCGCCTGCTGGTGGCGAGCGACGCGCGCACGGCGGACGCGCCACCCGTAGTGCTCTCGCACCGACTCTGGCGCGACCTCTTCGATGGCGACCCGGCGGCGCTCGGCGCCGGGCTCGAGATCAACGGCGCGCCGTACGTCGTCGTCGGCGTCACCGAGCGCGAATTCCAGGGCGTCGGCTACGCCTCCGAGTGGTTCGTGCCGCTCGGCGAGATCGACCGCCTCACCGGCCTGGCCCGCCTCGACGATCCGCTCGCCAAGTTCCTCTTCGTCTGGGGACTGGTGCCGTCCGGCGCCGGCGGCGCCGAACGCGCGCAGTCCGCCTTCGCCACCCTGACGCGAGCTCTCGATGCGCAACACCCGCTCGCCGAGGGTGCCCGGCGGGTGGCGAACCTGCGGCCAGCCACGCTCCTCGGCTCGAACGCTGCGGACGATCCGTACTACCTCGCGGCACGCCTCCTCGCCGTCGCGGCGATCCTCTTCCTCCTGCTCGGCGCCACCAACGTCTCGGGGCTGCTGCTGGCACGGGCCACGGCGCGCGACCACGAATGGGCGGTGCGCAAGGCGATGGGAGCCGGTCCGGCGCGGCTCTTCGCCGGCCTGTGCGCCGAGATCCTCCCCCTCGCGGCGCTGGGGTTCGCCGGAGCGACGGCGGTCGCCGCGTGGATCCTGCGCTGGATCGAGCGCTCCGTCATCACGCCGGTCGGCGGCCTCGGCACCACCTGGGCGGTGGAGGACACGCGCTTTCTGCACCTCGACTCGCGCGCGCTCGGCTTCGCCTTCGCCGCCACTGCGCTGGCGCTCGCCCTCGCCGTCGCCGCACCGCTCGCGCGCGTGCTACGTCGCTCACCGGCGCGCGCGCTCGGCGCCGGCG
>DASWJT010000012.1:0-4550 GCA_036397015.1 Thermoanaerobaculia bacterium
ATCCGCGGCGAGCGGAGCTGGAGACGGAGGCGAGACGATGACGGCGAGCGCGATCGGACGGCTGATCGGGGCGGGCGGGGTGGTCCTCGGAACCCTGGCCTGCAGCGGCGGCCCCTCCCCCGCGCCGCCGCCGCAGGCGGCCGAAGCGAGCGCCCCCGAGCCGGCCGCCGCCGCGCCGGCCTCCGACGCGATCGACGACTCCGGCCTGCGCGAGCTCCAGCCCGGCGAGGAGCTCAACGGCGAGCTCGCCGAGGAGACCCCCGACGCCGGCGATCCCGCCACCCTGCTCCACGAATCGCTCGACGCTTACGAGTCGGCCGGCACCTTCTGGCGCCAGGGCGCGATCGACGACGCCGTCGCCGCCCTCGACACCGCCTGGGACCGCATGGCGCAGGTGCCGAGCACCGGCGATCCGGTCATCGCGCAGGAGAAGGAGAACCTGCGCGGCCTGATCGCCCGCCGCGTGGTCGAGATCTACGCCTCGCGCAAGGCCGCCTCGGTGGACATGGCGGCGGCGATCCCGCGCCTCGTCAACGACGAGGTGCGGCGCGAGATCGCGAGCTTCCAGGGGCGCGAGCGCGACCAGTTCCTCGAGGGCTACCAGCGCTCCGGGCTCTACCGGCCCCACATCGTCGCCGAGCTCAAGAAGGCGGGCCTGCCCGAGCAGCTCTCCTGGCTGCCGCTCGTCGAGAGCTGGTTCAAGGACCGCGCCCTCTCGCGCGCCCGCGCCCTCGGCATGTGGCAGTTCATCGCCTCGACCGGCTACCGCTACGGCCTCGACCGCGACTCCTGGATCGACGAGCGGATGGATCCCGAGAAGTCGACGCAGGCCGCGATCGGCTACCTCACCGCGCTGCACGATCTCTTCGGCGAATGGATGCTGGCGCTCGCCGGCTACAACTGCGGTGAGCACAACGTGCTGAAGGCGATCAACCGCCAGCAGGAGGGCTACTTCGACCAGTTCTGGGACGTCTACGCGCGGCTGCCGCGGGAGACCCGCCGCTACGTGCCGCGCTTCCTGGCCACGCTCGAGATCGTCGAAGATCCGAAGAAGTACGGCTTCGATCTCCCCACGCCGCTGCCGGCGCTCGCCTTCGAGCGCGTCGAGATCGCGCGCGCCACCCAGCTCGCCTCGCTCGACAAGGCGCTCGGCCTCGACAGCGGCGCGCTGGCGCGCCTCAACCCCGAGCTGCGCCGCAACGCGACGCCCGACAAGCCGTACGCGCTGCGCGTGCCGCCCGGCAGCGGCGCCACCGTCGTCGCCAGCCTCGGCGCGCTGCCCAGGTGGGAGCCGCCGGCGGTCACGACGGTGACGCACCGCGTGCGCCTGGGCGACACCATCTCCGGGCTGGCGGGCCGCTACAACACCTCGATCAATGCCATCGTCGCCGTCAACCGCCTGCGCAATCCGCACCGGCTGTCGATCGGCCAGCGGCTCGAGATCCCCTCGGGCGACCGCCAGGCGTCGGCGAGCGGCGGCTCCCGCTCGTCGGGCGGCGTCTACGTCGTGCGCTCGGGCGACACGCTCGGCCGGATCGCCGCGCGCGAGGGCGTCCCGCTCTCGCGCCTGCTCGCCGCCAATCGCCTGAGCGGACGGAGCACGATCTATCCGGGACAGCGGCTGACCATCCCCAACTGAGCGCTGGCTGGCGCGCCGAGCTTCAGCGCTCCTCGATCCGGATCCCCCCGCCGCTCGAGCGCAGCTTGAGCACCGCGCCGCCGCCGTTGAGCTGCCCGCGCAGCGAGCTGCGCGAGATCTTGCCGCGCACGGTCACCGCCAGGTCGCAGGTGATGCCGCCGCCCGAGGAGTGGGCGTCGATGTCGAGCGCCGCGGCCGGGTCGACGCGCACCTCGACGCCGCCGCCCGACGAGCCGATGCTGCCGCCACGCCCGTTGCCCGGGGCGAACTCGACTTTCACCGGCCCGCCCGAGCTCGATGCGACGACCTCGCCGCCCGCTCCCGTGACGCGCACGCCGCCTCCCGACGACGACGCCTCGAGGTCGCCGCGCACGCCGCTCGCCACCACCGAACCGCCGCTCGAGCGGAGGCGCGCCGAGCCGCCGACGTCGCGCACCTCGACGCCGCCGCCCGAGGAGGAGAGCGCGACGTCGCTGCCCAGCCGCTCGGCGAAGAGGTGCCCGCCAGAGCTCTCGGCACGCACCCGGCCGTCGAGCCCCGAGAGCTCGACGCTGCCGCCGGAGGCGTGGATCTCGGCCGCCGCCGCGCGCGGCAGCTCGACCGCGACGCGCGCGTCGCCGCTCCAGCCGCCGAACCACTTGAACGGCGCCGTGCCCCGCCTCTCGATCGTCACCTCGACGCGCGCCGGGTCGGAGTCGTCGAAGCGCACCTCGAAGAGGCGGGCGAAGTCGTCGCGGTCCGAGGTGACGACGACGCGCGCCTCGCTCCCCTCGCCGCCGACGACGTCGACGCTCCCCGCCTCGCTGCGCAGCGAGAATTCGCCGCCCGCCGCCATCGCCAGCCGCTTCTCCATCCGATACCCGGCCGCCTCCGCGGCCGACGCCGCCACGAACGCCGCGATGGCGCATGCTCCAACTACGAGATTCGTCCGCATGAACGTCTCCTTACGGGGACACAACGAAGCGCGGGCGGGAAAGGTTTCAAGCGGAGAGCGGCGCGCCGCCTGGGCTCCGGGCGCCGGGAGGGAGTAGACTCACCGTCGATGCCGACGGTGCTCCGCGCCGGGCCGTACCGGTTCTTCTTCTGGTCGAGCGACGCCGGCGAGCCGCGGCACGTACACGTCGAGCGAGAGGCCATGCGCGCGAAATTCTGGCTGGATCCGATTCGTCTTCAGGAGAGCGGCGGTTTCCCGCGTCTCGAGCTGCAGCGGATCCAGAAGCTCGTCGAGCGCCACCGCAAGACTCTGGTGAGGGCATGGGATGACTACTTCGGCACCTGAGCTGCGCATCGCCGCGGCGAAGGACGTGCGGGTGACCGCGAGCGAGCTCCGCGTCGAGCTCGTCGATGGCCGCACCGTCGTCGCGCCCCTCGGCTGGTACCCGCGCCTCGCCCACGGCTCGTCCGCCGAGCGCGCCGACTGGCGCCTGATCGGCCGTGGCGAGGGGATCCACTGGCCCGAGCTCGACGAAGACATCGCCGTCGAAGATCTCCTGCTCGGCCGCCCCTCCGGCGAGTCCCAAGCATCGCTCGCGCGGTGGCTCGCCGCGCGCTCCACCGCCCGGAAGCGACGACAGGGCTCGTGAATCCGCTCCCCGTCGCCGACCCGCTGCGGCAGGTCGACGAGCCGACGTAGCTCGTCGGCAGTGCAGCGGTAGGAGCCGTGCTCGACCGCCGCCCTCGTCGAGCGACAGCAGGCATACTCACGGCCGGGCGAGCGGGACTTCGATCTCCTCGGCCCGCCAGGCGGCGTAGGCGAGCGCCTGGCGGATGTCCTCCGCTTCGAGGTACGGGTAGAGCGCGAGGATCTCGGCCTCGCTCTTGCCGGCGGCGACCAGTCCGACGACGACCCCGACCGTCACCCGCAGCCCGCGGATGCACGGCTTCCCGCCCATGACCCGGGCGTCGTTCGTGATGCGATCGGTACCGACCATCTCGCCCCCTCTCGGCTCGGCGGCGAGCCTACGCCAGAGCGTCGCTCCGCCGGATTCGGGAGTCGAGCGACTCACTGCCCGCCGGCCCGCAGAGCGCATTGACAGACTGTAGCCAACTGGCTACAGTCTCGCGTGTGCCCGAAGTCCGCAAGTCCGCGGCGTTCGCCCGCTGGCTGGACGGCCTTCGCGATCTGCGGGCGCGACACCTGGCGCGCGACCTCTAGGAGCAGACGATGAGCAAGACGACCACCACCCGCTACGACGTCGCCGAGCATCTCCGCACGCCCGAAGAGATGGCGGCCTACCTCGAGGCCACGTTCGAGGAGGCCGGCGACGACGCAGCGTTCATCGCCAAGGCGCTCGGCGACATCGCGCGGGCGAAGGGCATGTCCCAAGTGGCACGCGACGCCGGGCTCTCGCGCGAGAGCCTCTACAAAGCTCTCTCCGGAGAGCGCAGCCCGGGCTTCGACACCATCCTCAAGGTCATGGGGGCGCTCGGTCTCGAGCTGCACGCCGAACCGGCGCAGCGCTGAGCGAGCGGACCGCGGCGACCCGGTGAGCGCCAGCTCGGCCTACTTCGCAGCCACGATCCCGGACTTCCTCGCGGCCTCGCCGCGGGAGGTCCTCGGCGCGCTCGTCGCCGCGGATCCCCACGAGGCGATCGAATCGACTCAGCGCAGCGCCTGGGAGGAGGAGATCGACCTCCTCCAGTCGGCCCTCCGCGGCCTGCCCGGCTGGATCCACCTCGAGTTCGACGTGCCCCGTCTCGGGAGCCGGATCGACGCGGTGGTCGTCTCCGGTATCCAGGTAATGCGAACGAGAGCGCAGGAGCGAGCACCCCTCGCGGGTCGAGTAAAGTCCAGCTCGTGTCGATGGTCGAGCCTCTGCTGACCTGGCTGCGCGGAGCTTGCGCGAGCTACGCCTTCGAGCCGCGCGCAGTGTTGAGGCGCTCGGCGCGCGAGCGCTGGCCGCTCGCCGCG
>DASWJT010000013.1:0-50212 GCA_036397015.1 Thermoanaerobaculia bacterium
GGCCGGCGCGTCGAGACGGTCGAGCACCTCGCCGCCGGCGACGCCGAGCCGTTCCTCGACCGCCTCGTCGCCGCCGGCGGCGCCCAGTGCGGCGCCTGCACGCCGGGCGTCGTCGTCACCGCGCTCGCGCTGCTGCGCGACAATCCGCGGCCGACGCGCGAGGAGGCCCGCCGCGCCCTCGCCGGCAACCTCTGCCGCTGCACCGGCTACGAAGGCATCCTGCGCGCGATCTGCGCTCCGCTACCGGGGGCCGAGACGGAGGCCGTGAAGTGAGCGCGGCTCTCGCTCCGCGCAGCCTGGCGGAGGCCCTCGACGCGCTGGCGGCCGATCCGTCGCTGCGCCCGCTCGCCGGCTGCACCGACCTCTTGGTGGCGCCGCCCTCGGCGTCGCCCTCCGGCGTCCTCGACCTGCTGCGCGTCGACGAGCTGCGCGGCGTGCGCGAGGTGGAAGGCGGCATCGAGATCGGCGCCACCACCACGTTCAGCGAGCTGCGGAGCTCGCCCGCGATCGGCGCGCGCTTCCCGGCCCTCGCCGCTGCCGCCGCGACGGTGGGCGCCTGGCAGATCCAGAACCGCGCCACCCTCGGCGGCAACGTCGTCAACGCCAGCCCGGCCGGCGACTCCCTCCCGGTGCTGCTGGCGCTCGAGGCGACGATGATCTGCGCCGCTGCGGCCGGCCGGCGCGAGGTCCCGGCCGAGGAGTTCTTCGTCGCCTACCGGAAGACGGCGCTCGCCCCCGGCGAGCTCCTCGTCGCGATCCGGCTCCCCGCGCCGGCCCCGGGAACGGTGCAGAAGTTCCGCAAGGTGGGCACGCGCGAGGCGCAGGCGATCAGCAAGGTGGTGGTCGCGCTCGCGGCGCGGCTCGAAGGCGGCGGCGTGGCCGCGGCGCGCCTCGCCGCCGGCAGCGTCGCGGCGACGCCGGTGCGGCTGCGCGCGGCGGAGGCGGTGCTCCTCGGCCGCGCGCCCGATGCGGCGACCGCCGGCGCCGCCGGGCACGCAGCGGCCGGCGAGGTGACGCCGATCGACGACGTGCGCTCGACCGCCGACTACCGCCGCTTCGCGCTCGAGCGGGTCGTGCGGCGCCTCGCGCTCGAGCTCGGCGCGGGTTAAGGTCGCGGAGAATGGGGACAGGCACCATTTTCGGCGGAGCGCATGGCGACGGCACGCGCAGCTCGGAAAATGGTGCCTGTCCCCATTTCCCCACCGCCGGCCGCCAGCCGGTGCACACCGTCTACGGCGGCGCGCATCTCTTCCGCGCCGACATCGCGCCGCGGCTCGGCGAGCTCGCCCGGCAGGCGCTCGACGAATACGCCGCCGACGCCGCCGCGCTCGGCGAGGTGCTCACCCTCGACGACCTCCGGCTCGCCTCGACGGTGCGCGAGCGCGTCGTCCGCAAGCTCGCGCGCGAGCCGGTCGAGGACTTCCGCATCGATTTCGAGGACGGCTACGGCCAGCGCGCCGACGCCGAGGAGGACGGCCACGCCCGCAGCGCCGCCGAGGAGATGGCGCGCGGCCTCGCCGCCGGCACGCTGCCGCCGTTCTGCGGCCTGCGCGTGAAGACGCTGTCGCGCGAGCTCGCGCCGCGCGCGCTGCGCACGCTGGAGCTCTTCACCGGCGCTCTCCTCGACGCGAGCGGCGGACGGCTGCCCGGCGGCTTCGTCGTCACGCTGCCCAAGATCGTCCACCGCACGCAGGTGTCGACCCTCGCCGACGCCCTCGCCGCGCTCGAAGAGCGGCACGGGCTGGACGAAGGCGCGCTCCGCCTCGAGCTCATGGTCGAGACGCCGCAGTCGATTTTCGCTCCCGACGGGTCGGTCGCCTTGCCAGCGCTCGTCGCCGCCGCCGGCGGCCGCTGCGTCGCGGCGCACTTCGGCACCTACGACTACACCGCCGCGCTCGGCGTCACCGCGGAGCACCAGCGGATGGCGCACCCGGCGTGCGACTTCGCCAAGTCGGTGATGCAGGTGGCGCTCGCCGGCACCGGCCTCTGGCTTTCCGACGGCGCGACCAACGTCCTGCCGGTGCCGATCCATCGTCCGGCGAGCGACGGCGCGCCGCTCGGCGGACGCGAGAGCGAGGCCAACCGCCGCGCCGTCCACGCCGCCTGGCGGCTGCACGCTCGCGACGTGCGCCACTCGCTGGCGACCGGCTTCTACCAGGGCTGGGATCTCCACCCGGCGCAGCTCGTCACCCGCTTCGGCGCGCTCTACGCCTTCTTCCTTCCCGGGCTCGAGGCCGCCGGCGAGCGGCTGCGCAACTTCGTCGCCAGCGCGGCGCAGGCGACGCTCGTCGGCGAGGTCTTCGACGACGCCGCCACCGGCCAGGGACTGCTCAACCACTTCCTGCGCACCCTCGCCTGCGGCGCGATCGACGAGGAGGAGGCCCTCGCCCGCACCGGCCTCACCCCCGCCGAGCTCGCCACCCGCTCCTTCCCCCGCATCCTCGAATCCCGCCGCGCCCGCGCCTGAGCCCGCAGGGCCAAGCGCCGGCGCGGCGGCCGGCGCCTTCGGGCGTCAGGCTCGGCGAAGCGTGCCTTCGATGACGCCGAAGGGCTCGGAGGTGGCGACGAAGACGAGGTTCGGGTTGTCGAGGCCGAACGGCTCGAGGTCGACGCGCCAGTGGTGGCGGTTGGGGAGGCGGAGACGGATCTCGTCGATCTCCGGCACGCCGTCGAGCACCGCCTCGCCGAGGGCGTGCAGCGTGTGCTGCACCGAGAGACTGGCGTGCTCGGCGAACGTGGTGAGCAGCAGGCGGCGCGCGGCCGCGAACGCCACGTCGTAGCGCTCGAGAGGCGCGGCGTAGCGCCAGGTCGCGTCGATCGCCGTCGCCAGGATGCGGTCGTCGGCCTCGTCCAGAGTCGTGTAACCGTCGCGCGGGAAGCCGACGAACGCCGAGCCCGTCGTCTTGAGCACGACGAGCTCCTCGACCCCCGCCTCGTGGCGCTCGCCGGCGGCGTCCTCGACGACGCGGGCCAGCCGCCGCTCGCCGCCGCCGGCGACGAAGGCGTGTCGGTGCGGCCGCCCCTCGATCGCGATGCGGCTCCACGGCCGCTCGCGGATCGTCACCTCGACGCCCGCCGGCGGCGTCGGGCGCGCCAGGAAGTGCGCCGCGAGCCGGGAGGCGAAGCGCTCGATCTCGCCCACGCCGTGCTCGCGCGCCAGGGCGTAGACCGAGTTCTTCATGCTGTCGGTCGGATAGACGCGCGAGTTGTCGCCGTCGCGATAGGCGGTTTCGTAATCGCCGGTGAAACGCACGTCGACGACGAGGTCGGCCAGCTCGTGGCGATCGGCGCCGCGCTGGACCGCCACCAGCCGGACCTGGGACTTGCCGTAGGCGTTGCTCGTCAGGCGCGCGCCCATCCTCAGCTCCCGCGGTAGGTCGTGTAGCCGTGGGGGCTGACGAGCAGCGGCACGTGGTGGTGCTCGTCCGGCTCGCGCACCTCGAAAACGATCGACGCCTCGGGATAGAACGACGCCTCGCCGCGCGCCGCGAAGTAGGGCGCCAGCTCGAAGGTCAGGCGGTGAACGCCGGCAGCGAGCTGCGTCCCGTCGGGCAGCAGCGAGCGGACGCGGCCATCGGCATCGGTCGCCGCGATGGCGAGCGTCTCCCACCCGCCAGCCGTGCGCCGCTGGAGACGCACCGGCACTCCAACCGCGGGCCGGCCGTGGGCGGTGTCGAGGACGTGCGTGCTGAGGCCGCTCACCCGGCGAGCATCCTATCGATCCGCAGCCGCGTGATCTCGCGCTGCTGGTCGGCCGCCTCGGCCAGCTCGGCGGCGGGGTCGAGGGCGAGCCGGCGCTCGAGCTCGGCGAGGACCTCGCCCGCCGTGCGGCCCGCCGCGCGGAGGACGAAGGCGCGCCCGAACTTGGCCTGGTAGCGGCGATTGCCGTCGGCGAGGCGCGCGCGCGTCGCCTCGTCCGGCCCGAGCCCCGCCTGCTCGCCCGCCGACCAGCGCGCGCTGCGGGCGCTCTGCCGGCCGCTCCCCGCGCCCGCGCCGAGGCGGGGGTGGGCGGCGAGCGCCTCCTCCCAGTCCTCCGCGTCGAGCTCGTCGAATGCCCGCTCGACGGCGAGGCGCAGCGCCCCGGCGTCGGCGAAGGGCCGCCGTGAGACGACGGCCCGCGCCCACGTTCGCGAGCCGCAGCAGTCGAGCAGCTCGCGCTCCGCCTCTTCGGCGTCCTCCGCATCGAGGCGCGCAATCGTTGCCGACGCGTCTTTCACGGCGTCGGTCTGCCGAACAGGCGCAGCCGCGCCACGCCGCCGTCCGGGTAGATGTCGAGGCGCACGCGCGCGACCGGCGCGTGCGGTACGAGCTCGCCCGTGAAGACGTGCTCGCGGTCGGGCGCGAGGGGTGTGCGCGGCAGGATCTCGCACCACTCCTCGTCGCCGGCGGCGGCCGGCGTCCCAGCCAGCGCAAAGGCGCCCGGCGCGTTGCCCTTGAAAAACGAGGTGTCGACGACGGCACGATGGATCGTGCCCGGCGCGCCGAGGCCGACCACCGCCCAGTCGTTGCCGGGGCCGCGGCGGCGCTTCGTCTCCCAGCCGTCGAACATGCCGCGCGGCGGTCCCGGGTAGATCAGGTGGTGGCGGGGGCCGAAGAACATGTCGCTGGCGGCGAGCACGCGGCCGCCGTTCTCGACCGCGGCGAGGTCGACCTCCGGCGCGGCGGCGAGGCGCTGCCAGTCCGGCGTCACCTCGCCGTGCACGCGCAGCCGGGCGACGCCGCCGTCGGGATCGATGCGCAGCAGCAGGTGCGTCGCCCGCGGCGCGCCGTCGACGGCGAAAGCGTTGCGCGCGTCGCCCGAGAGCTCGCGCCGCGGCAGGATCTGGCGGAAGCCGAGCGTCGCGAGATCGGCGCCGGCGGGCGGATCGCTCGCGAGCTCGGCGGCTTCGAGCGAGCACGCCTCCGGGAAGTTGCCGCGGAAGTGCGTCGTGTCGACGACGACGCCGCGCACGATCCCCGGGAGAGCGAGCCGGACGAGGCACCAGTCGAGCCCCGGCTCGCGGCGGCGGCGGGTCTCCCAGCCGTCCATCCACTTGCCGCGTTCGGTGTACTCGCCCTCTCTCCACACCGGCTCGGCGTCGCGCAGCAGGTTCTCCTTCGCGGCGAAGAACTCGTCGTTGGCGGCGAGCGCGACGGCGCCCAGCCGCTCGCTGGCGAGATTGACGAGCTCGGTGAAGTCGTTCATCGCGCGAGCAGCTCGCCGGTCGGCGCAGCGAAGTCGCCGGAGTCGAAGACGATCCGTCCACGCAGGTAGGTGCGGCGCACGACGCCGCGCAGAGTCCGTCCGTCGTAGGGGGTCATCGGGTGGCGATGGTAGAGCGAATCCACGTCGACCCGGAAGCTCGCCTCGGGATCGAAGACCGCGAGGTCGGCGTCGCGCCCTGGCGCGATCGCCCCCTTGCGCGCGGCGAGGCCGGCGAGGCGCGCCGGCGCCGCGGCGGTCCATTCGGCGAGCCGCTCGAGGCCGTGCCCGCGCTCGCGGGCGCCCGTCCACGTCGCGGCGAGGGCCACCTGGAGCGAAGCGATTCCGCCCCAGGCGGCGAAGAGATCGCCCAGCGCTCCGCTCTTCGTCGCCGGCGGCGAGGGCGAGTGGTCGCTGGCGACGAGCGCCAGCGTGCGGTCGTCGAGCGCGCGCCAGAGCGCTTCGCGCTCGGTGACGCCGCGGATCGGCGGAGCGCACTTCCACTCGACGCCGCCATCGGGAATCTCCTCGCTCGCAAAGGTCAGATAGTGCGGACAGGTCTCGGCCGAGAGCGGCAGCCCCGCGCGCTGCGCCGCGCGGACGGCGGCGATGCCGGCGCCCGACGAGACGTGCACGACATGCACGAGGGCGCCGGTCGCCGCCGAGGCACCGGCGAGCCAGCCGATCGCTGCCGCCTCCGCCTCCGGCGGCCGCGAGCGCTCCCACGCCGTGTGCGAGCGGCGCTCCTCCGCCGACAGGCCCTCGCCCGAACCGACGAGATCGGGCGCCTCGGCGTGCACGAGCAGCACCGAGCCGAGCCGGGCGATCTCGTGCGCCGCAGCGACGAGCTCGCCGCGATCGATCGCCGGGAACTCTTCGACTCCCGACGGGACGAGGAACGCCTTACAGCCGAGCGCCCCGGCTTCGTGCAGCACCGCGAGCTCGGCGAGGTTGCCCGGTACGACGCCGCCCCAGAAACCGACGTCGACGGCGATGCGACCGCGCGCGGCGGCGCGCTTCGCCTCCAGCGCCGCCGCCGACGTCGTTGCCGGGATCGAGTTGAGCGGCATGTCGACGAGGGTTGTCACCCCGCCGGCGGCAGCGGCGCGCGTCGCCGTCTCGAAGCCCTCCCAGTCCTTGCGGCCGGGGTCGTTCACGTGCACGTGCGTGTCGACAGCGCCGGGCAGCAGCGCGAGCTCGCCGAGATCCTCGAGCGGCGCGCCGGCCGGCGGCTCGTCCCACCGGCCGACTGCCGCGATCCGGCCGCCCGCGATCCCGACGCTCGCCGCGCGCACGCCCGCCGGAGTCACTACCCGCCGGCTGCGCAGGACGAGCTCGATCACGGCCATCGGCCCGCCGATTCTCGCAGACGGCCCGGGAGAGAGGATCGCTAACGCCCGAGCCGCTCCGCCAGCACGCCGACGCCGCGCAGCGCGCGCTCGGGCTCGACAGCGGTGTAGCAGAGTCGCACGTGCGTCGAGTAGGGGCCGAAGCTCGGACCCGGCGCGACCAGCAGGCCGCGGTCGACGCAAGCGGAGAGCAGCCCCGCGAGACCGCGTTCGTCGAGGCTCGGCGCGACGTCGAGGAAGAGGAAGGTCGAGCCCGCGGGCGCCGGTACGCCGAGCCGCTCGGCGGCGCGACGGCCGGTCTCCGCGTACTGCGCGCGCGCCGCGGCGGCCCAGGTGTCGCCCGGGCCGGCGAGGGCGCGCACGGCGGAGAGCTGCGCCGCCGTCGGTGTCGAGTAGAAGGTGTGGGTCGAGACCTTGCGCAGCTCGACCATCACCTCGCGCGGCCCGACGATGTAGCCGCAGCGGTTGCCGGCCACGCCGTAGCGCTTCGAGAAAGTCTGCGCGAGGAAAGTGCGCTCGGGCTCGAGCGGCAGCGCCCGCGTGTGCACCCCGGCGTAGACGAAACCCTCGTAGGCCTCGTCGCTGATCACCCACAAGTCGTGCCGCGCGGCCCATTCGACCAGCGCTTCGACCCAGGCGCGCGGCAGCAGCCGACCGCTCGGGTTGTTGGGCGTCGAGAGATAGAGCGCGACCGTGCGCGCACTGCGGCGCCTCTCGCAGGCGGCGACCGCGCCGTCGGCGGTGTCGACCTCGCCGGCGAGCACCGGCACCGCCACCGGCGTACCGTGGAACGAGTGCACGATGCCGACGATGAGCGGCCAGTACGGCGCCAGGACGAGCACCTCGTCGCCCGGCTCGAGGATGGCGCCCGCCACGGCGCCGAGGCCGCCGGTGGCGCCGGCGGTGACCAGGACGTTCTCGCGTTCGAGCGCCAGGCCGGTCTGGGCGCGCTCGCGCTCGACGATGGCGTCGAGCAGCGCCGGCAGGCCGTGCACCGAGGCGTAGCGGTGCATGCCCGGATGCTCGGCGACGCGCAGGTCCTCCATGCGAGTGCCTGCGGGGGGTTCCATCCAGGTGTCGCCGACGTGCAGCGGATAGCTCTCGCCCGCGAAGCGATCGAGCCGCGCCGCCAGCGTCGAATAGGCGGAGGCCGGGATGGCACGCAGGTGCGAGGCGACTTCGGGGGCGCGCGGCATGCTCTCTCCTCGTTCGCCTCGCGACTCTACGCGAGACGACTCGGCCCACGGCCGGAGCGGTCGACTCCGCTAGGCTCGCGCGGTGCGATCGATCGGCGTGCACGCGACGGGGCTGGCGCTCTTTCTCTTCATCCCGCTCGTCCTCTATCTCTTCGTCGCCCACCCCGAACCGCTCGCGGCCAGCCTCGCCGGCGGCGTCGCCCTGATGCTCGGCCATCGCTTCCTGGCGCGGCCGTTCATGGAGCGCGTGCGCGGCAGCCGCTGCATCTGGTGCGCGCGGGTGCTCGACGCGGGCGCGGCGAGAGCCGCGGTGCTGGTGACGGAAGGAGACGGCGGCGGCGATTTCGTCGCCTGCCCGGGCCACGCCGGGCCGGCGCAGCGCTTCTTCGCCTGGCTCGATCGCCATCGGCTGCCGCTGCGGCTCGGCATCGCCTTGCCGCTCCTCGCCCTGCTCGCGGCGCTCGCCGGCGCCGCCGCCGGAGCCCCCGGCGCGCTCGCCGCCGCGACCGATCTCTTCCGGCTCGCGATCGGCGTCACGGTCAACGTCGCGGCGCTCGGACCGTCGCTCGGCGCGGCGACCGCGGCGCCGCGCGCCGCCTTTCCGCTGCACAACTTCACGCTCCTCGGAGTGCGCAACCTCCTCTGGATCTTGCGCCTCGTCGGCCTGTGGTGGATCGTCGCCGGCGGCGCCGGCTTCGCGCGGGCGCTCGGCGGCTGAGCCGCGGCTCTCTCCGGCCGCGTTGACATCCACGACCGCATCGTCCACGCTCCCCGGCCTTGGCCACGCCGATCCCCGCCAATCGCGCCCGCTTCACCGTCGTCGAGATCGTCGCCGCGACCGGCGCCGAGGCGATCGGCGTGGCACCGAAGGCCGCCGTCGAGGGCATCGGCACGGACTCCCGCTCACTCGCGGCCGGCAAGCTGTTCGTCGCTCTGCGCGGCGAGACGCACGACGGCCACGCTTTTGTCGCCGCGGCGCGCGAGCTCGGGGCGACCGCGCTCGTCGCCACGGGCTGCGGAATCAGCGGCCCGCGGCTCGAGGTCGCGGATCCGCTCGCTGCGCTCGGTCGCCTGGCGCGGGCCCACGTCGACCGGCTTGCCGGCGAGCACGGCCGGGCGCCGACGCTGGCGATCGGCGGAGCCGCCGGCAAGACCACCACCAAGACGCTGGCCGCGGCGGCGGTCGAAGCGCTCTTCGGCGACACGCTGGTCACCGCCGGCAACCTCAACAATCGCATCGGCGTGCCGATGACGCTGCTCACCCTCGCTCCGCGGCATCGCGCCGCGGTCGTCGAGTGCGGCACCAGCGAGCCGGGCGAGATCGCTGCCCTCGGCGAGATCGTGCGCCCCGACGTCGCCCTGGTGCTCAACGTCGGCATCGAGCACAGCGAGAAGCTCGGCGGCCTGGAGGAGATCGCCGACGAGGAGGCTGCCCTCTTCGCCGCCGCGCGCGCCGCGGCGGTGACGGCGAGCGACGAGCCGCAGCTGCGCGTCCGGCTCGCGCGCGCCGGCCCGCCGCGCCGACTCCTCTTCGGCGACGGCGCCGAGGCCGACGTCCGCCTGGTTTCGCGCGCGGTGCACGCCGACGGCACGACGACGCTCTCCTGCGAAGTCGGCGCCGGCCTCGCCGCCGGCGGGCGCGCCGAGCTCGCGGTGCGCACGCCGCTGCTCGGGCCGGCGGCCGCAATCGACATCGCCGCCGCGCTCGCCGGGTCGCTCGCCCTGCTCGGGCGGCCGGCGACCGCCGGCGAGGTCGCCGCCGCGGGCGAGGCGCTCGGCGGCGTCGAGCCCGTGCCCGGGCGGCTCGCGTCGCGCGAGCTCGGCGCGCTGCTCGTCGTCGACGACAGCTACAACTCGAATCCGAAGTCGCTCGCCGCGGCGCTGGCGGCGACACGCGAGCTCGCCGCGGCGCGCGGCGGCGGGCCGCCCGTCCTCGCCCTCGGCGACATGCTCGAGCTCGGCGAGCTCGAGGCGGCGGCGCACGACGCCGCCGTGCGCGACGCCGCCGCGCTCGCGCCGCGACGGCTGATCCTCGTCGGCCCTCGCCTGGCCGCCGCCGCCCGGCGCGTGGCGCCGGCCGTACCCCTCGCGCTCTTCGTCGATTCCGCGAGCGCCGCCGCCGCGTTCGCTGACCTGCTCGCCGGCGCCCGCGTCCTGCTCGTCAAGGGCTCGCGCGGCACGCGCATGGAGCGGCTGCTCGCCGCGCTCGCTCCCGCCGCCGCGCGCTGAGCCCGCTGCCGCGGGCGGGCCGGAGTAGACTGCGGCCAAAGCTCGAGGTGGCAGGAGGAGCCGGAGCGTGAGCCGAACGCCCAGCCAGGCCGTGCCCGACGCGGCGCTGCGCTTCCATCTCGCCGTGCAGGGGAGCCGCTTCGCCGTCATGACGCTGATGGCCGCGGTGGCGGGCGTCGGCCAGCTCACCGGCCTGCTCCACTTCGACCTCGCCGTCGGTGCCCTCGCCTACGCGACCGGCATCGCGTCGGTCGCCGTCTTTCGCGCCCTCTACCGGCACACCGCTTCCCGCGGCGCCGTCGCCCGGCTGCACCCGGCGTGGATGACAGTCGACACCGTTCTCATCTGCTGGAGCATCTGGATCACCGACGACCAGTATCCGCTGTGGCTGATCTGGTTCCTCATCCACACCGCCGCGGCGGCCTTCGTCGCCGGCCGGCGGGCGGCGCACGCGGTGCTCGCGGTGAGCTCGCTCGCCTACCTCGCCACGCTGGCGGTGATGGGCCGCGTCACCGGCTTCGACTCGCAGCTGGCGCTCGCCCTCGGACGCCTCGTCCTGCTCTTCGGCAGCACCTACTTCATGGTGCGCGGCATCGCCGACCTGCGCGACAAGCGCCGCCAAGTGGCCGCCCTGCACGCCGAGCAGTCGCAGCGCCTCGCCGAGGTCCAGCACCTCGCCGCCGAGCTCGACCTTCGTTCGCGCGAGCTCGTCGAAGCCAACCTCCGCGCCCAGGAGGCGAACCGCGCCAAGAGCCAGTTCCTGGCCAACATGAGCCACGAGCTGCGCACGCCTCTCAACTCGATCATCGGCTTCGCCGAGATCCTCGCCGAGCGCGTCGAGGGCCGGCTCGAGCCGCGCTTCGAGAAGTTCCTGCACAACATCCTGGTCAGCGGCAAGCACCTGCTCGGATTGATCAACGACATCCTCGACCTCTCCAAGATCGAGGCCGGCAAGATGCAGCTCGTCTTCGAGCCGCTGTCGCTCGGCGACCTCGTGCGCGGGGTCGAGAGCGTGATGCACTCGATCGCGGCGCAGCGGTCGGTCACGCTCGCCACCGAGCTGGACCGCGACTTGCCGCCGATCGTCGCCGACGCGCCGCGCATCAAACAGACGCTCTACAACCTGGTCTCCAACGCCGTGAAGTTCTCCCCCGCCGGCAGCACGGTGTCGATTCGCGCCCGCGCGCTCGCCGCGGACGAATCGCCGCTCGCGGCGCCGAGCGTCGCGCTCGAGGTCGAGGACCGCGGCGTCGGCATCCGGCGCCAGGACCAGCAGCTCATCTTCGACGAGTTCCGGCAGGTCGACGGCCGCACGACGCGCAACATGGGAGGCACGGGCCTCGGCTTGGCGCTCGTCAAGCGCTTCGTGGAGATGCACGGCGGCGTCGTCGGCGTCGAGTCGGAGGCCGGCCGTGGCAGCCTCTTCCGCGTCGTTCTGCCGGTCGACGCCGGCGCCGTCGAGCCCCGCCGCGCCGACGGCGAGCCGCTCTCCTTCGGCTTCCGTCTCGACGCCGTCACGGCCGCCGCCGACGGCGACGCCCCACTCGTCCTCGTCGCCGAGGACGACGACGATTTCTTCGCCTCGCTCGCCCCCGACCTGCGCGCCGCGGGCTATCGCGTGCGCCGCGCCGCGCGCGGCGACGAGGCGCTCGAGATGGTCGCCGCCGAGCCGCCCGACGCGATCGTGCTCGACCTCGTGCTGCCGGTGCGTGACGGCTGGGAAGTGCTCAAGCAGCTCAAGGCGACGCCGGCGACGGCCGACATCCCGGTGCTCATCGTCAGCGTGGTCAGCGATCACGAGCTCGGCATCGCCCTCGGCGCCGACGACTACTTCTTGAAGCCGCTCGACCGCCGGCGCTTCCTCGACCGGCTGCGCGGGCTCGTCGACCCGCGCGCCGTACGCCGGCCGCGCGCGCTCGTCATCGACGACGACCCGCAGGTCCACGACTACCTCGGCGTCGAGCTCGAATCGATCGGCTTCGACGTCCTGGTCGCCGACAACGGCCGCGCCGGCCTCGACATCGCGCGCCGAGTACGGCCGGAGGTGATCGTGCTCGATCTCGTCATGGAAGGCCTCGACGGCTTTCGCGTCGGCGCCGAGCTGCAGGCCGATCCCGAGACGGCGGGCATCCCGATCGTCGTCTTCACCTCGAAGGACCTCACCGACGAGGAGCGCGGCCGCCTGGCGACCGGCATCTCGGCCGTGCTCAGCAAGGCGCCCGAAGATCGCCGCCGGCTGGTCGAGCTGCTGCGCCACCTGCGCGCGCGGCATCCGCCGCGAAAGGAGGAGGATGTCCACGGTCTGGGTGGTTGAGGACAACGACCTCAACTTCGAGCTTGTCGAGTACCTGCTCGGCGAAGCGGGCTGGTCGATCGCACGCGCCCGCGACGCCGCCGAATTCGACGTGCTGCTCGCGCACGACCCGCCGCGCCTCGTGCTGCTCGACATGAACCTGCCCGAGATCTCGGGGCTCGAGCTGCTGGCGCAGCTGCGCGCGAGCCCGCGCCACGCCGCGGTGCCGGTGGTGGCGCTCACCGCCCACGCCATGCAGGCCGACCGGCAGCGCTTCCTCGACGCCGGCTGCGATGCCTACGTGCCAAAGCCGATCGATCGGCGCCAGCTCTTCGCCGAGATCGCCGCCGTCCTGGAGCGCGCCGGCGCGTGAGCGAGCCGACCCTCGTCCTCACCGTCGACGACCAGCCCGAGAATCTCGAGCTGCTCGCCGCCATCCTCGAGGAGGAGGGCTACCGCATCGCCGCGGCGCGCGACGGCGTCGAAGCCCTCGCCGAGGTCGCGCGCGCGCTGCCGCACGCCATCCTGCTCGACCTGATGATGCCGCGCATGGACGGCCTCGAGGTCTGCCGCCGGTTGAAGAGCGTGCGCTCGACCTGCTTCGTCCCCATCATCCTGCTCACCGCCCTCACCGACGTCGAGAGCAAGGTACGCGGGCTCGACGCCGGCGCCGACGACTTCCTCAACAAGCCGTTCCAGCGTGCCGAGTTGCTGACGCGGCTGCGCTCGCTGCTGCGCATCCGCGGCCTACGCGACGAGCTCGATTCGACGGAGAACGTCATCTTCTCGATGGTCGAGCTGCTCGAGGGCAAGGATCCGCGCACCCGGCACCACTCGCTGCGCGTCGCCGCCATCGCTGCCGCCGCCGCCGGCCGGCTCGCTCTGCCGTCGCGCCAGCGCGAGAGCGTCGCGCTCGGTGCCCTGCTGCACGACCTCGGCAAGCTCGGCGTGCCCGAGGCGGTTCTGCTCAAGAACGGCGACCAGCGCAGCGCCGAGGAGCTGGCGCTCTATCGCGAGCATCCGCGTCTGGGGCGCCGGATCCTGGCGCCGATCGAGTCGCTCGCCGTCGCCGCCGAGATCGTCGAGCGGCACCACGAGCGGCTCGACGGCTCCGGCTACCCCGCCGCCCTCCGCGGCGACGACGTGTCGCCGGCCGTCGAGATCGTCGCCCTCGCCAACCGCATCGACCATCTGACCGGCGGCCGCCCCGCCGCCGCCGGCGCGCTCCGCATCGAGCTCCTGCGCGAAGCGGCGGCCGGCCGCTGCCGGCGGGAGACGGTCGAAGCCGCTCTCGCCGCCGCCGCATCGACCCCCGACGAGCCGCGCCTCGAGGACGTGCTGCCGCTGCCCGCGCCGACGCCCGGCGGCACCATCCTCGTCGCCGACGACAGCGCCACCAACCGGCACCTCTACCACGAGCTGCTCACCAGCGGCGGCTTCGAGGTGCTGGCGGCGGCGGACGGCGCGCAGGCGCTCGAGCTGCTCGCCAGCCACCGGCCCGATCTGCTGCTCCTCGACGTGCGCATGCCCCGGGTGCCGGGCGACGAGGTCTGCCGGCGGGTCAAGCGCAATCCCGAGGCGGCGTTCCTGCCCGTCATTCTGGTCACTGCCTACGAGGAGCGCGAGTCGCGCCGGCGCGCCCTCGAGGCCGGCGCCGACGACCTGCTGCTGGCGCCGGTCAACCGCACCGAGCTGCTGGCGCGCGTGCGCTCGTTGCTGCGGCTGCACCTCTTCCACGCCGACCTCGTCGGCCACGAGAGCGTCGTGCTGTCGCTGTCGGCCGCGCTCGAGGCCAAGGACGCCTACACGCGAGGCCACAGCGCCCGCGTCGGCGACCTCTCGGCGCGCCTGGCCGCGGAGCTCGGCGAGAACGCCGAGACGTGCGAGCGCCTGCGCCTGGGCGGCCTGCTGCACGACATCGGCAAGATCGTCGTGCCCGAGGCGCTGCTCCACAAGCCGGGGAAGCTCACCGCCGAGGAGTTCGCGGCGATCATGAGGCACCCGGTGGCCGGCTGGGAGATCTGCCGCCGGCTGCGCAGCGCCGAGCCCGTTCTCGACGTCATCCTCTATCACCACGAGCGCTTCGACGGCAGCGGCTATCCGCGCGGCCTGGCCGGCGAGCGGATCCCGTGGCTGACGCGCGTCCTTTCGCAGGCCGACGCGCTCGACGCCCTCACTTCCGAACGCCCCTACCGGCGCCGGCTCGCCGTCGACGAGGCGATGTCGCTGCTCGTCGAAGAGACCGAAAGCGGCAAGTGGGATCCGCGGGTGACGCGGGCACTGGTCGACCTCCACCAGCGCGGCGGCGCCGATCCGCGCTCGGCGCTGCCGTCTCAGAGATAGACGCGCAAGCCGATCGCCGACGCCAGGTCCGTGTCTTCGACGACGAAGTCGTTGACGAAGACGTCGTCACCGGCGAAGCGGTAGACGAGCTCCAGGTCGAGAGCGACATTGTCGGCGAGGAAGACCTTCAGACCCGCGCGCGGTCCGTAAACCGGGCCCGAGCGCGAGACGTCCGCGAACTCCGTCTTGCGCCAACCTGCGCCCACTCCGACGTAGGGAACGAGCTGCCTGTCACGGCGAAAGTGGTGCTCGAGCGCCGCGCCGAGCTCGAGAGTGCGAAAGTCCGACTCGTCGCCCGCCACGTCTTCGAGGATGGCGTACGAGACGATGCCGCGCAGCGCGAGCCCGTCGCGTACGAACCAGCCCCATCCGGCGTCGGCCGAGATGGTGTCGCCCACGGCGCCCTCGAAGTCGAGGGACACGTGCACCGACAGCTCCTGGGCGCCGCGCTCCGTGCGCGGTGCGGCGGTGGCGGCGGTGGTCGAGACGACGCTGGCCAGCAGCGCCGCCGTCGCCAGATGCGAACGGTTCATCGAGGCCCCTTTCGGCAGTTGCGAGCAGCCGGCGTCCCACACGAGTGTACGGCGACGACATCCACCCACGCAGCCGTTCGACGCCCGCGCGGAACGGATCCTTCGACGGACGATGTACGGGGCGGCGGGGAGACCCGCGCCGTCGCTTGCTCAGAACGCCAAGTCGCGCACGAAGTGGCAGGTGTAGCCGCCGGGGTTCTTCTCCAGGTAGTCCTGGTGGTCGTCCTCGGCCGGGTACCACTCGCCCGCCTGCGCGATCTCGGTCACCACCGACCGCTTCCACGCCTTGGAGGCGTCGACGCGCGCCTTGATCCGCTCCGCGGCCGCGCGCTGCGCTTCGCTCAGGTAGAAGACGGCCGAGCGGTACGAGGTCCCGACGTCGTTGCCCTGGCGATTGAGCGTCGTCGGATCGTGCATCCGGAAGAAGAAGAGCAGCAGGTCCTCGTACGAGAGCCGGGCCGGATCGAAGACGACCTTGACCGCCTCGGCGTGCCCGGTGGCGCCGGAGTGCACTTGCGGATACCCGGGATTCGCCGTCGCGCCGCCGGTGTAGCCGACCTCGGTCGCGACCACGCCGGGCAGCTCGCGCAGCAGCTCCTCCACGCCCCAGAAGCAGCCGCCGGCGAGGTAGGCGGTCTCGCGCCGGCCGGAGTCGGCACTCGCCGCTCCACCGCCCCCTTTCGCGAACAGCCGCAGGAACTCGCCGTAGCCCTCGGCCTCCAGTCGCTCGACCGGGACGAAGCGCAGCGAAGCCGAGTTCATGCAGAAGCGCTGGCCGGTCGGCGCCGGGCCATCGTCGAAGACGTGGCCGAGGTGCGAATCAGCGTGCTTCGAGCGCACCTCGACGCGCGTCATCCACAGCTTGCGGTCTTCCTTGGTGACGACGTTCTCGTCGACGAGCGGGCGCGAGAAACTCGGCCAGCCGGTGCCCGAGTCGTACTTGTCGAGCGACGAGAAGAGCGGCTCGCCGGAGACGACGTCGACGTAGATCCCCGGCCGCTTCTCGTCCCAGTACTCGTTGCGGAACGGGGGCTCTGTGCCCTCGTTCTGGGTCACCTGGAGCTGCAGCGGCGTCAGCCGCTTCGCGAGCTCCTCGTCAGCGGGCTTCCGATAGTCGTTCATCGCCTCTCCTCGCCAGCGCGGCGCCGGGGCCTCGGCCACGGGATCGGTCGCCCCCGCAGCGCCGCACGCGGCCACGGCCAGCACGGCGAGGACGAGGACGGGACAGCGGGCGTACGAAGCTCTGCCGGTCACGATCTGCCTCCCCAGCGAGGATACGCTCTCGCCGCAGTCTCGGATGCGCCGCGAGCGGGGCGGTTTCGGCTCGCCAACCGCGATGCCGCAGTGCGGCTTGCGCGGGGCGAAAGACTCTCCGAAGATACCGACCGAACGTTCGGTTTTTTAGGAGTCCGCCCGCATGGCCCCCAAGCAACGGCAAGAGGAGCGCTCCGGAGTGTCGATCGGCAAGGCGCTCGACGCCGCGCTCGAGCTCTTCTCGACCCAGGGCTACCGCGCCACCTCGCTGCGCCAGATCGCCGACCGGGCCGGGCTGTCGATCGGCAACATCTACCACCACTTCCCCGACAAGGAAGCGCTGTTCAATCGCCTCCTCGAGCGCTACTGGGAGCGCGTGCTCGACCCCGACCTGCGACTCAACCGGATCTTCGCCAGCGCCAACTTCCCCGACGACCTCGAGGAGCTGGCGGCGGCGATCGAGGAGGTCGTCGCCGACAACGCTGCCTACATCCTGCTCATCTACGTCGACGTCATCGAGTTCGGCGGGCAGCACATCCGGGCGTTCTACGAGGGCATGGCGGCGCGCTTCCAGCAGGCGTACGCGGTGCGCTTCGCCGAACGACGCGCCACCGGCGAGCTCGGCGACGTCGATCCGATGATCGGCGTCATGGTCGCTACGCGGTGGCTCTTCTACTTCTTCACCGTCGAGCGCTGCTTCGGCGTGCCGATGCACTTCGGCATGACGCCGCGGCAGGCGGTCGACGAATTCATCCGCCTGATGCGTTACGGGCTGCTGCCGCGCGGCGGCGAACCCGGCGCGCCGCGAGCTCCGATCGAACGCCGGACCACGACGGCGGAACCGTCCGCCGCCGCGAAGCGTTCCCGACCCGCAAGAGGAGGCAGGAAATGAAGATGCGCACCGAGCAGGACCAGCGGCCGGGAGGCTCGGCCCGCCGCCGGACGATCGCCCTCGCGATCGCCACGAGCCTCGCCCTCGTCGCGCTTCCGGCACTCGCCGCCGACGAGACAGCGCCGGCGGCGAGCGAAGAGGAGCAGGCCGCCGCCGAGGAGGCCGGCAAGCTGCCCAGCGCCAGCGACGAGATTTTCGTCACCGCGCGCAAGAAGGAGGAGAACATCCAGAAGGTGCCGGTCGCCGTCACCGTGGTGGCGGGCGAGACGCTCGAGGAGTCGGCGGCCGCCGACATCTCGGAGCTGCAGACCTCGGTACCGAACCTGGCGGTGTACGCCGGCCGCAACCAGTCGACGACGCTGACTGCCTTCCTGCGCGGCATCGGCCAAGCCGATCCGCTGTGGGGCGTCGATCCCGGCGTCGGCCTCTACCTCGACGACGTCTACATCGCCCGCCCGCAGGGCGCCCTGCTCGACGTCTACGACGTCGATCGCGTCGAAGTCCTGCGCGGCCCGCAGGGCACGCTCTACGGCAAGAACACGATCGGCGGCGCCATCAAGTACGTCAGCCGTGCGCTCACCGACGAGCGCGCCGGCCGCATCGCGCTCACCGGCGGCGAGCACGGCACGCAGGAGGTGCGCGCCAGCTTCGGCGGTCCGCTCGTCGAGGGCAAGCTGCGCGGCAAGATCGCCGTCGCCTCGCTCGAGCACGACGGCTACGGCACCAACCTGTTCACCGGCCGCGACGTCTCCGACAAGGACACCCTCGCCTATCGCGCCCAGCTCGACTGGCTCGCCAGCGAGGACGTCAAAGTCAGCTTCTGGTACGACCGCACCGAGGACGACGCCGAGCCGAAGGGCTACCAGCGACTGGCGCCGAACCAGTTCTGCCCGCTCTTCCTCGGCCAGACCTGCCCGCCGCTCGACGACCGCTTCGACACGCAGAGCGGCCTCGCTCCCCTCAACGGCACCGACGCCGAGGGCTACGCCGCGACCGTCGACTGGCGGATCAACGACGCCTGGGCGTTCAAATCGATCACCGCGCGGCGCGAGTCGGATTCCGAGAACAACATCGACTTCGACACCACGCCGGCGCGCCTCGTCGACGTCATCGCCATCTACGACGACGAGCAGACGTCGCAGGAGCTGCAATTCCTCTACGACGGCGGCGGCCGCGTCGACGGCGTTTTCGGCGTCTACTACTTCGACGGCGAGGCGGGCGGCCTGGTGAAGAACATCTTCCTCAACGGCGCCGCCGGCTTCGGCACCACCAACGGCAGGACCTTCACCGAGTCGATCGCCGTGTTCGGCGAGGGAAGCTACGCGCTCAGCGACGTCCTCAATCTCAACCTCGGCCTGCGCGTCACGCAGGAGGAGAAGAACGGTGTCGCGTTCAACGCCGGCTACTCCGACGACACTTTCACCACACCGATCGTCGTCCTCGCCGACTATGACAAGAGCGAGACTTTCGATTCGGTGGCGCCGCGCATCGGTCTCGACTACCAGTTCGATCCCGACGTCATGGGCTACGTGACGCTGTCGCGCGGCTTCAAGAGCGGTGGCTTCAACGTCCGCGCGCAGTCGAACCGGTTTCCGGAATCGGCCGAGCCGTTCGACGACGAGGTGCTCGACATGGCCGAAGTGGGCGTCAAGTCGATCCTCGCCGGGGGCCAGCTGCTGCTCAACGCCGCCGTCTTCTACGGCGAATACACCGACATCCAGGTCAGCACCTTCACCGCCTTCGACGCGAACGGCGACGGCATCGACGATTCCTTCTTCGGCAACTTCCTCAACGCCGGGGACGCGACGCTCGAGGGCGTCGAGGCCGAGTTCAGCTGGACGCCACAGGCGGCAACCTGGTTCGGTCTGCAGGGCTACGCGAGCTACCTCGACGCCGAGCCAGACGCCTTCCTCGACGAGAACAACGACGGCTTCGTCGACACCCAGGTCATCACCAACGCCCCCGAGTGGACGGCCGGGACGCGCGCCAACGTCAACTTCCCCGCCTTCGGCGGCCTGGTCACGGCGAGCGCCGGCGTCGCCTATCGCGACGACGCGACGCTCACCAACGAGGGCGGCCAGGATCCCCGCCCGCCGGCCGGAAGACCACTGCTGCCGCTCGGTCAGCCGGCCTACGAGCTGTGGGACGCCTGGATCAACTGGCTCTCCCCCGACTCCAAGTGGCGCGTCGGCCTCGCCGGCAAGAACCTGACCGACGAGGAGTACCTCACCAACGGCTACAACATCCCGGCGCTCGGCGTCGTCACCGGCTCGTACGGCGCGCCGCGCACGGTCACCGCGACCGTCGAATTCCGCTTCTTCTAGTCCCTCCGGAGGGGCCGCCTGCCGCGGTGGGCGGCCCCCCGCTTTTTTCGCCGTAGCGCGACGCACGGGGCACGGCCCCGGCACGGGGAGAGCCGATGATCGAAACCGGACTGCGCGACAAGGTGGTCGTCGTGACCGGCGCCGCCGCCGGTATCGGCCGGGCGGTCGCCCGCCGTTTCGCCCGCGAGGGCGCGCGCGTCGCGGCGTGGGACGTGGCGGACGCCGGCAGCGAGCTCGTCGCCGAGCTCGACGCGCTCGGCGGCGAGGCGATCTTCGACCGCGTCGACGTCACCGATCGGCACGCGGTCGAGACCGCGACCGCCGTCGTCGTCGCGCGTTGGGGCCGATACGACGTGCTGGTCAACAACGCCGGCATCGTGCGCGACGCCCAGCTCGTCAAGTGGAAGGACGGCGCGGTGCTCTCGGTCATGGCGGACGCCGACTTCGACGCCGTCGTGGCGGTGAACTTCCGGGGCGTCTTCCTCTGCGCGCGGGCGGCCGCACCGCACATGATCCGTGGCGGCGGCGGGGCGATCTTGAATGCTTCCTCCGTCGTCGGCCTCTACGGCAACTTCGGCCAGACCAATTACGCGGCGACCAAGAGCGCCGTCGTCACCATGACCCAGACGTGGGCGCGCGAGCTCGGCAGGTTTGGCATCCGCGTCAACGCCGTAGCGCCGGGATTCATCGCCACCGAGATCCTCGCCGCCATGCCGCAGAAAGTGCTCGACGGCATGGTCGCGCACACGCCGATCGGCCGCATGGGGAGGCCCGAAGAGATCGCCGAGGCGTACCTCTGGCTGGCGTCCGACGCCGCCTCGTTCGTTCACGGCGCAGTGCTCTCGGTGGACGGCGGACTGGTGCCCGGCACGTAGGCATAGCATCTGCCGTCGCGCGCCGCCGCCGGCGCGCGTCTCCTGGAGGGCGCATGCACCGATTCGGTCAGATCGTCGCGACCGGCCGCTACCTGCCCGAGATCGAGATCTCGAACGATCGGCTGCGCGAGCGCTTCGCCCACCTCGGCGATTTCGTCGACAAAATGGAGGCGTCGACCGGCATCCGCAAGCGCTGGTATGCGCCCGAGGAGTGGGCGTCTTCCGACCTCGCGGTGCGCGCCGCGCGCCAGGCGTTGGCGCGCGCCGGCCGCACGCCCGAGGAGATCGACCTCATCCTGGTCGGCACCGACTCGCCCGACTACCTGACACCGGCGACCTCGGTCGTCGTTCAGCACAAGCTGGGCGCCAGGAACGCCGGCACCTTCGACATCGGCTGCGCCTGCGCCTCCTTTCCCACCGGCTTGGCGACCGCCGCCGGCTGGATCGCGGCCAATCGCTCGCTGCGCACCGTGCTCGTCGTCGGCGTCTACCTGATGCACAAGCTCGCCGATCCCGACGACCCGATGGTGTTCTTCTACGGCGACGGTGCCGGCGCCGCCGTGCTCGAGCCGGCCGCCGAGCCGGGATTCGTCGCCGCCGCCGCGCAGGCCGACGGCTCGTATCACCGCCACTGGGGGATCTACGCCGGCGGCACCGCCGAGCCGGCGAGCGAGGAGGCGGTGCGCGCCGGTCGCACCAAGGTGCGGCTGCTCGAGCGCTATCCGCCCGAGGTCAACCACGAGGGCTGGCCACGGCTCGTGCGCAAGCTGGCGGCCGACGGCGGCTTCGAGCTCGCAGCGATCGACCAGATCATCTTCACGCAGGTGCGCAAGCCGTCGATCGAGATCGTGATGGCGGATCTCGGCCTCCCGCTCGAGCGCGCGCACACCGTCATGGAGGAGTGGGGCTACACCGGCTCGGCCTGCCTCGGCATGGCGTTCGACGACGCGGTCGAGAAGGGGAAGGTGAAGTCGGGCGACCTCGTCGTCTTCGTCGGCTCGGGGGTCGGCTACAACCAAGCTGGCGCCGCCTTCCGCGTCGGCGAATTGCCGAGATGAACCGGCTGCAGAGCCTCGCCGTCGGCTGCGCGGCGCTCGTCGCGCTGACCGCTGGCCCGGCACCGGCCGCCGAAGCGCCGCGCACACTCGACGAGCTCGCCGCGGTCCGACGCGCCGAGCTCCTCGCCGTCGGCTTCGCGCCGCGCGCGCTCGGCGACGGCGGGGGCCGCGTCGCCTGGCTCGAGACCGGCGACGGCCCGCCGCTCGTTTTCCTGCACGGCGCCGGCGATCAGGCTGCGACCTGGCACGCGGTGGCGCCGGCGTTCACGGCGTCGTATCGGGTCGTCCTCGTCGATCTCCCGGGCCATGGCGCGAGCGAGCCGCTCGCCGCCGAGGTGCTGCCGATGGCGACAGTCGTCGCCGGTGCCGAGCGCGTTCTGCTCGCGGCGACCGGGGGGCCTCCGGCGATCGTCGTCGGCAACTCGATGGGCGCCTGGATCGCGACCCTGCTGGCGCACCGTCACCCGGCGCGCGTGGCGCGTCTCGTCCTGGTCAGCGGGGGCGCCCTGCCCGGCGACCCGGGAGCGCCGTCGCTCGTGCCGGCGACCCGCGAGCAGGCCGCCTACCTGATGTCCAAGCTGCGCGATCCCGCCTCGCCGCCGCTCCCGGAGTGGATTCTCGACGACATCGTCCGCCGGACGCCGAGCGGCGCCACGACGCGAATGATGCGCGACCTGCCCGGCCTGGTCGGTCACCTGCTCGTCGGCCGGCTCGGCGAGGTCTCGACTCCGGTCGATCTCCTGTGGGGCGAATCCGATCAGCTCATGACGCTCGCCTATGCCGAGCGCATGGCGTCGCAGCTGCCCTCCGCACGGCTCACCCGCATCGCGCGCTGCGGCCACGTGCCACAGGTCGAATGCCCCGAGCGCTTCCGCGCCGCGCTCGCGGACCTCCTCGCCGCGCCACCGCCGATACCCGACGAGGCGACCGCGCCATGATCTCGGCCGACGTCCTCGGCGAGCGTGCGCGGCTGACGCCGGAGGCGACGGCGCTGGTCGTCGTCGACCCGCCCGCACGCCTGACCTACCGCGAGCTCGACGAGCGCGCCGTGCGCTGCGCGCTCGTCTGGCGGCGTCTCGGGATCGGCCGCGGCGACCGCGTCGCGATCCTCGCCCGCAATCGCATCGAATATCTCGACGCGTTCTTCGCCGCCGGCAAGAGCGGCGCCATCCTGGTCCCGCTCGGCACGCGGCTGACGGCGATCGAGCTGGCGCCGATCCTCGCGGACTCGGGCGCGCGCGCCGTGCTCTACGACGGGTCGTTCGGCGAGACCGTCGACGCGCTGCGGACCCGGGCGCCGGGAGTCGAGACGTGGCTGGCGCTCGACGCGCCGGGAGCTCCAGCAGATCCCTGCTACGCCGAGCTCGCCGCAACCGCTGATCCGGCCGGTTTCGAGCGCAGGCGCTGCGGCCCCGAGGACGTCTACTGCCTGCTCTACACCTCGGGCACCACCGGCCGGCCCAAGGGGGTGATGATCCCCCACCGCCAGATCGCCTGGAACGGCTACAACACGGTCTGCAGCTGGCAGCTCCGCGCCGACGATGTCTCGCCGATCTTCACGCCGCTCTACCACGCCGGCGGTCTCCTGGCGTTCCTCGGGCCGATCTTTACCGTCGGCGGCACGATCGTCCTCCACCGCGGCTTCGACCCGGCCGAGATCTGGCGCACCGTCGAGCGCGAGCGCGCCACGGTGGTGCTCGGCGTGCCGACGATCTGGAAGCTCCTCGCCGAGGCGCCGGAGTTCGAGACGGCCGACCTCTCGTCGCTGCGCGCCCTCTACTCGGGCGGCGCGCCGCTGCCGACCTGGATCGCCGAGCGCTACCAGCGCCGCGGCCTCGTCTTCAAGCAGGGCTTCGGCATGACCGAGGTCGGCGTCAACTGCTTCGCGATGACGGTCGGGGACTCGGTCCGCAAGCTCGGCTCGATCGGAGTGCCGATGATGCATACGGACGTGCGTTTGGTCGACGGCGAAGGTCGCGACGTGTCGGCGAGCGAAGTCGGCGAGATGTGGTTCCGCGGCCCGCACGTCTCGCTCGGCTACTGGAACCGCCCCGACGCCACCGCCGAGTCGTACTTGCCCGACGGCTGGTTCCGCTCCGGCGACCTGGCGCGGCGCGACGAGGACGGCTTCTTCTACATCGCCGGCCGCGCCAAGGACGTGATCATCAGCGGCGGCGTCAACGTCTATCCGGCCGAGATCGAGTCCGTGCTGCTCGCGCACCCCGGCGTGCGCGACGCGGCGGTGGTCGGGGTCGAGCACCCGAAGTGGGGCGAGGTCGGCATCGCCTTCGTCGTCGAGATCGAGGCCGGCAGCGCCGCTCCGGAGGCGCTCGACGGCTTCCTCGCGCAACGCCTGGCGCGCTACAAGCTGCCGAAGGAGTACGTCTACCTCGACGAGCTGCCGCGCACGGCCTACGGCAAGGTGATCAAGGGCGAGCTCAGGTCGAGCTACCTCGCGGGGCGCGGCGAGTGACTCCGCCGGCCTTGCCGCTCGCGCACCGGATCGCGGGCGCCGGTCCACCGGTCGTGCTGCTCAACGGCGGTATGATGACCTACGCCTCGTGGGAGCCGGTCGCCGCGTCGCTCGGCTCCCGCTTCACCGTCCTCGGCTGCGACTTCCGCGGCCAGCTCCTCTCGCCGGGTCCGGCGCCCGCCGACCTCGCCGGGCACGCCGCCGACGTCGCGGCGCTGCTCGACCACGTCGGCTGGGGCTCGGCCCACGTGGTCGCTACTTCGTTCGGCGCCGAGGTGGCGCTCGAGCTGGCGGCGACCGCCCCCGAGCGCGTCCGCTCGCTCATCGCTATCACCGCCATGGACCGCGCCACGCCGGAGTTCGTGCGCGGCACGGCCGAAATGAGGAACGCGCTGGCGGCGGTGCTCGCCGGCGGCGAGCGCGGCCGCTTCTACGACGTGCTGGTCGCGGGCGTCTACTCGCCCGAATATCGTCGCGCCGAGGCCGCGGCGCTCGCGGCGCGGCGAGCCCAGGTCGACCAGCTCCCGCTCGCCTGGTTCACCGGCGTCGACGCCCTGCTCGCGGCGATCGACGGCTTCGACCTCGGGGCGAGGCTGCCGGGGGTCCAGTGCCCGTCGCTGGTGGTGATCGCCGCCGCTGACGAAGTGATCGCGCCCGAGCGCTCGCACGCCCTCGCCGCCGCCCTCGCCGCCGAGGAGGCGACGCATCCGACCGCGGGGCACGCCCTCGTCACCGAAGACCCGGCGTGGATCGCTGGCGTCTGTCTCGACTTCCTCGAGCGCCAGGAGCGCCGCTCATGACCACGATCGACGGCCGTATCTCGCGCGCCGCCTGGAGCCTGCTCGCGTTCCTGACTCTGCTCAACATCCTCAACTTCGTCGATCGCCTGCTGATCGCCAGCCTGGCGCCCCTGCTGATCGCCGACCTCGGGCTCTCCCGGGCCCAGATCGGTCTGCTCGCCGGCTTCGGCTTCGTCTTCTTCTACTCGCTGGTCGGCCTGTTCCTCGGCTTCGCGGCCGATCGCTGGCGCCGCATTCCGCTGGTCGCTCTCGGCCTCACCATCTGGAGCGGGATGACGGCGCTCTCCGGATTCGCGCGCAGCTTCGTCCAGCTCGCCCTCCCGCGCGTCTTCGTCGGCATCGGCGAAGCGACCCTGACGCCGGCCGCTCTCTCGATGCTCGGCGATCTCTTCCCGCGCCGCCGATTGGCGATGGCCACCGGCATCTACTACGCCGGCATCCCGCTCGGCACCGCGGTCAGCCTGATGGCTTCGAGTTATCTCGCGCCGCGTTACGGTTGGCGCACCTGCTTCTTCGTCCTCGGCGGGGTCGGGCTCGTCGCCGTGCTCCTGCTGCTCCTCTTCCGCGAGCCGCAGCGGCGGGAGGCGGCCGCTTCGACGCAGCACGCTCCCTTCGGCAAGCTGGCGGCCGATCTCGTGCGCTCGCTCCGCACCCGCCGCGAGCTGGCCCTGACGCTCGCCGGCGGCTCGCTGCTCACCTACGGCGCGGCAGCGGCTCTGCACACGGTGACCTGGCTGGTCGAGGAGCGAGGGCTTCCTTACGCCGAGGCAGCATTCACTGCCGGGTTCATCGGCGTCTTCGCGGGCTTCCTCGGCAATCTGGCGGGCGGCGCGTTCGGCGACTGGTGCGCCCGGCGGCGGCCGAACGGCCACCTGTGGAGCCTGATCCCGATCTCGCTCTGTTTCGCCGCCTCCGGGCTGCTGTTCTACCTGCTGCCGGCGCGCTCGCCGCTGTTCTACCTGTTCTGGTTCCTCACCGCCGCCTGCACCTCGGGCTGGTTCGGGCCCCTCTTCGCGACCATCCAGGAGCAGGCGCCCGCGAGCGCGCGCGCTTCGACGGTCGCCCTGGCGCTGCTGGTGCTCAACCTGCTCGGCGTCGGGCCCGGCCCGCTCGTCACCGGCATGATCGGCGACGCGCGCGGGCTGACCGCCGGGCTGCTGTCGAGCTTGGCGCTGGTGGCGGCCGCAGTCGTGCCGTTCGCGCTGGCGTCGCGGGCCAAACATCCGGTCCAGCGGGACGGCGCGTAGTCGTGACGACCGGGCCGCGGTCGGCCCGGCCTCTCCGATCGGATGCGACTCGTCCTTCTCGCCCTGCTTCCCGCCCTCGTCGCCGGCGGCGCCACGGCCACCGAGCCGTACTCGCATGCCGAGTGGACGGCGGTGCTCGCACGCTTCGTCGACGAGCAGGGTTGGGTGGACTACGACGGTCTCGCCCGGGATCGCGAACGGCTCGATCGCTACCTCCTCTCGCTCGAGCGCGCGAGCCCCGATTCACGACCCGAGCTCTTCCCGACGCGCGATCACGCGCTCGCCTACTGGATCAACGCCTACAACGCGATGACCTTCCGCGGCGTGCTCGCGCGCGGGCCGGAGCGCGAGAGCGTCTGGGGCGACGGCCTGCTCGGCATCGGCTTCTTCACCCGCCGGGATGTCGTCCTCGGTGGCGAGCGGACGAGCCTGAAAGCGCTCGAGGACGAGATCGTGCGCGAGCGCTTCCGCGATCCCCGCGTCCACGCTGCTCTCAATTGCGCTTCGCGCGGCTGCCCGCGGCTGCCGCGCGCGGCGTTCGAAGGCGCGACGCTCGACGGCGAGCTCGACGCCGCCATGCGCGAGCTCGTCGGCGAGGAGCGCAACGTGGCGATCGAGCCTGCGGCGCGCCGCGTGACGCTGTCGAGGATCTTCGACTGGTTCGCGGACGACTTCCTCGATTTCGAGCGGCGGAGCGGCAGCCCGCGGCCGAGCGTCGTCGGCTACGTCAACCGCTACCTCCCGCCCGCAGCGCGCATCCCCGCCGACTTCGTCGTGCGCTTCCGCCCGTACGACAAGCGGATCAACGCGCGGCGGCCTGCCGCCGGCACGACGCCTTGACCGCGGCGCCGATCCCCCGTAGCTTGGATCTCCCATGAAGAGGACCTCGATCGCCCTCGCCGCCGGCGCCGTGATTGCCGCCGTCGCCTTCGCCGCCGCCGCCCTTGCCGCCGCTGCACCCGAAGCGGCGGCCTCGAGCTTCGAGCGGGAGAACACCGAGTGGCGTGCCTGGCGGCGCGAGCGGCTCACCTCCGAAACCGGCTGGGTCAGCCTGATCGGCCTGCACTGGCTGCGCGAGGGCGACAACCTCCTCGGCAGCGCGCCCGAGGCGCGCTTGGCGCTGCCCGTCGACCGCGCGCCGGCGACGCTCGGCGTGCTGCGCTTGATTGCCGGCGAGGTGACTCTCATCCCGGAGCCGGGCTCCGGCCTGACCGCCGACGGCGAGTCGGCCACCGCGCCGATCCTCCTCGGCACCGACGCCGACGAGGAGACGACGCAACTCGGCTTCGGCTCGCTCGACATGTACGTCATCGAGCGCGGCGAGCGGCTCGGGCTCCGCGTGCGGGATGCCGAAGCGAAGCTGCGCAAGGAGTTCCCCGGCCTCGACTACTTCCGCGCCGATCCCGCCTACCGCGTCGAGGCGCGCTTCGCGCCCAACCCGCCGGGGAGCACGGTCAAGGTCGTCGACGTGCTCGGCATGGTCGGCGACATACCGTCTCCAGGTCGCGTCGAGTTCGAGCTGCTCGGCTCCACCTACTCGCTCACCGCCCTCGACGACACCGGCGACGGCCGCCTCTTCCTCATCGTCGGCGACCGCACGAACGGCTACGACACTTACGGCGCGGGCCGCTACCTGTACGCCGCGGCGCCCGTGGACGGCACGACCGTCGTCGACTTCAACCGCCTCTACAACCCGCCGTGCGCCTTCACGGCGTTCTCGACCTGCCCGCTGCCGCCGAAGGTGAACAAGCTGCCGCTGCGCATCGAGGCCGGCGAGAAGAAGTTCGACCTCGAAGCCCATCCGTGAGCGCCCCCGAGGGGCTCTACGAGCGCGTGCTGGCCGCCGCCGGCGGCGCGCTGCCGGCGGTCCGGCCGCCGCGCCCCTCCGCCGCGGTCGTGCTCTGGCGGCGGCGCGGCGAGGGAATCGAGGTCTACTGGCTGCGCCGCGGCCACGGCCTGCCGTTCATGGCAGGCTGGCACGCCTTCCCCGGAGGCGGCGTCGACCGCGACGACGCTACGTTGCCCGTCGCCGGAGCCCCGCACCACCCCGCCCCCCACGAGCCGACCCGACCCTCTCCCGACTCACCGGGGCCGCTCGACATCGACCTCGCCCCCGGCGTCGCCGCCGCCGCGCTGCGCGAGCTCTTCGAGGAGGCCGGCGTGTTGCTCGTGCGCGGGGGCGGCATCGGCGAGCCGGCTCGGCTGCGCCGCGACCTGCTGGCGAAGCGCGCCACGCTCGGCGAAGCGCTCGCCGCCGCCGGCGCTGCGCTCGACGCCGGGCGGCTCGTCTTCGCCGGCCGCTGGCTGACGCCGCCGTTCTCGCCGCTGCGCTTCGACAACCGGTTCTTCCTCGCCGAATGGCGCGCCGTGGACGGCGCGCCGGCCGTCGCGCCGCCGGAGAGCGAGGACGGCGCCTGGATCGCGCCCGCCGACGCCCTCGCCGAGCTCGCCGCCAGCCGCGTCCTGGCGGCGCCGCCGATCCTCCACCTGCTGCGCGTGCTCGCCGAAGCGGGTCCCGATCCCGACTCGCCGCGCTGGCGCTCGACGGCGGAGGCCGATCTCGGGCCGCTGCGGCGCATCGAGCTCCGGCCCGGAATCCTGCTCTTCCCGCTCGCCGCCGCGACGCTGCCGCCGGCGAGCCACACCAACGCCTTCGTCGTCGGCACCGGCGAGTGCGTGCTGGTCGATCCCGGCTCGCCGTTCCCGGAGGAGAACGAGCGCCTGCTCGCGGCGCTCGCCGCAGCCGAGCGCGAGCTCGGCCGGCGCGTCGTCGCCATCTGGCTCACTCACCACCATCCCGATCACGTCGCCGGCGCCACCGCGCTGGCGCGCCGGCTGGGCGTGCCGATCGCCGCGCACGCCGCCACCGCCGAGCGCGTCGCCGCCCGCGGCATCTCCGTCGCGCGCCGCCTGGCGCCCGACGACGAGGTCGAGCTCGCCGGCGAGCCCGCGATGCGCCTGCGCTTGCATCACACGCCGGGGCACGCGCGCGGTCACCTGGCGATCGAGGTGGCCGGCACCGGCGACCTGCTCGGCGGCGACCTGGTCGCCGGCTTCGGCACCATCGTCATCGACCCGCCGGAAGGCGACATGGACGACTACCTCGATTCGCTCGCACGCATGCAGACGCGCGGCTTCCGCACGCTCTTCCCGAGCCACGGCGCGCCCTTCCTCGACGTCGACGGCAAGCTCGGCGAGTCCATCGAGCACCGTCTGGCGCGCGAGCGGCAGGTGCTCGACGGCTGGCGCCGCGGCCTGCGCCGGCCGGCCGACTTCCTGCCCGAGATCTATCCCGAGGTGCCCGCCGCGATTCGGCCGCTCGCCGAACGGCAGGTGGTCGCCCACCTCGAACGGCTCGGCCGGCGCGGCGCGCTGTGAGCCGCGCTACTCGCAGCGGCCGAAGCGTTCGACCTCGATGACGCGCAGACCGGTCGGCGAGAGCGCGACGCGCATCGTCTCGGTCGCCACGCAGCCCTCGCCCGGTCGAGAGAACGGCGCGAGATCGAGCTCCGCGACGGCCCTCGGCGCCAGGGCGCCGGCGAACGCGAGCGGCGCCAGGAGCTCGCGCGGGTAGCGAACTCGGGTCGGGTCTCCGCCAGACTGCAGGCGACGTACGACGATCCCCTGGCGCGGGTCCGCGGCGATCCGCGCGCTCTGGATCTCGACTGCCTCGTCGGCGAGGCCCCCTTCCCGTTCGGCGACCAGCCAGGCGGTGAGCCAGTGCGCGAGCAGCTCCGGCTTGCCGCCGTCGAGCTCCCGACGCCCGAAGGCGTCCTCCATCGTGGCGCGATAGCGGACGCGCGGGTCGACGGCCGCCGCCAGCGCCCGCGAGTCCCCGTCGGCGGCGAGCGCCGCGATGCGCTCGGCGAGACCTTCGAGCTGCGCGACGGTGAGCGGACCCTTGGGACGTCCGCGCGCCACCGCCGGCTCGCCCGCCGCCGAGCCCTCGCCCGCCGCCGAGCCCGGCGCCGCGCCTTCGGCTGCGGAGACCTCCGGAGCGGTGAGCTCGGGCTGCGGCGCGGCATCGGCGTCCGCCGCCGGGGTGCGCGCCAGGTCCGTCGCCACGAAGCCCACCGCCAGGCCCACCGCGAGCGCCGCGCCCATGATCGCCATCCACCTCCACGCCCGCCGGGGTGCCGCCTCGGCCTCTGCCGCCGCCGCTGCCGCCGCGGCGCGAAAGGGCGAAGATCCGCCGACCATGACGGCGCCGCAGAAGCCGCAAACGGTCACTCCCCCGGGCTGCTCGGCGCTGCAATGGGGACATCGCATCGAGACTCGCTCCCTCGCGGCTCCTGCCGCGGGGCGATTCTACGGAGCCGGCGCCGGCTCAGAGCAGAAAGGCGTAGCCGATCTTGGCAAAGACGGTGCGATCGGCGCGCGTCAGGGCGAGATCGGGGCCGCCGAACGAGTTGTCGGAGTAGCCGAGGAAGAAGACGGTCTGCGCATTGAGCTTGTAAGAGAGCAGGAACTGCGTGAACAGCCGCTCGCTCTCCGCCTCGACGGCGAAGGGGAAGAGCGCCGGGTCGCGCGTCACGTCGGTGTACTGCAGGATCGCCCGCGCCAAGGCGCGGACGTTGAAATTGTAGACCAGGCGCAGCTGCGACAGGTTGGCCTCGAAGAGCTCGCCGCCGGGCACGTCGAGCTTCTGCAGCACGTGCGAGAGTTGCGCGTTGACGTGGCGGCCGAGCTTGAGCTCGAGCGCCGGGTTGAGCACCAGCAGGTCGCCGAGCTGGTTGTTGAAGGTGTCGATCTGGTCGCCGGTGTCGAAGTAGAGCGACGCCTTGACCGTTGCCGCGGGCTGGATCTCGCCGTAGCCCTCGAGCCGCCGGATGTCGTCGTGGAGGACGCCGCCGAAGAATTCGCGCCGCCGCTCCGCCGACAGCTCGACGAAGCTCTGCAGCGGGCCGGCGTAGTTGGCGAAGAGATCGAAAAACTCGTCGGTGAGCTGGCCCGTATGGTCCTCGGCCCGGCGCACGATGAGCCCGACGCCGGCGCGATCGTACCAGTCCTCCTCCTCGCCCCAAAAGGTGCGGTTCACCTGTGCCCGCGCCTGGCGGTAGTCGACGCGCGGCACGAAGCCCGAGTCGGCGCGGAAGGTCGGGTCGAGGTCCTCCCAGGCGCCGCTCGCGAACCAGTCGCGCGACTGGTACTGGTAGCTGAGGTAGAGCGCCTCGCCGTCGAAGTCGCCGAGCGGCTGGCCGAAATCCACCGCCAGCGGATCCGGATACCGCGTGTCGGAGTGCAGGTACTGCACCTGCAGCGAGTTCGAGTCGTCGAAGCGCAGGTTGCCGTCGAGGCCGTACACCTGGTTGCGATAGCCGTCGCCCTCCCGCCCGGCATAGAGGACGCCGATCGTCGAGTTCGCGAAGACGTCGCGGCGGTAGCGCGCCACGGCGCTGTCGACGGTGGCGTCCTCGAGGAAGATCGAGTCGGAGCCCTGGTTGCCCGGAAAGAGCAGCGAGTTGTGCTCGTCGCGGGCGGCGAAGACGCCGACGGCGTTGGCGCCTTCCTTGCCGGTGAGCTTCAGGCCCCACTCCGGGTCGACCACGGTGCGCGTGAAGATCGCTTGCACCGGCGTCGCGAAGAAGTCGACGCCCTCGAGAAAGAACGGGCGCTTCTCCGGGAAGAAGAGGGCGAAGCGCTCGTTGACGTCGAGCTGCGCGGCGTCGGCCTCGACCTGTGAGAAGTCGGGGTTGAGCGCCGCGTTCAAGCTCAGGTTCGAGGTGATGCCCCAGCGCGCCGACACGCCCGGCTCGACGTCCTCGTTCTCGTTGCGGTAATCGCGGTCCGGGAACGGATCGCGCACTTCGGTCGAGGTCGCGGTCACCGTCGGGTCGATCTCGATATTGCGTCCCGGCTCGAGGTTCTCGAAGCCGGTGACCTTGTCTACCTGGCAGAGCAGGCAGTTGCGTCCGCGATCGCGCGGCCAGGCGTTGATGCGGTGCCGCACGTTGCGCGGCCACGAGCGGCCGACGTCGAAACCCCAGGTCTGCGGGCCGGCGGTGCGCGGGAAGCGCAGCTGGCTGAACGGGATGGCGACCTCCGCCACCCAGCCATCGGGTCCGATCCGGCCTGCCGATTCCCAGATGAGGTCGAACGAGAAATCCTCGATCCCTTCGTTCTCCGAGAAGATGGCGTCGGCTTGCACGCCGAGCGGGTTGATGCGGAACTGCCAGCCGCGCCGCTCGTCGTTGAACGGATCGATCATCAGCACGACGTGGTCGTCCTGGACGAAGGTGTTGATCGAATCGCGGTCCATGTAGTTGGCACGGATCTTCTCCGGCTCCGGGTCGTGGCAACGCCAGGCGACGTAGAGATTGCGCTCGTCGAAGGTGACCAGGAACTCGGTCGGGACCGGCGGTGGCACGTTGTCGCCCGGCGACCACTCGTACGGCAGGTCCCAGGTGGCGGCGCCGGCCCAGCCGGCGTCGTCGAGCACGCCGTCGACGCGGATCTCCCCCGCCGCCGGGCGAACGTCGAAGCGCCGCGCCGCGAGCGGCGCGGCCGGCGCCGCGGCCGGCTCGATCTGCGCCGCTCCGACGGGAGCAGCGAGGCAGGTGACGAGGACGAGCGCTCTCGGAACGGGCATCATCGTGGCGATTCTCCCGGGGTCGAGCTGCAGGCCGGCTCAGGAGGTTGTACGCACGACCGGGACGGGAGTTACGGCGGCGCGCCGGCCACAGCCTCTAGAATGCCGCCATGCGGAGCGACCGGGGCGCGGCCAGAGCGGCACGGACGGAATGAACGGCGACCTCTCCGATGCGCGTCCGCTCCTCGAGCGGTTGACGCCCGAGGACCTGCCGCGGCTGGCGATCTTCTTCGCTTCTTATCTCGGCGACGAACCTGGTCCGCCGCGCCTCTCGGCGCAGCAGGCCGCCTTCGAGTATGTGACCGACGCCGAGCTCGACGAGCTGCAAGAGCTCGCCGGCGACTGGGCGGTCCTGCGCGCCGCGGTGCGCGAGACGCCGCTCCCCGAGATCAACCGCGTGCTCGGCCAGCGCTTCGGCACTTCGTGGCAGGCCGTCTCGCGTCAGGAGATCGAAGCGATCGGCGCCGAGTTCGAGCGCGCGCTGCGGGAGTGATCCGGAGGCTCAGGCGGCCGGCGCGGACTGCGCCGGCAGCACCTCGACCGCCGGCTCCCACCAGTCGCCGTCGTCGAAGCGACGGCCCTCGTGGCCGCACGTCGCGGCGATGTGGTCGCGCCCGTAGATCGGCTTGCCGCGATGAGCCGGCGCCAGCGCCGGATAGACCGCGCCGCACGCCTTGCAGTAGCGGCCGACGGTGCGGCCGCGACGGGCGGCATCGAGCACCGAGAGCGGAGCGGAGGGGATGTGGCGGTACATGCGGGAGCCTCCGGCAGAGATCCTAGCGCGCCGCGATGAGCTCGGCCGACGAGAAGAAGAAGGCGAGCTCCTGGAGCGCGTTCTCCACCGAGTCCGAGCCGTGGATCGCGTTGCGCTCGATCGAGGTGCCGTAGAGATTGCGAATCGTGCCCGCCGCAGCCTCGGCGACGTCGGTGGCACCCATCACCTCGCGCAAGCGCGCCACCGCGTTGCCGCGCTCGAGAGCGACCGGGACGACGGGCCCCTCGGTCATGAAGGCGACGAGCGAGCCGTAGAAGGGGCGCTCCCGGTGCACGGCGTAGAAGGCACGGGCCTGCGCCACGCTGAGATGGAGCACCTTGAGACCGCGGACCGTGAAGCCCTCGGCTTCGAGATGAGCGAGCACCTTGCCGGCATTGCCGGCGGCGACGGTGTCGGGCTTGAGGATGGCGAGCGTGGTTTCCATGCGGACGGACCTCGGCTGGGGAACGGTTCGGAAGTCGTGACGCTGCGAGTGCGGGACGCGGCGGCTCGTGCCGCGGCGCCTCGAAGTCTATCGCAGCGGTCAGGACGCTCCGGTATCCGCGTCGGAGATTGCCGCGAGGACGTCCGCCGCCTGCTCGGCGGTCGACGCCGAGAGGTCGCGCCAGACGAGCTCGCCGTCGCGGAACAGGTAGGCCTGGCGCGAGGCGAAGCCGAGCTTGTGCGGCACGCCGAAGGCGTCCATCACTTTCTTGTCGGTGTCGGCGAGCAGCTGGAACGGCAGTTTGTACTTCTGCTGGAACGCCTTCTGCGCCGCGACATCGTCGCCCGACACGCCGAAGACGCGCACGCCCTTCTCGCTCAGAGTCGTGAACGAGTCGCGCAGGCTGCAAGCCTGCTTCGTGCAGCCCGGCGTGTCGGCCTTGGGATAGAAGTAGACCAGCGTCCAGCCGGTCCCGCCGGCGGCGGCGAGATCGACCGCCTGGCCGTCCTGGTCGGCGACCGTCACGGACGGCAGCGCCGCCCCCATTTCGATCTCGTCGGCGCGGCCGAGCAGTCCGAAGAACATGAAACCTCCGAGGGCGATGAGAATCGTGCGTCTCGACATGGCCTGGGCCTCCCTGTTGCTGCACCTCGTGCTACGCGGCCGGAGCCGCTCCAGGATGTCGAAAGCCTAGCAAGTCCTCCCCGACCCGCTCAGGCGGGCTCGCTCTCGCCGACGAGCGGCACCAGGTCGGCCTCCGCCGCCGCCAGCGCGAAGACGTCGCCGACCGCCTCGAAGCTGCCCCCCGGGCCCAGCAGCAGCGCCGCGCCGGCCGGGATGCCGATGCCGCGGCCGACCTGCGGCGCCCGGGCGAGCAGCGAGCGCAGTCGGCGGTCGTGGGCCGGGTCGAAGTTGGGCTCGATCGCGACCGCCGGCGCCAGGGCGAGCCCGCGTACCACGCCGCCGCCGGTGAGGCCGCGGAAGATTTCCCCGCAGGCCTGTGCCGCGGCGCCGATCGCCGCCACCACTCCGCCCGATGCGACCGTGGCTCGCAGCGCGGCGAGCGCCGGGCTCTCCGCCAGAGTCTCGACCAGGTGGTCGGCCACGCCGCCCCCCAGATAGACGGCCGCGCACGTCGCGATCCGCTCGGCGTTGCGCCCGCGGCGCGCGTCGCGCGGCCGGTAGATCGGCACGAGCTCGACCTCCCGGCCGAAGCGCGAGTCCAGGTAGATCGCGAAGTGGCGGCCGTAGTCGTGCGAGCCCGAAGCGGCGGGCACGAAGCCGACCCTGCCGGGAGGAGTCTTCTCGAGCCAGGCGCGGTCGGCCTCCTCGGTCTCGCCGAACGAGAACTCCCCGCCGCCGAGGAGCGCCAACCAGCCGCTCACGCCCGTCTCGTCGGCTCGGCCGGCGCTGCCGCGAGCGCAGGCGCGCGGGTCCGGTCGCCGGCGCGCGAGGTCACGCGGCGCCGGATTCCGAAGCCGCTCGTCCGTGCCAAGAGAAGATGCGGACCGGCGGGATGTTGCGCAGCTCGAGCTCGATCCGCGGCCGTCCGAAGACTTCGGCGCCGAGCTCGCCGACGCGATCGCGCACTTGGTAAGCCACGAAGCGTCCGTCCGGCGCCAGAGCGTCGCGGATCTGGCCCAGGATGCGCCGGCCGTGCTCCGCCTCCATGGTCGAGAACGGGATGCCCGAGATCACGGCGTCGAGCGGCGGCAGCCCGTGCGCGGCGACGATCGCCGTGAGCTCGGCGGCGCTGCCGCGCTCGACGGCGAGGCGCGGATCGCGGATGCGGCCGAGCAGGCGGACGAACTCCGGCTCGAGCTCGATGGCGAGCAGCCTAGCCTGGCCCGGTAGGGCGCGCAGAAGGGCGAGCGTCGTGCCGCCGGTGCCCGGCCCGAGCTCGACCACGGCGCGCGCGTCGGCGAGCTCGGCGAGCTCGACCAGGCGCCGCTCGAGGAAGCGTGAGCTGGGGATCACCGAACCGACCTGGTGCGGGCGGCGCAGGAAGCCGCGCAGGAAGTCGATCCTCTGGTCGGGCTGCGGAAGCAGGCGCTTCATGATCTTGGAAACGGTAGCACGCGGCTCGCTCATTCCTGCGCCACGGCGCCGCCGCGGAGAGCGCTCGCGGCGCCGTGGCGACGCGGGCCGCGGGCGGCGGCCCCGCGACGAGCGAAAAACCCGTCCCCGTCGGCCGCCCGCGGCGACGCGCTCGCGTCCGGTGCGCGAGGCGCCGGTTACTTGTCGACGCGGTCCTTGAGCCCCTTGCCGGCTTTGAAGTCGGGCGCTGTCCGGGCCGCGATGGTGATCGTCGCGCCGGTCGCCGGGTTGCGGCCCTGGCGCTCCTTGCGGTGCTTGGTCGAGAAGCTGCCGAAGCCCTGGATCTCGACCTTGCGGCCGGCGTCCAGCTCGATGGCGATGAGGCCGTGCCCCGGAGCCGTGTCGAAGATGCAGTTGACGATCTCTGCGGCCTTCGCCTTCGACAGTTCGCACTTCTCCGCGAGCTTCTCCGCCATTTCGGTCTTGTTCATCTCGAGCCTCCTGGTCGTGGACAGCCGCCTTCGGACAGGTGAAGCTGCATTCTACGGGCAATCGGGCGCGGCGCAAGCGCGCCGTGCCCGGCGGTCCGGCACGGAGGCTGCAAGGTCCGTTGCTCCGGGGGTCGGAGCGCACGCGACGGCGCTCGTCGTGGCGTTCCCCGCCCCAGGATTGCTCGCTGGAGGAACCCATGAGAACGCTCGTCAGGACGGCGCTGGTGCTGTTCGTAGCCAGCAGCGTTGGCTGCGTCGCTCACGCTTCCGGTGCTGCGCAGCCACCGTACGGCAATCCCGATTCGCGCTACGACGACCCTCGTCGCTCGCCGGAATGGGAGGTCGGTTTCTTCTATCAGGAGCTCTCGCCGTTCGGCGACTGGATCTACACCTACGAATACGGCTGGAGCTGGCTGCCGCGCGACGTTCGCGTCGGCTGGCGACCCTACTCCTACGGGCAGTGGGTGCTCTCCGACTACGGCTGGTTCTGGGTCTCGTACGAGCCGTTCGGCTGGGCCACGTACCACTACGGGCGCTGGGCCTGGCACCCGCGCCTCGGCTGGATCTGGGTACCGGGCCGCATCTGGGGTCCGGCGTGGGTCTCGTGGCAGTACGGCGGCGGCTACGTCGGCTGGGCGCCGCTGCCGCCCGAGGTCGGCTTCGATCTCGGCATCGGGCTGCGCTTCGACGGCTTCGACCTCCGTGTCGGCATCCACCCGCAGTCCTATATTTTCATCGAGGAACGCCGCTTCCTCGACCGCGAGGCGTATCGCTACGCCGCACCGCCGGCGCGAAACGTCACCATCATCAACAACACCACCAACATCACCAACATCACCATCATCGACAACAGGGTGGTCAATCGCGGCATCGAGCTCGATCGCGTCGAGCGCGCCACCGGCAAGCGTCCCAAGCGGATGCGCGTCGCCGAGACGCAGACCGAGAAGAGCGAACGGGTCCGCGGCGAGGAGGTCGTGGTCTACCGCCCGTCGAAGACCCGCCTCGACAGCGTGCGCGTCGACGAGAGCAAGCCGAGGCGCGGCCGCGCCGAGATCGAGCGGGCGGGGGCGGAGCGCCGCGAGCCGGCGGAACGAGTCGAGAGTCCTCGGCCGCAACGCACGGGCGAGCTGGAAGTCGCGCCGCGCGTCCGAGCGGAGGCGCCGCCGAGCGCGAGGAGCAGCGAACGCGAGGAGCAGCGCGAGCGACAGCAGCTCGAGGCCTACCAGCGCGAGCAGCGGCAGCGGCTCGAGAAGGTCCAGCGCGATGAGCGCGCGAAGCAGAAGGCGCAGCCCCCCGCCAAGGCGCGGGAGGTCGAGGCCCAGCATGCCAAGGAGCGCCAGGCGCTCGCCGAGGAGCTGAAGCGCGAAGAGCGGCAGCTCGAGGCGCGCCAGGAGGTCGAGCGCAAGGCGGCGAAGGCGAGCCCGCCCGCCTCGCAGGCCGGCGGCAAGAAGGCCGAGCCGGCGAAAGGCAAGGCGAAAGGCCAGGAGAAAGGCAAGAAGAAGCCGCCGGCCGAGGAGCCGCCGCCGCTGCGGCAGCGCTAGGCGCGCCGCCCGCCCGTACGGAGCTCACGGCGCGATCGCCGTCGGCCCCTCGCGTGCGTTGGCGTCGAACCGCGCCCCGCCGGGGCGGTCAGCGCCCGGCGAGCGCCCGGGCGACGGTAGCGCCCAACTCGGCCGGCGAGTCGCAAACGTGGATGCCGGCGGCGCGCATCGCCTCCATCTTGGCGGCGGCCGTGCCCTTGCCGCCGCTGACGATGGCGCCGGCGTGGCCCATGCGGCGCCCCGGCGGCGCGGTGCGGCCGGCGATGAAGCCGACCACCGGCTTGTCGCAACTCTCGGCGATCCATGCCGCGGCGGTCTCCTCGGCGTCGCCGCCGATCTCGCCGATGAGGATCACCGCGTCGGTGTCGGGATCCGTCGCGAACGCCTGCATGACGTCGAGGAAGTTGGTGCCATTGACCGGATCACCGCCGATGCCGACACAGGTCGACTGGCCGAGACCGAGACCGGTCAGCTGCCAGACGGCCTCGTAGGTGAGCGTGCCCGAGCGCGAGACGACGCCGACGCGGCCAGGGCGGTGGATGTGCCCCGGCATGATGCCGATCTTCGCCTGACCCGGCGTGATGATGCCGGGGCAGTTCGGACCGATGAGGCGCACCCGCGGGGAGTCGCGCAGGAACGCCCGGACGCGCAGCATGTCGGCGACGGGGATCCCCTCGGTGATGGCGACGATGAGCTCGACCCCCGCCTCCGCCGCCTCGCAGATCGCGTCGGCCGCGAACGGCGGCGGCACGAAGACCATCGAGGCGTTGGCGCCCGCCTCGCGCCGTGCCTGCTCGACCGAGTCGAAGACCGGGATCCCCTCGACCGACTCGCCGCCCTTGCCCGGTGTCACGCCGGCGACGACCCGGGTGCCGTAGTCGCGGCAGCCGAGGGCGTGGAACTTGCCCTCCTTGCCGGTGATGCCCTGCACGACGAGGCGCGTCTCCCGGGTCAGCCAGATCGCCATCACCCGCCTCTCTTCACGGCGGCCACGACCTGGGTGGCGGCGTCGGCCATCGTCTCCGCCACCAGGAAGTCGAACTCGCTCTCGCGCAGGATACGGCGGCCCTCCTCGACGTTGGTGCCCTCGAGCCGCACCACCACCGGCACCTTGGCACCGCCGAGCTCGCGCAGGGCGGCGACGACGCCGCCGGCGATGCGGTCGGTGCGCGCGATGCCGCCGAAGATGTTGATCAGCACCGCCTTGACCGCGGCGTCGGAGACGAGGATCTTGAAGGCGTTGGTCACCGCTTCCTGCGTCGCCGAGCCGCCGACGTCGAGGAAGTTGGCCGGCGACGAGCCGGAGAGCTGGATGATGTCCATGGTCGCCATCGCCAGACCGGCGCCGTTGACCATGCAGCCGATCTCGCCGTCGAGCTTGATGTAGTTGAGACTGTGCTTCGAGGCCTCGACCTCGAGCGGGTTCTCCTCGGCGAGGTCGCGCATGCCGACGATGTCCTTGTGGCGGAAGAGCGCGTTGTCGTCGAAGCTCATCTTGGCGTCGAGGGCGACGACGTCGCCGCCGGCGGTGATCATCAGCGGATTGATCTCGGCCAGCGAGGCGTCGGTCTCGACGTACGCCGTGGCGAGCGCGGTGACGAGCTTGCCCGCCCGGTTGGCGGTGTCGCCCGAGAGACCGAGCCGGCGTGCGATGCGCCGGGCCTGGAACGGCAGGAGGCCGAGTAAGGGGTCGAACGGCTCGCGGTGGATGGCCTGCGGGTCCTCGGCGGCGACCTCCTCGATGTCCATGCCGCCGGCCGCGGAGGCGATCACCACCGGCTTGCCCGCCGCGCGATCGAGCGTCACCGCGACGTAGAGCTCCTCCGCGATGTCGGCCGCCTCCTCGATCAGGATCTTGCGCACCCGCTGGCCCTCGGCGCCGGTCTGGTGGGTGACGAGCTGCATGCCGAGGATCCTGCCGGCGTGCTCGGCGGCCTCGGCGGGCGACTTGGCGAGCTGGACGCCGCCGCCCTTGCCGCGGCCGCCGGCGTGGATCTGTGCCTTGACGACGCACCTGCCGCCGAGCTCCTCGCAGATGGCGCGCGCCGCGCCGGCGTCGTCGGTCACGCGCCCGCGCGGGGTGGCGACCCCGTACCGGCGCAGGATCTCCTTCGCTTGGTACTCGTGGATCTTCAAGCGGCTCCTCCGTCTGGGTTCCGGCCGCGGCCGGCGCGTGGGAACTGCGGGCGCGATTTTATCGCAGCGCCGGCGCCGGCCCGCCACCTCGCGGCGCGGGCCGGCGCGCGGCTAGGCCGAGGCCACTCCGCCACCCGCGTCCTCGGCCGCGTTGCGCGCACGGTGGGCGCGGCCGAGGAGCTCCTCGGCCGATTCCTCGGCGCTGGCCGGAGCGGCGACACCGGCGCTCGCGCGCAGCGCCGGCGCGCCTTCCGGCACCGGCAGGCTCTCGATCTCGGTGCGGATCGTCTGCGCCAGGGCGACGGCCTCGTCGAGCGTCGCGCCGCGCAGCAGGACAGCGAAGCCGACGCCGGCGACGCGCCCCGTCACGTCGCTGCGTCGGGCGCGCTCGCGGCAGAGCGTGGCGACGCGCTGCAGCAACTCGTCGCCGGCCTCGGGTCCGGCGGCGCGGTTGACGGCGTGAAAGCGGTCGAGCGCCAGCGAGACGACGGCGATGCCGGGCCCGCCGGCAGCGACCGTCTGCAGGGCGGCGGTCAGCTCCTCGTAGAAATGCGCGCGGTCGAGCAGGCCGGTGAGCGGATCGTGCGTCGTCAGGTGCCGCAGCCGCCCTTCGACCTCGCGCAGCGTCTCCTCGATGCGCCGGCTCTCCTGCTCGCGGCGTTGCAGCAGCACGATCGACGAGGCGCAGCTGTCGGCGATGCGGGTGAGGACGACGGCCTCGTCGGCGCCGAAGGCGCGCGCCTCACGGGCCTCGGCGTCGAGCACGCCGACGAGCCGGTCCTGGTGCAGGATCGGCACGGCGAGCTCGGAGCCGGCGGCGACGGCGTCCTCGATGTAGCGGCGGTCGATCGAGACGTCCTCGACGATCTCGACCAGGCGCGAGGCGGCGACCGCGCCGACGATGCCCTGACCGAGCTTCAGGCGCAACGGGTTGCGCACCGTGCGGCGCTCGGGATCGAGCTTGGGCCCCCAGGCCGACCGCTGCACGAGCTGCCGCGTCGACTCCTCCCACAGATAGAGGACGCAGTCGTCGACCTCCAGCACCTCGCTCGCCGCGCGCACGATCTCGAAGAGCAGATCGTCGAGCCGCGCCGTCGAGGCGAGGGACCGGGCCAGGCCCGACAGCACGCCGAGCTCGTGGCGGTTCTGCGCCGGATCCCGCCGCATGCGCGGAGGTTAAGCCGTGCCGCCCTTCCCTCGCAAGCCTCGGAGCCGCGCTCCGTCGACGCCGCGCGCAGCTGGACACGGCCGGGTCGCTTGGGGAGAATCGCGGGCGAAAGGAGCACTGCGACCATGTTCGAACTTCCCTCGCTCGACTACGACTACGACGCGCTCGAGCCGCACATCGACGCGCGCACGATGGAGATCCACCACACCAAGCACCATCAGGCTTACATCACCAATCTCAACAAGGCCGTGGAGTCGGCGCCGGAGCTCGCGGGGCGCTCGCTCGAGGAGCTCCTGCGCGGCATCGCGTCGGCGCCCGAGGCGGTGCGCACGGCGGTGCGCAACCACGGTGGCGGCCACCACAACCATTCGCTGTTCTGGCAGGTCATGGGCCCGGGCGGCGGCGGCGAGCCGACCGGCGAGCTGGCGAGCGAGATCGCCGCCGCCTTCGGCAGCTTCGCCGCCTTCCAGGAGAAGCTCACCGCCGCCGCGGCCGGCCAGTTCGGCTCCGGCTGGGGCTGGCTCGTCGTCGCCGACGGCAGGCTCGAGGTCTTCGCGCGGCCCAACCAGGACAGCCCGCTGATGGAGGGCAAGACGCCGATCCTCGGCGTCGACGTCTGGGAGCACGCCTACTACCTCAACTACCAGAACCGGCGGCCGGACTATCTCAAGGCCTGGTGGAACACGATTCGCTGGGAGAACGTCGCCGCACTGCGCGCCGCGGCGCGCGGCTGACGGCGCCCGGTTTCAGTAGAATGCCGCGTCCGCCGGAGGCCCGGCGGGCGCGCGTTCGTCCCGTGGCGGTGTAGCTCAGAGGTTAGAGCGAGCGACTCATAATCGCTAGGTCGGTGGTTCGAGTCCACCCACCGCTACCACGCCCCATTCTCCCCGCAGATCCCCACGCCCCCCGACGCCCTCGACCTCGCCCTCGTCCGCGTCCTCGCCCGCGAGGCGCCGGCCGCGGGCGAGCGCTGGCTCGTCGCTTTCTCCGGCGGGCACGATTCGACCGCGCTCGCGGCGGCGCTCGCTCCCCTCGCCGCCGCTCGCGACGTCCATCTGACTCTCGCGCACGTCGATCACGGCGCCGATGCCGGCTCCGCGCGGCGCGCCGAACGGGCCGCCGTGCTCGCCGCCCGACTGGAGCTCGATTTCGCCAGCGTGACCATCGACGTGCCGCGGCACCGCGCCCGCCGCGAGAGCCCGGAGGCGGCCGCCCGACGCCTCCGCTACGCGGCCCTCGAGACGCTTCGCCGCGAGCTCGGCGCCACGCGCATCCTCACCGCCCACCACCGCGACGACCAGGTCGAGACCGTCCTCCTCAAGCTCTGGCGCGGCGCTCCGCTCGAGCGGCTGGGCGGCATCGCCGAGCGCCGCGGCGCGCTGCTTCGCCCGCTCGTCGGCGTGACGCGCGGGGAGATCGAAGCGCGGCTCGCGCGCCAGGGGCTCGACGCGATCGACGACCCGACGAACGACGACCTCTCACTGCCGCGCAACCGCCTACGAAGGCTCCTCCTCCCGCGCCTCCGCGCCGCCGAGCCCGCACTCGACGAAGCCCTCCTCGCCCTCGCCGCCCACGCTGACGCCCTCCGCGCAACGTTCGACCACCGGTTCTCTCTCCACCTTCAGAAAGAAGAAAAGACAACTGCTTCCATTGAAGGAAAAAACAGCGAGGGCCCGAGCGAAACGGCGGCGTCCGGCTCTGGAGACGTCGAGGATTCGGCCCCGGACTCGGTCGAGCGCCTCCGCTTCCTGCCCGAGCCTCTTCAGCTTCCGGCACTGCGCTGGCTCCTGACCGAGAGACTCGGCGTCGGCCACCTACCGTCTCTCCCTTCAATGGAAGCTTTTCTGTCGATGTTGCGCCGCGGCAGAGACGCGCGCCTGCGGCTCCCGGGTGACTCGGGGGCGCTCGTGGCACGGCGTGGGCGGCTCGCGTTCGCCGTTGCGAAACCTCGCACTCCCCCGTTCACGTATACTTTTTGCATTCCGGGCGAGGTCGAGCTCCCGGAGCTCGGTCTGCGCCTGCGGATCCGGCGGTCGCCGGTCGAGCCCTGGATGCTGCGGGGCGAGGCGGCGCGGGCCGGCCTGGTGGCCGACGCCGCGCAGGCGACCGTACGGAGCCGACGATCGGGGGACCGGCTGCGGCCGCTCGGCTCGCCGGGCAGCCGCAAGCTCAAGGCGGTCCTCATCGACCGTGGAGTCCCGGCGGCGGCCCGCGACCGGCTCCCCCTGCTCGAGATCGCGGGCGAGCTGGCTTGGATTCCCGGCGTCACGATCGGTGAGCGCTTCGCCCTGCGGGGCGAGGAGGAGTGCTGGCTGGCCGAGCTCGAGCCGCTCGCCGCGACCACGGCGGGGGAATGGGACGGAGGCGAAAGGAAGACGACGACGTGAACCCGACGATGCGCACGCTGCTGCTCTGGATGACGATCTTCGTCGTCGTCGTGCTGCTGCTCTACACCTTCCAGACCGGCAAGGCGGCGCGCCACCAGCTGACGTACAACGAGTTCCTCGACCAGGTCGAGCGCGGGCACGTGGCCAAGATCACTCTCGTCGACCAGACGGTGACCGGCTCGTTCCGCCGCGGCGGCCAGTACGCCGAGGGCGAGGAGTTCAAGATCGAGCTGCCCTTCAAGCCCGATCCCGAGTTCGCCGATCGCCTGCTCGCCGCCAAGGTGCAGGTCGTCGCCGAGCAGCCGAAGGAGAGCCCGCTCCTGGCGATCCTCATCGGCTGGGCCCCGATCCTGCTCCTCATCGGCTTCTGGGTCTTCTTCATGCGTCAGATGCAGTCGGGCCCGAACAAGGCGATGTCGTTCGGCAAGAGCCGGGCGAAGCTGCTCTCGGCGACCGGCAAGAAGGTGACGTTCAAGGACTTCGCCGGCGGCGAGGAGTCGAAGGCCGAGCTGCAGGAGATCGTCGAGTTCCTCAAGGATCCGCAGAAGTTCCAGAAGCTCGGCGGCAAGATCCCGAAGGGCTTGCTGCTGATGGGGCCGCCGGGCACCGGCAAGACGCTCCTCGCCCGCGCCGTCGCCGGCGAGGCCAACGTGCCGTTCTTCTCGATCTCGGGCTCGGACTTCGTCGAGATGTTCGTCGGCGTCGGCGCCAGCCGCGTGCGCGATCTCTTCGAGCAGGGCAAGAAGAACGCTCCGTGCATCGTCTTCATCGACGAGATCGACGCCGTCGGCCGGCACCGCGGCGCCGGTCTCGGCGGCGGCCACGACGAGCGCGAGCAGACGCTCAACCAGCTCCTCGTCGAGATGGACGGCTTCGAGACCAACGAGGGCGTCATCCTGATCGCCGCCACCAACCGGCCCGACGTGCTCGATCCGGCGCTGCTCCGGCCCGGACGCTTCGACCGCCGCGTCGTGGTCGACCGCCCCGACTTGACCGGCCGGCTCGGCATCTTGCAGGTGCACACGCGCCAGGTGCCGCTCGCCGACGACGTCGAGCTCGAGATCATCGCCCGCGGCACGCCGGGCTTCGCCGGCGCCGATCTCGCCAACCTGGTCAACGAGGCGGCGCTGGTCGCCGCCCGGCGCAACAAGAAGAAGGTCGAGATGGCCGACTTCGAGTTCGCCAAGGACAAGGTGCTGATGGGCGCCGAGCGGCGCAGCCTGGTGCTCACCGAGCAGGAGAAGACGGTCACCGCCTTCCACGAAGCCGGCCACGCCCTCGTCGCCGCCTTCCTGCCCGGGCACGACCCGCTGCACAAGGTCACCATCATTCCGCGCGGCCGCGCCCTCGGCGTCACCATGCAGCTGCCGAGCGAGGACAAGTACACCTACACCAAGAACTACGTCACCAGCCAGATCGCCATCCTGATGGGCGGCCGCGTCGCCGAGGAGCTGACGCAGAGCGACATCACGACCGGCGCCGGCAACGACATCGAGCGCGCCACCGCCCTCGCCCGCCGCATGGTCTGCGAGTGGGGGATGTCGGACCTCGGTCCGCTCGCCTATGGCGACGGCGACGAGCCGATCTTCCTCGGCCGCGAGTTCGCACAGCGCGCCAACTACAGCGACGAGACGGCGCTCAAGATCGACGAGGAGGTCACCCGCGCGGTGCGGCAGGGCCACGAGAAAGCCTCCGAGATCCTCACCCGCCGTCGCACCGTGCTCGACCGCATCGCGCGCGAGCTGCTCGAGCGCGAGTCGCTCGAGGGCGGCGAGATCTACCGCATCATCGAGGAGATGACCGGCGAGCGGCTGCGGCCGGCCGAGCCGCCGAAGGTCGGCGGGGCGGGCAGCGCGACGGCGGACGCCGGCAAGCCCGCCGCCGCGCAACCCGAGGTCGGGCCCGACCTCGAACCCGAACCGAGCCCGGCCTGAGCCCGAGAGCCTCGGATAAACTCCGCGCGGAGACGAGGTTGCACGTCGAGAGCGCGATCCGAGAGACGGTGCTGGAGTTGCCGCGCGGCGGCGAGCTGCGCTTCACCCGCGGCACTCTCCGACTTCTCGGCGTCGTCAACGTCACGCCCGATTCGTTCAGCGACGGTGGCCGTTTCCTCGATCCCGAGCGCGCGGTCGAGCACGCCCTCCGCCTCGTCGACGAGGGTGCCGACGCGCTCGACCTCGGCGCCGAGTCGACGCGACCCGGCGGCGGCGTCTACGGCGCCGGCGCGCGCGAAGTGCCCGCCGACGAGGAGCTCGCGCGCCTGCTGCCCGTCCTCGAGAGGCTGCGGCCGCTCACCTCCGTCCCGCTTTCCGTCGACACGCGCAAGGCGGCGGTGGCGCGCGCGGCGCTCGCCGCCGGTGCCGACCTCGTCAACGACGTCTCGGCGCTCGCCGACCCGGCGATGGCCGAGGTCGTACGCACGGCCCGCTGCCCGGTCATCCTCGTGCACAGCCGCGGCGAGCTCGGCAGCATGCAGGCGAGGATCGCCTTCCGCGACGTCGTCGCCGACGTGCGCGCCGACCTCGACGCCGCGCGCCGCCGGGCGACGGCCGCCGGCATCGACGAGCGCGCCGTGCTCCTCGATCCCGGGCTCGGCTTCGGCAAGACGGCGGCGCAGAACCTGGCGCTGCTGCGCGCGACGGGCGAGCTCGCCGCGCTCGGCGCGCCGCTCGTCGTCGGCGCCAGCCGCAAGAGCTTCCTCGGCGCGGTGACCGGCGCCGGCGTCGAGGCGCGTCTGCCGGGCAGCCTGGCGGCGGCGGCGTGGGCGGCGCAGGGCGGCGCGGCGATGCTGCGCGTCCACGACGTGGCGGCGACGAAGCATTTCCTCGCCGTGTGGTCGGCAATCGAGGATGCGGTTCGATGAGCGCGCTGCGCGAGCTCGCCGAGCTGCTGACCTGGAACGACTTCGTCGACATCGCCGTCGTCACCATCGTGATCTACAACTTCCTGCTGCTCATCCGCGGCACGCGCGCCGTGCAGATGCTGCTCGGCCTGCTCGTCGTCGTCGGCGTCTACCAGTCCGCCAAGCTGGCGCGGCTGCGCACGCTGGAGACGATCATCGAGAGCTTCTTCCTCTTCCTGCCCTTCGCCATCATCGTCCTCTTCCAGGACCAGATCCGGCGCGCGCTCGCCGGTTTCGGCCGCAATCCGCTGTTCCGTCGCGGCATGCGCCGGCGCATCGACCCCGTGCTCAACGAGGTGGTGCTGGCGGCGACGACGATGGCGGCGCGTCGCATCGGGGCATTGCTCGTCTTCGAGCGCCAGCAGGGGCTGCGCAACTACGTCGAGAACGGCATCCGCCTCGACGCCGCGGTGTCCTACGACTTGCTGCTCAATCTCTTCACGCCGGATACGCCGCTCCACGACGGCGCGGTCATCGTGCAGGCGGACCGCCTCGCCGCCGCCGCCTGCTTCCTGCCGCTGACCACCGATCCCGAGGTCTCGAGCGCGCTCGGCTCGCGCCATCGCGCCGCGCTCGGCATCAGCGAGGAGACCGACGCCCTCGCCATCGTCGTCTCCGAGGAGACCGGGCGCATCGCCATCGCCGTCGACGGCCGGCTCGAGCGCGACGTCGAGCCGAAGGCGCTGCGCGCGGCGCTCTATCGCCACCTGGTGGCGGCCGGCGACCGGCAGCTCGTCGCGGAGGCGGCGTGACCGAGCGCGCCGGCCGCTGGGGGTTGCGCATCCTCGCCCTGGTCGGGGCGATCGTCGTCTGGTGGATCGTCTCGGTCGAGAAGCGCGAGCGCGTGTCGGAGAAGGTCGTCGACGCCTCGCTGTCGTACAACTCGCCGCGCGGGCTCATTCTGCTCGATCCGATGCAGACCGTGAAGGTCCGCTTGCGCGGGCCCGACCGCCGCATTCGCGCCATCGCGCCTTTCGAGCTCGACGTCGTCGTCGACGTGTCGACGACCGAGCCCGGCGTCGTGGCGGTCCAGCTGCGCTCGGACAACGTGCTCGCGCCCGACGAGGTCGAGGTGGTGTCGATCGACCCCAATTCGCTCGATCTGCGGCTCGACCGCGAGGCGATCGCCGAGCTGCCGATCCTCGTCCGCCTGACGGGCGAGCCGGCCGGCGGCACCGTGCCCGGCGAGCCGATCGCCCGGCCGGCGCGCGCGCGCGTGCGCGGACCGGCGACCATCGTCTCCGGCCTCACCTCGGTGTCGACGAGCCCGATCTCGCTCGACGGCCACGCCCTCGACTTCAGCCAGACGGTCAGCGTGGTGTCGAGCGACCCGCTGGTGCGCATCGTCGATCCGCTGTTCGTCACCGTGCAGGTTCCGATGCAGGTCCCCGAGCCGCTCGCGACGGACGAGCCACGCGCCGCGCGGCGCCCGCGCGGCGAATGACGCCCGCCCTCTTCGGCACCGACGGCATCCGCGGACGCTTCGGCGAGCCGCCGCTCGTCGAAGCCGACGTGCGACGGCTCGGCGCGGCGCTCGGCCGCAAGCTGACGTCGCGCTTCGGCAGCCGCCCCACCGTGCTCGTCGGCGGCGACACCCGGCCTTCGAGCCCGCTGCTGGCGCGGTGGCTCGCCGACGGCCTCGCCCGCGCCGGCGCCTTGCCGGTGGACGTCGGCGTCCTGCCCACGGCGGCGCTGGCGCATCTCGCCCCGCTGTGGCCGGCCGCCGCCGCCGTGGTGCTGTCGGCGAGCCACAACCCCGCCGAGGACAACGGCATCAAGCTGATCCGCGCCGACGGCTTCAAGTGGGCGCGCGACCAGGAGCAGGCGCTCGAGGACCTGCTCGCCGAGGAGAGCGAGCCCCCGGCGGCCGCGACCGGCTTCGCGAGCGAGCACGAGCGCGCCGTCACCGTCTACCGACGCCACCTGCTCGCCGCCGCCGGCGGCGAGCGGCCGCTCGCCGGCCTGCGCCTCGGGCTCGACCTGGCCCACGGCGCGGCCTGCGGGCTGGCCGGGGTCTTCGCCGAGCTCGGCGCAGCGGTGACCGCCTGGCACGACGAGCCCGACGGCAGCCGCATCAATCGCGCCTGCGGCGCCACCCACCCCGAGGCGCTCGGCAGCCGCCTCGCTGCCGGCGCTCTCGACCTCGGCTTCGCTTTCGACGGCGACGCCGACCGCGCCATCCTCGTCGACGAGCACGGCACGGTGCGCGACGGCGACGCCATGCTCTACTTGTGGGCGTGCGACCTGGCGTCGCGCGGCGAGCTCGAGCCGTCGCGCATCGTCGCGACCTCGATGTCGAACCTCGGCCTCGAGCGCGCGCTGGCAGCGGCGGGCGTCGGCGTCGAGCGCTGCGACGTCGGCGACCGCGCCGTGGTCGACACACTCCTCGCGCACGGCCTGCGCCTCGGCGGCGAGCAGTCCGGTCACCTGGTCGACCTGCGGCGCTCGACGACCGGCGACGGCCTGCTCACCGCCGTCGTGCTCACCGCGCTCGTCGCCCGCAGCGGTCGCCCGGTCTCCGCGCTGCTCGCCGGCTTCCGCCGCTACCCGCAGCTGCTGGTCAACGTGCCGGTGCGCTCGAAGCCGCCGCTCGACTCGCTGCCGGAGGTCGCCGCCGCGGCGCGCGCCGTCGAGGCGCGCCTCGGCGCCGACGGCCGCCTCGTGCTGCGCTACAGCGGCACCGAGCCCCTCGCCCGCATCATGCTCGAAGGCCCCGACGAGGCGACGATCCGCGCCCACGCCGACGAGCTCGCCGCGGCCCTGCGCGCGGCGATCGGCGCGGGCTGATGTTCGTCAGAGAACGCGGGACGAGAGGTGCCGCGCGATCGCCGCCTCCATCTGCTCGACCGTGAGCGCCTTCATCCCCGGCCGGTGGAGCATGCCCGCGAGGTCGCGCACGTCCCGCCGCCGCACTTCCATCCGCACCGAGCCGTCCGGCGAGAGCACGAAGTCGACCTTGTCGCCGGCACTTAGCCCGAGCCGCTTCCGGATCCGCTTCGGAATGCTGATCTGGCCCTTGGCGGTCATCGTCGCCGTTTCGGTCACGGAGCTCTCCTGACTGCCCGCCTTACCCTACCTGCATCGGCTCCTGGCCGCGCGGCAGCGCTCGGGCCGAGCCAAGCTGACGCGCCGAACCCACCCCTGAAGCTCGTCGCTTTTCCCGCCGTCGACCGCGTGCTTCAGCCGCGGGCCGAGCGCGAGGCGCGAGGCCCGTCGGCCGGAATCGCGAGTCGGGCGGCGATGCGGTCAGTCGGCCGGCTCCTCCGCGAGGCGCTTGACGCCCGCCAGGACGCCGTACGCGCGTCGCGCCATCAGGCGACGCAGCCCGAGTGGATTGAGCAGCTTCATGAGCAGCGAGCGCGGCCGGTAGTAGGCGTTGAGCCGGATCCGCGTGCCTTCCGCCACCGGCTCGACCACCGTCTCGACGGTGAATTCGGCGAGCTGTTCGCTCAGGCCCCAGGAGTCTTCCGGGAAGGCCGTGACGAATCGGGAGCCCGGCACGTACTCCGTGATCTCCTCGATGCAGTTGCCCTTCCGCCCTTCCGGGATCGTGCATCTGTAGCGGACACCCGGCGCTCGCTGCTTGACTCCCGAAATCAGCTCGACGTGGCGGACTTCCGGGTGATAGCGCGGAATGAGCGTGATGTCGTCCGCGATCGCCCAGACGCGTTCCCGCGGCGCGGCGACAGTGATCTCGGTGTGCCATTGGAGCGG
>DASWJT010000014.1:0-16351 GCA_036397015.1 Thermoanaerobaculia bacterium
GGCGAGGGCGAGGAGCTTGGCCGCCGCCTCCGCCGCGCCCGGCCCGAGCGGCGCGACGACGGCGAGGAGCGCCGTCCACAGCGGCGCCGTCGAGCCGGCGACGAGCTCCCCGGCGCGGTAGGCAAGGCCGTCGCCCGCCGCCAGGCTGCGGGCGAAGGTGAGATGGATCCACGGGTCGTCGAGTGGAAAGCCGGAGAGGTCGCCGAAGACGCCGAGCTCGGCGGCGAGCGCGCCGAGCGCCGGCAGCGCGGCGAGCGCGACCGCGGCGCGAGCGAGCCGCCGGACTGCCGCGTCTTCCCCGTCCAGCCGGCTCGTCGGTAGCATTGTCGGCTCGCGCGCCTCGGGCTGCGGCGCCAGCCTACACCGGCGTCCGGCGGCGCCCGCCGCCCGATGCTAGATTCGCGCGCTCCGATGACCCGTGCCGAGCTCTCCGCCGCCGCCCGTGCCGAACGCACCGGCGCCCGCGTGGCGCTGTGGTCGAGCCTCGCGCTCGCGCTCGCCGTCGGCCTGCTTCTCGGCCGCTACTCGCGGCCGATCCCCGCCGCCGGCTACGCGCCGATCGAGCCCGAGCAGGCGCTCTGGTACGGCATCGACTTCCTCACCTATCCCGAGGTGCGCCTGCTCCAGCAATACGTGCGCATCGACACCAGCCACCCCGACCCCGACGAGGTGGCGGGCGCCGAGTTCCTCGCCGCCCAGCTCGCTGCCGCCGGCGTCCCGGCGACCATCGAGCGCTTCCGCGACCGGCGCGCCAACCTGTGGGCGTTCGTCGAGGGCGAGGATCCGCGCGCCCTCGTGCTCCTCGGCCACCTCGACGTCGAGCCGGCGCGCGCGCAGCGCGGCTGGCGATTCCCGCCCTTCGCGGCGCGTGTGCACGGCCCGTGGATCTACGGCCGCGGCATGTACGACATGAAGAGCCTGACCATCGCCCAGCTGCTGGCGACGATCGACGCCGCCCGCGCCGGGCGCAAGCCGCGCCGCTCGCTGCTCTTCCTGCAGACCTCGAGCGAAGAGGCGGGCGGCGCCACCGGCACGCGCTGGCTCCTCGCCGAGCACCCCGAGCTCCTCGCGCGCATGGACACCGCGCTGACCGAGGGCGGGGTCGTCGAGGCGACGAGCCCGAGCGACCTCAAGTACTGGGGGATCGAATTCGCGCAGCGCAAGCTCGCGCGCATCACCTACTGCGCGCCGGAGCGCGCGCCGCTCGTCGAGCTCGCGCGCTGGCTGCGCCGCTACGGGCGCGATGATCCGCGGCCGAAGATCGATCCCGGTGTGGCGCAGTTTCTCGCCAGCTACGGACAATCGCGCACGCGTAGTCTTTATCAGCGCCTCGTCGCCGACCTCGAGCAGATGCCGCTTCGGCGCGACCGCTTCGAGCGGCTCTCGCCCTTCCTCAAATCGCTCTTCCGCAACCAGGCCGAGCCGCTCGACGTCGTCCGCGACCCCGAGGGCGGCTGGCGCCTGGACGTCTGGCTCCACCTGCTGCCCGGCGAGGACCTCGCCGCGGTCTCGGCTCGCCTGCTGCCGGCGTGGGCGACGGCCGGCCTCGGCTCGACGCCGCTCGAGCTCGTGGGCGAGGGCCTCGCCTCGCCACTCGACCACCCCGACTACCTCGCCATCGAGGCGGCGGTGCGCGAGCGCTTCCCCGGCGTGCCCGTCGGTCCGTTCTTCCTGGTGCAGGCGCTGACCGAGGCGCAGCTGCTCCGGAGCGCCGGCATCCGCGCCTACGGCTTCTCGCCCTTTCCGCTGGTGGTGGCCGACACGACGCAGATCGCGCTCCCCAACGAGCGCATGCAGCTGCCGGCCTACCGGACCGGCGTCGAGCTCTACCGCGAGACCGTCCGGCGCCTCGTCTTCTGACATTTTCCGTCAGGGCCGTTGACGTGGATTGACCTTTGCACGCCATCCGCCCAAGGCAAGCAATTGAAAAGAAAGCAGCTGCCGAGATGGCATCCGCCGTGCTTCCCACTGGCTCCGACAACCCTGCGGAATGGCCCGTAGGCACGTGACCCGATTCGGGACGAGGAGAGAGCATGCTGCAGCGACTCCGGAACCGCCAGAGGGGCTTCACGTTGATCGAGCTCCTGATCGTGGTGGCAATCATCGGCATCATCGCCGCCATCCTGATCCCGAACTTGATCGACGCGCTCCAGAAGGCGAAGCAGAAGCGCACCATGGCCGACATGCGCAACACCGGCACGGCCTACATGTCGTGGATCACCGACATCTCGTCGGCCGCGGCGGCCGGCGCCAACGCGCAGAAGTGGAACGCGGACTCCTACACATCGGTCGCGCACGCGGTCATCGTCTCGCGCCTGCACCCGTCGTCCACCTTCTTCTACATGAACGAGGTGCCGAAGGTCGACGGCTGGAAGTACGACTACGTCTGGGCCACCGGCGCGATCGCGACGGCGAACAACATCGCCATTATCTCCTTCGGCCGCGACGGCCTCAGCGGGACGATGCCGACCGGCGAGATCACCGTCGGGCCCTTCATCCCGACGCTCTACGATCAGAACATCATCTGGGCGGACGGCTTCTTCGTGAACTGGCCGGGCAACGTTTCGAACACCGGCAGCTGATCGACCCGAATCCACCGTAGGGAATCACCGGAGCGCCGCGGGGCAACTCGCGGCGCTCTTGTTTTTGGGGCGCGAGTCTCGCTCTGTACGCGCCTGCCGTAAGCTCGGCCGCCGATGCGTTCGTCGCCGCGCGTCCGCGCGCTCCTCGTCCTCGCCGCCGCCGCGGCGCCGCTCGCCGGCGCGCCGGCGCGCGAGGCGGCCTGGCTCGCCGAATACGTCCGCATCGACACCTCGAATCCACCCGGCGGCGAGGCCGCGGCAGCCGCTTTTCTCGCCGACCTGCTGCGCGGCGAGGGGATCGCGAGCGAGCGCTATGTCACGCCCGCCGGCCGCACGAGCCTGGTCGCGCGCCTGCCGGCGACGGCGCCCGGCGCCCCCTGGATCGCGCTCGTCCACCATCTCGACGTGGTGCCGGCGGGCGCGGGCTGGAGCGTGCCGCCGTTCTCCGCCGAGGTGCGCGACGGCCACCTCTACGGACGCGGCGCGCTCGACGTCAAGAGCCTCGGCATCGCGCACCTGGCCGCGCTCCTCGATGCCGCCCGGCTCCCGGAGCGGCGGCGCGGGCTGCTCTTCGTCGCCGTCGCCGACGAGGAGAACGGCGGCGCGGAGGGCATGGGCTGGCTCGTCGCACATCACCCCGAGCTTCTCGCCGGCGTCGAGGCGGCGTTCGGCGAGGGGGGCCTCAACCGCACCGTGCTCGGCCGCACGCTCTACTGGGGGCTCGAGGTCGCCCAGAAGCGCGCCTACTGGCTGGAGGTCACCGCACGCGGCCGCGCCGGCCACGGCGCCAGCCCGAATCCGGCGAGCGCCGCGCACGAGCTCGTGCGCGCCCTCGCACGACTCGCCGAGCGTCCACCCGAATGGAAGTTGCAGCCGGCCGTGCGGGACTTCTTCCGCGCCTACGCCGCGATCGATCCGACGCTGCGCGCGCCCGGCGTCGATCTCGACGCGGCCGTCGGTCCGGGCGGCCCGGCCTCCTGGGTTCCGGTGAGTTGGCGCGGCCTGCTGCTCGACACGGTCCAGATCACCACGCTCGCCGCCGGCGACCGCCCGAACGTCGTCGCCGGCGAGGCGCGGGCGCGACTCGACGTCCGCCTGCTGCCGGAGACCGACGCCGAGAGCTTCCTCGCCGAGCTCGCCGCGACGCTCGGCGATGGCGTCACGGTGGAGACGCACCTCGCGACGTCGCCGTCGCCGCCCTCTCCCGCCGGCACCGCCGCCTGGCGCGCCGTCGAGCGCGCCGTGGGCGGCGGCGCGCCGCTCGTGCCCGTGCTCGTCGCCGGCATGACCGATTCACGCTACCTGCGCGCGAGCGGCATCGCCGCCTACGGTTTCTCGCCGTTCGAGATCGAGGCGCTCGAGATGCGCCGTGTCCACGGCGCCGACGAACGGATCGCCCTCGACCGCTTCGCGGACGGCGTCGAGCGCATGCGCCGCGTCGTGCGCGAGCTCGTCGCACCCGAGCCCTGAGCGCATAGAATTCGCCGCGCCGTGCCCCCCGCGGAGCTCCTCGTCGTCGCCGCTGGCCTGTTCGGCCTCATCGTCGGCAGCTATCTCAACGTCGTCATCCACCGTCTGCCCATCGGCGAGTCGACCGTGCTGCCGGCGTCGCACTGCCCGGCGTGCGGCCACACGCTGCGCGCCCTCGACAACCTGCCGCTGGTGTCGTGGATCGCGCTCGGCGGCCGCTGCCGGCACTGCCGGGCGCCGATCTCGCCGCGCTATCCGCTCGTCGAGCTCGCCGCCGGCCTCGCCTTCGCCGGCGCCGTCGCTCGCTTCGGCTGGAGCCGCCGCGCCCTCGCCGTGGCGGTATTCGCCGCGTTCCTCGTCGCGCTCGCCGGCATCGACGTCGAGCACTTCCTCCTCCCCGACCGCCTGACGCTGCCCGGCCTCGCGCTCGGCCTCGCGGCGCAGCTCGTCCTGCCCGGAGGCTCGCTCGCGCGCGGCATCACCGGCGCGCTCGTCGGCGCCGGGCTGCTGCTCGTCATCGCCGGCGCCTGGGAGCTCCTGCGCGGCAGCGAGGGCATGGGCATGGGCGATGTCAAGATGTTGGCGATGATCGGCGCGCTGCTCGGCGTCTCCGGCGTGCTCGTCGCCATGGTCGTCGGCACGCTCGCCGGCTCCGTCGTCGGGCTCGCGCTCGTCGCCCGCGGCCGCGGGGATTTCGCGACGCGGCTGCCGTTCGGATTCTTCCTCGCGCTCGGCGGCCTAGTGGCGCTCTACGCCGGCGAGCCGCTCGTCGCGCTCTATCTCCACCGCGTGCCGTGACGTCCGCGCCGCGCCCCCTGAGCCTGCGGCGCGAGGCGCCGATCGTGCTGCCGCTGGCTCTCCTCCTCTTCGCGGTGCTCGCCGGCGTCACGTTGGCGTTCTATCGCGCCGGCGTCGCCCGGCTCGCCGACGAGCGCGCCGCCGAGGCGCTGGCGCTCGCCGAACGGCTGCTCGAAGAGGCGCCGCACCCGGCGCCGGCGCGGCTCGAGCTCTGGCGCGCGCGCCTGCCGCCGGGCGCCGCGCTCGCGCTCGTCGACCGCCACGGCCAGCTGCTCGCGCTCGCCGGAGCGGTCGAGGGCGCGCTGTCTCCGGATCTCGTCGTCAGCGCCCTCGCCGACGGGCGCGCCACGGCCGGGCCGGCGCAGCTCGGCGGGCCGCAGGTCGTCGCCCTCGTGCGCCTCGCCGAGCCCGACGAGGCGGCGCTGCTCCGGCTCGACCTGCCGGCGGCCGCGCTCGCCGGAGAGCAGCGCGCGCTCGCCGTGCTGACGCCGCTCGTCGCCGGCCTCGCCGCCGCCACGGCGTTCGTGGTGATCCTCTTCTTTCGCGCCGCCCTGCGTCCGTACGAGGCGCTGCTCGAGCGCGCGCGGGCGGCAGCCGGCGCCGAAGAGAGCGCCGCACGCGACGAGCTCGACTTCCTGCTCGCCACCTTCGACCGCGCCCTGGCGGTGATCGGCACGCCCGGCGGCGACCTCGAGCCGCTCGCCGGCACGCTCGGCCACTCGCTCGACGGCGGCTTCCTGCTGCTCGATCCGGACCGGCGGGTGCTGGTCACGACGCCGGCGGCGGCGGAGCTGCTGGCGCAGGCGAGCCCGGCGGCCGGCACGCCGCTCGCGGAGGCCTTCGCCGGCGCCCCCGAGGTGGCGCGGGCGATCGCCGCCGGCCTCGCGGAGAGCGGCGGCTCGGCCTTTCACACCTTGCGCCTTCCCGGCGGCAGCGAGGGAGACCGCGTGCTGGGCTTCACCGCCGAGCCGTTGCGCGGCGAAGGCGGGCGCCTGCGCGGTTGGCTGGTGGTGCTCGCCGACCGCACCGAGAGCGAGCGCGAGAGCGCGCGCGAGCGCCTCGCCGAAGGGCTGGCGCAGCTCGGCGAGCTCGCCGCCGGCGTCGCCCACGAGCTGCGTAATGGACTGGCAGCGCTCGGCGGATGGCTGGCGCTCGCCCGCCGCCGGCCGCAGGCGCCGGAGACCGCCGAGTGCCTCGACGAGATGGCGCGCGAGAGCGCCCAGCTCGAGCGCGTGGTCGACGAGTTTCTCGCCTTCGCCCGGCCGGGCACGCGCCGGCTCGAGCGCTGCGACCTGGCGGAGATCGCCCGCCGCGCCGCCGCCGATCCGCTCTTCTCGCCGCCGGGCACGCGCCTGGCGCTGCCCGAGCCCGGCGCCGCGCTGCTCGGCGACCCGGGCCTGCTCGAGCGCGCCGTGCGCAATCTGATTTCGAACGCCGTCGCGGCCGAGCGTGAGGCCGGGCGCGCAGAGCCGGTCGAGATCGCGGTCGCGCGCGATGCGACCGGCTGGCACGTCACCGTCGAGGACCGCGGGCGCGGCGTGCCCGCCGAGCTCGGCGACGCGCTCTTCGAGCCGTTCGTCTCCGGCCGCGCCGGCGGCGTCGGCCTCGGCCTGGCGCTCGTCCGGCGCATCGCGCTGCTGCACCGGGGCGCGATCCGCTGCCTGGCGCGCGAGGGCGGCGGCAGCCGTTTCGTGCTCGACCTGCCGGACCTCGCTATTGGCAATATCGATACTTAACGTAGCGAAACGGAGTGCGACCGCGAGTCTCCGACAGGCCGTCTCTTTCGAGCTGATCCGCTTTGGATTCAAGAGTTGCGCGGTCTGTGGAGAACGTCGCCACGGCGCGGCCTCCGCCTTGCTACTCTCGGCCTCGCCGCACCAGACGATCCCGCCCGGGCCGCTCCGCCGGGCCAGCTCGAGGAGTCCGTATGACCGCTGACGCCCGCGCACGCTCCCACGGCGAGGCCGGCTTCTCGCTCGTCGAGGGGCTGATCGCCGCCCTCATCCTGCTCTTCGTCATCGTCGGCGTCCTGCCGCTCGTCTCGCAGTCGATGCTCAACAACCTGCAGGGCAACACCGCCTCGTTCCAGACCTCGTCCTCGGTCGACGGCACCGAGACCTTGCTCTCGGTGCCGTTCAACGCCCCCGAGCTGGTCATCGCGGTCGGGAGCACGACGAGCGTGATTCAGGACCTCTATGTGCTCGAAGACGTCCTGCCCGCCATCACGAGCCTGGAAGCGAAGCCGAAGCGATGGCTGGCGCTCGCCGACTTCAATGCCTCGACCGACGTGACCGAATACACCCGCACCGCGACCATCGAGCAGTTCGGCGCCAGCGACCTCGACTCGGATGACAGCTTCGATACCCCGCTCGACGGCATCACCGACCCGGGCTCGGTGCACTTCAAGCGCGTCACCATGCAGATACGCCACGAACGCTCGTTCCTCAATCTGCCGGGCGCGCGCACCGGCAGCTACGAGATCGTCGCCTTCACCACCTACTGACGAGGACGCCGATGAGACGCGCCCCCCGTCCCGCGCCCGCCACCGAGAGCGGCTTCTCGCTCATCGAGCTCGTCATCTCGATGCTCATCGCGATCGAGATTCTGATCGCCGCCGCCATCGCCTTCGACATCCACAACAAGGTCGCCAGCGTGCAGGTGCAGATCACCGACCTGCAGCAGTCGATGCGCGTGGCGCAGTACGACATCAATCGCACGCTGCGCACGGCGGGCCGCGGCAGCTTGCCGTTCGACCTGCGGCCGAACGCCGACTTCGACGAGACGGCGGCGATCCCCGCCGTCTCGGGCATCGCCATCGAAGTGCGCAACAACGTTACCGGCGACGCGCGCTACGTCGCCCGCGGCGACAACACCTCGCCGCAGGCGATCGCCGGCTCGGACATCCTCACCGTGCGCGGCTGCATCGCGGGCACGGCGTACCAGATCGATCCCTCGACCTTCGAGTGGGACGCCGACGACAACGGCGTCGGCGACAGCGATGCGGTGCTCTCCATTCCCGATACCAGCGTTGCCGGCCTGGCGCAGCCGCTCGGGCCGCTGGTCCAGGAGATCCAGGTGTACGCCGCCGCGCCCAGGGGCCGCATGGCGCTCGTCAGCCCGACGGCGCTCCAGGTCTACGCCGTCGCCGATATCGTCTCGATGGTCGTCAACGGTCTCGCCGCGAACCCCACCAGCGTCGACCTGACGCTCGACCTCGACAACGCCTCGCCGATCAACCCGGTCAACCTCAACGCCGTGGGCTACGACCCGACCGCTCCCGAGCTCTCCCGCATGTATCCGCCGGAGATGACCGTCGCGCTCGTCTGCTTCCTCGAAGAGTACCGCTACTACGTCCGCGAGGTCGCCGGCGACGCGCTCACTCCGCTCCGGCCGCGGCTGACGCGCGCCCGCTTCGAGCCCGGCACCGAGCTGCCCTACCTCGGCCAGGCGCAGAGCTTCTCGCTCGACCTCGCGGACGGCATCTTCGACGTGCAGGTGGCGCTCGGCCTCGACACCGACTTCACCGTCAACGGCTTCGACGCCACGGTGCCCGGCTCTTACAACGACGACTCCGACTGGATCGACGTGGATGACGTCATCTTCGAGGCCGATCCTTACGACGAGGCGCAGAACGGCGACGCCGACGACTGGCTCTACAACGACACCGGCGACGCCGTCGACGCCATTCAGTACACCACCCATTCCTTCGACGACAACGCCGGCAATCCGGTGCAGGTCTACTTCGTGCGCGTCTCGGTGGCCGGACGCACGGCGCGCCTCGATCGCTCGTACCAGGCTCCGGAGCTCGACACCCGCGCCGACGGCGACTGGATCGAGGACCACAACCTCGATGCGAATCCAGGGCTCAACTACAACTCGGGCGACGCGCTCAAGCACCGGCGCCGGGTGCTGCAGGCGATCGTCGACATGAGGAACGTCTGATGCGCGCCCCTCGCCGACCCGCTTCGCCCGCCGCCGAGCGCGGCAGCGCCTACCTGTTCGTGCTGCTGGCGCTGCTCGTGCTCACCGCCATCGGCCTGTCCCTCGTCGTCATCACGCAGACCGAGGTGCAGATCGGCGGCGCCGAGAAGAACGCCAGCCGCGTGCTCTACGGCGCCGACTCCGGCGTGCGCATCCAGTTCGCCCTCTCGCGCTTCGGCGCCACCAGGTCGCGACGCCTCGATCTCGACACGACGACGGTGCTCGGCGACCAGCTCGAGGAGACGGTCGACCTCTCGCCCTTCTACCCGATCCAGAGCGGCCCGTGCGCGCTGTGCTCCGTCAACTGGGGCGAGGAGCGCTACTGGGCGATCGACTACGTGGTCAACGCCGAGGCGCAGCGCACCTTCGCCTTCGACAACAGCGTGCAGGCGAGCAAGCGACTGTCGACGATGTTCTTCATCCAACCCGAGCGCGACCGCAAGGTCGACGAGTCGATCCGCACCTACGACCCGACGGTGACCAGCGAGGACACGGCTTCGCCCGGCCTCGAGGTCATCAAGTACTGAGTTGTCCGCTCCCGGAGGACCGATGTCCGACACCCGAGTTCCGATCCGCCGCTTCTCCGGCCCGGCCGCCCTCGCCCTGGCGCTCGCCGCCGCGCTCGCCGCGCCGGCCGCGGCGCAGATCCAGGGCGACCGGCAGACGCTCGGCACCCAGGGCGGCAAGCCGTACGTGATGATCCTCTTCGACACCTCGGGCTCGATGAACTGGGCGACGGCTTGCGACGCCGCGGACCGCGCCGCCGGTCGCTGCGCCCACGACTGCCCGGCGCCCAACTGTCCGCAGCCGCGCGCCGGCGACGACCCGAACTCGAAGATCTACCAGGCCAAGGACGCCCTCTACACGGTGATCAACGGCGACGCCTCGCTCGGCATCGACGGCGTGCCGGAGCTCGCCGTGCGCTGGGGCTTCGCCAGCCTCAACCAGGACGAGCTCGCCGTCACCGGCAAGCACTGGCTCTACGAAGTGACCGGGATCTCGCTCACCACCGGCGCCGCGACGCCCGCTTTCCCGGACGTCGGCTGGCAGGAGGTCTTCGGCGCCAGCACCGGCGGCAGCGGCAGCGCCGCCTGGGACATCACCTGCGACCGCAAAGACCCGACGGCCGACGACAACAACTCCGCGCTCTACGAGACCGGCTGCTACATGACGACGCAAGACGCGGTCGAGACCTCTTCGACCGACGTTTGGAGCCTCAACAAGCTCAAGCACCTCCCCAAGGGGGGCGCCGTCGGCACCGATTCGGCCGTCTACTTCGTGCGCGACTCCGGCATCAATCCCACCAACTACTACCGTGTCATCTACGGCGCCGTCCCGGGCGGCGCCGTCGACTACGCCACGACCGGCACGTTGACGGTGCCGGTCACGATCCAGAGTTGCGCGTCGGGAGACGTCACCGACGACGCCTCCGGTCGGCCCGTCCTCTGCGGCGCCCTCGATCTCGGCTGGGCGCTCGTCGCGGAGCGCGTCGTCACCTACGAGAAGGTCGGCCCCTTCTTCTTCTGGGAGGGCTCGATCAGCAAGACGACACAGGCGAACAGCCTCTACTCGAAGGACTCCAACTTCGGCGGCCGCACCGACGGGCTCGAGGTCGCGCTCGACGGCGTCGACTGGGCCAACACGACTTACGCCACCAAGACCTGCCGCGGCTGGGAGCCGAGCGGCGTCTACCCCGGCCAGTCGACGGACATCACCGAGATCGACCCGTACAACGCCAGCTACAACCTCAAGTTCCCCACCACCAGCTCGACCTTCGATCCGCCCGGCACCACGGACGACTGGATCTTCGAGTACGGCGACATCATCCCGCTGCGCTGGGACGACTTCGACGACACGGTCGACGACAATCGCACGGCGCTGCTCGCGCGCTTGAACCCGAAGCACCCGCTCGTCGACTCGGAGTCGTACGGCCAGGCGCCCTTCTTCGCCGACCAGTTCGGCCTGGCGGAGGATTTCCTCCGCCTCGAGGTCGAGGACGACTCGACGACCGCCGGCATCGACGAGGCGGTGCGGCCGCTCGTCAGCATGGGCTCGACGCCCCTCGCCGGCTGGTTCGCGATGTTCCGCCGCTGGTACTCGGGCTGCGGCGACCCCGGCAACTGCGACACCGACTTCACCGGCTGGCAGGACATCGCCGCCCAGTTCGACCCCGAGTTCAACTGCACCAAGAAGTACGTGCTGATGATCACCGACGGCGAGGAGAGCTGCGACGGCAGCCCGCAGGCGCCGGCCGAGGAGTACTACGACTCCAACATCGAGGAGTTCCCCGACGGCTTCTCGAAGACCGCCGACCAGTGCCGCTATCGCGCCTCGCTGTCGGCGCAGGAGGGCGTCGAGTCGATCGTCATCGGCTTCGGCGTCGAGAACAAGGCCAAGCTGCAGTGCGCCAACACGCCGGTCTTCTTCGCCGACACCAAGGGCGAGCTCGTCGACCTGCTGCAAGAGATCCTCGACCGCATCCTCGAGGAGGCGGCCGCCTTCGCCTCGGCCGCGGTGCCGACGGTGCAGGCCAACATCCTCGACAAGATCTATCTCTCGAGCTTCATCCCGCTCAACGCCGACCCCGGCAGCGACGCCTCGGTGTGGCCGGGCCGGCTCGACTCGTTCCTGAAGCCGCTGCCGCTCGACGCAAGCAACCTGCCCGACCGCGACGCGACCTGCCTCGTCGGCCAGCAGTCGGAGTGTTTCGCCTGGGACGCCGGCGACTCGCAGCTCGGCTGGGACACCGACGGCGTGCCGACCTACGACCCGCAGGGCCTGTTGCTGCAAGCGCCGATTGCCGCCGACATCGTGCGCGACTACAGCGCCTCGGGCATCGACTCGCTGCAGGTCGGCACCGCGCAGGACGAGCGACGCGTGTTCTGGGGCCGGCCCGACGACGACTCCGACGTCGGCCACCGCCGCTACTTCCAATACGTCGACGAGGCGGACGCCGACGCCAACGACCAGTGGCTCGACCTCGCCTTCGTCTGGAACATCCCGATCGCGGATGCGACCGCCGTCTCCGCCGCCGAGAAGGACGAGATGGCCGAGATCATCGAGTTCACCCTGCGCGAGAAGCGGGCGGAGCTCGACCGCGCCTGCACCGCCGGCACCAACATCGGCGGCACCTGCGACGTCGACACCGACTGCGACTCGACGGTCGGCGCCGGTGACGGCCTCTGCACGCTCGACGCCCGCATCCAGTACGTGCTCGGCGACATCTTCCACTCCAACCCGGTGGTGGTGAACCCGCCCGCCGACTTCGAGCTCTTCACCAAGGATCTCTACTGGAACACCGGCCTCTGCGGCGACGACGTCGACTCGACGCGCGCCCGCGGCGAGCAGATCTCCTACTCGTGGTTCTCGAACAAGAACCTCTGCCGGCGCGTCATGGTGGCGGTGGGCTCGAACGACGGCCAGCTGCACGTCTTCGACGGCGGCATCATCCGCGACATCACGCCCGACGATCCGACGACGCCCGCGACCGACGAAGAGGTGAAGGCCGACTGCCTGCTCAACGTTCCCACCAACTCGTCGTCGTTCAGCGTCGACCTGCGCGACGACGACGGCGCGGAAGGCGATTACGACTTCGGCACCGGACGCGAGCTCTTCTCGTTCATCCCGCAGGCGATGATGCCGTTCGTCAAACAGCTCAACGAGATCCCCGAGCTGACCGTGGAGTACGGCATCGACGGCACCACCCGCACCGCCGACGTCTTCGTCGACCCGGCGCCGGAGCTCGGCGTGGCCGAATGCGAGCAGCGCGTCTGGCGCTCGCTGATGCTCGGCACCTATCGCGAGGGCGGCCCCGGAATCTTCGCCCTCGACATCACCCAGCCCGACGTCATCGAGTCGGGCAGCAACCAGCCGCAGCCGCTCGACGACACGCCGGCCTACGTGCCCTCGTGCATCGACGGCGGCGCCGGCTGCGACGAGTTCTGCATCGCCGGCGACACCGACTGCGCGGCGCTGCCGTTCCCGGCGCTCAAGTGGGAATTCCGCGACCTCGACGCGCTCGGCGCTCCCGCCGACGACGATCTGAACGGCGTCACCGACCTGGCCGAGGGCTGGAGCCGGCCGCTCGTCTTCCGCCATCCCGTCTGCACCGACGTGCTCGCCGCCGACTGCGCGCCCGAGGACCGCTGGCTGGCGGTCTTCGGCGGCGGCCTGCCCGAGATGCCGACCAACGACGCCACCGAGACCGCCGGCAACTGGCTCTACATGCTCGACATCGAGACCGGCACGATCCTCTACAAGCGCGGCGGCGCGCTGGCCGCCGCCACCACCAGCCCGATCGAGGGCGCGGTGCCCGCCGACATCACCGGCCTCGACTTCGACGTCGACGGCATCGTCGACACGCTCTATTTCGGCACCACCGCCGGCTACGTCTACAAGGTCGACCTGGGCGACGCGGCATGGGAGCTCGATTCGCTCACCGGCCAGCTCGCCGACCCGCCGGCCGCGGCCGGTCGCTACGATCCGTTCAAGATCTTCTGGACCGGCGACCCCGGCGTAGCCGGCACGGGCCGCCCGATCTATCTCGAGATCGGCGCCGTCTACGTGCCGGCGCGCGGCACGAACGCCATCCTCTTCGGCACCGGCATCCGCTGGGATCTGTGGGACGACACCGGCCACGAGGGCCGCTTCTACACCCTCCTCGACACCGGCTGGAAGGACGCGGATCTCGACGGCGTCGCCGACGCCGCCTGCGCCAGCTGCCCGACGCCGCTCGACGAGAGCGTCTACACCGCCGTCGATCCCGACACCGGCGCCGCCATCTCGCGCCTGCTCTTCGACGGCATCCCGCCGGACACGCTGCCCGGCTGGTACTTCCCGCTCGACGCCGACGAGAAGCTGATCACCGAGCCGCTCACTCTCTCCGGGATCAGCGTCTTCACCGTCTTCGATCCGCTCATCGTCGAGAACCGCAACGCGAGTTGCTCGCTCGGCGGCGCGAGCAAGATCTTCGTCGTCAACACGGTGACCACGGAGGGCTACGCCATCGCCGCCGGCTCCACCGTCCGCACGCGCTACACCATCACCGAAACGTTCACCACCCAGCCATTCGTCGAGCCGAGCGCGACCAAGAACGCGCCGACCAGCTCGTCGAGCGCCAACGCCGACTCGTGGACCGTCGAGCTGCGCGAGATCAACGCCGACCTCAAGCGGCTCTTCCCGCCCGGCGCCCGCTTCGCGAACTACACTCTCGACGTGAAGACCATCCGCAAGGACACCGGGCTCGTCTTCATCGCCCCGGTGCCGGTCGCCATCGAGCCCCACAACTGGAAGGAGTTCTGAGGATGAGCCGCTACCGCGTCTCCGCCGCACTCGCCACCGCCCTGCTCCTGCCGGCGGCGTCGCCCGCCGACCTGCTGGTGACGCGCGACGGCGCCACCGTCGAAACCCGCGGCCCGTGGCGGGTCGACGGCCGCCGGGTCGTCTTCACGCAGCCCAACGGCACGCTCTCGTCGCTCGCCGCCGCCGAGGTCGACCTCGACCAGTCGACGCTCGCCACCGCGCGAGCGGCCGAGGAGGCCGCTCGTGCTGCCGAGGAGCCGGCCGCGCCGGCGCCGCTCGGCGAGCCGGTGCTGCGCATCACCGAGGAGGACATTCCGCCGATGAGCGGCCTCGACGAGGACGGCGAGCCGACAGAGGGCGCGGCGGCGACGACGACCCCTGCCGGCAACGTGCCGCTCGAGGTCGTCTCCTGGGACAAGCTCACCATCGGCGACGGCGACGGCGTCGCCGTCTTCGGCACGCTGCGTAACACGGGCAGCGAGACGGTGATCGCGCCGACGCTGTCGGTGAGCGTCTACGGCGAGGAGGGCGGCCTGCTCGCCCTCGACGACGCCGAGATCAACCTGGGCGCCATCCCGACCGGCAAGACCGCCAACTTCCGCGCCGAGTTCCCCGGCCTGCCGGATTTCGCCGCCGTGCGCTTCATCCCTGCGGGGCGCGGCTACGAGGGGCGCCCGCCGGCGGGGGGCGTGGAAGGGGAGGAGGCGGCGGGCGAGGCGGGCTACGAAGAGGAGTCCGAGCTGCCCGCCGAGGAGTCCGAGGCCCCGCCGCCGGCGGACTGAGCCGCTCCCCGCCCCGCGCCGATCAACCCCGATAGCGCGGGTAGCCCTCGAGGTCGTGCGCCCGCACGCGCCGCAGCAGGGTGCGATACGAGATGCCGAGCTCGGCGGCGGCGCGGCGCTTGTCGCCGCCCGTCGCGCGCAACGCCGTGCGCAGGCGCTCGCGCTCCCCGCGCGGCTCGCCGGCATCGTCTCCCGCGGCGAACAGCTCGGCGAGCGCCGCCGGCGTCAGCCGCTCCCCGCCGTGGAGGATCACGGCCCGCTCGAGCAGGTTGGCGAGCTGGCGCACGTTGCCCGGCCATTCGCGCGCGGCGAGCATCGCGAGCGCCTCGGGCGTCGGTGTCGGCGCTCGCGCGCCGTGGCGGCGCGCCAGCTCGGCGAGCAGATGCGCGGCGAGCAGTGGCACGTCCTCCGGCCGCTCGGCGAGCGACGGCAGGGCGATGGGGAAGATCTCCAGGCGATAGAGCAGGTCGGCACGGAACTCGCCGGCGCCGACCATCGCGGCGAGGTCGCGATGGGTGGCTGCCACGAGGCGGGCGTCGGTGGTGAGCGCCGCACCGCCGCCGACGCGCTCGTAGCCGCCGCCGTCGAGCACGCGCAGCACCTTCGCCTGCACGGCCGGCGGCAGCTCGCCGACCTCGTCGAGAAAGAGCGTGCCGCCGCGCGCCATCTCGAAGCGGCCGGAGCGGCGGCGGTCGGCCCCGGTGAAGGCGCCTTTCTCGTGGCCGAAGAGCTCGCTCTCCAGGAGGTTCTCCGGCACCGCCGCGCAGTTGAACGCCACGAACGCCTGGCCCGAGCGCCGGCTCTTCTCGTGCGCGGCCCGGGCGAAGAGCTCCTTCCCCGTCCCGCTCTCCCCCTCGATCAGGATCGGCAGCTCCGATTGCGCAGCCCGCTCGAGGCGATCGATCAGCGCGCGCATCCCCTTGTCTTCCGTCACCAGCCCCTCGACCCTGGGCTCGTGGCGCGCGAGCCGCACCCGCAGCGAGAGGTTCTCACGCCGCAGCCGCGCCTTCTCGGCCGCCTTGCGCACGGACAGCTCCAGCTCCTCCGAGCGGGCCGGCTTCGACAGGTAGTCGTAAGCACCCAGCTTGATCGCCTGGATCGCGGTGGAGACCTCCGCGTAGCCTGTCAGCACGACGGCTTCCGTGAGCAGCCGGTCCTCGACGATCTGCTTCAGGACGTCGATCCCGCTCCCGTCGGGCAGCTGGAGGTCCAGCAGCGCCACCTCGAAATCGCCGTCGCCGAGCGTCCGACGCGCTTCGGCGACGGACTCCGCGTGGGTCGTCAGGCAGCCGAACTCCTCGAGCTGGTCGCGCAGCGCGTCCGCCAGCGGGGCGTCGTCCTCCACGATCAGGACGCGGGTTCCGGCGAGCGCCATCGCCTAGGACCGACCTTCCACCGGCAGCCGGACGGTGAAGCGGGCGCCGCGGCCCGGCTCGC
>DASWJT010000015.1:0-10622 GCA_036397015.1 Thermoanaerobaculia bacterium
CTCGACCGCCGCCGTCAGCGTCATCTCGACCGTCGTGTTGCGGCCGACGTTGACGACGACGTTGGGATACTCGAGCGGGCTGAAGCCCTCGAGCGACGCCTTGAGCATGAACGTGCCGGGCGGCAGGCCGAGGAAGCGGAAGACGCCCCCCTGGTCCGTCGTCTGCACCTTCGGCGCGCCGGCGCCCTCGAGCGTCACCGTGACGCCCGGCAGCGCCTCAGCCTGATTGTCGCTGGCGGTGCCGAAGATGTTGCCGGTCTGAAGCTGAGCGAAGAGCGTACCGCTCCCCGCCAGGACGAGAACGCCCAAAACCGCGGCGATCCGTCGGAAGTTGCTCAGAGAACTCATCGATTCAGTTCCTCCATCCTTGGGGTTGGAAATCATCGCAAGCAGACCATGGTGCTTCGTCCTGTCGACTTCCGGATGAACAGATCGGAATGCCGTTTCACCCCCTTTCGGATCCGTTCGAAGTCACCGTGGGTCGGCAACTCGGGGAGCTCCGCGTGCCCAACCGAGGGACGAGGAGGCCCAGGATTGCCGTTGATAGGAGCAAGCCTGGTACCAAATCCGGCTCGAGCCGCCTTCTCGGAGAGAATCCCCGAGAATCCAGCACTTTCCACCTTCGCAAACGGCGTAGCGGTTGTATATCACAGAGGCCTCGGCGGAGGTCAATCCAAATCTGTGGATTCAAGGCGACGGAGTCGGGGCCTCCGTTCGACCTCGCGGACGGGTCGCGATCGGGTTGCGTTTCCCCCAGCCCGGCCACACACTTGAACGGCGATGGCGCTCGCCGGCAGGTTCTCGTTCCCGCTCTTCGCCACTCTCACGATGGGCCTCGCCGCCGGATGTGCCGCCTACCAGCCGTTCGATTCCGCCGCTTATCTCCGCGATCTCTACGCGCAACGTGTCGGCGCAGCGGACGCGCGCGCGATCCGCGTGCCGTTCGAGCTCGACGACAGCGTGCGCGGCTACCTCGCGCCGCGCCTCAAGCCGAGCGGCAGCGAGGTACGGCGCGCCGCCGACATCGTCGATTTCGTCTTCGGCGACCTCGGGCTGCAGTACCGGTTGCAGCCGACGCGCGACGCGGTCGGCACGTTTCGCACCCGCGAAGCCAACTGCCTGTCGTTCGTCAATCTCTTCATCGGCATCTCGCGGCTCTTCCGGCTCGATTCCTTCTACGTCGAAGTCAACGACGCGCAGCGCTGGAGCCACGCGCAGGGCCTGGTCGTGAGCCAGGGTCACATCGTCGCCGGCATGCGCGTCGGCGGCGAGCTGCGCACCTACGACTTTCTGCCCTACCGTCCCAAGGCCTATCGCAACTTCCGTCCCATCGACGACCTCACCGCGGCGGCCCATTACTACAACAACCTGAGCGCCGAGGCGCTGCTCGGCGGCGACCTCGACCAGGCGCTCGTCCACGCGGAGACCGCCACGGCCATTGCGCCGACCTTCTCGAAGGCGCTCAACAACCTCGGCCTCTGCCACGCGCGGCGCGGCGACGTCGCGGGCGCCGAGCGCATCTACCGCCGCGGCCTCGAGATCGAGCCGGAGGATCCCGGCCTGCTCACCAACCTGATGCGCCTCTTCCAGGAGAGCGGACGCCGGGACGAGATCGAGGCGCTGGCGCAGCGCCTCGAGGAGCTCGAGATCGCCAGCCCGGCCTTCTACGTCTTTCGCGGCCGCGAGGCGCTCTTCGCCGGCGACCCCGAGCGCGCGCTCGGGCACCTGCGCCAGGCGCTGCGCATCGAGTCGGAGCTGCCCGACGTGCACGTCGCGCTCGCCGAGGCCTATGTCGCCCTCGGCGATGTGGAGCGCGCGCGCCACCACCTGCAGCGGGCCCTGCGTCTCGATGCGACGCACGCGGCGGCGCGAAAATTGCTGACAATGGTCGGCGAGCGATGAATTGGCGGGCGCGGGGGGCCGTGTGCATCGTCGGTTGCGCCGTCGGCGGCTCGCCGGCGCTCGCTGCCCCGCCGCCTGCCGACACCTTCACCGGCCAAGTCGACGTGGTCGAGGTGGAGGTCCCGGTCGAGGTGCGGCAGCGCGACGGCACGTCGGTGCGCGGTCTCGCCGCCGAGGACTTCCGCGTGCTCGAGAGCGGCCGCGAGCGGCCGATCGTGCGCTTCGAAGCGATCGATCACGCCGCGCGCAACGAGGCGGGCGCCGAGCCGGGAGCCGGCGCTGCCGTCGCTGCCTCCGCGGCGCGGCCGCGGCACATCCTGCTCCTCTTCGATCTCACCTTCGCCACGCCGATCTCGGTGACCCGGGCGCGCGCCGCGGCGCGCGACGTGGTGCTGGGAGCTCTGCAGCCGCACGACCTCGTCGCCGTGGCGACGCTGGCGGCCGAGCACGGGCCACGGCTGCTGGTGACCTTCACGCCGGATCGCGCGCAGGTGGCGCGCGTCATCGACAGCCTCTCCTTCGACGACCTGCGCGAGGCGCGGGCGCTCGACCCGTTGCGCTTCATGATGCCGATGGCGCCGCCGTCGAGCGGCGAGAGCGTGGTGAGCCGGGAGGGACAGGGCGAGGAGATCCGCCAGGACTTCGCCGACTCCGGCTTCGAGCACTTCCGGATCCTCGGCGAGGCCTTCGAGCGCTCGAGCCGCCGCATCGACACTTCGCGCGTGGTGGAGTGGTCGCGCGGCTTCGCCGAGCTGGCGCGCTTCATGGCGGCGGTGAGCGGCCGCAAGCAGATCCTCTTCTTCTCCGAGGGCTTCGACGGCCGCCTGCTGCTCGGGCGTAGCGACTTCGGCGACCAGCGCGTGCAGGAGGAGGAGCGCCTGATCACCTCGGGCGCGTTCTGGCGCGTCGACAACGACCTGCGCTTCGGGGACTCGGTGCTGCTCAACGAGACCAATCGCCTGCTCGAGGACCTCCGGCGCGCCGACTGCCTGGTGCACGCGATCGACATCGGCGGGTTGCGCGCGAGCGGTGAGGGCAGCGCGCACGGCCGCAGCCGCGGCGAGGAGAGCCTCTTCTTCCTCGCCAACGAGAGCGGCGGCGAGCTGTTCAGCGAGACGAACGACTTTTCGGGCCAGATTCGCGACGCGCTCGAGCGCTCGACGGCGAGCTATCTGCTCACCATCACCGCCGAGTCGGTGCCGTTCGACGGCGCTTGGCGGCCGCTCAAGGTCGAAGTGAAGCAGCGCCGCGGGCTGCGTGTCGTGCACCGCAGCGGCTGGTTCGCGCCGCGGCCTTTCCCCGAGCTCCATCCCTTCGAGCGCGAGCTGCTCGCCGCCGACGCCATCGCCGTCGGCGGGCGCCGCAGCGAGATCGACGTCTCCATCCTGGCGGCGCCGTTTCGCACCGGCCAAGACTGGGTCTACGTGCCGGTCATCCTGGAGATCGACGGCGAGTCGCTGCTCGCCGGGATGAGCGAGGCGACGCGCGTCGACATCTACGCCTACGCCACGACGCGGGCCGGGGAGTTCCGCACCTTCTTCCACCGCGAGCTCAGCGTCGATCCGCAGCAGATGGCGGGGCGGGGGTGGAGCGGCATCAAATACTACGGCCACTTCGACCTCGAGCCCGAGGACTACGTGATCCGCGTCCTGGTGCGCGACGGTGGCCGCGGCCGCGTCGGCATCGCGCGCTACGAAGTGCGCGTGCCGGACTTCACCGGCGCCGCGCCGATGCTGCTGCCCCCCTTCTTCCTCGACGAGTCGACGGCGCGCTGGACGCTGGTGCGGGAACGGACGGCGTCGACCGCCGACGGCGCGGTCGTCTACCCCTTCGTCGCCGACGGGCAGCCGTTCGTGCCCCTCGCCCTGCCGCAGGTGCGCGCGCGGCAGCGGCTGCCGTTCTGCCTCATCGGCTACTCGCTCGGCAGCGCGGAGCTCGCGCTCGAGGCGTTCCTGACCGACGGCGTCAACGAGGTGCCGGTCGCCCTCGCCGCCGCGCCGGTGTCGACCGCGTTCGAGGGTTACCATCAATGGCTCGGCGAGCTGCGCCCGACGGCGCTGCCCGCCGGCCGCCACCGCGTCGTCATGGTGCTCACCGAGGCCGCCAACGGCCGGCGCGTGGCGAGCGCCGAGATCGAGCTTCACGTCGAGCTCTGAGCGTCGCGGCCGCGGCGCCGAGGGCCCGGAAAGGACATTGCGATGAGGAGCGACAGAGCCACCACGAAGCCGCAGCTCTCCGCGGCGCTGCTGCTCGCGCTCGCTGCGCTCGCGGCGGGCGCCGGGCAAGCGCAGGTCGGGCGCTTCGCCGGCGAGGAGACCGTGGTCGCGGTCGAGATCCCGGTGCAGGTGCTGGTCGACGGCAAGCCGGTGCGCGGTCTGACGAAGCAGAGCTTCGAGGTGCTCGAAGGGCGCAAGCGGCGGCCGATCGTCGATTTCGAGATGATCGATCTCGGTACGGTGGCCGTCGGCAGCGGGCGCGCGGTGGCCGTCTCGCCGACGGTGACGCCGGCGGGCCGGCGGCACTTCCTGCTGCTGTTCGACCTCACCAACTCCGAGCCGCAGGCGCTCGTCCGCGCGCGCCAGGCGGCCAGCGAGCTGGTCGCCGACTCGCTGCACCCGACCGATCTCGTCGCGGTGGCGACCTGGAGCTTCGGCGCCGGTCCGCGCCTGCTGCTCGGATTCACCTCCGACCGCCGGCAAGTGGATGCCGCGATCGGCGCTCTCGGCGTCGTCGACCTGCGCAACACGACGCCCGACCCGCTCGGCCTGATCGTCAGCTCGCTCGAGGGCGGCACGTCGTCGCCGGCGGCGCGGGCGGCCTCGGATGCGCGCAGCGGCATCGACGCCATCTTCCTCGAGAACATGCGCGACTTCGCCGCCACCGAGCGCGCCTCGGCGCGACAGGTCAAGAAGGACGAGATCGCCGCCTTCACGCGCGGCGCCGGCATGCTCGCCAACCTGATGGCGAACGTCGACGGCCGCAAGCACGTGGTGCTGCTCTCCCAAGGCTTCGACTCCTCGATCCTCGTCGGCTCGAGCGACGAGTCGCTCCTCCAGCAGTCGAACACCGCGGCGGAATCGGGCGAGATCTGGAACGTGCGCTCGGAAGAGATTTACGGCTCGGGGCGCGCCGTCAATCAGCTCGAGCAGATGCTGGGCGAGTTCCGGCGCGCCGACTGCGCCATCCAGGCGGTCGACATCGGCGGTCTCGTCGCTGCCGGCGAAGAGGGCTATTCCAAGCCGAGCGGCCGCGACACGCTGCTGACGATGGCCAAGGACACCGGCGGCCAGTTCTACGAGAACTTCAACGACCTCGGCGATGCGATGGGCCAGATGCTCGAATCGACGAGCGTCACCTACGTGCTCACCATCCAGCCCGAGGGCCTGAAGCTCGACGGCAAGTACCACGAGCTCAAGGTGCGGCTCGTCGACGGGCCGTCGGGCGCCCGGCTCGTCCACCGCCCCGGCTACTACGCGCCCGCGCCGTTCGAGAAGCGCGCGGAGCTCGAGCGCCAGATCGACACGGCGAGCCTGCTCGTCTCCGGCCGGCCGGGCGGCGACCTGGCGGGCAGCGTCGCCGCCGCCGTCTTCCGGGGCGAGGGCGACCGCATGCACGTGCCGGTGGTCGTCGAGCTCGACGGCGCGCTGCTCATGGCGGCGAAGGCCGGCGATGCGCTGCCGCTCGCGGTCTTCGTCTACGCCTTCGACGAGACGGGCGCGGTGCGCGACTTCGTGGCGCAGTCGCTGCAGCTCGACCTCGGCCAGATCGGCGCCCGGCTCACCGGCCAGCCGCTCAAGTTCGTCGCCGATCTGCGCCTCGCGCCGGGCCGCTACGCGCTGCGCACGCTGGCGCGCGCCGGCGACCGCGGCGCCTACTGGCTGGGGCACACCGACCTCGACGTGCCGGCGTTCGGCGCCGGCGAGCTGGTGGCGGTGACGCCGCTCGCGCCCGAGCCGATGACCGAGGGCGTCGTCGTGCGCTCGTCGTCGAGCGCGGAGCGCACACGCGGGCTGCCTTTCCCGTTCGTTCTCGGGCAGGATTTCTACCTGCCGCAGGGCACGCCGCACGCGGCGCAGGGCCGCGCCCTGAAGCTCTGCCTCAACGTTTATGGCCTCGCCGGCGGCGAGGCCGAGGTCGCCGGGCGGCTGCTCGGGAGCGACGGTCAGCCGGTCGCCGACGCCGCCGTGCGTGTCTTGGGCCGCGCCGCCTCCGATCAGCCGGGCCTGACGCGCTTCGAGGTCGAGGTCGACCCCGGCCGCGCCGCCGCCGGCCTCTACACGGTCGAGCTCTCGGTCGAGCAACAGGGGCGTTCGTCGAGCGCCGCGACGGCCGTGCGTGTCGGCGCCTGAGCCGGAGCCGGCGCGAGCCCGCATCCGCTTGCGCGCCGGCCGCGAGCGGCCGCTGCGCGACGGTCACCCCTGGCTCTTCTCGGGCGCCGTGGCGGCGACCGAGCTCGCCGCCGACGCGCCCCTCGCCGAGATCGTCGCAGCCGACGGCGCGCCGCTCGGCGTCGCGCTCCACTCGCCGCGCTCGCGGCTGCGCGCGCGAATGCTGGCGCCGCCCGGAACGTCGATCGACCGCGACTTCTTCCGCGCCCGCATCGCCGCGGCGGCCGCCCTGCGCGCCGAGCTCGTCGACAGCGAGACCGACGGCTATCGGCTGATCAACTCGGAGGGCGACGCACTGCCCGGCTGGACGGTCGATCGCTTCGCCGACGTGCTCGTCTCGCAGATCACCGCCGCCGGGCTCGAGGCGCTCGGCGAAGTCGCCCACGCCGCGCTCGCCGCGCTCTTTCCCGAGCACGCCGTCTTCGCGCGCAACGACCTCGCGGCGCGCCGCCAGGAGGGCCTGCCGCTCATCGACCGCTGGCGTCGCGGCGCGCCGCGCGCGGAGGTCGAGTTCCGCGAGCGCGGCTTGCGCCTCGTGGCCGAGCTCGCCGGCGGCCAGAAGAGCGGCTTCTACTGCGACCAGCGGGAGAACCGCGCCCTGGCGGCGCGGCTCGCCCCGGGCCGCGCGGTGCTCGATCTGTTCGCCCACTCGGGAGCCTTCTCGCTGCACGTCCTGCGCGCCGGCGCCCGCCGGGCGGTGCTCGTCGAATCGGCCGAGCGCCTGCTCGCGCTCGCCCGCCGCCAGCTCGCGGCCAACGGGCTGCCGGCCGAGCGCGCCGAGCTCGTCGCGGCGGACTCCTTCGAGGAGCTGCGCCGGCGCGAGGAACGCTTCGATCTCGTCGTCTGCGATCCGCCGCCTTTCGCGCGGCGACGCGCCGACGTCGAGCGCGCGGCGCGCGCCTACAAGGACTTGAACCGCCTGGCGCTCGGGCGCCTCGAGCCGGGCGGATTCCTGCTCACATTCACCTGCAGCGGGGCCGTCGACGGCAAGCTCTTCCGCCAGATCCTGCACGCCGCCGCGGCCGAGGCCGGCGTGCGGGCGCAGCTGCTCGCGCCGCTCGCCGCGGCGCCGGATCATCCGGTGGCGCTGGCGCACCCGGAGGGCGAGTACCTGCGCGGCTGGCTCGCGCGGCGCGTCGATCCGGCGTGACCCCGCCGCGCGCGGCGGCGAGCGCTCAGCGGCCGTCGATCGCGGCGCCGGCGAGCAGGCGCTCGATGCGATCGGCGCTGCGCCGCGCGATCGCGGCTGCCTCGTAGCGGTCGCGGAGCACCGCGCGGCCGGCGCGACCGAGTCGCTGGCGCAGCTCGGCGGAGGCGAGCAGGCGGGCGAGCGCGGCCTCCCACTCGTCCGCCGTGCGCGCCCACAGACCGGTCTCCTCCGGAATCACGACATCGGCGCTCTGCCCCACCGGGCTCGCCACCGCGGGCAGCCCGGCGGCCATGTACTGGAGGAGCTTGAAGGCGCACTTGCCGCGGCTCCAGTCGTCGTCGGCGAGCGGCATGACGCCGATCGCGGCCGTGGAGAGGGCGGCGATCTCGTCGGCCGCCGACCACTCGACGCGCTCGATCGGAATTTCGGGCCAGTCGGGAAAGGCCGACGAGACGACGCGCAGACGCACCGCCGCGCCGGTTGCCGCGAGACGGGCGAGCGCCGGCCGAATCGGCGCGAGGTAAGGCAGGTTCTCCGGCAGGCCGATCCACACCACCGTGCGCCCGTCGTCGGCGCGCGGCACCGCCTCGTACGCGGCCAGGTCGACGCCGGTGGGCGCGACGGCGACGCGCGCGCTCTCGCGGCGCGCCCGCGCGGCGAGGAACTCGTTGCCGGCCAGCGCCAGGCCGGCGGCGCGGCAGGAGGCGGCGAACTTGCGCTCGCGAAAGCGCGAGCGGCCGGGGGGCGCGCCTGGCCGGCGCGGCTTGCGCAGCCACAGGGCGTCGTCGAAGTCGAAGACGGCGGGGGGCGCCAGCCGGGCGAGCAGCGCGCGCTCGCCGGGGGCGAGGTTGATCTTGGCGTAAACGAGCAGATCGGCGGCCGCGAGCGTGCGCCGGCGCTCGAGGATCCGCCGCAGATAGCGGCGCTTGGGAAAGCGGTCGACCGCGGTCGACCAGCCGCGCCGCTCGAGCTCGGCGGCGAGCGGCGCCAGGCGGTGACGGAAAGACGGTAGCTCCGGATCGTACGACCAGAAGAGCGCGCGGCGGGTCACGCCCGAGCTCCCGGCGCCGGCGGCGGCCCGCGGCGCGGCAGGCGCCGCCAGGCGGCGGCGACGGCGTCGACCGGAATCGCCTCCAGGCGGTTCAGGTGCTGCCAGGTGAACGGGTCGTCCGGCCAGCTCTCGCGCGGCAGGGCGGCGACGATCTCGATCGATCCGGCGCCGCGCGGCGCCACCCGGCGCGGATCGGCCCTGCCGAACAGGGCGACGAGCGGACAGCCCACGGCGGCGGCGAAATGCGCCGGTCCGCTGTCGAGGCCGACGAACGAGTCGGCGAACGCGAGCAGGGCGACGAGCCGGCGCAAGGGGAGGTCGCCCGCCGCCGCGAGAAGGCGCCGATCGGCGGCGGCGCGGGCGACGGCGGCGATCTCCGCGCTCTCGCCGGCGCTGCCCGAGAGCACGACGCGCGCCTCCGGCTCGACCGCGAGGAGCTGGCGCAAGACCCCGGCCCAGCGCTCCTCCGGCCAGCGGCCGCGATTCGTGCGCCGGCTCGCAGGGTGGACGACGACGATCGGGCGCCCCGCGCAGCCGTGGCGCGCCAGCCAATCGAGGCACTCGGCCCGTTCGGCGTCGCTCACGGCGAGCTGCGGCAGCGGCGGGCGCGGCGGCAGGGGAGGGCCATCGAGGCAGGCGACCGCGGCGGCCGCCACGCGATGCAGGAAGTCGACCGTGTGCTCGAGCCGGCCGCGCCCGAGCTCGGCCGCGTCGAGCAGATCCGCGTCGTGAGTGCCGCCGCGCGCGAGCAGCCGGCGCAGCTTGGGCCTCACCGCGTCGACCGTCTCGACGAGGCAGGCGAGCGAGCGCTCGCGGCGGCGCAGCCAGGCGACGAGCGCGCGCTGATCGGGCGAAAGAAGGTAGGGCCGGCGGCGGCTGGCGACGAGGCGCACCTCGCCGACCGACGCGAGACCGGCGAGTAGCGCCGGCGCTTGGCCGTGCCCGGTCACCAGGTCGCACGGCCGGCCGGAGGCGCGGGCGAGCGCCGCGAGCAGCACGGTCGACTGCACGAGGTCGCCGAGCGAGCCGAAGCGGACGACGAGCGGCGGCGGGGTCATTGCAGGCGCATTCTCGCCGCGCGCGCCGCCGCGCGTCGAGCCGCGCCGCCCGCCGATTGACCGCTCCGCGTGGCGTCTGCTAGCTTTGCGCGCCGCCTTGCGGTCGGGGAAGTCGTTTCGGCGCAGGCCCGTAGCTCAGTTGGTTAGAGCGCTACGTTGACATCGTAGAGGTCGGTGGTTCGAGTCCACTCGGGCCTACCACGCTCCCCGGCAAGGTGAACGAAAATGCCATTCGCCAGGCGCTTAGCTCAGCTGGTTAGAGCGCTACCTTCACACGGTAGAGGTCCTCGGTTCGAGTCCGAGAGCGCCTACCAAACCACCGCCGCGTGCCGCCGCGTCCGCTAGGACGAGGCGCTCCTCCCCTTCTCTCCCGAGCCCGCCGCCCGATGTCCCCCGCCGAGATCGTGCTCACCCTGCCCGACGGCTCGGCGCGCGCCGCGCCGCAGGGCACGACGCCGCTCGAGGTGGCGCGCGGGATCGGCGCTCGCCTCGCCGTCGACGCCGTCGGCGCCGAGCTCGACGGCGAACCGGTCGACCTCCGGCTGCCGCTCGCCCGCGGCGGCGCCTTCCGCGTCCTCACCGCGAGGAGCCCGCAGGCGGGGATCTTCGTGCGGCACTCGGCCGAGCACGTGCTCGCCGACGCCGTCACGCGGCTGTGGCCGGAGGCCCTCTACGACGCCGGACGCAAGGACCACGCGGAGAAGTTCCAGTACGACTTCCGTTTCCCGCGCGCCTTCACTCCCGCGGACCTCGCGGCGATCGAAGAGAAGATGCGCGAGATCTTCGCCGAGGACGCCGAGTTCGAGCGCGTCGAAGTCTCGCGCCAGGAGGCCGAGCGGCTCTTCCGCTCGCTCGGCAACGACCTCAAGCTCGAGCGTCTGCAAGACATCCCGGAAGGGGAGACGATCACCCTCTACCGCCATGGCCGCTTCGTCGATCTCTGCCGTGGGCCGCACGTGCAGCGCGCCTCGCAGATCGGTGCCGTCAAGCTGTTCGAGGCCTCGGGCTCGTACTTCAAGGGCGACGAGGCGAACGAGAAGCTGCAGCGCATCTACGGCACCGCCTTCGCGACC
>DASWJT010000016.1:0-67491 GCA_036397015.1 Thermoanaerobaculia bacterium
CGGCCCCCCGCGCCCCTCGCGACGCCACCCCGCGCGCCCGCCTCGCAGCCCATCCTCCAGTGCACCTGAGCCCTTCGTGCGCGGGCGCACGCGCAGCGCGTTGTGCGACCGATCTCGTCGTACTTCCGACCGAGATCCCGCTTTCCAGAGCGCGAGCGAATTCGTTGGTTCGACAGATACTTTCAATCCCTGACAGCGGCCTGTGATAAGAGTGCAAGACCGACGATGTCACACGAAACAGCATTGCGACGGAAGTCGCAGAACGGTAGTTAGACGGCAGTAGGATCTCGGCACAATGGCTCGCGCTCAGGTTAAGCGGACACCGATTCCACGCTCCGTAAGATTTGAAGTGTTCAAGCGTGATTCGTTCAAGTGCCAATACTGTGGCGCGGCTGCGCCGCAGGTTCTCCTTCATGTAGATCACATCTCTCCTGTCGCCAAGGGCGGCTCCAATGACATTACGAATCTGGTCACGAGCTGCGAAGCATGCAATCTCGGCAAGCGCGACCGCAGCCTCAGTGACGATTCTGCGATCGAGAAATCTCGGCGCCAGCTAGAAGAGCTTCAGGAGCGGCGTGAGCAACTCGAGATGATGATGGAGTGGAAGGTAGGTCTCCGTGACCTTGCATCCGATGCTGCGGATCGAGCTTGTGACTATTGGCAGCATTACACGCCGGGCTGGTCAGTCTCTTCAGATGGGAAGAAGTCAATCGCGCAATGGATCAAGAAATTTTCTCTTGCCGAGGTCCTCAGCGCGATGGATATTTCTTCGACTCAGTATCTTCGCGAAGGCCCTGACAAGAAGGTTACGCAAGAGTCGTGGGACATTGCATTCTCCAAGATCCCAGGAATCTGTCGCGTGGAGCGAGATTCGAAGTCCGATCCAGATCTGAAGGAAATCTTCTACATCAGGGGGATCGCGAGGAACAACTGTCCCAACTATTTCAAAGATGGCGAAGCTCTAGAACTCATTCGTAGCGCTCGTAGCTGGGGAGTCGAACTCGGCCTCTTGCGGGCAGCAGCGAAGCGGTCCCGGTCATGGACGCGATTCTCGTCCGAACTCATCGATCTTATTGAACAAGCAAAGGTGGCCGAGGGCGATGGTTGATCTCGGGCCGCTTGAGCGCAAGTCCGATTTCACTCGCTGCGGCCTGCCGTCTAACCATTCTTTGCAGCCGACGCGCCCGTTGCGCCGCGCGTCCCTCAGCCCCTGTAGGGCGCGCGGCTGAACTCAGGATCCGTTAGGCGGCGTCAGCCAAGGGAGCCAAGAACAACATGCCGCCAGTGCACTTTCAGCGCCGATACACGGTTCGAGCTCTCACGATTCCCGCCGGCGTGGTGCACAGTTTTGCCTACGGCGGGCCGCACGAGGTAAGCGTTACGTTGGCTGCGCCCTCCGAAGCAGATCGCGCAAATGGGCACCTCCCAGAGAACGCTTTCTGCACCTCCTCATCAAGACTTGAGCCGAGTTCGAAGAATCGCGCCGTGTTTGAGGGCATTGAATCAAATGCCTTCGCGACTGCTGAGCGCACCATCATTTCTTACCGCGGGCCGTCAGGTACGACGATATCTTTGCCAGCGTTGAACCAGTTTCCGGAACACTTCGGCTCCTTCATCGCCACCGTCGACCGTGAACTGTCAGATCTCGCACGCCGCACCGCTTCGATGTTTCGGTGGCGCGCCAACCTTCCGGGCCCACACAATCCCTTCAGCACGCGGGGCCTGCATTGGTCATTCGACGAAACCTTCTGGCACCCACTCCCTGGCGACTACCGTGCGGTGTTTCATCACGCCTTTGATTCGATCAAGATCTCGACACAGGTACTCGACGACACGAAGCGCTCGGTAGCTAACGGCGAAAGCTGCCCTCTCGACCATGATCTATTCCGAGAGGCTTGGGAGGAGCGCTTCTCCAACCCTCGTAGTGCAGTAGTCATTGGAATCGCCGCAGCGGAACTTGGCGTCAAGCGATTGATTGCCACGTTGGTACCACCGGCTGAGTGGTTGGCCACGAACCTACCCACTCCACCGCTTGTCAGGATGCTCACCGACTATCTGCCAATTCTTCCTGCTCGCCGAACCATCGAGGGCATGGTGAAGTCACCGCCGAACGAAGTGATGGAGACGTTGAGGAAGGGCGTCACGATCCGCAATCAGTTGGCCCACGCAGGTTCCGAAACTCCTTCACAAGAGACCGTGAACGAAGTCCTATTTGCTGTTCAGGACCTACTGTGGCTCTTGGAGTTCTACGCGGGGTGCGAGTGGGCACTCGGCCTTGTGCGGCGAGATACACGCAATGCGCTCGGCGCCGCCTAACCATTCGTTGCAGCCGACGCGCCCGTTGCGCCGCGGCTCGCTTCGCTCGCTGAACGCTGTGGGGCGCGCGGCTGAACTCAGGATCCGTTAGCCGACACGGAGAGCGTAGAGGGGCCGAGAAATGAATCCACGCAAACGGACGGCGAGACTCGCAGGAGTATTGCTCCTGTTAGGCGGCATCACCGCGCCCTTTTCGCTCATTTATCTTCCGAAGAAACTAATCGTCGCCGGGGACGCTGCGGCCACAGCGAATCATGTTCGCGCCTTTGAGAAGGTTCTCCGGATCGCCATCACGTGCGATCTCGTCGGCGGGATCCTTTTCACTCTCGCGGTTCTGACTCTCTACCGCCTATTCAAAGACGTGGACAAACAACAGGCCCTGTACATGATCGTCCTGTGGGTCGTCACCGTTCCGATCACGTTCATCAATGAGCTGAACAGAATCGGCGCGCTGATACTCGTGAGTGACGCCAGCTTCTTGTCTGCATTCACACCTGGTCAGACGGACGCTCTCGCGATGCTGCTGCTCAAGGTGTTTGGCCAGGGGATCATCGTCAACCAGATTTTCTGGGGCCTCTGGCTCGTGCCATACGGGATCCTTGTCTATAAGTCCCGCTTCATACCTCGAGTTTTGGGCATCCCTCTGATCATCGCTGGCAGTGCCTACGTGTCTGCCAGCGTTACGGAACTTCTCTCGCCACATTACGCTCATCTCGTTACGGGGTGGCTGTTGATGCTGGGAATCGGTGAGGCGCCGATCCTGATCTGGCTGTTGGTAAAGGGGGTCAAGGATCAATCGACGGATGAAGTGTCGTGACGCGCACCAAGACCAATTTCCCCGGTGATCCGAGGTCCCCCCGTACGCTCGAAGAGTTCGGCCGGGCTGGCCAGCATGCGGCCTAACATGGCGTTGCACCTGACGGACGCCTTCGGCGCCCGCAGGTGAACGCCGCGCAACGGAAACGTTGCTGGGGCGCGCCGGTGAGCTCAGGATCCGTTGGGCATCACACGAGTTGACCGACGCAGCCGCGCGATGGTCCGGATGAGGATGAGCATGGAGGACAATCACGACTCCCAGCCCAGGAGCCTGAGCCCATGGAAACGCTGGCTGTCCCTGCGTGCCTATGGACTGGTCACCAGCACGCTATTCGGGGCTACGACGCCGCCCTTCACGATGCGTGCCCGCTTCGAGCGCTTTAGCCGAGTTTCACGAGAAGCAATGCAGCGGAAGTTTCCTAAGCTCGTGTTCGGAGACCACACCATCGACGGGCTCACGATCGAGTCCGTCTGCGCCGAAGAGTCGCCGACCCGGGTGATTCTTTACCTTCACGGCGGAGCGTTCGTCATGGGTTCGCCTGCCTCATACCGAAATCGAGCGATGCGCCTGAGCTATCGCTGCCATGCCGAAGTGTTCGTGCCTGATTATCGTCTCGCTCCAGAGCACCCGTTCCCCGCAGCTCTCGATGATGCGTTCACCGCATGGAGGTTCGTCAGGGCCCATCGGCCGGGCGCGCCGCTTCTCGTGGCCGGCGATTCGGCCGGAGGGGGCCTATGTCTGAGTCTGCTCGTCAGACTTAGAGATTCCGGCCTCCCTATGCCGAGCGGATCGTTCCAGCTTTCGCCATGGACGGATCTGGCGGTCTCGGGGTCTTCCGTCGATGGCAATCGCGGCAAAGACTTGTGGTTCACCCGCAAGCACCTGGAGATTTGGGCGAGCTGCTATGTCGGTCGTGCGAACAGCCGCTCGCCGTATCTCTCGCCGGTGTTCGCCGAGCTTTCGGCGTTACCACCGCTCTTGCTTCTCGTCGGAGAAGACGAGCTCTTGCTCGATGACACACTTCGTGTGAGGGACGCTGCCGCATCGCTCGGCACCGATGTTCGCGTGCTCATCGGCAAGGGAATGCAGCACGACTGGCCGCTGACTCTGCCGTGGTTAGACGAGAGCCGACATGCGTGGGATGCGATGGTGAGCTTTGTTGACGAACATGGCACTTGATGACCGCGCGGCTTAGCCCTTTCTCAGTGATGCCCAACCAGGCGTTCCAGCGGACGGCGTCGCTTCGCGCCGCCGCCGCTGAACGCCGGCGTTAGGCGGCGCTGGAAGGTATCGTGGCACCTACAGGACGGGCGCGAGAGCCGAGGTTACAGTGGACCTGAAGCGCACGCTCAAGAGGGCAGCTCGTTGGTTGTCGTGGGGATTCGCGGTCCTCGTGGTGACAGCGGTCGGCCTGATCATCGCCGACAGTCTTCATCACAAGACATGTCGCGATCCAGCGCTCGAGGGGAGAGTCGTCCTCATACCTGGAGAGCGCATGCAGTTCCGGAAGTCCGACGGCAATACGCTCTCAATGGACACGGTGCGCGAGCCGGAGGACGATCCGAGCCATGTTCTGCGAGCGGAGGACGGCCATGTTCATCCGCATCAAGCGGAACGCTTCAAGGTCGTCAAGGGTCGAGCGCGCTTCTTGATCGGCGAGCGAGAGGTAGTTCTTGCGCCAGGCGAGGTCGGTGTAGTTCCTCCGAACACGGTGCACCACTGGATGGCCCTCGACTCCCAGCCCGTCCATGTCGAGGTGCAGTTCGAGCCGGCCTTCGACACTGGCGCGTGGTTCCTGAGCTTTCATGGCCACCTCGAGCGCGGCGACATGAATCTCCTTCTGGCAGCTGTGATCTCGAGTGAATACGAGCAAGGCACTCCACTGCCTGCAAATCCTTCGCCGTTGGCTTGGAGACTCCTGGTGAAGATACTCGCCCCCGTAGGTCGGCTGCTGGGGTACAGGGCTTGCTGAGGCAGCCCTTGGATGCACGGCCTATCTCGGTCGTATGACCGGCCGGGAGGATGGGTAACAGTTGATTTCGGCATGATGATGTGTGGAGTCGGTCCCGGTTTCGAGTATCGAGCCGCCATCGGGACAAGGAGTAGGACATGCATCGAATTCTCTCGCCGTCCTCTCTTCTCACCGCCGGCCTGTTCGTCGCAGCCGCCCTATGTCCGGCTTGTACGGAAAGCCCGAGGGAGACGACACCTCCGAGTCGGAGTTCCCAACTCGACCTCGCAGCCGAGTCCTACGTGAAGCTGGTTCTGGCGCTTGCCGAGCACTGGCCGGACTTTCTCGACTCCTACTACGGACCCGAGGCCTGGAAAGAAGACGCCAAGGCAGCGGCGCGGTCCTTGGATGAGATCCATCGCAACGCCAACACCCTGGCAACCGACCTTCGCGCCGTGGAACTTTCGCCAGGAGACGAAACGAGCGAGCTGCGTCGCCAGTACCTCATCCGACACGCCGAGGCGCTGGCCGCGGCGATCGATTTCCACCGCGGTGAGCGGTGGACCTTCGACCAGGAGTCGAAGGCCCTCTTCGACGCAGTGGCACCACGTCTCACCGAAGGAGACTTTCAGGAGGCTCTGGCGGAACTGGACCGTCTGCTGCCGGGAGAAGGCGAGGTTCAGGCACGGTACCGCGCCTACCGAGAGCGATTCGTCGTTCCTGCCGATCGAATCGAGGCGGTCTGTCGAGCGGCACTCGACGAAGCAAGGCGCCGCACGTTGGAACACATCGACCTACCGGAGGACGAACGGGTCGACCTCGAGCTCGTCGCGGGCGGCAACCCGGGGATCTACCATTCCTACAAAGGGAATCATCGCAGCGTCCTCGAGCTGAACACGTCGTTGCCCGTACATATCGACGCCGTTCCCTTCGCGGCGGCGCACGAGGGCTATCCCGGGCATCACGTTCAGGCGGTCTTGATCGACTCCGAATTCCTCGAACGCAACCGTTGGGTGGAGTACTCGACTCTCGTCGTCTTTTCCCCCTTCGCTCTTCTCGTCGAAGGGGCCGGAAACTTCGCTTTCGAGGTCGCCTTTCCGGACCGCGAGGACGAGGCCAGATTCCTGGCCGACGTTCTCTTCCCACTGGTGGGCTTCGACCCCGCGGAAGCCCCGCTGTTGGTGGCGGTGCGAGAGCAGCAATCCAAGCTGGGGTATCCCGCGGCGACCGAAGCGGCTCGACGATACTTCGACGGCGAGCTGGACCGGGAGGGTGCCCTCGAGTGGCTGGTGGACTACGGTCTCTGGTCGGCGGAAGGTGCGGAGTCGGCGCTCGAGTTTCTCGAAGAGGTGCGCACCTTCGTCATCAACTACAGCGTCGGCCACCGGCTGGTTCGGGAACACGTGGAGGCTCGAGGGGGGACCCCCGACCATCCCGAGAAGCGCTGGCAGGAGTTCGAACGCCTTCTGCGTTCGCCTCTCGTCGCTTCGACCCTTCAAAGCCGCGACGCGAATCGTTGAATGCCGCCCGGCGGGGTGCCAGCCGATTCGCATGACGATTCCGTTCAGCGAGATGCGAAGTGGCTGGCACCTGTCAGGCAGTCAGATCCTCGTGGAGACGGCGATCTCGAAGATGCTCTTTGCCAGATCGACAGCGCTGGTCGTACGCTCGGCCACGGACTCCTCCTTTCACGGGAGCATGTGCAAATGACTCCGACGACTTTGGCACTCCAGATGCCGGTCAAGTCGAAGGAGGAGTCCATCTCGTCACTCAACCGGACGCGCCCGCATCGCCGCGGCTCGCTTCGCTCGTGGTCCCTCGTTGGGGCGCGCGGCCGAGCTCAGGATCCGTTGGGCGGCGTGAACCAAACCGACGCGGGAAACGAGTCTTGACCGGCAACGAGCCGGCTCGAGAGTAGATCGAAGGCATGCTCGAGCAACTCGAACAGGGTCGCGAGTCCTACCAGCGTCGGGCGTGGGGCGATGCCTACCGAGCACTCTCGGTCGCAGACCAGACGACTCCCCTCGGAATCGACGATCTCGAACTGCTGGCGACATCGGCGTACCTGATCGGTCGAGAGCGCGACTTTCACGGGTTTCTGGATCGTGCTTATCGTGCACATGTGCAGGCAGGCGCCCCGCCGAGCGCCGCCCGCTGTGCCTTCTGGTTGGGCCTCACTCTGCTGTTTCGAGGCGAGACGGGGCAGGCGACCGGATGGCTCGCACGCGCGCGCCGGGTCATCGAGGGCTGTGACTGCGTGGAGCACGGCTATTTGCAGTTGCCGGTCGTCGAGCAGCATCTCGCCGAAGGCAATCGCGAGGCCGCGCACACTGCTGCGGCCGGCGCTGTCGAGATCGGCGATCGTTTTGGAGACCCGGAATTGGTCGCCCTCGCGCGCCATCTCCAGGGCCGGGTTCTCATCCAGCAAGGGCGGGTCCGAGCCGGGCTCGCGCTCCTCGACGATGCGATGCTCGCCGTTGTCGGGGGAGAGCTCTCGCCGATCGTCACGGGTCTGGTCTATTGCAGCGTGATCGAAGCCTGCCAGGAGGTATTTGCGCTGAGTCGTGCTCACGAGTGGACTTCTGCGTTGAACCGCTGGTGTGAGCAGCAACCCGAGATGGTCGCCTTCACCGGTACTTGTCTCGTACGTCGTGCCGAGATCATGCAGTTCCACGGCGCCTGGTCGGACGCGCTCGCTGAGGCGTGCCGCGCCTGCGAGCGCTCCTCCCGCGGCGTCATCCGGGAGCCTCCTGCCACGGCGTTCTATCGGCAAGCAGAGATACACCGTCTGCGCGGAGAGTTCGCGGCGGCGGAGGAGGCGTATCGAAGCGCGAGCCGATTGGGATGGGAACCACAGCCGGGACTTGCTCTGCTACGGCTGGTCCAAGGACGCACCGACGCCGCCTGCGCGGCGATCCGCCGCATCGTGACCGCAGAGACCAACCCGCTGCTTCGCGCGAGGCTGCTGCCCGCATACATCGAAATCATGCTGGCCACCGGCGAGATCCAGGTGGCTCGCAGCGCCTCCCGCGAGTTAGAGGAAATCGCAGAGCAGTTCGACACAGACGTGGTGCGAGCGATGGCTGCGCAGACGCGAGGTGCCGTCGATTTGGCCGAAGGCGACGCTCAGGCCGCGCTCGCTCCACTGCGTCGCGCGTTCGAGGTGTGGCGACAAGTCGACGCGCCTTACGAGGCCGCACGCGTGCGCGTGCTGATCGGACTGGCGTGCCGCTCACTCGGGGACGAAGACACGGGCGGGCTCGAACTCGGCGCGGCCAGAGGCGTCTTCGAACGGTTGGGAGCCGCGCCGGCGCTCGCTCATCTCGACGCGCTCGGCAAGAGTGCGGCTTCGACGCAACGCCACGGTCTGACAAGCCGCGAGCTTCAGGTCCTTCGCCTGATCGCCGCCGGCAAGACCAACAAGGCCATCGCGACCGAGTTGTTCTTGAGCGAGCGAACGATCGACAGGCACGTGAGCAACATCTTGAGCAAGCTCGACGTCCCTTCGCGGGCCGCCGCCACGGCCTACGCCTACGACCACAAGCTCCTCTCACACCTCTGACCCCGGGGGAAACTACCCACGCTGCCAGGTGGCGCAGATTGGGTGGTTTCGCCGAAGCGCGGCCTTGGGCTCCTGTCGCAAGCTTCGGCTGCGGAACAATTCAGTTTCGCGGAACGAGCGAGAAGGGTACCGTGGCCAAGTCCCACATTCGCATCACGGATCAGAAGAAGACGCAGCAGCGCGGCACCCGACCGCCCGCAGCCCAGGGCACTCGCGAACGACTGCTCGCGGAACTGCCTGTCACGGAGCGACGGCTGAAACTCAACGGTTTGTCGACTGCCGTGTTGGAGGGCGGTGACGGACCCCCGGTCGTCCTGTTGCACGGGCCGGGAGAGTACGCGGCCAAGTGGCTGGGGGTAATCCCGGATCTCGTGACGACCCATCGCGTGATCGCCCCCGACCTGCCGGGTCACGGTACGTCGGACCCGATCTCTGGCCCAGTGGAGGTGGAGCACGTGCTCGCCTGGCTGGACGATTTGATCGAGTGCACCTGTCCGACGCCTCCGACGCTGGTGGGGCAGATTCTCGGCGGCGCCATCGCGGCCCGTTTCGCCAGCGGGCACGGCCAGCGACTTCGCAGGCTCGTGCTGGTGGATGCGCTTGGCCTGGCCGGGTTCCAGCCGGCACCCGAGTTCGGGCTGGCGTTGACCGAATTCGTCGCGAAACCCACGGGAGCGACGCACGACCGGCACTGGAGCCTTTGTGTCTTCGACCTCGACGCCATGCGCAACCGGCTGGGGGAGCGGTGGGAGTGGATCAAGGCGTACAACCTGGACCGTGCCGGTACGCCGGGCTTGCAAGCGACCCAGCACGGCCTCATGGCGCAGTTCGGGATCCCGGCAATCCCGCCGGGGGACCTGGCGGGCATTGCCGTGCCCACGACCCTCATCTGGGGCCGCCACGATCTAGCGACGCCGTTGGCGGTCGCGCAGGCCGCGAGCGCCCGCTACCGCTGGCCTCTGCACGTGATCGAGTCCGCCGCCGGCAATCCACCCATGGAGCAGCCCGAGGCGTTCCTGGAGGCGCTGTGCACCGCGCTCGAAGCTCCGACGCGAGAGCAGGTTGTGTCATGACCGAGGGCACCATCGACGTCGCCGGACTCGAGGGCGAAAGCGTCACGCTGACGTCGATGCAGCTCGACGACCTGAACACGCGCGTCAAGGGCCGGCTGCTGCAAGCCGGCGACGACGGCTGGGCCGACGTCGTACTGATCTGGAACGGTCTGGTGGCCGAGGTTCCCGCGCTCATTGCGCAGCCGACCTCGGCTGAGGACGTTGCCGCGGCCGTCAGGTTCGCCCGCGAGCATCGGCTGCTATTCAGCATCAAGGGCGGCGGCCACCACATCGCCGGCACCTCGATCGCCGCGGGCGGCCTGATGCTCGACATGTCCCACATGCGCGACATCACCGTCGACTACGATGCCAAGCTCGCGCGCGTCGGACCTGGGTGTTTGCTCAAGGATGTTGATCGCGCGACGCAGCAACACGGCCTCGCGACCGTGCTCGGCTTCATCTCCGAGGTCGGCGTGGCCGGCCTCGCGCTCGGCGGCGGCCTCGGCTACCTGACTCGACGCTTCGGCTGGACAGTCGACAACCTCGAGGAGGTCGAGATCGTTACCGCCGACGGCGCGATTCGCACCGCCAGCCGAAGCGAGAACGCCGACCTCTTCTGGGCGCTGCGCGGCGCCGGCGCCAATCTTGGCGTCGTCACCCGCTTCACGTTCCGCCTGCACGAGGTCGGCCCAACCGTATACGGCGGGTTGATCGCCTGGCCCTTCGAGCGGGCCGACGAGATTCTCCCCGCGTACCGAACGCTCACCACCGAGGCACCCCGCCAGCTGGCAGTGTGGCTGAATCTCATCCGGGCGCCGGCGGCGCCCTTCGTGCCCAAGGAGTGGCACGGCCGGCGGATCTGCGCCATGGCCGTCTGCTACAGCGGCGACCTGGACGACGTCGAGAAAGTGCTCGCCCCGATTCGAGCGCTGGGCGAGCCCGTCGTGGATCTGCTCTCCGAGCAGCCTTACACTCGAGTGCAGTCCTATCTTGATGGCGCCGAGCCGAAGGGCCACCACTATTATTGGAAGACCGAGTACGTCTCCGAGCTGAGCGCCGGCCTCCTGTCGACCTGGCGGGACCTGGGCGCCGAGTGCCCGATTCCGGAAGCGCAGCTTGGCATCCTCCACCTCGGTGGCGCCCTCAACGAGCACGCCGCGGACGACGGTGCCGTCGGCAACCGGGGCGCTCGCTATGTAGTGGGCGCGATCGGCGTCTGGAAGCCGGATGAGCCCAATGCGGACTCGTTCCCGCAGTGGATCCGCGATGCGTGGCAGCGGTTCCGGCCCTTCTCCATCGGCGGGGGCTACGTCAACTTCCAGACCGCCGACGAGGACGAGAACCGCGTTCGGGCCGCGTACGGCGACAACTACGACCGCCTTGTCGAGATCAAGAAGAAATACGACCCGGACAATCTGTTCCGCGTGAACCGCAATATCCTCCCGGCCGGACGCGGATTCCGCCCGGAGACATGATGTGGTTTCTGGACAATTTCGAAAGGCTCGGGGCCGATGGACGAGGTGCCAGCCGATTCTCGAAGCCTTCTGGACCCATAAGCTGCCGGGCAGCCTGCGGAGGGGGCGGAAGGGGCGAAGAGGTGCTAGGCGATTCGCCAGGCGATTCGCAAGGCCTCGACCGAAGAGGACGGCCGTTTCGCGGCGTACTCAGAGAGGTCTCTTCGGTGCTGCGCGCGGCGGAGCTCTGGATCCGAGATGCGAACCGGCTGGCACTTGGCACGTGGCGCTGCTCGAGGAGTGCCGGCGGCGGGGGTGCAAGGCGCTGCAGGTGGGGGTCGGGGGGGGGAACGCGGCGGCGCTCGCGCTCTATTTGGAGCTCGGGCTGCGCGCGCACGGCGATGGCCGTGTGCTGCTCGCCAGGCCCCTCGAGGCGAAGAGCCGCGGCTAGAGCGGCCGCCAGAGCACCTCCCGAGTAACACGGGCGCTGCTCGTGCGTACCACACCTTGCACCCTGCGGCAGCCCCGTTCCGTCGTCGCCTCGACGCGGGAGCGAGTGGATGCTTAGGATGCCGCGATCGCGGCCGGGGGACGACGCGAGGCGCAGGCGGGGCTCGCGGCGGTCGGCCGCCAGGGGGAGAGTCGGATGGAGAGCCTGCGCTACGCCTTCCGCTCGCTGCGCAAGTCGCTCGGCTTCAGCGCCGTCGCCGTCGCCGCGCTGGCGCTCGGCATCGGCGCCAACAGCGCCATTTTCAGCCTCGTCCAGGCGATCTTCCTCCGGCCGCTCCCCTACGAGCAGCCCGAGCGCATCGTCCAGATCACCTCCTCGCTCCCCGAGCGCCAGCTCAACCAGATCGGCTTCTCCTGGCCGCGCCTCGAGGCGGTGCGCGCGCGCCAGGGGCTGTTCAGCGACATCTCCGTCGCGGCGCCGGTCGGCTACACCGTCACCGGCCTCGGCGACCCCGAACAGGTCTTCGGGCAGATGGTCTCCTCGAACTCCTTCTCGCTGCTCGGCGTCCGGCCGCTCCTCGGCCGCGCCTTCCTCCCCGAAGAGGACCGGGCCGGCGGCGCGCCGGTCGTCGTGCTCAGCCACGGCTACTGGCAGACCCGCCTCGGCGGGCGGCGAGACGCCGTCGGCCAGGCGCTCACCCTCGACGGCCGCTCCTACTCGATCGTCGGCGTCATGCCGGCGAGCCTGTCGAGCTTCCCGTTGAACCAGGTCGCCCTCTTCACCCCGCGGCCGTTCGAGGCGCCGTATCTGGTGCAGAAACAGATCGACGACGGCGGCTTCTTCTTCACCGTCTACGCGCGGCTCGCCCCGGGCGTCGAGATCGACCAGGTGCGCGCCGCGATGGACGTCGTCGCCGCGAGCTACGCCGAGGCCCATCCCACCCACGTCGACGCCAAGGCGCGGATCACCGTCGGCGCCCTCCTCGACGACCTCGTCGGCAACCAGCGCGACACCTACGCCACCCTCTTCGCCGCGGTCGCCGCGGTGCTGCTCATCGCCTGCGCCAACGTCGCCAACCTCGTTCTCGCGCGGTTCTCGCAGCGCACCAAGGAGATCGGCATCCGCTTCGCGCTCGGCGCGCGGCGCAGCCACGTCGTCACGCAGCTCGTCGCCGAGGGCCTCATGGTGTCGCTCGCCGGCGGCGCGCTCGGCCTCCTGCTCGCGGCGCTCGCCCTACGCGTCGTGGCGCGCGTCGGCGCGAACACCATCCCGCGCGCCGCCGAGATCGGGCTCGACCCCACCGTGCTCGCCTTCACTCTCGGCGTCGCGGTCGTCTCCGGCCTCCTCCTCGGCCTGGTGGCGGCGCTCCAGGCGCCGATGCGGGCGGTCCACGATTCGCTCAAGGACTCCAGCCGCAGCTCGACCGCTGGCCGCGGCCAGAAGCGCTTCCGCGGCGCGCTGCTCGTCGCCGAGGTCGCCGCCTCGTTCGTGCTCCTCGTCGTCACCGGCCTGCTGATCTCGAGCTTCCTGCGCATCCGCGACGTCGATCCGGGCTTCCGCCCCGACGGCGTCTTCACCGGCTTCCTCGCCCTGCCGGCGGAGGAGTACCCGGAGCGCACGGAGCTCACGGCGAGCTTCTACTCGCGCCTCTACCACCGGCTGCAGGAGATCCCCGGCGCGAAGTCGGTCGCGCTCAGCGACAACCCGCCCCTGAGCGGCAACAACGGGCAGTCGCCCTACGCCGTCGTCGGTCGGCCGCTGCCGGCGCCGAGCGAGCGCCCGCTGGCGATTCGCCACCTGATCAGCCCGAACCGCTTCGCTCTCCTCGGCATCCCGATCCTCGCTGGCCGCGACTTCGACGAGCGCGACACGCCGGCGAGCCGGCAGGTGATCGTCATCAACGAGACGATGAAAAAGCAGCTCTTCGGCGACGAGGACCCGCTCGGGCACGAGCTCGTCACCGGCATGCTCGGCCTGAGCGCCGAGATCGTCGGCGTCGTCGGCGACAGCCGCACGCTCGGCCTCACCGCGGAGCCCGTGCCGGAGATGTTCTATCCGGTGATGCAGCGGCCGGAGCGCTTCACCGGCATCCTCGTGCGCACCGACGGCGATCCGGCGGCGCTCGCCGCGAGCGTGCGCGCGGCGCTCGCCGACGTCGACGCCGGCATCGCGCTCACCAACGTCGGCACGCTCGCGCAGCTCGTCGAGCAGTCGACGGCCGACCGGCGCCTGACCATGAACCTGCTGGCCGCCTTCGCCGCCCTCGCGCTCGTGCTGGCGAGCCTCGGCGTCTACGGCGTGATGGCCTATTCGGTCGCCCAGCGCTCGGGCGAAATCGGCGTCCGCATGGCGCTCGGGGCGACCGCGGCGACGGTGCAGAAGATGGTGCTGACGCAGGGCCTGCGGCTGACCGGGATCGGCGTCGCGCTCGGCCTCGTCGCGGTGCTGCCGCTGACGCAGCTGCTGGGCGCGATGCTCTTCGAGGTGCGCGCCATCGACCCGGCGGTCTATGCCGCGATCGCCGCGCTGCTCACCGCGACCGCGGCGGCGGCGTGCTGGATCCCCTCGCGCCGCGCCGCGCGCGTCCATCCCACGCAAGCGCTGCACTCGGCCTGAGCCGGGCCGCTAGACTTCGTCCGCATCTCGAGATCGACGAGGAGGCGGCGATGAGGCGACGTCCGATGTCGACAGCGGTGGCGGTGGCTGCGATCGTGGCGGCCGGAAACGGAGCCCTCGCGGCGGAGAGTGCCGGCGATCGGCCGCACGTCGAGTTTCTCGACGCCGGAAAGGTTCGCCCGCCGGGGCTGCCGTTCTCCGACGCCGTGCGCGTGGGGGATCTTCTCTTCCTCTCCGGCCAGATCGGCGTCGTCCCGGGCAAGCGCGAGGTGGTGCCCGGGGGGATCGCGGCCGAGGCGCGACAGACGATGGAGAACATCCGCACGGCGCTCGAGGCACTCGGCTACGCGATGGACGATCTCGTCAAATGTACGGTGATGCTCGACGACATGGCCGAGTGGGGGGCATTCAACGAGGTCTACAAGACCTTCTTCGACGCCCGCTACCCGGCGCGCAGCGCCTTCGGCGCCGACGGCCTCGCGCTCGGCGCGCGCGTCGAGGTCGAGTGCATTGCCGCAACGCGCGACGACGCGCCGACGGCGATGGACGACGCGCCGTTCGGCGCGGGAGAGTGAGGTCGGCGGCTGATGGAGAATCGGCCGGTGAGCGACGCGCCTCCGTTCCACGGCGCCGAGCAGCGGCGTCACGCGCGGGCGCCGCTGGCGACGCGCGTCGAGATCCTCTACTCGAGCAAGCAGAACCTCGTCGACGCCATCTGCCGCGACATCTCGATCGGCGGCATGTTCGTCGAGTCGCCGGCACCGCCGGCGCTCGACTCGCGGATCGAGTTCGAGCTCGTGCTCCCCACCGAGCCGCCGAAGCCGGTGCGCGGCGCGGGGCGCGTCGTCTGGCGGCGGCCGCCGGAGCGCGCCGGCGCCGCCAAGCCCGGCTTCGGCGTCGAGTTCGACGCCCTCGACGCGCAGTTCCGCAAGCTCGTCTACCGCGTCGTCGACCGCCACATCCAGCGCGGCGGCACGCCGTACGGGCTCGAGCGCGGCGACGGCGAGGCGCCGCAGCGCTGAGCCGGCGCCCGAGAGGTGCCCGCCGTCTCGTCTCGCAACTGTTGCAGCCACGGGAGTTCAGCAGAATGCCACGGTCGTCGACCACCAAAGTAAGCCTTCGCGTCGGTGATGCGCTAGCATCTGATGCATGCGCACGACGGTGGATCTCGACGACGACGTGCTGCTCGCCGTCAAGGAGCGGGCGCGGCGGGAGCGGCGGTCGGCGGGAGAGGTGCTCTCGGAGCTCGCTCGCGCGGCGCTGACCCGCGGGCCGCGCGCCGACGCGGTCGCCGAGGACGAGTCCGTCTACGGATTCGAGCCGTTTCCGCATCGCGGGCCGGCGGTGTCGAACGCGCTCGTCGAGCGGCTGCGCGAGGACGAGCCCGAGTGAGCCGGGCGCTGCTCGACGTCAACGTCCTCGTCGCGCTGCTCGACCGCGATCACGTCGACCACGGGCGGGCCACCGCGTGGCTGCGCGCCGAGGGCGGCGGCGGATGGGCCTCCTGCGCAATTACCGAGAACGGCTTCGTGCGCGTGGTCAGCCAGCCCCGCTACCCGAGCCCGGTGCCCGTCGCCGAAGCGATCCGCCGCCTCGAGCGGGCGACCGCGACCGCTCACTACGCCTTCTGGCCGTGCGATCGCAGCCTGCTCGACCCGCGCGCGATCGATCGCCGGCGTCTCCACGGACCCCGCCAGGTGACCGACGCCTATCTGCTCGCGCTCGCCGTCGCGCACGACGGTCGCTTCGCCACGCTCGACGGCGCCGTGCCGCTCTCGGCGGTCGTCGGCGCCGAGCCGCGACACCTCGTCGTGATCTGACCCGCCGGATCGAGCCCGTCCGGCAGTCCTGTAGCGGCTAGACTCGTGCGCGACGATGGATGGCGGGGAGAGCCGACGATGAGAAGACGCAGCGTGTGGACGATCGCGGCCGCGGCGCGCGACGAGAGGCCGGCGGCGGAGGGCGAGTGATGGCGTTCGACGAGAAGCTGGCCGGACGGGTGCGGCGCGCGCTGGCGACGGAGCGAGCCGAAGAGAAGCGGATGTTCGGCGGCCTCTGCTTCCTGGTTCGCGGGCACATGGCGCTCGGCATCGTCGGCGACGAGTTGATGGTGCGCGTCGGCCGCGAAAGCTACGAAGCGGCGCTCGCGGAGCCGCACGCGCGCGAGATGGACTTCACCGGCCGCCCTCTTCGCGGCATGGTCTACGTCGGCCAGGCGGGGCTCGCGACGCCGGCCGCGCTGCGCCGCTGGGTTTCCCGCGGCGCGGCGCACGCGCGCTCGCTGCCGCCGAAAGCCTCCCCGGCGAAGCCCCGGAGGCGCGTCCGGCGCTAGCATTTCAGTCTCCGCGCGGGAGGCCCGGCATGGTCCAGAGCAAGGCGAAGACGGTGGAGGAGTACCTCAAGGATCTGCCGCCGGAGCGGCGCGAGGTCGTCGCGGCAGTGCGCAAGCTGGTCGAGAAGCACCTGCCGAAGGGCTACGTCGAGTCGATGGCGTTCGGCATGATCGGGTGGGGAATTCCCCTCGCGCGCTATCCGAACACTTACAACGGACAGCCGCTCGGCTACGTCGCGCTCGCGGCGCAGAAGAACTACTACTCGCTCTACCTGATGAGCGTCTACTCGGATTCCGCCGAGGAGCGCGCCCTGCGCGCCGCCTTCGCCAAGGCCGGCAAGAAGCTCGACATGGGCAAGTGCTGCGTGCGGTTTAAGAAGCTGGCGGACCTCGAGATGGAGGCGCTCGGCAGGTCGATCGCGGCGAACCCGCCCGAGCGCCTGATCGAGCTCTACGAGGAGAGCCGGAGGCGCACCGCGCGCGGCCGCTGACGGCCCGGGCTGCGGCACACGCCGAGCAGCTAGGATCGGCCGCGGTCGGCTCCGGCTCGATTCCCGGGAGGAGAGAACCGAAATGAGGATTCGCCGCGCGGCTCGATTTGCCATCCTGCTGTTCCCCTTCGCCGCCCCGCCGGCAGCGAGCGCACAGAGCAGCGACCCGACCGTCGCCTTCGGTCAGGCCGGCATGAACGACCTGCAGGCCGACGTCGCCGCAGCGCGCCGCCTGGCGCAGGCGCAAAAAGCGCTCGACAAGGCTCGCGAGCTGGCGCCGGAGGCTGCCTCGAATGCCAAGGTTGCCAAGAAGATGAAGGGCTACGCGGCCGACGCCGAGGGGCACGCCGGCGCCGCGATCACTGCGGATCCGCGCGGAGTCGGCGGCTATCTGACCCGGGCGGAGGCCCGCCTGCTGCAGGACGAATACTCCGATGCCCGAGCCGATTGCTCGACCGCCATACAGCTCACCGCGGAGGGCGCCGAAGGGCTGCTTTGCTTCGGCATCGCCAGCATCCGCATGGGCGAGGCGCGCGAGGCGCTCGTCGCGCTGGCCCGCCTGCAGCGGCGGCCCGAGGCGGCCGCCCAGGCGACCGAGGTGCGCACCGCCGTGGAGGCCTGGGTCGCCGCTCAGCCCGACGACGCCGAACGGCGGAGCGTCGCCGCCTGGCTCGAGCGGAATCCGGCCCCTCCCGGCCTGGCTTCGCGACCACCGACGCACGAGTGAGACGGCTGAGCCGGGCGTTGCGACGCGCAGGGCGACCGTTGGTACGCGGCGCTCCCGGGGCGCGAGGCCGCGCGACCGGCGGTGCGCCGGACGTACCGCGGCTAGTCGACTGACCCGCGTGCGACTCCCTCGGTTTCCGCTTTACACACGCCGCCTAGAAGGCGCAAGATCATTTGCCGGCTCGGTAAAGCACGCTTGAATCTAGGCGTTGGCACAAGCTGATCGTGTCCGCCAGAGAGAGCGAATCGATCAAATCGGCGAGGACCGTGGAGCGGCAGGGGACAACGAACGGCTTGCTCGTGCGGTGGTGCTCGATCCAATCGAAGAACAGCGCAAGACATACCAGAGTTGGCGCTGAATCTCCGCGACTGTCGAGAGCCCGAGGTCCCAATGCTCTCCTTTCCCAGGAGGATCCATGCCCGAAGCCGACAGCGCTCTAGCACAGAGGATCACTGGCCTGAGTCATGAAGAGCTCCTCGCGATGTGTGAGGCCAATCCCGACGACTACACAGAGCAGGCGCTCCACCTAGCGCACGCGGAGCTCGCCAGGCGTGGCGGCACGAACGTCCTCCGAGCCGAGGTCATTCGAGCTGAGGAGGAAGAGTTGAAGGCCGAGGTCATCCGTGCCGAGGCGGACTCGGCGAAACCGCGAGGTGATGAAGTGGTGGCTCTGGGGAACATGGCGGCGTTTGATCTGGGCCGCTTCACTTGGGCGGGATGGCTCGTATTCCTCCTGTCGGCGGGCGCGGGAGTCGGCGCAATGCTCATCCTGGAGGAGGCGTTTCCACGAGCGAGGACGGCCAGCGGCGCCAACTTCAATGCTTTTGCTGCCGTCGGTGTCGTCGTCGCATTCTTCTTCGGCGCCAGAGCAGTACTGATGCGGCTGGGTGTGACGCTCGTGCGGCCCAAGAAGGAACGGAATTAGAACCCCTCGAGCGCTCTCGAGAAGAGTGAAGACGCGTCCTGGATGACAGAGGACGGGGCAGATGCAATGAACCCAGTGAAGGTCTGCACGGCTGCGGTGAGCCGCGTTGCGGGCGCCTCGGGTCCGCCGGACTCCTTGATCCAGCGCCGCGCGTAATCTTCGGGCCCGCTGCGCGTAGTGCCCCTCGGGGCACACCTGTCGTTCGAGCGAGGTCGAGAATCCATGGGGCGGATCGCGGACCGGTCACCGCGCACCCTGGCGAGGAGCGCCGGCGTCTTCCAGGCGCTCGAGGGCGTGACCGCCACCTTCGGCCAGGTCTACGTCCTCGGCCAGATCGTCGTGCGCGGCGACCCCGCGGCGACGGCCAGCCGCATGCTGGAGCACGAGACGCTGTACCGGCTGGGGTTCGCCTCCGCCCTGCTCGCGGTTGCGTTCCACGTCGCCTGGGGAGTGCTGCGCTACCGGCTCTTCGCGCCGGTCGACCGGAACGTGTCCTTGCTCTCGCTCGCCGTCCTGGTGGTGGGGTGCACGATGCAGGCGGTCGCCGCGCTGCTCACCGCGACCGCGGCGGCGGCGTGCTGGATCCCCTCGCGCCGCGCGGCGACGTTCCGCTGTCCGGAAGACCGGCCATGGTCCAGAGCAAGGCGAAGACGGCCGAGGAGTGCCTCGAAGAGCTGCCGCCCGAGCGCGGGATCGAGCTCTACGAGGCGAGCCGCCGGCGCTGACGAGAGCCCCCCGCGACCGTCAGCACCGTCGCGATCCAGACGAGATCGGCGAGCAGCAGGTGGGCGAGCTGGAGCGGCAGGGGCGCGAGCAGCGCGACGTTGGCGAAGCCGATCGCGACCTGCGCGAGGACGAGAACGCCGGCGGCGCGCGGCCAGCCGGGGCGTACGCCGTCGCGTGCGGCGGCGCGCTGGGCGAGCGCCGCGAGCCAGAGCGCCGAGACCGCCGCCGCGGTCGCCAGCAGCGGATGACCGACACGCAAGCGGATGAGCAGGTGCGAAGTCGGCGAGAGGTCGGCGGCGAGCGCCGCGGCGAGCGTGCGCGCGGGAAAGAGCGTGTCGCCGAGGGCCGCCACGGCGCCGCTCGCTCCGGCGACGACGAGCAGGACGAGCGCCGCGAGACCGACGCGGCGAGTCGCCCGCGGCAGCGGCGGCGCCGGCTTCGATTCGCCGAGCCGCTCGGCGGCGAGGGCGAGCGCGGCGAGCAGCAGGAAGGTGTTGGCGAGGTGCACCGCCATGAACAGCGCGCGCGCCATCGAGGCGTTGTCGGCGACGAGCTCGAAGAGCACCAGCCCGGCGCCGACCGCCGCTTCGAGCAGCACGAGGGCGACGCTCCACGCCGCCGGGCGGCGCGCCGGGTGCCCGGCGGGCCGCGCGCGGAAGACCGCCAGCGCCAGGGCGACGACGGCGAGGAGCGCCAGGCCGCTCGTCGCCCGGTGGGTGAACTCGACCAGCTTCTCGGCCGACGGCGCGCGCGGGATCACCTCGCCGTCGCAGAGCGGCCAGTGGCTGCCGCAGCCGGCGCCCGATCCCGAGATGCGGACCCACGCGCCCCAGAGGATGACGAGCAGGTTGTAGGCGAGCACGGCCCAGGCGAAGCGCGGCAGGCGAGTCGGCGACATCCGCGCCATCGTATCGACAGGCGGTCGACGGCGAGCGGCGATAGGATGCCCGCCGCTCGACCGATGAGCTCTTCTCCCCGTCTCTCCGTCGTGCTCGCCGTGGATCGCGCGAGCGAGGCTCTGCGCGCGACGCTTCGACGCTGGTCGGCGGAGGACGCCGCCGCCACCGAGCAGCTCGTGGTGGTGCTCGCCGATGCCGGCGACGAGGCGCTCGTGCGCGAGCTGGCGCCGCGAGCGGAGATCCTGTGCGGCCCGCGCAACGCGCTGATCCCCGATCTCTGGGGCCTCGGCATCGCGGCGGCGGCGGCGCCGTGGGTGGCGCTGACGATCGGCGACTGCGTGCCCGATGGCGGTTGGCGGCGGCGTTTGGGAGAGGTCACGGAGACCGCTCCGGAGAGCGTCGCCGGCCTGGGTGGGCCGATCCTGCCGCCGGTCGCCGGCGGAGGGCGCGAGTGGGCGCTCTATCTGCTCCGCTACAGCGCCTATCTCGCCGTGCCGAGCGGGCCGGCCGTGGAGATCCCCGGCGACAACGCCGTCTACCGCCGGTCGGAGCTCGAACGGCATTGGCGCGACCGCTCGGCGGGCTTCTGGGAGGTGCAGCTCCACGACGAGCTGCGTCGCGCCGGTCGCGAGCTCCGCTTCGACGCCGGGCTCCGTGTGCGTCTGGTGAGGACGCCGCCCACGCTGCGCGCGGCGGCGACGCGGTTCCGTCACGGCCTCCGCTTCGGCGCGACTCGATCCCTGTCCGCGCTGCGGCGATTGGCGGCGGGATTCAGCGCGCCTGTCCTCGTGCTCGTGCTCCTCGCCCGAGTTCGCCGGCGCGTCCGCACGGCGCGTCCCGAGTGGCAGTCGCGCCTCCGGCTCGCCATGCCTTGGCTCGTCGTTTTCGTCGTGGCCTGGTCGCTGGGCGAGACGCTGGGCTACCTGGCACCGCGCGCGGGGCGCCGCGCGTGAGCGGCGCCGCAGCGCCGGCTCGACCGCCGCGCATCTTCGAAGCCGCCTACTACGAGCGCCTCGCCGCGGCCGAAGAGCGCCACGGCTGGTCGCGCGGCATGCGGCGCGCGATGCGGTCGCTCCTCCTGCCGCGGCTTCCGGCACGGCGGCCGCTGCGGGTGCTCGACGCCGGGTGTGGCACCGGGCTGCTGCTCGGCGAGCTGCGGCAACTCGCCGGCGCGGAGCCGGTCGGTGTCGATCTCGCGCTCGGCGCCCTCGGATTCTGCCGGCGGCGCGGCGCCGGTCGCTTGGCGGCGGCGCGCCTGCCGGAGCTGCCGCTGCGGGCCGGATCGTTCGATCTCGTGCTGTGCATCGACACGCTGCAGCATCTCTCGCCGCGCGGCGCCGACCGGGAGGCGATGGCGGCGCTCGCCCGCCTGCTGGTCCCCGGCGGGCTGCTCTACGCGAGGACCAACGCGGCGTGCGGGCGCCGCCCCCTCGCCGGCGTCGATCCCGATTTCTACCGGCGCTATCGGCCGGCCGACCTCCGCCGGCTGGCCGAGGAGTCGGGTTTCGAGGTGCTGCGGCTGACCTACCTCGACGCCATCCCATCGCTCGCCGCGATGGTGCGCGAAGCGCTTGCCCCCGACGCGGCGCCGGCGCCGGCCGCCGGACCGCCGCTCGAGCTCGTTCCGCCGACCGGGAGTCGGGCGGCGCTCGGCCGAGTGAGCGACGCGCTGCACGCGATCGAAGCGCTCTGGCTCCGACTGTCCGGGGCGCGACTGCCGTTCGGCCACTCGCTCGCCCTGGTCGCGCGGCGCCCGCAGAGCGAGGCCGGCGGGTGACGGCCTCGAGGGAACGCCCGCCGCGCGCACGCCGACGGCGAGCGGGGAGATCCGCATGAACGGCGTCGGGAGCCCGCGCCTCTCGCTCGTCGTCTACGCTCGCGAGGTGCCGCGGGCGTTTCCCGACTCCCTGGCCTCGATCGCGGCGCTCGACATGGGCGACGAGCTCGAGGTGATCCTCGCCGACGCGACGCCGGACGGCCGTCTGCTCGCCGCGCGCTCCGAGCTGCCCGGAGCGCGCTACCTCGACTGCGCGCGGGCGACGATGCCGGCAGCGCGCGCCGAGGCGGCGCACGCAGCGCGCGGCGAGGTCGTCGCCTTCGTCGGCGCGGCGGCGGTGGTCGGCCGCGGCTGGGGCGAGGAGGTTCTACGCGCCTTCGCCGCCGCGCCGCGCGCCGCCGCCGTGGGCGGCCCCGTGCGCTGGACCGGCGGCGGGCGGCCGAGCGACCTCGCCGCCTACCTCTTCGAGTACGGCGCCTTCCACCCGCCGCTCTCCGACGGCCCGACGGCCGGCGACCTGCCGGGCATCAACGTCGCCTATCTCCGGCGGAGCGTCACCGGCCTCTGCGGCGATCTCCTGGCGCGGCACGGCTTCTACAAGCCGGCGGTCCACGCGCGGCTGCGCGCGGCGGGCCACACGCTTGAGCTGCGCTCGACCCTCGAGGTGGAGCTGCGCGACGAGCACCGCTTCTCCGCCTTCGCGGCGAAGCGGTTCCGCTACGGCCGCTGCTTCGGCGGCCTACGGACGGCGGAAGAATCGCCGCGCCGGCGACGCCGGCTGCGCCTGCTGGCGCCGCTCGTCCCGGCACTGCTGGTCGCGCGCCATCTGTTCCGCGCCGCGCGCCATCCACGGCAGCGTCGCTGGCTGCCGGTGGCGGCGGGGCCGCTCGCCGGCATCTGCCTGGCCTGGGGGCTCGGCGAGTGGCTCGGCATCTGGCGCGGCGCCGGCTCGTCGTGCGAGGCGCTGTCGTGAGCGACGCCGCGCTGACGCTCGTCGTCGTCGCCACCGGCGGCGAGGGCACGCGAGCGGAGCTGCTCGAGACGCTCGCCGCGCCGCTCGCCGCCGGCGAGCTCGAGCTCATCGAGGCGCGCGCCGCCTGGCCGAATCGGCGGCGGGCTCCGGTCGACCCGCGCATCTTCCGTCTCGACGCCGAGGAGGGCGCGTCGGTGCCACGGCTGCGTGCCCTCGGTCTGCGCGCGGCGCGCACGCGCTGGGCGGCGCTCAGCGAGCAGTTCTGCGTGCCGGGACCGACCTGGTTCGACGCCCTGCGCGAGGCGACGCGCGCCGCTCGCGGCGTGGCGATCGGCGGGGCGGTCGACCGCCGCGGCGGCGACGCGCTGGGCTGGGCGCTCACGCTGCGCGAATTCGGTCGATTCCTGCCCGGCCGCGCCGCCGGTCCGGTGGGCGATCTGCCGGGCGTGAACGTCGCCTACGACCTGGTCTGGTTGCGCCGCCACCTGGGGGCCCTGCCCGACGAGATCTACGAGTTCGACCTGCACCGCACGCTTCGCGCCAGCGGCGCGCGGCTGTGGTTCGCGCCCGGGGCGGTGGTCTTCGACCTCAGCCGGCAGCGGCTCACCAGCGCCTGTCGCGAGCAGTCGCGATTCGGCCGGCTGCACGCCGGCCGGCGGGCGGCCGAGCGCTCGCGGCTCGCCCGGCTGGCGCGAGCGGCGGCGGCGCCGAGTGTGCCGCTCGTCCTCCTCGCGCGGTCGCTCGGCGCCGCCCGCGCCGCCGGCCGCGGCCGCGCCGCGCTGCGCGCCGCGCCCTATCTGCTGCTGCTCCACGCGGCGTGGGCCTACGGCGAGGGCAAGGGCTACCTCTTCGGCGCTGGCGCGACCGAATCGACCTGGGTCTGAGCGCTTTCGGGCAGCCGGCATGTCGATTCTCGGCGTCAACGCCATCCGGCTGGTGACGATCCGCTCGGGCGTGGCGCGCTACGTGGAGAACGTGCTGCGCTGCTGGGCGTCGATGGAGCATCCGTTCGAGCGCATCCGCGTCTACGCGCCGCGGCCGATCGAGCGGGACGCCGTGGCCGGCGGCGCGCTCGAGCCGGTGGTGGTCTCCGGCCGCGGGCCGTACGCTCTCTGGGAGCAGCTCCACCTGCCGCTCGCGCACGGCAGGCGGGGACCGTTGTTCTGCCCGAGCTACGTGGCGCCGCTCGCCGCCCGCTGCCCGATCGCCCTCGTCCACCACGGCTCGTACGAGGGCCATCCCGCCGCCTTCGGCCGCTGGCGGCGGCTGACGACGCGTCTCGCCTACGGCCTGAGCGCACGGCGCGCCGAGCTCGTGATCACGGTCTCGGAATCGAGTCGTCGCGACATGGTGCGCTTCTACGGGCTCGCGCCGGAGCGCATCCACGTCGTGCCCGAGGGCGTCGACACCGAGCTCTTCCGGCCGCTCGACGACGCCGAGGCGGCGGCGGGCTTCCGCCGCCGCGTCTTCGGCGAGGACACGCCGTTCCTGCTCTACGTCGGCAAGCCCGTCGCGCGGCACAACATCCGGTCGATGCTCGAGGCCTACCGCGAGCTCCTCGGGCGCGGCGTCCTCGCGCACCGCTTCCTCTTCGTCGGCGCGGCGCTTCCCGGCATCGACGTCTCGCGCCTGGTCGGCGAGCTGGGCATCGCCGAGCGCGTGACGCTGGTCGGCCACGCCGACCACGAGTTCATCCGGCGCGCCTACGACGCATGCGCGTGCCTGCTCTACCCGTCGGAGTACGAGGGCTTCGGGATGCCGGTGCTCGAGGCGATGGCCTGCGGCTGCCCGGTGATCGCGCTCGAGCGCACGGCGCTGCCCGAATTCGCCGGGGGGGTGGCGTGGCTCGCTCCGCGCGGCGACGCGGCGACGCTCGCCGCCGCCATCGAGCGCGTGCTCGGCGACGAGCCGCTGCGCCGGCGCATGCGCGAGCTGGGCCCGCGGCGCGCGGCGGCTTACGACTGGCGGCTGGTGGCGCGGCGGACGATGGACCTCGTCGCCGGGATCTCGAGCTGACCCGCATGGACCGTTCGTCGATGCCGTCGTCCGTTCCCGCCGCTGCGACGCCGCTCGTGTCCGTCGTCCTGCCGGTCTACGACGGCGAGCGCTACCTGCGCGAGAGCCTCGATTCGATCCTCGCCCAGCGCTATCCGCGGATCGAGGGCGCGCGGCCGCTCGCCTCCGCCGCGGCGCGACGCGCCCTCGGTCGAGTCGCACCGCGCCGCCTGCTGGCGAGCCGGCACGTACAGCGCGCTCGGCTGACGGCGGTCTATCTCGGCTTCCTGCTCCTCGCTCGGCTGCCGCGGCTCGCACCGGTGGCCGAGCTCCTCCGCCGACGATGGTATCCAGGCTCGCCGTGAACGCCGAGAGGAGCTCGCCCTCTGCCGTCTCGCCGGCCACGCTGAGAACCCTCGCCGCGGTCGGCGCGTTGCAGCTCGCCGTGATCCTGGTGCTCCTCGTGCGCACCAAGCTCCTCGCCGTCTGGCTCGGTCCCGAGCCGATCGGGATCCTGGCGGTCGTCGACCGGCTGCTGGCGGTCTTCGCCCAGACAGCCGGCTTCTCGCTGCCGTTCGCCGCGTTGCGCTTCCTCTCGCCGCTGTGGGCCTCGGATCGGCCGGGTCACGATCGGCTCTATCGCCGCCTGCGCCTCGCGCTCGTCGTCGCGTGCGGCTGCGCCGCGGCGAGCGGCACCGCCATCGCCTGGTGGGCGCCAGGGGCGTTCGGCGGCGAGCTCGATTCTGGCCGTGCGCTGCTGCTCGCCGCCTTCGCGACCGTGCCGGTGCTGGGATTCGTGCCGTTCCTCCAGAACGCGCTGGCGAGCCGCGCGGCGCCGCGCGCCGCGATGCTCTTCCTGCTCGCCCACGCCGTCGTCTTCACCGTCGCTTCGCTCACCGGCGCCTGGCGATGGGGGCTCGAGGGCCTCTACCTCGCCTACGCGCTCGCCGGCCTGCCGCTCGTCGCCGGGTTCGCCTTCGGCCTGGGCGGTCGGCGCTCGTCGCCGGGCGCGCCCCGGGCCGCGGGCACGGATCGATTCGGCCTCCCGGGCGCCGTCTGGCGCTTCGGCACGATCCTCTCTGCGCTCGCCTTCGCCGCGCCGTTCGCGGCGCTCTACGCCGCCTACCGGCTGCTGGCGTCGCACGGCGCCGAGGCCGCCGGCTGGATGCAGGCCGCCTTCGCGATCGGCCTCGCCGTGCGCACCGTGCTGGGCGCTGCCAATCAGGTCTACCTGACGCCCGGCGTGAATCGCGAGGCGCCCGCGGCGGAGCGCGGGCGCTGGATGGCGGAGTACCTGCGCAAGCTCTCGATCGTCGTCGCGCTGGTCGTGCCGCCGCTCGTGCTGGCGCCCGATCTGCTGGTGAAGCTCCTCTACACGGACGCCTTCTCGCCGGCGGCGCAGTTCGTCGCGCTCTTCGTCCTCGCCGAGGTGATCACCGTGCTCGGCGGCGTACCGCAGGCGATGCTGGTGGCGCTCGACCGGCTGGGACCGCACGTGGCGCTGAACGTCGTCGCCCAGCTCCTCCTCGCCGCGCTCGCCTACGCGCTGGTGCCGGCCTGGGGCGTGGCCGGCGTCGGCGCGGCGATGCTCGCTGCGGCAGGCTGGCTGCTCGTCACTCCCGCGCTCTACCTGCGCTCGCGCCTCGCGCTGTCGATTCCGCCCGCCGACCTCGTCCTCGTCGGCTACGTCGTGACTTGCGTCGCGCTCTGCGGCGCGCTGGGAGCGGCCGGCGGCACCGGCGCCCGGCGCGCGCTCGCCGCGACCGCTGCCGACCTGGCGACCCTGGGCGGCCTCGCGCTCCTGCTCCGCCGCGAGGAGCGGGCCGAGCTCCGACGGGCGCTCTCGGCGCTCGGCCGGGCGCTTCGCCGGGGGCCGACCGGATGAGCGCATCCGCAGCCGCCCACCGCGACGTGCCGCTGGCGATCTATCTGGATCCGCCCTCGCACCACTTCCTCCGCGACCGCCTGTTCGATGCCGCGATGTGTTTGTTCTCGGGCGACGAATCGCTCGCGCCGTTCGTCGCCGTCCGCGACCACTTCGCGGCGCACGGCATTCCGGTGCACACCGCCGACGCGCTGGCGGGAGGCCCGGGGCGGCGCAAGCTCTACGTCTCGCTCGGCGAGTGGCAAGGGTTCGCGCGCCGGCTGCGGCGCCACGGCGCGGTGCCGAGCGCGATCTTCGCCCTCGAATGCCCGGTGGTCGAGCCGCGGCTCTACCGCGCCCTACCGGGCCTCGCCTCGCGCTTCCGGCGCGTCTTCACCTGGAGCGAGCCGGTGCACCTCGAGCCCTACTCGCGGCGGCCGTTCGCGAGCCTTCCGTTTCGACTGCCGCAGCCGACCGACGGCGTTCACGAGGCGATCTGGCGCCGGCGCGATCGCCGCTTCCTCACTCTGGTGAACACCAACAAGCTGCCCCGACATCCGCTCGGCGAGCTCTACGGCGAGAGGCGGCGGGCGATCGCGTTCTTCTCCCGGCACGGCGAGATCGACGTCTTCGGCCGCTACTGGGACGAGGCGCCGCGCCGCGTCGGTCGCACCTGGGTGCCGGCGACGTTGCGCCGGCTGGGCCTGCGGCTGTGGAGAGTTCGCCAGCGCCTGTTCCCGAACCCGGTCTACGCCGACTGCGCCGCCGCCTGGCGCGGAGCGACGAGCTCGAAGCGCGACACGCTCGGCGGTTACCACTTCGCGCTCTGCTACGAGAACGCCGCGGTTCCCGGCTACCTTACCGAGAAGGTCTTCGACTGCTTCGCCTGCGGCACGGTGCCGATCTATCTCGGCGCGCCGGACGTCGGGTCCTGGATCCCCGCCGAGTGCTTCATCGACCGCCGCGAGCTCGGCGACGACTCCGACCTTCGTCGATTCCTTCACGCTCTGCCGGTGCGCCGCGTCGAGGCGCTGCGCGACGCCGCGCGCGATTTCCTCGCCTCGGAGCGGTTTGCTCCCTTCCGCCCGGCGGCCTTCGTCGCGCACTTCCGCCGCATCGTCGCCGAGGACGCCGGCGTGGCGACCTGAGCCCGCCGGCGGCGCTCGCTCACGCCTCGGGCGACGGCAGCGGCCCGCCGTCGAGCACGGCGCCGTAGATCGCGCGCAGCCGCGCGCGGGTGGCGGCCATGCCGAAGCGCTCGACCACCGACCGGCGCAGCGACACCGGTTGGCGCCGGGGACGGAGGGCGAGCTCGCCGGCGATCGCCGCGGCGAGCCCCGCGACGTCCTCGACCGCGACCAGGCGCCCGGCGTCGCCGACGATCTCCTCCGGGCCGCCGCAGCGGGTGGCGACCACCGGCGTGCCGCAGGCGAGCGCCTCCGCCACGACGCTGCCGAAGCTCTCGCGACGGCTCGGCAGGACGAGCAGCGCGCTCGTGCGCAGGCTCTCGGCGACAGCCTCGGGGGCCTGCGCGCCGCGAAAGCGGACACGGGCGGCGAGCCCCAAGCGCGCGACGAGCTCGCGCGCTCTGAGCTCGTCGCGGCGGTGGCCGCGCTCGTAGGTGGCGCCGATCACCTCGAGGCGGAGACGAGGATGATCCGGCGCCAGCCGCGCGAGCGCCTCGAGCAGCACGTCGAGACCCTTGACCCGACGCACCATGCCGACGAAGAGCAGCCGGTCGGGATCGACGGTGGCGCCCGGATCGAGGTCGAAGATCGCGTCGTCGACCGGGATCGGCAGTCGCGCGAGCGCCAGTTGCTCGCCGGCGACCTCTCGGATGGTGGTGAGCGTCGCCCGGCTGGCGGCGGTGAGGAGCGCGACGCCGGGGAGCGCCGCCAGCACGCGGCGGCGGATCGACGGCCACTCGTCGAGCCAGGGGCGCCAGTTGGCGTGCTCGCTGACCACCACCGGCACGCCCCATCGTCGGCCGAGCTCGGCGGCCACCACGCCTTCGGGGAAGACGAAGTGGGCGTGGAGGAGGTCGAACGGCTCCTCGCGGCGCAGCCGCTCGGCCTCCCGCCGCACGGGAGCCGCGAGCAGCGCCGCCTCGAGTGCGCGCAGCGGGCCGGGCGGCGCCCACGGGGTCCGCACGCGATGGACCGGCGCCGCGGCCGGTGTCGCCCCGCCGGCCACGCCTTCGTCGCGCGCCGGGCGCCAGCCGCCGAAGCGTGGCGTGGGCACCAGCACCACCGGCCGGCAGTCGCCGCTCGCCGCGCGCACCAGTCGCTCCACCCACAGCCCGCGGATGGCGAAGCCGGGCACCGGGTAGTTGGCCGACAACACCAGCACCCGCGGCGCGGAGCCGGCGCCTCGGCTCATCGCTTCGTTCCCGCGCGTCCGCCCGCGCCGCGCGCCGCGAGGAAGATCTCGACCATCTCGCGCAGCCCCTCGTCGAGCGGCGTCCAGACCAGCCCGAGGCGTCGCTCGGCGAGAGAGGCGTCGACGCGCCAAGCGAGCTCGACGCCGCGGGCCCGCTCGCGCAGCCCGCGCGCCGCCTCCGGCTCGCGCGGCGCCAGGGCGAGGCGCAGGGCGACGAGGGCGCGGGCGAGCGGCACCGGCAGCCGCGCGCGCCGGAGCCGAATGCCGGCGAGGGCCGCCAGCCGCGCGTCGAGCTCGTCGATGGTCAACGCGCTGCGCCCGGCGAGGTTGAAGCGCCGCTCTCCCGCCGCGGGCGCCGCCAGGCAGCGGAGCAGGGCGGTGACCGCGTCGGCGACGTGGCACGGCTGCACGCGCTCGCCGCCGGGCAGCTCGACGCGGAAGGGGAGGCGGCCGAGGGCGCGCAGGCGCTGCGCATAGAGCTCGCGGCGCGGGCCGTAGAGGCCGGTGGGCCGCACGACGACGAGCTCCGCGCCGCCGCCGAGGGCCTCGCTCGCGGCGCGCTCGGCGGCCGCCTTGCTCGCGGCGTACGGTCCCTGCGGGGCGAGCGGCGCCGACTCCGGGCGCGGCTCTCCGCTCGGCGACGGACCGTAGACAGCGCTCGTGCTCACCAGGAGGAAGCGGCGAACGCCCGCCGCGCGGGCAGCGGCGGCAAGCGCGCCGGTGCCCTCGACGTTGACGCGCTCGAGGCGGCGGCGATCGGCGCTCGCGAGCGCCGCCGCGGCGTGCACGATCGCCGCCGCGCCGGAGACCGCCGCCGCCAGCGACGCCGGGTCCTCGAGATCGCCCGCCACGACCTCGACGCCGGGGGGCAGGCCGGCGCTCGTGGCGCTGCGCACCAGGGCACGGAGCGGCAGCTCCGGCCGCTCCGCGCGCAGCCGGGCGATCAGGGCTCGACCGAGGAAGCCGGTGGCGCCGGTGACGAGCAGCGGTGGCCCGGTCGGTGCGGCGGCGGAAGGGGAGCTCAAGCGGCGGGCAGCGCCGGGCTCGCCGCGCGCGGCGACCGCTCGAACCAACGCCGCGCGACGCGCAGCGCGCCGCGCGCCAGCCAGGCGCAGAGCGCGTCGGCCGCACGCTTCGCGGCGCGGTAGAGCGGCGAGCGCCGGGCGGCGTTCTTGAGCAGGCCGCGGCGGTTGATCAGCGTGTCCTGCAGCAGGCGCGCGAAGCGGTGCAGGCGCCGGATCTCCGCAGCCGTCAGCGTCTCGTTGCCGACCGAGCCCTGGTGGCTGCTGACGATGCGGTAGAAGCCCGCGGCGACCAGCCCGCGGTCGACCGCCCAGGCGTGCAGGCGGGTGCCGATGAACGGCGTCGAAACGGTGAACTGCACCCAGCTCGCGTCGATCTCGAGCGCGAACTCGATCGAGTCGAGAATCGACGCCGCGTCGTCTCCCGGCAGGCCGACGATGAAGAAGGCGAAGGTCTCGATGCCGTGCTGCCGGCAGAGCCGCGTCTTGCGGCGGAACTCTTCGCGCTCGATCGGCCGGCGGCCGACGCCGCGCTGGATCTCGGGATCGCTGCTCTCGATGCCGAAATTGATGCCGCGGCAGCCGGCCGCCGCCATGGCGGCGAGGGTCTCCTCGTCGAGGCAGTCGAGGCGCGTCTCGCAGCGCCAGTGCAGCTCGATCCCGCGCGAGGTGATCTCGCGGCAGATCTCGCGCACCCGCCGCTGGTCGAGGCTGAACATCGGATCGCGGAAGATGACGTACTCGATGCCGAAGTCGCGCCGGAGGTGCTCCATTTCGTCGACCACGTCGCGCGGCGAGCGGGCGCGCCAGCGCTCCCCTTGGCCGACGGGATAGGGGCAGTAGTTGCAGCCGTAGGGGCAGCCGCGCGAGGTCAGCATCGGAAGGTATCGGCGACGGCCCTCGACCGCCGACTTGGGTAGGACGTAGAGCTCGCGGGGAAAGAGATCCCAGGCCGGCCAGGGCAGCTCGTCGAGATCGCGCACGAGTGGGCGCGCCGGCGTGCGCGCCCAGGCGCCGTCGGCGCCGCGGTAGGCGAGGCCGCGGATCTCCGCCGGGGCTGCGCCGCGCATCAGCTCGACCACCGCGGCTTCGGGCTCGCCGAGGAGCGCGAAGTCGACGTCCTGCGTCTGCTCGACGCGGAAGAGAACCGAGGGGAGGACCGGGCCGATCAGGGCCAGGCTCTCCGTCACCGCGGCGCGGCGCAGCTCGGCGCAGTAGTCGAGGTCCCAGTCGAGCGTCGGCAGCGAGGTGCGCACGAGCACGAGCGGCCGGCCGCCGGCGGCCATCTTCGCCAGCCGCGCCGTGCACTGCGCGCGCGCCAGCCGCAGCGCTCCGGCTTCGAGCACCTCGACGGGGATCCCCTCGCGACGGAGATAGGCGGCGAGATACGGCAGGTCGAGGGGCGGCGCGGCGGGCGCGCCCGCCGGGTAGAGTTGACCGAAGCCGCCCATCGAATCCTTGTTGGCGACGAAGCCCGGAGGGCTCGGGGAGTTGAGCAGGATGGCCCGTTCGAATCGCATCGCCGTCGACATCGCCTCCGCGGCACCGGCCGGATCGGCTCGGTGACCGCGCGCGATGTTAGCAAGCGCGACCGCGGGCCCGGCGAACGCGTCCCGGCGAGGCTCCTCGGCGGCGACGTCGCCCGCCCGCTGGCATGGCTCGCCGCCGTCACCGCGCTCGCCGCCGCGCTGCGTCTGCGCGGGCTCGCCTCGGATCTCTGGCTCGACGAGATCGCCACGGTATTCGACGTTCGAGCGCACTCGACGCTCGAGATCGTGAGCCGCTTCGAGAGCGCCAACCACCACCTGCTCAACTCGCTGGCGATCGCGGCCTCGACGGCGCTGCTCGGCGACGCCGAGTGGGCGGTGCGGCTGCCGGCCGCGCTGCTCGGCATCGCCGGCGTGCCGGCGATCTATTGGCTCGCGCGCTCGGCGCTCGGTAGCCGCGAGGCGCTGCTGGTGGCGCTCGTCACGGCGACCTCCTACCACCACGTCGATTTCTCGCAGAACGCGCGAGGCTACGCCGGCTATCTGCTCGGCGGCACGCTGGCGACCGCCATCCTGCTGCGGTGGCTCGACGACGGGGGCGGGCGCGCCGCGGCCGGCTACGTCGGCGCGATGCTCCTCGCCCTCGTCTCGCTGCCGCTCGCCTTCTTCCTGCTCGCCGGCCACGCCGTCGGCGTCGCGGTCGCGGCGCCGCGGCCGTCCCGCCGCCGCGCCGCGGGCGCGCTGGCGACGATCGCCGCCGCCGGCGTCGCCGGTCTCCTGCTCTACGCGCCCGCCTGGGGGCGGGCGGTCGCCTACGCCACGAGCACCTACCGCTCGCCAGGTTTCGGCGCGCCGCTGTGGAGCCGCGACCACCTCGAAGCCTGGCTCGCCGGGCTCACCCTCGGTCGCAGCGTGCCGCTCGCCGCGGTCGTCGCCGGAGCCGTGCTGGTCGCCGCGGCCTGGCTCGTCTACGGACGCCGGCAGCCGAGACCGGCTCGTCTGCTCGTCGCGCCGCTCGCGATGCAGGCGCTCTTCGCGACGGCCTCGGGTCTGCACGCTCAGCCCCGGTTCTTCCTCTGGGCGCTGGTGGTGGCGCACTTCCACCTGGTGGCGATCGGCGCGCTCGTCGACGAGCGCCTCGACGCTGCGCGCCGACGCGGCCGAGCGGCGATCGCGCTGACGCTGGCGGCGATCCTCCCCTCGGTCGCGCTGCTCGTCGCCGCGGAGGAAGTGCCGAAGCAGCCCAGCCGCCGCAGCCTCGAGGCGCTCGTCGCCGACCTCGCCCCCGACGGCGTCGTGGTGGCGGTCGGTCTCGCCAAGTGGGGGGCGCGTTACTACGGGCCGCGGGTGGGGCTCGAGGAGGGGCGCGACCTGTTCGTCGTCGAGACGCCCGGCGAGCTCGCCGCCGTGGAAGCGCGCTTCGGCGTCGCGCGGCTCCGCCTAGTGACGACGCTCGAGCGCACGCTGGCGAGCGAGGCCCCGGCGCTCGCCGCGGCGATCGAGCGCGACTATCCCGTCGAGCGTTCGTTCGCGGCGCGCATCGGCGACGCACAGATCCGCCTGCGTCGGCACCGCTCTCTGCTATCTTCGTCGGCCGCCGCGGAATCCCCGACGCCGCCGTCGGCCGCGCTCCCGGCCGCCAGATGATTCGCACCGCCATCCTCGGACTCGGCAACGTCGCCGAACGGATCCACCTGCCGGCCTGCCGCGCCGTGGCGGAGATCGACGTGGTAGCGGCGAGCGAGCCGCGCGAGGAGAGGCGAGCGGAGCTCCAGCGCCGGTTCTCGATTCCCGCCGTCTACGACGACTCGGCGCGCCTGCTCGAGCGGGAGAGGCCGGAGCTGGTCCTCGTCGGCACGCCGCCGGACAGCCACGCCGAGCTCTGCGAGCTCGCCTTCGCGCACGGAGCCGACGTGCTGTGCGAGAAGCCCTTCGCCGCCACCGTCGAGGAGGCCGACCGCGTGCTGGCGGCGGCGCGCCGCGCCGGCCGCCGCCTGGCGGTCAACACGCAGTACCGCCACATGGCGATCTATCGCCGCGCCTTCGAGGCCCTGCGTCGCGGCGATTTCGGGAGCCCGTTCTGCGTCCAGTGCTGGCAGCAGATGTTCCTGCCGCCGCAGTTCGAGAAGCTCGCCTGGCGCTCCCGGCTCAAGCGTGCGACGCTGTTCGAGTTCGGCACCCACGCGCTCGACCTCGTCTGCGCGACGTTCGACGATTTGCCGGAGACGGTGAGCGCGGAGATCGTGCGGCCGCGCCCCGAATTCGATGCCGACGTCGTCGCCCACCTGCTCCTGCGCTTTCCCGGCGAGCGCGTCGCGAGCCTCGCCTTCAACCGCATCAGCCAGGCGCCCGAGCGCTACTTCGAGATGCGCATCGATTGCGAGGATGCGTCGCTGCGCATCTCGCTCGGCGGCGTGGCGCGGCTCGGCGTCGACGTCGTCCGCACGCGGGCCGGCAGGCGAGTGCGGCTGCGCGGGGGCTTCGTCGAGGGAGGGGAGGCGCGGGTGGAGGCGGGCGGTCGGTCCTGGGTCCTGGCGCGCGAGCTGCGGCTCGCCTACGCCTCGGCGACGGCCACGCATCTGCGCCAGCTCGTCGCCCAGCGCGCCTCCGGCCCGCCCGATCTCTCCGCCGCCGAGCACGCGCGCGAGGTCCTCCGCTTGGCGTTCGCTGCCTACGACTCGGCGGCGACGAGATCGACGCTGAATTTCCGCTCGCCCGCCGGCCACTGAGAGGGGGAGCGGCGCGCGCGCCGCCGGGGGTAGGATGGAGGATCCCCGTGAGCGAGCCAAAGCGCGATCTTCCGCCGTTCGACCCGAGCCCGGAAACGGAGGCGCCCGCGCTCGAGGTCATCGAGGCCCGCACCCACAACTTGAAGGGGATCTCCTGCCGCATCCCGCACCGCCGCCTGACCGTGGTCACCGGGCCGTCGGGGGCGGGCAAGAGCTCGCTCGCCTTCGACACCGTCTTCGCCGAGGCCCAGCGCCGCTTCGTCGAGTCGATGTCGACCTACGCGCGGCAGTTCCTCGAGCAGATGGAACGCCCGCCGGTGGCGGAGCTGCGCAACGTCCTGCCGGCGGTGGCGCTCGAGGCGCGCAACTCGATCCGCAACGCGCGCTCGACCGTCGGCACGACGACCGAGATCCACGACGTGTTGCGCCTCGTCTTCGCGCACGTCGGCGAGCTCCACTGCCCGCGCGGGCACGGGCCGGCGCGACGCTGGACGGCGGCCGACGCGGCGGCCGATCTCGTCGCCGGCGCCGCCGGCGAGCGCTTCACCCTCGTCGCGCGGCTGGCGCGGCCGCGCCGCGGCGCCGACGCCCAGCTCGGCGAGCTCGTGCGCCAGGGCTTCGCGCGCCGCTTCTCGGGCGGCGAGGTGGAGCGCATGGCGCCCGGCGCGCGCTGGCCGGCGGAGCTCGATCCGCTGGCGCTCGCCCTCGGCCGCTTCCGTGCCGGGAGCGAGACGGCGCGCCTGGCGGCGACGATCGAGGACGGCTGGAAGCTCGGCGCCCGCAGCGTCGAGGCGTGGGCCGGGAGCGGCGCCGGGGAGCCGGCCCGCCGCTACGCGACCGAGCTCTCCTGCGCCGTCTGCGGCTCGGCGTTCCGGCCGCCGACGCCGGCGCTCTTCTCGTTCAACTCGCCCCTCGGTGCCTGCGCCACCTGCGAGGGCTTTGGCCGCGTCATCGGCATCGACGCCGCGCGCGTCGTGCCCGATCCCGAGCGCACGCTCGCCGAGCGGCCGATCGCGCCGTGGAACACGCCCGCCTACGAGGAGCTCTACGACGGCCTCTTCGCCGCCGCCAGGAAGCGCCGCGTGCCGCTCGACCGGCCATGGAAGGCGCTCACCGCGCGCGACCGCGAATGGGTGTGGCGAGGAGAAGGCGACTTCGTCAACGTCGAGCAGTTCTTCCGCTGGCTCGAGGGCCGCACCTACAAGGTGCACGTGCGGGTGCTGCTCGCGCGCTACCGCGCCTACGACACCTGCCCAGAGTGCGCGGGCGGGCGCTTGAACCGCGAGGCGCTCAACGTGCGCTTCGCCGGCTCGACGCTGCCCGCGCTCGCGGCGCGCTCGGTCGAGGAGCTGCGGCGCTGGTTCGCCGGGCTGGCGCCGCCGGCCGACGCGGCGGCGGCCCACCTGCTCGCTGCGCTCGGCGAGCGGCTCGACGTGCTGCACCGCGTCGGGCTCGACTACCTGACGCTCGACCGCCAGGCGCGCACCCTGTCGGGAGGCGAGGCGCAGCGCATCCACCTCGCGGCGGCGCTCGGCTCGGGCCTGACCAGCACCCTCTACGTCCTCGACGAGCCGACCATCGGCCTCCATCCGCAGGACGGCGAGAAGCTGCTCGCGCTGCTGCGCGATCTCGCCGCGCGCGGCAACACCGTGCTCGTCGTCGAGCACGACCGCACGCTCATCCTCGGCGCCGACCACGTGCTCGACCTGGGGCCGGCGGCGGGCGAGCGCGGCGGCGAGCTCATCGTGGAGGGCAGCGTCGAGGAGGTCCTCGCCCATCCCGAGTCGCTCACCGGACGGTACCTCCGCCAGCGCGGGGGCACCGCGGCGCGCCGCCACGTGGCGCGCTACCGGCGCGAGCACGGGCGGCGGACCGTCGAGGAGGAGCTCGCCGAGCGGCCCCGGCTCTCCATCCTCGGCGCGCGCGAGCACAACCTGAAGGGGATCGACGTCTCCTTCCCGCTCGACGCGCTGGTCGTGGTGACGGGCGTTTCGGGCTCGGGCAAGTCGACGCTGATCGAGAACGTGCTCTACGGCACCTACCAGCGCGGCAGGGGCGTGGTCGACGTCGAGCCGGGCGCCTGCGACGCGCTCGTCGGCCTCGAGCGCTTGGCCGACGTGACGCTCGTCGACCAGAGCCCGATCGGACGCTCCTCGCGGTCGAACCCGGCAACCTACCTGAAGGCCTACGACGACCTGCGGCGGATCTTCGCCGGCACCGAGGAGGCGCGGCGGCGAGGCATCCGCCCGGCGCACTTCTCGTTCAACCTCGAGTACGGTCGCTGCCCCGCCTGCGAGGGCACCGGCGTGCTCGAGGTCGACATGCAGTTCATGGCGCCGGTGGTGGTGTCGTGCGACCACTGCCTCGGGCGGCGCTTCCGGCCCGAGGTGCTGGCGGTGCGCCATCTCGGCCGCGACATCGCCGAGACGCTCGAGCTGACGGTCGAGACGGCGCTCGCCGTCTACGCGCGCGAGCGCTCGTTCCAGCGCAAGCTCAAGCCGCTCGTCGACGTCGGCTTGGGCTATCTGCGCCTCGGCCAGCCGACCTCGACGCTCTCCGGCGGCGAGGCGCAGCGGCTCAAGCTGGCGAGCTTCCTCTCGCGCCCGGCGCGGGACGGGCGGCGGCTCTTCCTCTTCGACGAGCCGACCACTGGCCTCCATCTCGCCGACATCGACCTGCTCTACCGGACGCTCCGCCGGCTGGTGAAGCGCGGCGACGGCGTCGTCGTGGTGGAGCACAGCCTCGATCTGATGGCGCACGCGGACTGGATCGTCGATCTCGGGCCCGGCGGCGGCGAGCACGGCGGCGAGCTGCTCTTCTGCGGACCGCTCGTGCGCTTCCTCGACGAGGCGGAGAGCCCGACCGCGGACGCGCTGCGCCGTCACCTCGGCTGGCGCCGCCGCGCCGGGGGTTCGAGTACAATCGCGCGAGTTTCGACGACGCAGGAGAGGGCCGAGCGGAGGGCGCACCGGGCATGAGCGGTTGGCAGGTCTTCGTCGAGGTGGCCGGTCGGCCGCCGTTCGAGGTGCGTCCCGGCGAGTCGATCATCGGCCGCAGCCGGCTGGCGCAGGTCCACATCCCGGAGTCGACGGTGAGCCGCCAGCACGCGCGCCTGCTCACGAGCCCCCTCGGCGAGGTGACGGTCGAGGACCTCGGCTCGTCGAACGGCACCTACGTCAACAACGACAAGGTCGAAGGGCGCCGCCGGCTCGCCGACGGCGATCGCATCCACGTCGGCGACGCCGAGCTCAGGGTCCGTATCGTGGCGCCGGTGGCCCCGTCCGAGGCGACGGTGCGCATGACGCTGCCGCCGATGAGCGGCCCGCCGCCCGCGCAGCCGCTGCCGCCGGCGGCGGCTCCTCCGGCCGCGCCCGCCTTCACCCGGCCGCCCGCCGCGCCGCAGCCCCCGCTGCCCCCGCGACCCCTCACCGCGCCGCCCCCGGTCGCGCCGCCGTTGCCGCCCCCGCCGCTCGCGCCGCCGCCGGCGTCCTACGCCACGGTCGCGGCGCCGCCGGCGCGAGCGTTCGACCCGCCGCTCCGTGCCGAGCCGCCGCGGGCGCCGGCTCCGCCACCACCGGCCGCCGCGCCGCCGCCCGCGCCGGCGCCGACCTGGCAGGCGCCGCGGCGCGGACCCGAGCTGCCCTCGGTGACCGGCATCGATCGCATCCCGATCCCCGAGCCGTCGCCCGAAGTGATCCGCGCCTCGAAGCTGGCGCGCGCCACGCCCGCCGGCTTCGGCGTCCGCTTCGCGGCGGCGCTGATCGACGCGGCGCTGATCACCTTTCTCGCCATCCCGCTCTGGATCGTCGCCTCGTTCGCCGTGCGGCAGAACCCGCTGGTGGCGACCTTCGCCGTGCCGGCGATCTTCGGGCTGCTGTCGCTCGTCTATCCGATCGTCTTCTGGGCGACGAGGGGCGCGACGCCGGGCAAGCTCTTCCTCAGGCTGCGCATCATCGGCCCCAGGTCGGGGCCCGACGACGGGATCGGCTGGTCGACCTCGATCGTCCGCTTCCTCGGCTACGTGGTGAGCACGGCGCTGCTCGGCGTCGGCTTCCTACTCGTGCTCTTCACTTCCCAGAAGCAGGGGCTGCACGATCTCATCGCGGGCACGCGCGTCGTGCGGCTGCGCTGAGCGCCGGCTGCCGGCGCCGCGTTCGTTAGACTCGGCGCGTGTCGGTCGAAGCCCTTCCCGCCGCGCCGGTGTCCGCGCCGGGGCCCTCCCGCGCCGCGGCGATCGTCGGCCGCACGGGCGGCCTCTTCCTCGGCCTCGTGCTGCTCGTCGCCGCGGCGCTCAAGGCGCTCGATCCGGCCACCTTCGGCGAGGAGATCGTCGCCCAGGGCGTCGCCTTCGGACTGCCGCCGATGGCCGCCGCGCTCGCCGCGCTCGCCGTCGAGACCGCGATCGGCGCCGCGCTCGTGCTCGACCTGCGCTCGCGCGCGCTGCTCGGTTGCGCCACCGCGCTGGTCGCCTTCTTCCTCTACCTGACCGGAAAGATGGCCTGGCTCGCGGCGCGCGGGCTCGCCGACGCGAGCGCCGCCTGCGGCTGCTTCGGCGCGCTCGTCGAGCGCACGCCCGGTCAAGCGCTCGTGCAGGATCTGATCCTCCTCGTACCGGGGCTCGCCCTCGCCTGGCTCGGCCGGCCGGGCGCCGGGGGGCGCCGCGGCCGGCGCTGGGCCTCGGCCGTGGGGCTCGCTCTCGTCGTCGTCGGCTTCGCCGCCGCCGCGCCTCGGTTGCCGCTCGACGATCTCGCCACGCGCCTCGGGCCCGGTGTCACCGTCGATGGCCTCTGCGCCGGACAGGGCGCGGACCGCGTCTGCCTCGACACCCTCGTACCCTCGCTCGCTCGCGGCGAGCACCTGGTCGTGATCGCCGATGCCGCCGCTCCCGGATTCGCCGAGCTCGCCGCGAGGCTGAACGCGCACGTCCGGGCGGGGGGCGATCCGCCGGCGACCGTGCTCGCCGACCTCGCGCCGGGCGAACGGCAGGCTCTCTACTGGCAGATCGCCCCGGCCTTCGATTTGCACGAGGTGCCGCGCGCGCTGCTGCGGCCCCTCTACCGCGAGCTGCCGCGCGGCTTCCACCTGGTGGACGGCGTGGTAACCGAAACCTGGAGCGGACCGCCGCCAGCGCTCGCCGGCGAGCCAGAGCGCTGATCGAACGAGACGGGAGAGCTCGACATGACGATGAGACGAATCGCCTGGACGGCGTGGCTGACGATCTCGATGCTGGGGCCGGCGGGCGGAGATGCGGCGCAGCCCGCCGACGCTCTCTTCCGCGGCTTCGAGCCCACCGGCGAATGGCAGCTCGTCGTGCAGGGCAGGGAGGTGCCGAGAGCGCGAATCTACGATTCGACGCGCGCCCAGGCGCTGCTCCTCATCACCTCGGAGTTCGCGTCGCCCGTGCTCATCGACCGCGCCGGCCGCACCGTCGCGACGCTCGATCTGATGAAGGTCGCGGAGCGCGCCGACGGCACGGTCGACCTGCTCGCCGACGCCGTGCTCGAGCCCGCCGGGGCGCTCGAAGTGGCGCAGACCGAGGGCCGCTTCCGCGTCGGCGGCAAGGCGGCGGCGGTGCGGCCGCTGCCGTGGAAGCTCGGCCCGCAGAGCGGCGCCGACCTGCTCGCCGCCGACGCCGGCTATCGCTGGCGCGCCGGACGCTTCTCGCCGGACGCGGAGGCCCTGGGCGCGCTGCGCGACGGCGCGCGCGACGTGCGGGTGCTCACCTTCTTCGGCACCTGGTGTCCGCACTGCCGCCAGCACCTGCCGCTGCTGCTCGACGTCGAGCGCGAGCTCGCCGACGCCGGGATCCGCTTCGACTACTACGGCCTGCCGAGCCCGTTCTCGGGCGAGCCCGAGGCCCGCAAGTGGGGGGTGACGGGCGTGCCGACGGCGGTCGTGCTCGTCGGCGGCCGCGAGGTCGGGCGCATCCCGAGCTCCGGCTGGTCGCGGCCCGAGCTGGCGCTGCGCGACATCCTGCGCGGCGCCGGCTGAGGGCGCCGCGCCGCCGGCGCCGCGGCGCGGGAGATCCGGGCTAAACTCGCCAGCCGATTCCGCATCGCGCGCCTCGCGGCGCGCCGCCAGGAGGGGGGGATGGCTCACAGCGCGCGGGCCGCGGCGCTGGCCGCGACGTTCATCGGGCTCGCCGCGGCGCCGGCGCGCGGCGAAGAGGGGACGCCGGGCGTTGCCTTCGACTGGGGGCTCGAGGCGAAGGGCCATTTTCGCGACAGCTCGCTGCTGCGCGTCGCCAGCCCGTTTCCGTTTCCGCCCGAGTTCCTGCCCCCCGGAGCGTCGCAGGCGTTCCTCGAGACGGTCGACGCCGGGCGCCACACCGAGGTCTCGACGGTCACGCTCTTCGCCGGCGCGCGCTGGGGCGACGCCGTCGAGGCGAGGCTCAAGCTCGACGCCGTCGACCGCTACGATCGCAATCCGACCTCGTCCGATCGCGAAGTCGACGTCGACGAGCTCTGGATCCGCTTCGGGCGAGATCCGCAGGCGCCCGCTGCCGGGCTCGGCCTCTACGCCAAGCTCGGCAAGCTCCCTTCGTTCGAGCGCCAGAACGACCGCCGTCTCGAGAGCTACGGGCTCGCCGCCACCGCCTTCAACCGCTTCGAGGATCAGGGGCTCGAGGTCGGCCTCGACTTCGGCCGGCACCTCTACCTGCGCGCCGCGGCGACGCAGGGCAATCCGGTCTTCTTCCGCGATCCCAACGCGCTCGCCGGCGACAACGGCACGCCCGAGCTCGACCCGGCGGCGCACCCGAACCCGACTCCCGAGCTCGCGAGCGGCTTTCCGATCCTCTACGACGCCGAAGTGGAGAGCCCCGATTTCGGCGGCGACCTCGAGCTCGGCGTCGGTCTCGGCGTGCGCTTCGGCGAGCCCGGCGGCGGCCGCGAGCTCGACCTGCTCGTCTGGCACCGCGAACGGGACCTGCAGGACTCGGTCGATCTCCACGGCACCTTCTACGGCGGCGATCTCGACCTGCTCGACGGGCCCACGGGACTCGGATTGCCTGCCGCCGGTCTGCCCATCGCCGGCGAGAAGAAGATCGAATGGGGGGCCAACCTCCGTGTCGCGTGGGGCGGCCTCGCGCTCTTCGGCCAGTACGTCGACCAGGAGCTCGCCGGCATGGACCGCACCGGCTGGGAGGCCGAGCTCGCCTGGCGCTTCGACCTACCGCTCTTCTGGGCGGCGGCGGGGCGGCAGCTGCTGCCGACGCTCCAGCCGGCGGTGCGCTACTCGGAGCTCGAGCCCGAGTTCGTCGGCGGCGGGCCGTTCCCGGGCCCCTCGGTGCGCTGGCCGTGGGAGAAGCTCGATTATGGGCTGCGCGTCGGGCTCCTCGGCGCGAGCGACCTCACTGTCGAGCGCAGCGAGAACGAGATGACGCTCGCCAACGGCCGCGAGATCTCCTACGACGAGCTTCTCGTCAGCCTGCGGCTGCGGATTCGGGGTGAGAAGCGATGACACGGGCAGGAAGTGTTCCGCTCACCGTGAGCGAGCAGCTCGAGCGCACCGCGCGCGAGCACGCGGCGGAGCCGGCGCTCGCCTGGCGCACGCCGGCGGGCTGGGAGACGACGAGCTGGGCCGGCTACCGCGACCTCGTCTTCCGCGCCGCCGCCGGTTTCGTGCGCCTCGGGGTCGAGCCGGGCACCGGCGTCGCCATCCACGCGGCGAATCGCCCCGAGTGGGCGATCGCCGATTTCGCCGCCATCGCCGCCGGCGCCGTGCCGACCGGGATCTTCGTCACCAGCTCGGTCGAGCAGTGCCGCTATGTCGTCGATCACGTCGAATCGCGGGTGGCGATCGCCGACGGGCCCGAGGCGCTCGCGAAGCTCCTCGCCGTGCGCGCCGAGGTGCCGCGGCTCGCGACCATCGTCCTCGTCGAGGGCGAGAGCGACGCGCCGGGCGTGCTGAGCTGGCGGCGGCTGCTCGCGCTCGGCGCCGAGGCCGGGGAGGGCGAGCTGCGCGGGCGCCTCGCCGCGCAGCGCCCTCAGGACGTCGCCACCCTCATCTACACCTCGGGCACCACCGGCACGGCCAAGGGCGTCGAGCTGACGCACGCGAATCTCCTCTTCACCGCCGGCCGCGCGGTGCTGCTGGCGCACCGGCTCGGCCACCGCGAGCGGCAGCTGAGCTACCTGCCACTCGCCCACATCGCCGAGCAGAACCTGGCGCTCCACCTGCCGCTGCAGAGCGGCGCCTGCGTCCATTTCGTGCCCAGCCTCGAGAAGCTGCACGAGGCGCTCGTCGAGGTGCGGCCGACGCACTTCTTCGGCGTGCCGCGGGTGTGGGAGAAGCTGCAGGCGGCGGTCGAGCAGGCGCTCGCGGCGGCGCCGCCGCTGCGCGCCCAGCTCCTCGCCTGGGCGCGCCGTCGGGCGCTCGCTGCCGGCGAAGCGCGCCAGCGCGGACACCTCGCCGATCTCGGCTTCACGCTCGCCGACCGCGTCGTGCTCGCCAAAGTGCGCGCCCGTCTCGGTCTCGACCGCGCCGGTTTCTGCGCTTCGGCGGCGGCGCCGATCTCGCGCGCCACGCTCGACTTCTTCTTCTCGCTCGGGCTGCCGCTGCTCGAGGTCTACGGCCTGAGCGAGACGACCGGCGTCATCACCGTCTCGTGGCCGCACGACTACCGGATCGGGCGCGTCGGCCGGCCGCTCGACGGCGTCGAGATGCGGCTCGCCGAGGACGGCGAGATCCTCGCCCGCGGCCCCAACGTCTTCCGCGGCTACCGCCGCGACCCGGCGGCGACCCGCGACGCCATCGACGCCGACGGCTGGTTCCACACCGGCGACGTCGGCACGGTCGACGCGGATGGCTTCCTCGCCATCACCGACCGCAAGAAGGAGCTGCTCGTCACCTCCGGCGGCAAGAAGGTCGCTCCGGCGCCGATCGAGAAGCGGCTGCAGCAGATCCTCGGCGTCGGCCACGCGGTGCTGGTCGGCGACCGGCGCCACTTCGTCGGCGCGCTCCTGACGCTCGACGCGGCGGCGGTGCTGACGCTCGCCGGGCGCGTCGGCAGCGCCGCGCGCACGCTCGCGGAGGCGAGCTGCTGTCCCCGCATCCGCGCCTTCCTCGACCGCGAGATCGCGCGCGTCAACGAGGCGCTGGCGCGCTTCGAGAGCGTGCGCGCGTTCCGCATCCTCGCCGCCGAGTTCTCGATCCCCTCGGGCGAGCTGACGCCGACGCTCAAGCTCAAGCGGCGCGTCGTCTACGAGAAGTTCGCCGGCGAGATCGAGGCGATCTACTCCGCCGCCGACGGCTGACGGCGCCGCCTCAGGCGAAGACGCCCAGCGGGTCGATCCCTCCCGACGCCCAGCCGGCCTCGGCGTGCTGCAGCCGTCCGGCCGGCGCGCAGCGGGCGAGGCCGAGCCGCGCCGCGATCTCCTCGCCGCGCGCGAGCGCCTCCTCGCCGGCGAGCGCGGCCCCCTGCAGCGCGCCGCGCCACGGCGCGAGCGCGGCGAGCGCATCGTCGAGCGCATCGACGGAGTGGACGCGAACCGAGCGCAGCCCGGGAGTGGGGCGGAAGCCGAGCTCGGGATCGGCGACGACGGTGCCGGCGGCGGCGTCGAGCTCGCCGACCAGCGCGCCGGCGAGCGCCGCCTCGCGGCGCCACTGCTGCAGGCGCGCGACGAGCTCCGGCTCCGCCGGCCCCGGGGGCAGGCGGCGGTGCTCGAGCGCCAGGGCGAAGACGAGCGCGTCGGCGAGCTCCCGCGCCTCGCCCGCGACGTAGATCGCCTGCACCGAGAGGCAGCCGCGCTGATCGAGCAGCGCGACGTCGCGGGCGATAGCGCGGCCGGCGGCGAGCGCGTCGCGCTCACCGGCGACGAAAGCGACGCTCGCCTTCGGCCCCTGCGCGACGAGACGCTCGCCGAGCGTGGCGCCGAGCGCTGCCAGCGCCGGGCGGCCGCCGTAGGCGAGAACCCGCCGGCAGCCGCCGAGAGCGGCGGCGAGGAGATCGGAGCGTCCGTGCGCGAAGCTCACCGCCGCGAACGCTTCGGCGAGCGCCGGCTCGCGCCGCACGAGCGCGGCGACGAGCGCCGGCGCGAAGAGCGGCTCGCGCGCCGGGGAGCGCACGACGAGCGGCCGCCCGGCGACGAGCGCGGGCAGCACGCTCTGCACCGCCAGGCCCGGCACGTTGGCGGCGAGCACGACGCCGTCGACGCCGGCCTCCCCGGCGGCCGGACGGCGCGCGGCGAGGGCGGCGGCGGCGTCGGCGCCGGCCCCGCCGACGACGATGTCCAGCGCCTCGGTCAGCCCCTCGGGCGAGAGCCGCGCGGTCGAGAGCAGGGCCGGGAAGAGCTCGCGGCGCTCGTCGCTCTCGGGATCGAGCAGCGCCTCGACGGCCGCGATCCAGGCGGCCAGCCGGCGCTCGAGCGGGACGGCGGCGAGCGCCTCGGCGCCGCGCGCGGCGAGACGCGCCGTCACCGCCGCAAGCCGCTCCGCATCCCAGCGCGCGGCGCGGCAGGGCCGGCCGCCGGCGACGGCGTCGAGCGCGGGGGGATCGTTTCCGGCCACCGCCCAGTCGCGCAGCATGCGGCGATGCTACGCCGCCCGGCGTCGCCCGCGGGCGGAAGTCCTCAGCCGCCGAGGGTGGGGCGAGCGTACGGCACGAAGCGAACGGCGCCGCGGCGGCTCACGGCGTGCGGCCGGAGCTCGGCGTCGTCGGGCAGCCAGACCGTGACGTCGCCGCGGCCGCTCGCGAACGACGGCTGCCGCCGCCAGTCGCCGCGCGTCAGCTTGGCGACGATGGCGCCGGTGTCGCTGCGCGCCCGCGCGTGGCCCGCGGTCTCGATCGTGACGTCGCCCGAGCGAGTGCGCACATCGACGTCGCCGCGGTACTTCACTTCGGCGAGCCCGTCGCGGGTCGTCGCCCGCAGGCGCTTGCCTTCCGGCACGATCAGCGTCAGGTCGACGCGGCCGTGCGGCCGCGCGACGGCGGCGACGATCTCGACCACGATCGCGTCGGCGCGCTCGTCGACGCGGACCACGAGCTCGTCGCGGCGCGTGCCGAGCCGCTGGATCATGGCGCCGACGACCAGCTCGTCGCGCCCGGAGGTGCGCACGCGCACGTCGCCCCAGCGATTGATGGCGACGATCTCGCTCGCTCCGCGGGCATCGCCGCGCCAGCGGAACGCCTCGAGCTCGAAGAGCGACTCCGGCGCCGGCGGCGCGGTGGCGCACGCGGCCAGCGCGCCGGCGAGGACGAGCGCGGCGCGGCGGCGCGGCGCGGCGGGCGCGCGCAACGTCCGGGGGCTCATTCGCTCACCAGCCCGCTCGGCCCGGGCGGCTGGCCGAGCGCGTCGCGCAGGATCGCCATGTCCCGCTGGTCGACGTCGCTGTCGCAGTCGAGGTCGGCGTCGCTCTCGCCGGTCGTGCCCAGCGCCCGCCGCAGCAGCTCGCGGTCGAGCCGGTCGACGATGCCGTTGTCGTCGAGGTCGGCGTCGCAGGCGTTGCCGTAGCCGTCGCCGTTGCTGTCGCACTGCGACGGATTCGCCACCTCGGTGCAGTTGTCCTCGCCGTCGAGCACGCCGTCGAAGTCGAGGTCGTTGCAGCCGGTGAAGCGGAAGCTGGCGACGCGGGTGTGCCAGGTGCGGTTCGGATTGACGTAGTTGTTCGTCGTCCAGAAGGTGCAGTCGTCCTCCGGATCGACCACCAGATTGGCGTAGTCGCCCCAGCGGTTCGAGGCGTTCGACGACGTGCTCTCGACGACGCTCTGCTCGCCCTGCGTCATCACGCCCGGCGGATCGCCGGCCCGCCGGCCGGTGTAGCGGATCGCGGGGTAGGTCGCGGTCGAGCTCAAGCTGTAAGAGAGCGCGACGTTGCCGGCGCCGTCCATGGCGATGGCGCCCATCCAGCGGTGCTCGGCGTCGGGCGCCCAGGTGCCCTCCTGAAAGAGAGCCCAGGCGCCGCCGGGCGCACGGCGGAGCTCGATCCAGCGCACGCCGCCGTGCTCGCTGCCGTCGACGTCCGTGACCAGGTTGCCGACGAGCGTCTCGTGGCTGCCGAAGTTGCGGTAGACCCAGCGGAACATCACGACCTCGCGCAGCGGGTCGAGGGTGGTGGCGGTGCCGGGCTGCGGGAAGCACTCGAAGGCGAAGAGGCCGCAGATCTCGGAGCTGAACTCCGCGACCGCGACGACGAACGGCCCGCGCAGCGTCGTGTTGAGCGGATTGAGGAAGTCGACCTCGTACTCCCAGATCTCGAGGAAGTCGCGCTCGGGGTCGTTGCTCGCCGGGTCGTGCACCTCGTCGTCGCGGTGGCGGACGAGGAAGTTCGGCGTGCCGGCGGGAGGCGTCGTCGCCCCGTCGAGGTCGGCGGGCGTGAACGCCTGGAAGCCGAAGCCGGCGAGCGGCGCCGGCGCCGGAGTGGTGCGCTGGACGACGAGCGGCAGGCCGTTCTCGATCGCGAAGCGGTCGAGAGCGTAGATCGCCGAGCCGTCGGCCAGGTTCTCGTTGGTCGTCATGTAGTAGGCGTCGGGCCAGATGCCGAACTTGGGGTAGTCGGGCAGCACGGGCGTGGTGATGGCGTAGCCCATCCAGCCGCCGGTCACCGGATCGTCGGTGAGCGAGACGTAGAGGCAGACGACGTTGTTCACCGCCACCGAGATCTCGGCCATCATCCAGCGCTCGCCGATCGGATCCCACATCACGATCGGGTCGCTGAAGCCCGCCACGCACGTCGGCGACAGGCTGGCGAGGGTGGTCGGCCCGGCGACGCGCTCGCCGGTCAGCTTGTCGTGGACCACGAAGATCCCGCCGAGAATCGTGTCGTTGTTGCCGTTGGTGGCGGCGATGACGTAGCGCGGTCCGACGTCCATCACCGGGTCCGAGGGGTTGACACCCTGGAAGTCGATGCCGTCGAAGTTGTGGAGCGGCGCGGTCAGCGTCGGCGTCGGCGCGTTGTCGTCGTCGTGGCGTCGCTGGTTGGCGCGCAGCGAATCCTCGCTCCAGCTCGGCGGATTCGCCGGCGGCAGGAGCACGACCTGCCCGCCGCGCTTGTCCGGCACGTCCTTGATCGGATCGCCCGGCTGCCAGCCGGCCACCGTCGGCAGGTCGCGCAGGTCGCCGTGGAAGAAGAACGGCTCGAACGGGCCGAGCGTCACGGTCGTCGTCGCGGCCGCGTCCGGCGCGGGCAGGGTGACGGCGCCGAGTGGAAGCCAGGCGCCGAGGGCGAGCGCTGCGACGGCGGCAGCGCCGAGTGCGCTGCGGCTGGGGTTGCGTTGGATCTGCGTCATCGTCGGTCTCCTCCGAGGTCGCGCCGGCGCGGAGCGCGCAACTCACTCTGTGCGCCGCGGCGAGCGCGGAGCCACGGGGGATTCCCTCAGCCCGGGGCGGAGCGAGCCCTCAGTCGTGCGGCGAGCCGCGCCCGAGCTCCTCGGCGAGGAGCGAGCAGCCGCGCAGCTCGGCGTCGGGGGCGCGGCCGGCGAGGCGGAAGCCGCCGGCCTCGACGCGGCCGAGGTCCTCGGTCAGGACGTGCAGCGCCGAGCCGATGTTGGCGAGGTCGAAGCAGGCGAGCAGGCCGGTTTCGCCCACCGGCAGCTCGGCGAGCGAGAGCGGCTCGAGGGCGCGCACGCGCAGCCACGGCGGCGGCACGAAGAGGCCGGGGTCGCCTCCCGCCAGGCGGCGCGTGTAGGCGTGGCTGGTGAGCTCGGTCATGCCGTACTCGGAGACGGCCGACTCCGGCGGGATGCCGAGCCAGGTGGCGACGCGGGCGAGGAGCTCGTCGCGCGCCATCTCGCGCGTCCGTCCCTTGAAGCCGCCGGTCTCGAAGAGCGCGCTGCCGGTGGGGAGGCGGAAGTGGAGATTCATGCGCTCGAGCCGCTCGACGAGATCGGCGAGCGCGAACGCGGTGGCGAGGACGAGCACGGGCCGCCCCTCGCGCTGGCGGGCGGCGAGCCAGGAGCGACAGACGCCGATCTCGACGCCGCGCGCGCCGAAGCCGTACGCCGACGCCGGGCCGCCGTAGCGGGCGAGGACGTGGTCGACGAGAAAGCCGAGCGAGGAGTCGGCCGTCAACGCGCGCGGCGGCACGAGCGCCAGCATCGGCGGGCGTTCGCCGCGCCGCAGGCAGGCGGCGGGGAAGGTGGCGTCGACGACCGCGCGGTAGAGATCGGGGAACGGGTGGCGGTGGACGCTGCGCGCGCCGCCGAGCGTGCCGCTCGAGCGGAACGTCTCGTGCGGCGGATCGGTCGCCAGCGCGAGGTTGGCGAAGGCCTGCGCCGGGACGAGCGGCACCTCCCGCCACGAGGCGACGCTCGCCGGCGTCCTGCGCTCGCGCTCGGCGAGCCGGCGGATCGGCTCGACGCGTTCGCATTGATAGGCGAAGGCCGCGCGGGCCAGCTCGTCGAACGGGGTCTCCGGGCTCCAACTGGCGATCGCGCTCCGGATGCGGTCGACGATCGTCATGCGGGCGGATCTTTTCATGCCGCGCGCGGGCCCTGTGCTAGGGTCGCTGCGCCTCGGCGCCATGAGTTTCGGCCCTCTCGCCCGGTCCGTCGTCGTCGCCGCCGCCGTCTCGGGCGGTCTCGCCGTCGCGGCGCAGGTGGGCGCGCCGCCGCCCTCGCAGCATCGCCTGAGCGGCCGCCTGATCCTGCTCGAGAAGGGGCGGCCGGCCGGCGAGCGCGGGCTCGACCGCAGCCGCGCCGCGGTCTGGTTCGAGCCTGCACGGCGCTCCGCGGCGCCGGCAGCGGTCGCCGCCGAGATGACGACTCTCAAGAAGCAGTTCACGCCGCAGCTCGTCGTCGTCCCGGTGGGCTCGCGCGTCACCTTCCCGAACCGGGATCCGATCCTCCACAACGTCTTCTCGGTGTCGGGCAAGAACTCCTTCGACCTCGGCCTCGTCGGCGCCGGCCAGGGCAAGAGCGCCACCCTCCGCGAGGCGGGGCTGGTGCGCGTCTTCTGCAACGTGCACCACGGCATGTTCGCGCACGTGCTGGTGGTCCAGACGCCGCACTACGCGATCGCCGACGCGCGCGGCGGCTTCGCGCTCGCCGGCCTGCCGCCGGGGCCGGGCACGCTCCACTTCTGGCACGAGCGCGCCGATCCCGAATCGCGCCGGATCGTGGTGCCGGTCCCGGGCGAGCTCGAGCTCGAGCTGCCGCTCGTGCTGCCCAAGGTGCCGCCGCACAAGAACAAGCTCGGCAAGGCCTACGGTCGGAGCGCCTATGAGTGAGCGCCGCGGGCTCTCGCTCGGCACCCGCATCTTCCTCGGCACGGCGCTCGTGCTGCTGCTCGTACTGGCGACGGCGATCTGGCTGACCAGCTGGCTCGGCGAGCGCATCGCGGTGCGCGACGCGCGCGAGCGCATCGCGGCCTCGGCGGCGCTCGAGGTGGCCTCGCAGCAGCGCCAGTTCCGCCAGCTCGGCCTGCTCGCCGAGATCATGGCCGGCAAGCCGGAGTTCAAGGCCTACGTCGTCGACGCCATCGTCGCCAAGGACCGCCTGTCGCTGCTCGACCAGCTCGAGGAGCGCCGGCTCGAGCTCGGCTACGACCTGGCGCTGATCGTCGACGCGGACGGCGTGCTGGCGGCGCGCACCGACCAGCCGGAGATCTCCGGCGTCGACCTCTCCGCGCGGCCGCTCATCCGCCAGGTGAAGGAGGAGTTCGAGGCCGCCGGGGTGTGGTCGGAGCGCGGGCGCCTCTTCGAGGCCGTCGCCGTGCCGATGGCGGTCAGCGACGGCCTCTTCGGCTTCCTCGCCCTCGGCTACCAGATCGGCGACGTGCGCGCCCTCGAGGTCAAGCGCTCGACCGGCTCGGAGACGATCTTCGTCGCCGACGCGGCGGCGACGCCGGTGGCGAGCTCGCTGCCGCCGCAGGAGACCGAGCGCGTGCTCGCCGCCCTGCGCGCCCGCGGCGATCTCCTGGCGCGCGTCACCAGCCGCGGCGAAGAGGTGGTGCAGCAGGAGCTCGAGCTCGCCGGCGAGCGCTGGCTGGCGCGGCTCAATCCGCTGCGCGACGCCGGCAAGGTGCCGGTCGGCGCCGTCGTCTCGCTGGTCTCGCTCGACCGCGCCCTCGAGGGCTACCACCAGATCCGCAACGTGCTCGTCGCCACCGCCGGCGGCGCCCTGCTGGTGGCGCTGGCGCTCTCCTACCTGGTGGCGCGCCGCGTCTCGCGGCCGATCGGCGAGCTGGTGCGCGCCACCTCGGCGGCGCGCGAGGGGCGCTACGACGCCGGCATCCCGCCCGGCGGCTCGGGCGAGGTGCTCACCCTCGCCAACAGCTTCAACGCGCTACTTGCCGAGCTCCGCGAGCGGCGCGAAATGGCGGAGTACGTCGAGAAGCTGGCCCGCACCATGCCGGAGGCTCGACCGGCGGGCGTCGCCGCCCCCGCCGAGCCGGCCGCCAGGCGCGAGCTGGCGCTCCTCGCGGTCGAGCTGCGCAGCCACCAGCGGCCGCGCGCGGGCGAAGCGGCGGCGGCGCTCGTCGAACGCCTGTCGCACGACCTGCGCCGAGTCAGCGCAGCGATCGCCGCGCACGGCGGGCAGATCGAGTCGTCGAGCGGGGCGCGCACCGTGGCGAGCTTTGCGAGCGCCTCGAAGGCGGAAGCGGCGGTCGCCGCCGCCGCCGACGTGCTCGCCGTCCTCGGCCGCGCCGAGCACGCCTTCGACGAGCCGGCGCCGCCGGCGATGGCGATCGCCACCGGCACCGTCCTGACCGGCGGCGTCACGCTCGGCGAGCAGGGGGCGCGCGCCGTCGTCGGCCTGCCGGTCGAGCAGGCGGAGGCGCTGCTGCGCGAGGCGGGCGAGGGCGACCTCATGCTCTCGCCGTCGGCGTACGCCGAGCTCGGCGCCGCGCTGGCGCGCGCCGGTCTCGAGCTCGCGCCCCGGCGCGGCATCCTCTCCGGGCAGCGGCTCTACGCGCTCGAGGCCGCCGAGGCGAGCGCGCTCGCTCTCGCCACCGGCCAGATGTTGACGCACATCTCGCTCGGCGGCGACGCCCCCCTTACCCTCGCCGGCATCGGACCGGGAACGCTCCTCGGCTCGCGCTTCGAGATCCTCGCCGTGCTCGGCGCCGGTGGCATGGGTGTCGTCTACAAGGCGCGCGACCGCGAGCTCGACGACCTGGTGGCGCTCAAGATGCTCAAGCGCGAGGCGGCGGGGGACCAGGCGCTTCTCGCGCGGCTGAAGAGCGAGCTCAAGCTGGCGCGCAAGATCACGCACCCGAACGTCCTGCGCACCTTCGACTTCGGCGACGTCGACGGCCATCCGTTCATCTCGATGGAGTACGTGCGCGGCATCACGCTGCGCGGCATGCTCGAGCAGTCGGGTCGGCTGCCCTACTCGGCGGCGGTGTGGCTCGCCCGCCAGCTCCTCGCCGGGCTCGCCGCGGCGCACGCGCTCGACATCCTGCACCGCGACATCAAGCCGGAGAACGTGCTGCTCGACTCGGCCGGCAACCTGAAGCTGATGGACTTCGGCCTGGCGCGGCCGGTCGAGCGGCAGGGCCGGGGCGAGACGCGAGAGGGATTCATCGTCGGCACGCCGCACTACCTGGCGCCGGAGCAGATCGAGTCGCGCGAGCCGGACAAGCGCTCCGACGTCTACGCCTGCGGCGTCGTGCTCTTCGAGCTCTTCACCGGCCGGCTGCCGTTCGAGGGCGCGAATCCGATGGACGTGCTGATGAAGCACCTGAAGCAGCCGCCGCCGCGGCCGAGGGATGTCGCGCCCGAGCTCCCGGCGGCGCTCGAGGCGCTCATCCTCGCCTGCCTGGCGAAGGAAGCCGGCGAGCGCCCCGCCGACGCCGGCGAGGTGCTCGCACGGCTCGCCGGCGTGACGGCCTGAAGCGCAGGAGAGCGGACGCGCTCGGGTTGCAGCGGAGGTGGGCGACGAGCGGGCAGAGCCGGCGCGGGACGACGACTGGGCGGCTCTCGAGCGCGTCGCGGCCGGCGACGCCGACGCCTTCACCCCGCTCGTCGAGCGCCACCAGGATCGCTTGGTGGCGCTCTGCCAGCGCTTCCTCGGCGACCGCGAGGAGGCGCTCGACGCCGCCCAGGAGGTCTTCCTCAGAGTTTTCTGCCACGCCGGCCGCGCCCGGCCGCGCGGGCGCATGTTCACCTGGATCTATCGCATCGGCGTCAACCACTGCCTCAACCGGCTGCGCCGGCGCCGGATCGTGCGCTTCCTCTCGCTGTCGCCGCCCGCCGCGGGCGAAACGCCGGCGATCGAGCCGGCGAGCGATGCGCCCGGCGCCGAGGCCGCGGCCATCGCGCGGGAACGCTGGCAGCGCACGCGGCGGGCGATCGACTCGCTGGGCGCGAATCAGCGCGCGGTGTTGATCCTGGCCAAGTTCGAAGGGCTGTCGCAGCGAGAGATCGCGGCCACTCTCGGCATCAGCGAGGGAGCGGTCGAGAGCCGCCTGGTGCGCGCGATGCGCCGTCTCGCGGCGGCGCAGGAGGGGGCGCCGCCGCGGGTTGCTACGAGGAGAGCGAGAGCATGAGCACCGACGACGACGTTCGCGAGATCCGCGCCCTGCTCGCCGGGAACCGCCGCACCGGCGGCGCCGATGGCGACGCGGCGTCCGCCCTCGAGCGCGCTTGGCACGCGCTCGAGCTGCCGCCGGCGGCGGCGGCGCCGGCGGGCTTCGCACGGCGCGTCGCGGCGCGCGCGGGCAGCGAGCGAGCCGCGGCGCTCGGGCTTCCCCTCTCGCCGCGCCTGGCGCGCCTGGCGGCGGCGTCGGCGGTCGTCGCCGGCATCGCCGGCGGGATCGTCCTCGGCCTGGTCTCGACCGCGACCGCGAGCGCGAGCGAAGGCGTGGAGAGCGATGTCGCCTGGGCGGCGTCGAGCTTCGCCGAGGAGCTTTTCGACGGCCTCGCCGCGGCCGCCGAGGGCGAGGAGGCGGCGCGATGAGACGCGGCTGGCTGGTCCTGGCGCTGCTCGTCTCGCTCGGCGTCAACGTCGGTCTCGTCGGCGTCGGCCTGGCGCGGCGCGCCGGCCTCGAGCGCTGGCAGCGCGTGCGCGTCGGACTCGAAGCGCCGCCGCCGGGAATGGCACAGCAGCTGGCGGAGCGGATCGGCGTTCCGGCGGCGCGACGCGAGCGCTTCCTCGCCGTCCAGCGCCGGCTCGTCGAGCGCACCGCCGCCGAGCGGCGCGAAGTGGCGCGGCTGCGCTTCGCGCTGCGCGGCGAGCTGCTGGCGAGCGCGCCCGACCGCGCGCGCATCGACGAGCTCCTGACCGCGCTCGCCGCGCGCGAAGCCGAGCTCAGCCGCGCGCTCGTCGCCGGCGTGCTCGAATCGCGCGAGGTGCTCGACGGCCGCGAGCTCGAGCTCTACCTGCGCTTCCTCGAGCGTGCGGCGCCGGGCCGCGGCGGACCGGGCCGCGGCAGTCCGGCGCGCCGCCTACGGCCCTGAGCGGACGCCGGGCGTGCGATAGATTGCCGGCGTGATCCGCGTCGTCGTCTTCGATCCCGACGGCGGCCTGCGCGCCGGCGGCGAGGAGCTCCTCGCCGCGCCGCGGGCGGAGGGCGCCGCCGTCTGGATCGACCTCGAGGGCCTCGAGAAGCGGCACGAGAAGCTCCTCCACGAGTGGGGCTTCCACCCGCTGGCGATCGAGGACACCTTCACCCTGCACCATCAGCCCAAGGTCGAGGAGTACGCCGACACGCTGTTCATCATCGTGCGCGGCATCGACGCCAACGTCGCCGACCCCGAGCGCGAGCTGCGCACGACGAAGATGGCGGCGTTCCTGTCGAAGAGCCGCCTGGTCACGGCGCATCGCGCGCCGCTGCGCAGCGTGACCGAGGTGCGCGAGCGCCTGACGGCGGGACACCGCGGAGTTCCCGGCGCGCACGTGCAGGTGCTGTGGTCGATCTACGACGAGATGATGGACCACTACTTCCCGGTGGTGGACGAAATCGGCGGGGAGATCGAGCAGCTCGAGGAGCAGATCGTGGTGCAGCCGGAGCGGGAACACCTCGAGCGCGTCCTCGCGCTGCGCCGCAAGCTCGGCACGCTGCGCCGCAACATGATCCCGCACCGCCAGGTCTTCGGGCACCTCGCCAACTCGCGCTTCGAGGCGATCGACGCGACGGCGGCGCTCAACTTCCGCGACACGCAGGACAACGTGCTGCGACTGGCCGACGCCATCGAGCAGCAGCGCGACATGCTGAACAACGTCAAGGACACCTACCTCTCCGTCGTCGCGCAGCGGACGAACGACATCATGCGGGTGCTGACCGTCTTCTCGGCGATCATCCTGCCGCTGTCGCTGCTCGCCGGCATCTACGGCATGAACTTCGAGAACATGCCCGAGCTGCGCCAGCCGTGGGGCTACTTCGCCGTTCTCGGCGTGATGACGGCCCTGGCGGCGGGGATGCTCGCCTGGTTCCGGCGCAAGGGATGGCTCTGAGCCGGGTGGTGCCGGCCTGGGCGCTCGTCGTGGCGCTCGGGTCGGCCTGCTCGCCGCCGCCGCCCCACGACCGGCTCGTCGTCCGCGCGCTCGACCGCGTCGGCGAGATGCGGCTCGAGTGGGAGCCGGCGGCGGTCGGAATGGCCGGGTTGGCGCTCGAAGCGGGCCCGCAAGGGGCGCGGATTCGGGCCGCGCTCGACGCCCCGGGCCTGTGGAGCGGTTGGAATGCCGCGGGGAGCTGGATCGCGCGTCGGGCGGGGAAGCTCGCCGTCTGGCACTTCTCCGCCGCGCTGCCCACCTCGGATCCGGCCTCTGTCGAGCTCACCGCGCGGGCGCGGCGGCTCGGGCCCTGGCGGCAGCATGGCAAGGCGCCGCGGTACGGCTGGTTCTACTCGACCGGCGGCTTTCTCGCGCGGGGGCTCTTTCTCGCCTTGCCGCCCGGAGAACGGCCGGAAGCGCTCGGACTCGACGCCGTCTTCGCGCCGTCGCGCCGGCTGGTGCTCGACCTCGCGGGAGTCGCAGCGGCTGGCACGCCGGCCGAGCTCGCGGGCTGGGTCCTCCACGGCGGCACGCACCGCGAGGCCATGATGGTGCCCAACCGGGGCGCTGTGGCCTTCCCGGTGCGGCTCACCGAGGGCGGGCGCCTGCGCTTCTCGACCGCGCGGCAGATCTATCCGTGGGAGGCGCGAGCGGAGAGCTCGGAGCTCGCGGTCGAGTGGCGCGCGAACGGTGTCTGGCGGCTCCTCGAGCGGATCGCCTTCCCGCCGTCGACGGCGCCGCTGGAAGAGGCGGAGTGGATCGACCGGGAGATCGACCTGCCGCGCTCGGCGCGCGGGGGCGTCGAGCTGCGCTTTCGCGTCGCCTCGGCCGACGGCGTCGGCCGCCTAGCGCACTTCGTCGCCGATCCGGTGGTGATCGCGCCCAGGCGCGGCGAGCGGCCGCCGAATGTGCTCTTGCTGCTCGTCGACGGCCTGCGGGCCGATTCGGTCGGGGAGGGCCGCCCGAGCCGGACGCCGGCGCTCGATCGGCTGGCGCAGCGCGGGCTCCTCTTTGCCAACGCGTCGTCGGCGGCGCCGTGGAGCCGCGCGTCGATCGCATCGATGTTCACCGGCCGGCTGCCTTCGGCGCACGGCGTCGAGACCGAGGCGGTGATCTCGCGGCTGCCGGCGGCGGTGCCGACGCTCGCCGCCGAGCTGCGGCGCCGCGGCTACGCCACGGCCGCGTTCTCCGCCAATCCGCACCTCGATCCGGCGGCCGGGCTGGGGCGCGGCTTCTCTCGCGTCGAGAGCCGCCTGGTGGACGGCGCGGTCCTCGAGCGCCGCAGCGGCGAGTGGATCGAGCGGCGCGAGCACGATCCGTTCTTCCTCGTCGGGTTCTTCATGGACACGCACGCGCCGTGGACGGACCGGCCGGAGACGGCGGAGGCGGAGACGATCGCGGCGCCGGTGCGCGATGCGCAATGGCTGGGGCGCGCGCGCGGCCGCGCGCGGCGCGGCGAGGCCGAGCCGACCGCGGACGAGGTGCGCAAGCTGCGCGCCCTCTACGACGAAAACGTCCGCTTCGTCGACGGGCGCATCGGCGCGCTGCTCGAGCGGCTGCGCGCCAGCGGGCTCGACCGCCACACGGTGGTCGCCGTCGTCGCCGATCACGGCGAGGCGTTCGGCGAGCACGGCGATTTCTTCCACGGCTGGAACCTCTACCGCGAGTTCGTACACGTGCCGCTCGTCGTCGCCGGGCCGGGAGTCGAACGCGGCGTACGCGAGATGCCGGTGTCGCTCGCCGCGCTGCCCGCGCTCCTGCTCGAGCTCGTGGGCATCGGCGACGGCCCGCTCGCCGACCGCGAGCTCGCCCGCCGGCTGCTCTCCGGCAGCGGCGCCGTGCCGCCGCCGGTCATCGAGACTCGTTTCCGCCGCGCCGATCTCGCCGCCATCGTGCGCTGGCCGTGGAAGCTCGTGCTCGGCCGCGGAGACGAGAGGCTGGAGCTCTACCACCTCGAGCGCGATCCCGGCGAGCGCCACGACCTCGCGGCCGCCGAGCCGGAGCGCGCCGCGCGCCTGCGCGCCGAGCTCCTCGCGCGTCTCGAGCGCGCACGCTCGGAACGGGTGGAGGGAGCCGAGGCGCCCGACGCCGACCTCACCGAGACCCTCGAAGCGCTCCGCTCGCGCGGCGACCTGTAGCTCGCGGCGTCAGCCGCCGCCGACGCTCCGGCCCGCGAGCGCGTCGAAGAACTGCCGCGCGACGCCGGCCGGGTCGCCGGCCAGTCGGGCGACGTCGTCCGCGCCGCGCCACTCGGCGGGCAGGTGGTCGCGGTAGGGGCGCTCGAGGAAGCGGCGGTCGAACAGCGCGATGACGCCCGAGTCGTCGGCCGAGCGGATGAGCCGGCCCGCCGCCTGCACCACCCGCGTCATTCCCGGCACCACGAAGGCGTACTCGAAGCCGCGCTCGAAGCGCTCCTCGTAGTAGGCCTGGAGCAGCCTCGTGTCGAGCGTCGGCACCGGCAGGCAGGGTCCGACGACGGCGACCGCGCGCAGCGCGTCGCCCGGGTAGTCGACGCCCTCGGCGAAGACGCCGCCGGCGACGGCGAGGAGCAGAACGTCGCCGAGCACCGCCCCGCGCAGGGCGGCGAGGAGCGCCTCGCGGTCGCGCTCGCTGTCGCTGCGCTGCTGGACGAGGACGCGCTTCGAGCGCGGCGTGATCCGTGCCGCGACGTCGGTCAGGTACTGGAAGCTGGGGAAGAGGACGAGGAGGTTCCCCGGCACCGCTTCGGCGAACTCGGTCAGCCGCTCGGCGAGGCGCGGCGCGTGCGCGGCGCGCTCGCGCCAGGTAGTCGCGACGGTGGCGTCGACGACCAGCCGGCGCCGCTCGGCCGGGAACGGGTTGGGCACCGCGACGACGGCGGTGCGCGCCGCGTCGAAGCCGAGCAGGTCGCGGTAGAACTCCGGCGGCGAGAGCGTCGCCGAGAGCCCGATCGTCGCGTGGGTGCGGCCGATGACGCGGCCGAGATGCGCGCTCGGGTCCTTGCACAGGATGCGCAGCAGGCGGTCGTCGCCGCGGCGCTCGGCGAGGCGGCTGAAGGCGCCGCCCTCGAAGAGCAGCCCGTTCAAGAAGCGCAGCAGAGTGAAGTAGAGGCCGACGAACGGATCCTCGGCGCGGAAGCTCCGCGTCTCGCGCTGGTGCTCGAGGTAGTCGACGAAGGCGGCGTCGAAGTCGCTGCGCAGCCGCCAGAGGGCGTCCTCGGGCAGGCCCGCCTCGAGCGCCCCGTCGCCGGGCGGCAGCTCGACGAGGGCGCTCTCGACCTCGCTCTCGACGAGCTCGGCGAGCGCACCGGCGACGCGCGCCAGCTCGCCGTGGATCGCCGTCGTCCCCTGCGCCGCCGCCTCCGCGGCGCGCCGCGCCGCCGCCGCCGAGAGCTCGGGCGAGAGGTAGCCGCGGCCGCGCTCGACCAGGTTGTGGATCTCGTCGACGACCAGGATGGTGTCGGAGAGGCTCGCGTCCGGCGCGAAGTCGGCGAGCGCGACCCACGGGTCGAAGGCGTAGTTGTAGTCGCCGACGACCACCTGGGCGCGGCCGGCGAGGTCGAGGCTGACCTCGAACGGGCAGACCTCGGCCTGCGCCGCCGCCGAGAAGACGACGTCGGGCTCGATCACAAGCTCCTCCTCGAGCAGGCGCGGCACGACGCCCGAGGTCACCAGCTTGCCGGCGTAGTCGCGGGCAAACGAGCAGTAGTCCTCGTGGCAGATGACCTCGCCGTTGGCGCACATGCGCGCTTTGGCGCGCAGGCGCAGGGCGTGGAAGCCGCCGCCCTCGGCGAGCAGGCCGAGGACGCGCGTCGCCATCTCCTGCTGCAGGTTCTTGGCGGTCAAGACGAAGAGGCGCTTGTTCTCGGTGAGCGCGAACTTGAGCGCCGGCCACAGCGCGGCAGCGGTCTTGCCGAGACCGGTGGGGGCCTCGACGAGCAGGTGCGAGCGGGTGGCGAGCGCCGCTTCGACGGCGGCGACGAGGACGTCTTGGCCGGGCCGCAGCTCGCCGTGCGGGAAGGCGAGCGCACGGCCGGCGGCGGCGCGGTCGGCCGCGGCGCGACGCGCGGCGTCGTGCTCGTGGAGCAGCCGGTTGAGCCGCTTGCGGACGTCGCTCTCCAGCGCCGCGACGTCGCTCTCCAGCTCGACGCGGTCGACGGCGTCCGAGCCGATGGCGATGAGCACCAGCTCGGCGCGCACCGGGCCCGCTTCGTCGCGGCCGAGCATCCAGGCGTAGAGGCGCGCCTGGCGCTCGTACATCTCGCGCAGCGCCGGGGCGAGCTGGCCCTCCCGGCGCACCGACTTGATCTCCTCGACGACGCGGGCGCCGTCGTCGTCTCGGCGCAAGCCGTCGAGGCGGCCGGAGAGCGTCACGCGCCAGCCGCGGTGCTCGAGCTCGATCCTGAGCACGACTTCGCGCCGGTAGGTCGAGTCGGCGGCGAGCGCCTCTTCCTGGTAGCGGCCGTGGATCGCCTGGCCGAGCCAGAGGCGCTCGTAGCCGCCGCGGTTCGAGAAGCCGATCGCGCGCACGAGCTGCGGCTCGAGCAGGTCGGCGACGCCGAGCTCGAGCGCGCGGTTGTCGTCGTCGAAGCGCGGCGCCATCGCGTCGCCGAGTCTACCGGGGCGTCGGTTGCGAGGGCCGAATCCCTCGGATACGCTCGCCGCCGCTTCCGCAAACGACCCCGTCAAGGAGCGCGCGACGACGATGGAGCGCTGGGTCTCGGTCCTCGGCCTGTTCACCATGCTCGGCATCGCCTGGGCGATGTCCAACAATCGCCGCGCCATCCGCTGGCGGCCCGTCCTGGTCGGCTCGGTGCTGCAGATCGTCTTCGCGCTCGTCATCCTGCGCACCGAGCTCGGCCGCGCGACGTTCGACTGGGCGGGCTCCGTCGTCAACCGCTTCCTCGACTTCACCGACGCGGGCGCGGCCTTCGTCTTCGGCGAGCGCTTCAAGGAGTTCTACTTCGCCTTCAAGGTGCTGCCGACGATCATTTTCTTCTCGAGCTTCATCGCCATCCTCTACCACTACGGCGTGCTGCAGCGGATCGTCGAGCTCTTCGCCCGCCTCATGATGCGGACGATGAACACCTCGGGCGCCGAGTCGTTCTCCGCCTCGGCGAACATCTTCGTGGGCCAGACCGAGGCGCCGATGCTGATCCGGCCGTTCATCGGCCAGATGACGAAGTCGGAGCTGATGGCGGTGATGACGGGCGGCTTCGCCACCGTCGCGGGCGGCGTCATGGTCGCCTACGTCGGCATGGGCATCTCGGCCAAGCACCTGCTGGCGGCGAGCGTGATGTCGGCGCCGGCGTCGCTGGTGATGGCGAAGCTGATGTTCCCCGAGACGGAGCATTCGAAGACCGCCGGCCGCGTCGAGATCGAGGTCGAGCGGCCGTGGGCCAACGGGCTCGACGCCGCCGCCACGGGCGCGGCCGACGGCCTCAAGCTGGCCTTGAACGTCGGCGCCATGCTGATCGCCTTCGTGGCGCTGATCGCGCTCGTCGACTGGCCGCTCGGCGCGCTCGGCGGCGTCATCGGCTTTCCCGAGCTGTCGCTCAAGTGGCTGCTCGGCCAGCTCGGCCGCCCGCTCGCCTGGGTGATGGGCGTGCCGTGGGCCGAGGCGGCGCAGGTCGGCACGCTGATCGGCATCAAGACCGCGGTCAACGAGTTCGTCGGCTACATCGAGATGCAGCAGATGATCGAGGCCGGCCAGCTTTCGGAGCGCGCGCAGGTGATCGCTACCTATGCGCTGTGTGGCTTCTCGAATTTCTCCTCGATCGCCATCCAGATCGGCGGCATCGGCGGCATGGCGCCGGAGCGCAAGTCCGACCTGGCGCGGCTCGGCCTGCGGGCGATGGTCGCCGGCTCGCTCGCCTGCTTCCAGACTGCGACCATCGCCGGCTTCCTGCTGTGAGCGAGCGAATCGAGTATCCGCGCCTGCTGCGCCAGGCGACCCTCGGCATCGTGCGCGACCTGCTGGCGCGGGTGGCGGGCTCCGGCCTCCCCGGCGACCACCACTTCTACCTCACCTTCGCGACCCGCGCGCCGGGCGTCGAGCTCGCGCCGGCGCTCGCCTCGCGCCATCCGGAGTCGATGACCGTCGTGCTCCAGAACCAGTGGGCCGACCTCGTGGTGGACGACGAGGCGTTCGCCGTCACGCTGCGCTTTGGCGGCGTCTGGGAGCGCCTGCGCGTGCCGTTCGCGGCGCTCACCTCGTTCCTCGATCCGTCGGTGCCGTTCGGGCTCGACTTCACGCAATTCAGCGCCGCCGAGGAGGCCGACGGAGTCGCCGACGAGAAGGGGTCCGGGCAGGCGGCCGCCGAAGCCGTGGCGGCGGCGCCGGCGGGCGAGGCGGACGGCGAGGCCGACACGGGCGGCGCCGGCGGCGACGACCGCGGCGCCGAGATCCTCCCCTTCCGGCCGCGTTGATCACCGCCGGGGCGAGGCGCGGTTCACTGCGCGGCGGCGGCGCGGCCGTTATGATCGGCGCCGAACCGGGCCACCCGACGAGCCGGTCAGCGAGAGGATTCGTGCCGCGCCGCAGATTTCCACTGTCCAGCTCCGCCGCCGCCGCCGCGCTCGGCCTGCTCCTCGCGGCGGCCCCGATCGACGCCGCCGCGACGCGCTCGCCCGGCGCGGCGACGCTCGCCGCCACCCTCGCGCGCGAGGTCGGCGCGGCGAGCCAGGCGGCGCGCGAGGTCGGCGTGCACGTCGTCGATCTCGCCGGCGGCGTCGAGGTCTACGGCCACCAGGCCGACCGGCCGCGCATCCTGGCCTCGAACACCAAACTGCTGACCACCGCCGCGGCGCTCGCCGAGCTCGGCCCGGAGTTCCGCTTCGAGACCAAGCTCCTGGCGCGCGGCGAGGTCGTCGACGGCGCGCTGCGCGGCGACGTCGCCGTCGTCGGCAGCGGCGATCCCAACCTCTCGGGCCGCTTCCACGACGGCGACTCGTTCGCCCCCTTCCGGCCCTGGGCGCGCGAGCTCGCGGCGCGCGGCGTGCGGCGGGTGGAGGGCGAGCTCGTGCTCGTCAACGGCCTCTTCGCCGAGCCGCGGGTGCACCCGGACTGGCCGCGCGATCAGCTCACCGCCTGGTACGAGGCGCCGATCGACGCGCTGTCGTTCAACGACAACTGCGTCCTGGTGCGGGTGCGGCCGGGCGCCGAGCCGGGCTCGCCGGCGCACGCCGAGACAGTGCCGCGGATGGACTACTTCCGCTTCCGCAACACGGCGCGCACCGCCGACGGCCGCTCCGGCAGGTTGGTGGTGACGCGCGACGCCACGTCCGACACGCTCGTCGTCTCCGGCTGGATCGGCGAGAGCACGGGCCAGGTCGACGTCTGGGTCGCGGTCCACGAGCCGCCGGCCTACTTCGCCGCCGCGCTGCGTGCCGCCTTCGCCGAGGAGGGCGTCGAGCTGCCGGCGCGCTTCCGCTACGAGCACGCGCCGCTCGCCGGAGCGTGGGAAGTGGTGGCGGTGCACGCGAGCGATCTGGCTGCAACGCTCGCGGTGACGAACAAGCGCAGTCAGAACCTCTACGCCGAGAGCCTGGCCAAGCTGCTCGGCTTCCGCAGGCACGGCACCGGCAGCTGGGAGACCGCCAGCCGGGCGATTTCGAGCTTCGTCGCCGAGCTCGGGGTGCCGGCCGCCGAGGTCGCCGTCGCCGACGGCTCCGGCCTCTCGCGCGCCAACCAGGCCTCGCCGCGCGCTCTCACCCAGGTGCTCGCCAAGATGTACTTCCACCCCTACGGCCGCGAGTTCCTGCAGTCGCTGCCCTACAGCGGCGAGAGCGAGCTCGTGTCGTGGCGGCGGCGGCTGGCGACGCCCCCTTACCGCGGCAACGTCTTCGCCAAGACCGGCACGCTGCGCGGTGTCTCGACGCTCTCCGGCTACGCCAAGGCGCGCTCCGGGCGCGTCTACGCCTTCTCGATCCTGCTCAACCGCTTGCGCGGCAGCTCGGCGCACCAGGCGCAGGATCGCATCGTGCGCGCGCTCGTCGACCAGGGCTGAGCGTGAGCGAGGTCCGCACGACGGAGGCCGCCGAGCCGCGCGGCATCGACTACCGCCACCTGATGCGGCGGGTCGAGCAGGTGGTGGCCGAGATCCAGGCCTCGCCCGAGCGCGGCGCCACGATCCATCGGCTGGCCGAAGCGGTGCTCGCCCGCCTGGGCGAGACGCTGCGCATCTCGGGCGGCCGCCTCTACCGGCGCGCCGGGGATCACTACGAGATCGTGGCGACCTTCCCCGAGCGCCGGCCCGCGCTCCTCGGCGTGCGCGTACCGGACTCGTACGCGGCGCTCGTCGAGCTGCTCGAGGCCGGCGTCGTCTACTTCGCGCGCGAGGATCCGCGCGTCGATCGCGAGCTCGAGCGCCGGCTGGGCGTCGAGGGCTTCGCCGCCATCGAGGTCGACGACGAGGAGTTCGTGCTTTCCTTCGACGTCGCGCCGGAGACCGACCGCGACACGGTGCTCTACTCGCTGGGGGTGCTGCGGCACGCCATCAACCAGCGCCTGCGCCAGGAGCGCTTCGAGGCGGCGTTCGACGAGGCGCGCGAGATCCAGGCCTCGATCCTGCCGCGGCGGGTGCCGAGCTACGGCGACTTCGAGCTCTGCGGCCAGACGCAGCCGATGGAGAAGGTCGGCGGCGACTTCTACGATTACATCCCGATCACCGACAAGATCCTCGGCCTGGCGATCGCCGACGTCTCCGGGCACGGCCTGCCGGCGGCGCTGCAGGTGCGCGACGTCTACATGGGGCTGAGGATGGGACTCGCGCGCGACTTCAAGATCGTACGCACCGTCGAGCGCATGAACCAGATCATCCACCGCTCGACGCTCACCAGCCGTTTCGTGTCGCTGTTCTACGGCGAGCTCGAATTGAACGGCGTCTTCATCTACGTCAACGCCGGACACCCACCTCCCTTCCGCCTGAAGGCCGACGGCGAGGTCCGCTTCCTCGTCGAGGGCGGCGCGGTACTCGGGCCGATCGCCGACTCGACCTACGAGCGCGGCTTCGTGCGCCTCGCCCCCGGCGACGTCCTGGTGCTCTACACCGACGGACTGCTCGAGGCCTCGGCCGGCGATCCGGCGTTCGGCGCCGCCGAGGAGTACGGCATCGACCGGCTGGTGGCGCTCGCCCGCGAGCTGCGCGGGCGGCCGGCGCGCGAGATCGTCGCCGCGATGCTCGCCGACGTCGACCGCTTCACCGGCGGTGCGCCGCCGCAGGACGACCGCACGGTGCTGGTAGTTCGTTCTCCGGGCTGAGCGGGCGCTGCTACGATGGAAATGGTGAGCGCCAAGTCGGGGATCGCGATCGTCGGCCTGGCCGCGGCGGCGCTCGTCGCGGCGTGCGGCGGACGCCTCGAGCGCACGCCGCGCGCCGACGGCGAGGCGGCGTCTGCCGCCGCGGAGACGCCGCCCGTCGAGGACGAGGAAGATTTCGCGAGCGAGGCCGAGCGCACCCGCGCCATGGAGCAACGGGCGGCCGAGCTCGAGCAGAGCCTGCAGCAGGCGATGGCCGAGGCGGCGACCGAAGAGGAGCGCGCGCGCGCCTACGAGGAGTTCGAGCAGGGCCGGCTCGAGCTCAACGAGATGGCCGAGTCGGAGAGCACCGACGACAGCGAGGACGCCTACCCTCCGCCGCCCGAGCCGTGAGCACGCTCAGTGCTCGTGGCGCGGGCCGATGGCGAGGGTCTGGCGGAGCTTGACGAGCGAGTGGGCGGGGTAGACGCCCGAGCGCAGCTGCACGCCGGTGTAGATGTGCGTGCCGGCGCCGACGATCGTGCCCGGATTGAGCACCGAGTTGCAGCCGATGGCGACCGCGTCGCCGAGCAGGGCGCCGAGCTTGCGGCGCCCGGTCGGGAGCCGCTCCTCGCCGGCCGGGATGACGATCTCGCAGCCGTCGTGGCGGAAGTTCGAGAGCACGGCGCCGGCTCCCAGGTTGACGCCGCGGCCGAGGATCGAGTCGCCGACGTAGTTCAGGTGCGGCGCCTGGGCGCGGTCGAGAAGAATCGAGCGCTTGACCTCGACGTTGGCGCCCACCACGCAGCCGTCGCCGAGCCAGACGCCGCCGCGCAGGAAGGCGCCGGGGCGGATCTCGCAGTCGCGGCCGATGCGGACAGGGCCGTGGAGCGTCGCTCCCGGCGCGATGCGCGTGCCGGCACCGATCGCGACGCGGTCGCCGGCGAGGACGACGCGCGGGTCGAGCGCGATCTCGATCCGCGCGCTCGCCAGCGCGGCGAGGAGCTCGTCGAGCGGCGCGCCGAGGAGGTCCCACGGCCGCGCCGGATCGAGGCGGGCGGCGAGCTCGGCCGGCAGCTCGCTCCACAGCTCGGGGAGGCTCATGCGGCGGCGCGGGCGCGGTACCAAGCGAGCGTCGCGGCGAGCCCGTGGTCGAGGCCGGTCGAGATGCGCACGTCGAGCTCGCGCGCGAGCTTGCCGGCGGCGAGCGAGTTGCGGCGCAGCTCGCCCGGAATTGCCGCGACGTGCAGCGGCTCGATCGCGCTGCCGAGCTCGCGCGCCACTCTCCGGTAGAGCGCGTTGACGGTGGTCTCGACGCCGGTGCCGACGTTGTAGGCGCCGAGGCGGTCGGTGATGTAGGCCGCGCGGTTGGCGGCCACCACGTCGTCGACGTGCACGTAGTCGCGCGTCTGCTCGCCGTCGCCGAAGATGCGCGGCCGCTCGCCGGCGAGGAGCATCTCGGCGAGAATGGCGACGATCCCCGCCTCGCCCTTCGGCCACTGGCGCGGGCCATAGACGTTGGCGTAGCGCAGGGCGACCGGCTCGAGATCGCCGGCGCGCGCGAAGGCCTCGAGGTAGAGCTCGAAGGCGAGCTTGGCGACGCCGTAGGGCGAGACCGGCCGCTTCGGGTGCTCCTCGCCGCAGGGGAAGACCTCCTGCTCGCCGTAGACGGTGCCGCCCGACGAGGCGAAGACGAAGCGCTTGACGCCCGCCTTGCGGCAGGCGGCGACGAGCGCGAGCCCGCCGAGGACGTTGACGCGCGCGTCGGCGGCCGGGTCCTCGAGCGAGACCCGCACGTTGGCCTGCGCCGCGTGGTGATTGACGACGTCGACGCGCTCGTCGGCGAGCAGCTCGTCGAGGCCGGGGTCGTTGATATCGCGCTGATGGAAGACCGCTCCCGGCGGCACGTTCTCGCGCTTGCCGGTCGACAGGTCGTCGAGCACGATGCAGCGCTCGCCGTGCGCCAGCACGTCGTTGGCCAGATGGCTGCCGATGAACCCGGCGCCGCCGGTGACGAGGACGGTTTTCACGCGCCGGAGTGTATCGCGCGTGCGCGGCCCGGCTCCGCCTGCGCCGGGAGGCTCGCCTATCATGCGGAGCGTTCTTCGAGACGGCATTCGTCGGCGCCCGGCTCGCCGCTGCAGCGGCCCGCGCACGCGCCGGCGGCGGGCCGGTCGCGGACCTCGAAAGGAGAGAGGTCGCTGAGCGCGCGAAAGAAACCGAAGCCGCGGGGAGCGAGGGCGGGGGCGAGCGCGAGTGGCTCGATCGCCTACGACGGCGTCGCCGAAACCTACGAGCGCGTGTCGCGGCCGGCCTACTTCCGGGCGCCGGCGGCGCGGCTCGTCGCGCTGCTCGCGCCGGCGCGGGGCGCGAGGTTCCTCGACCTCGGCGCCGGGACGGGCGCGGTCAGCCGTGCTGCGCGCCGGCGGACGCGCGAGGTCGTCGGCTGCGATCCTTCACTCGCCATGCTGCGGCAGGGCGGGGCCGGCGGCGGGAGCGGCGTGGCGGGCGCGCTGCCGGCGCTGCCCTTCGCGGACAGGGCGTTCACGCACGTGGGCGCGAGCTTCGTGCTCAGCCACCTGGCCGATCCGGTCGCAGCGCTCGTCGAAGTGCGGAGAGTCCTCGCCCGCGGCGGGCGGTGCGGCCTGACCGCGTGGGCCGCCGACCCGTCGGAGAGCGCGCCCGGCCTTCTGTGGGCGGTCGTTGCGGGCGAGCATTTCGGCGCCGCGAGCGGAGCGTCGGCGGCGACGTCGCTCCCTTCGGAAGCGGCGCTCACCGATCCCGCACGGCTGGCGGCGTGTCTCGAAGGAGCCGGCTTCGCGGTCGAGATCGCCGCCGGCGAGCAGTTCGCCGTGGCGATTTCGCTCGCTCGCTTTCTCGCCTCGCGCGCCATCAGCGCGCGGGCGCGGAGCCTACGGGCGGCGGTCCCACCCTCGCGGTGGAGGCGGTTCGAGCGCGACGCCGGGATCCGGCTCGCGGCGCGCTTCGGGCGCTCCCTGCGCTTCGAGACGCGTGTCAACTTCGCGATCGGCGTGGTCGGCGAGCGTCTGATAAAATAGTGGAGAATTCTGGCGAGCGCCGCGCGTGCGGCGTTTTTGCGAAGCCGCCGAGGCCATCGCCGCTCGGCGGCTTTCGTCTTTCCTGGCGAACGGTCCGGAGAGCTGTCGATGAGCGTGACGCCGCAGGTGCCGGTCGCGCAGCAGCGCGTGCTCTACGAGCTGCCGGGAGCCGCGGAGGTCGTCGTGCGGAGGAACCTCGAGTTTCCCGCCGCCGCCGGCGAAGCGCTGCCGTTCGATCTCTATCTGCCGCCGCAGGCGGCGCGCCGCGAGGCGGCCGGCGTTCGGTGGCCGGTGGTG
>DASWJT010000017.1:0-2409 GCA_036397015.1 Thermoanaerobaculia bacterium
CGCCGAGCTCGTCATCCATAATTCGGCTTTCGACATCGCCTTCCTCAACCGTGAGCTGGACCTGACCGAGTTGAAGCCGGTCACCGACTACTGCCCGGATATCGTGGACACGCTGCGCCTTGCGAAGGACCTGCACCCCGGTAAGAAGAACAGCCTCGACGCACTGTGCGAGCGCTACCAGGTCGACAACTCCGCCCGCACGCTGCACGGCGCGCAGCTCGACGCGCGGCTCCTCGCCGAGGTCTATCTCGCCATGACGCGCGGCCAGGAGAGCCTGGTCATGGAGGTGGAAGCCAGCCCCGCCGCCGTCGCCGCGGCCGAGGCGACGCATGGCAAGCTCGAGCTGGTCGTCATCCGCGCCACGAAGGATGAGCTTGCCGAGCATGCCCGCATCCTCGAGGACATCGACAAGGCGAGCAAGGGCGCGACGCTCTGGCGTAAGCTCGAGAAGGCGCAATGACTCGCGTGATGTGGCGAATTGTCATGGGTGCCACAACTATCAATCTCCCCTCCTGCCGGAGGAGGGGTGGCACCGAAGGTGACGGGGTGGTGGGAGATGCCTGAATATATTCCTCTTGTCACTCCTCCGGAGCGGTTGACCGAACCTGCCTTGTGGTTCGCGTTCCGCAAGGCGGAGATTCTTGTCCTGAACGGCGGCGAGCGGCCCGCCATGCCGTGCTGCGTGGATCTCTCTGAGCACGGCCTCGCGCCGCAGCGCAGCCAGTACCTCGGGCTCTACGAGGGCAGGCATTGCTACGCGGTCGAGATTTCCGAGTCGCAGCCCTTGCCCCAGGGATGGGCGCCTCTCGGGCTGCGCGATCTGTTCGGGCTCGTGGAGACGACCCTTGCCGCGCTGTCGGGGCGGGCGTACCAGCTCCTCGAATGGGACCGCAACCACCAATACTGCAGCCGCTGCGGCGCGCGGACGGAGCCGCGCCGGGAAGAGCGCTCGCGCGAATGCCCGCGCTGCGGCTTCACCAGCTATCCGCCGGTCTCGCCGGCGATCATGATCCTCGTGACGCACGGCAGAAAACTGCTGCTTGCCCGCAAGCCGGCGTTTCCGAAGGGGCGATACTCGGCGCTCGCCGGCTTCGTCGAGCCGGGCGAGATGCTGGAGGATACGGTGGCTCGCGAAACGCGCGAAGAAGTCGGCGTCGAAGTGAAGAACATTCGCTACTTCGGCAGCCAGCCGTGGCCGTTTCCCCACTCGCTGATGATTGCCTTCACGGCGGAATACGCCGGCGGCGAAATCCGCCCGGACGGCGTGGAGATCGAGGAGGCGGGCTGGTTCGAGCCCGACCAGCTCCCGAAGCTGCCGCCGCCGATCAGCATATCGCGGCGGCTGATCGACACCATCGCCGGCAGGCTCGCACGGGGTATGTCCGCCGCCGGAGACGGATAGCTCAGCCGTGAATCGTTCGTTGCTGTTGGCGGTAGGTTTGACGCTGGCCCCCACCGGGTGGGCGGCTGAGCTGTCCATCTTCGACGCCCACATCCACTACAGCCACGATACGCGGGATGCGCTGCCCGAGAAGTCGGCGATCGCGATCCTGCGCAAGGCGGGCGTGAGGCGCGCCCTGGTTTCGAGCTCGGACGACGACGGGACGCAGGCGCTGTACAAGGCGGCTCCGGACATCATCATCCCGGAGCTGCGTCCCAATCGGGTGCGTTCGGATATCTCGACATGGGTGCGCGACGATTCCATCGTGACCTACGTCGAGGAGCGGCTCAAGCGCTACCGCTATGTCGCCATCGGCGAATTTCACGTCTACGGAGCGGACGCGGACCTCCCCGTGGTGCGGCGCATGGTGCAGCTCGCGCGCGAGCGCAAGCTGCTCCTCCACATGCATTCCGACGCGGACGCGGTGGAGCGCGTCTTCAAGCAGGACCCCGGCGCCCGCGTGCTGTGGGCGCATGCCGGATTCGCGCCGCCCCGGGAAGTGCGCGAGATGCTACGCCGCCACAAGAACCTCTGGTGCGAACTTTCGTGGCGCACCGACCACGCCCCGGGTGGAAAGCTCAGCCCCGAATGGCGCCCGCTGCTCCTCGAGATGCCGGACCGCATCATGGTCGGCACCGACACGCCTTCGCCCGAGCGCTGGCATTACATCGTGGAACATGCGCGGCTCGCGCGGTCGTGGCTCTCCGAGTTGCCGGGCGACGTCGCGGAAAAAATCGCGTGGCGCAACGGCGAAGCGCTTTTCGGGCCCCTCGCCGCCGCCCTCCGGAAACCGTGATGGAGTGACGCCCGTCGCGCATGGATGATAAAATCGCGCCTCGCCACGGGTGGTTAGCTCAGCGGTAGAGCACTGTCTTCACACGGCAGGGGTCACTGGTTCGAACCCAGTACCACCCACCATTTCCTGAAGAAGCGTGACCGATGACTGGTAAAAACCAGCTTTACGGCTC
>DASWJT010000018.1:0-1528 GCA_036397015.1 Thermoanaerobaculia bacterium
TCTTGAACAGCACGGTGTTGATCGAGACCTCGCGGCTCGATGCGACGAACACGGTATAGCCGTCGGGATTGGCCCGGACCACGATATCCGAGGCGATGAAGCCGTTGCCGCCCGGCCGGTTGTCCACCACGATCGGCGTGCGCCACGACTCGGTCATGCGCTGGGCAACCGCGCGAGCGAGTATGTCGGTGTTTCCCCCGGGCGCGAACGGCACTACCATCCGGATCGGTCGCGCCGGGTATTCCTGCGCCGATGCCAGCTGCCCGACCCCGACGATCGGAGCCAGCGCACATGCAACTGCAATCAGTCTGTTCATGGCTTCCTCCTCGTTGTCAAATCTTCATCCTTCTGCCTTCACCCGAATACCGCCGGATAGCCCGGCGGCGGCGTGAAGCCCAGATCGCCGCGCTTGATGACTGCGTCGCGCCCGCCGTTCGCCTCGAGCAGCTCGGCTTGCCGCCGCTTCGCCCGGGCGTCCACTTCCGCCGGGTCGAGAATCGCGAAGAGCCGAGCGCGGCACTCCTCCAGCACGCCCGCATGCGCCGGATCGCTGGCAAGGTCGCGCAACTCCTCCGGGTCCCGCTCCAGGTCGAAGAGCTGCGGCCGGTAAGCCACGTAGTGCACGAACTTGTATTTTCCGTGGCGGATCATGAACGCGCCCGTCGTGGAGCCCATGCCATGGTACTCCGAGAGCACGTTGCGATCGGGCCGCTCGCCGCGGGCGAGCGCGAGAAGCGATACGCCCGGATGCCCCTCGTACATCTGCGGCCGGTCCTCCCCCACGCATGCCATGATGAATGGATAGGTATCGACGTGACTCGCCGGCGTGCTCACGCTCTTCCCGCGCGGGACATCGGCGCCGGCGACGATCAGCGGCACGCCCGCGACCTCTTCGTAGAGCGTGGACTTGCCCCATAGCCCGCGCGCGCCGAGGTTGTCGCCGTGGTCGCTGGTGTACAGGATGCGCGTGGAATCGGCGAGCCCGACGGTCTCGAGCGTACGGATTACCCGGCCAATATTGTCGTCCAAAAAGCTGCACAGGCCGTAGTAGGCCGCGATCGCCTTCCTGAGCTTGGCCGGATCGAAATAGCGGTCATAGGCAAAGCTCCCCGAATAGTCGCGCAGATACGGGTGATCGGGACGCTCGCTTGGCGCGTACTGCTTCGGCACGGGCATCTTCTCGAGCGGATACTGGTAGTAGAAGTCGGCCGGCGCCACCAGCGGGAAGTGCGGGCAGACGAAGGACACGAACAGCACCCAGGGCTTGTCGCGATAGCGGGGCGCCTCTTCGCGCAGCCAGATCTGCGCGCGCGTCGTGATCTCGCGGTCATACGCGGTATAGGGCGTTTCGCCGGGGCCCGCGAGCTTGGCGATCTTCCAGGCGAGACCCCGCTCCGGGAGGTCCTTCCTCACCAGCCCCATGAGATCGCCCTTGCCCTCGATGATGTTCATGGGGATGATCTCTTCGCTGAACCCGTTGTCGTCCCCCTTGTGGCCGCGGAAATGGAGCTTGCCGATCGAAACCACG
>DASWJT010000019.1:0-2303 GCA_036397015.1 Thermoanaerobaculia bacterium
CCGCCGCCGGCGCCGCCGCCGGGCTGATCGGCGGTGGGCGGGGCGGCGGGATGCGCGGCGAGCTCGGCGCGCGTCGCGCCGCGCACCGCCGCGGCGCGCTCGGCCGCCGGGTGCTCCCGCGGCGGCGGCCGCATCGCCGCCTCGCGGCGCAGGGCGAGCCGCGGCGGCGGCTCGCTCGTCTCCCGGCTCTTCTTGTCGAACGCCGGCGGGTGCTCGGGCGGCAGCTTCGCCTGGTCGACCGCGATCACCGCGTGCACGCCGCCGCCCAGCGGACGGACGCGGAAGAGCTTGTCGCCGTCGCGGATGGTGCCGGTGATGGCGTCGCCCTGGACCACCAGCGTGGCGCTCTTGCCGCCCGACGCGTCGCCGCCGAGCCAGGCATAGCTCCCCGCGGCGCGGTCCTGCCGCGCCTTGGTCGAGAGCATGAAGGGCGTGCCGGTGAGGAAGTTGAAGTTGACCGCGTCGGCAGTGCGCGGCACGTTGGCATTGATGCGCAGGACCTGGATCTCGCCCGCCGAGGGGTCGGCGCGGAAGGCGGCCATCGCCTTCTCCTGCGCCGGCGTCATGTCGAACGCCGTGCCCACGGGGGAGAAAAGGTCAGCCCCCTGCGGCTGGTCGCCCGTCGGCGGCGGCGTGCGGCTGGCCTGCGCCGCGACGGCGGGCGCGAGGGCGAGCGTCGCGGCGAGCGCGGCGGGTGCGACGAAGAGGGTGCGGAGTCGTGGGAGTGTCATCGGTCTCTCCTTTCGCGAGGGAGGGAATTCACGGCGCGGCCTCGGCGGCGCGGACGCGGGCGGCAAGGTCGGCGAGCGCGGCGCGCTGGGCGGCGTCGAAGAGCGGCGAGGCGGCGAGGTCGTCGAGCCGCAGCGCGTGCGCCGCGTTGCCGGCGAAGAAGCGCGCGCGCCAGGGGCGGAGCGCCGGCTCGGAGAAGAGGTTCCAGAGGCGGTCGAAGATCTCGCGCCGGCGGTCGAGCGAGGCGACCATGTGCCAGTCGCTGCCGTAGACCAGCTTGTGACCGAGGGCGAAGGAGCGCTCGGGGTCCTTCGGCAGCAGCGCGACGAGGCGGTCGCGGAGCGCGGCGAGCCGGGCGTCGTCGAGCACCTCGCTCGCGTACGAAAAGTCGAGGTAGACGTTCTCGAAGCGCGTCGCGAGATCCCAGGCGCGCTGGTCGAAGCCGTCCTCGCCGGTCCAGGCGCCGGTCGAGAACCAGCCCTCGCCGTCGCCACCGCCGGCGTGGGCGAGGACGAGGCGCAGGTTCGGGAAGTCGCGCAGCACAGCGCGCCAGTGCGCCGGATCGCTCAGCAGCCCCGAGCCGGCGAAGGCCTCGAAGCCCTCCGGCGTGCAGTGGGCGAGGATCGGCACGCCGCGCCCGGCGGCCCAGGCGAAGAGGCCGCGATTGATCTCGTCGAGGCGGCTCCCCGTCCAGCCGCCGTAGCGCGAAGTCCACTGTGCGCGCAGGGCGAATTTCCACAACGACGGCTTCGGCGGCCAGGCGCGCAAGCCGTTGCCGCCCGCCCGGTAGCCGCTCGGCGGATAGAACTTGACGCCCACGGCGCGGCCGGAGTCGATCGCGCTCCGCACCACCGCGAGAGCCCCGTCGCGCCGGAACGGATCGAAGGCGACGGTGCCGAGGAGCCGCCCCGGGAAGAGCGCCGCGAGCCGCGGCAGGCGCGCGATCTGCTCGCCGTTGGCGAGCGCCGGCGGATCGTCGTACGGCCGCTCCATGTCCATCAGGTGGTGGACGAAGAGGTCGACCCTCGGATAGTCGCGCCGCGCCGCGCGCACGTTCGAGACCTCGTCCTGCATGAGCGTGGCGAGGAAGCGCGGATAGCTCGTGTCGCCGCGCTCGTCGAATTGCGCCACTTCGAGGGCTTCGGCGACGAGGTCGGCGTCGGCGAGCTCGCCGGGCAGCCGGTCGGCGCGCGCCAGCGACGGCGCGACGTACTTGCGCAGCGCCCGCCGCTCGCGCGGCGTCAGCAGCTCGGCGCCGGGCCGGGCGTCGGGCAGGCCGTCGGCGGTCACCGGTTGCAGCCGCCCGAGGATCCACCGACGGGCCTCCTCCTGCTCCATCGCGCCGACGTCGAGCACGTCGCCCGCGAGCAGCTCGTCGGCCGGCCGCGAGAGATCGGCGAGCCGCGTCCCGCCGACGAGCAGCCGGTCGAGCGCCTCGGCGACGACCTTCGGCACCCCGCGCGCGACGAGGATCCCGCGCACCGGCAGGTAGCGCAGGTTGAAGACGTGCGCGTGGATGTCGATGACGGGAACGCTCGCCGCATCGGCGGCGGCCGGAGTTCCCGCCCCCGCCC
>DASWJT010000020.1:0-30791 GCA_036397015.1 Thermoanaerobaculia bacterium
CTTCATCAAGGCGAACATCCCCGTCGGCTATTTCGGCGAGCCGGAGGACATGGCCTACCTGATCGCCTTCCTGGCCTCGCCCAAGGCGCGTTACATCACCGGCGAGGTCATCCACGTCGACGGCGGCATGCGGCGGTTTGCGCATTAATCGCCGCAAGCTGGATGCCCCGGGCTGACGCCGGGGCATGACGAAAAGCGGGCCGGCATGCGGCGGTTTGCGCATTAGGCGTTATACGGACTCCTCACACCCGCCTCTCCCCGGCCCTCTCCACCGCCAAGGGTGGAGAGGGGGAACAAAATTCAACCCTCTCCGCCCCGCATGGGGGCGGAGAGGGAGGGACCCGGCGAAGCCGGGAGGGCGAGGTGGGGGAAATTCCGAAAAAGCGCGCGGGCGGACGCCGGGGCATGACGCAAGGGGGCCGGCATCGCGCCGCTTCGCGCACTAGGGGGTGCCTGTCGTCGTCACGCCCGCGAAGGCGGGCGTCCAGGACACCGAAAGACTGGATTCCCTAGGTTCACGAACGAAGTGCAACGCCTTGTTGGGGAGGCGTCGCCCTGGGGGAACGACGGGAGGAGAAAAATCCGGTGCTATTCGGGAAACGCACTTAAGGACACTAAAGATTACGTCCCCGGCCGTTTTTATATAAATCGCTTATAATTTCTTCCTCGAAATATCTCTCCGAGCACTCGTGCGGAACGGTAAAATAATATCCATATTTTGTGCGCCACGTCGCGGCCGAGCGGCGATCAATCACCCATGAACATTCCCACTGTGATGTTTTGAGCCAGCTAGAAACCTCTTCTTGAGAGAGGATTCTGTCTTTTGCGTTAGGCGGCCGCACGCCCGGTAATCACGAGAAACTTTTCCACGGGCTCGGATTCGCGAACAGGTTCTGTCATCACGTGTTCAACTTGTTCCAGGCTTGGAAGCCAGACAATCGTTTCCGCTTCAATCTTTGAGTTATGATAGAGAAGTTCTTTGACGATCGGCTCTATATCGTCGTGAATTGCCTTAAAATCCCGCCCGGTTAAATGCAGTCCGGAAAGGCTGGGGCTGCGAACGTAAAAACGTCCGTCGGCTCTTTTCTCGAAAAAGAGTTCGATCACGAATGTTTTGGCGGTTCCCATATTCCCCTTCGGCCGGGGGGGCCGGCGAATACCCTGACCGACAAGTGAATGAAGCATGCTTCGCCCGCTGCGGTCAATGATTTTTCCAGTCGAATCAGTAGGTTATGACTAAGTCGTTGAAAGAATCGGCGTTTTCGCCGTGGCCGTCGGGCGGCCAGGGTACGATTTTCCGCGCGACAGGATGCCTTGGGCCGCTTTCCGAGCGAATCGTTCCTTTGGGTCCGTGATGCCGTCCCGATCCGTGAGGGCAAGCTATTCCTTCAAGTCCTCCCACAGCTCCTTCACCTTGTCGAAGAAGCCGTGGGATTGCGGGCTGGTCCGCCCGGCGGTCGATTCCTTGTCGAACTCGCGCAACAGTTCCTTCTGCCTGTCGGTCAGGTTGACCGGCGTTTCCACCACCGCCTGCACGAACATGTCGCCGCGCACCGCCGAGCGCAGCCCGGTCATGCCCTTGCCGCGCAGCCGGAACTGATGGCCCGTCGGCGTGCCGGCCGGCAGCGTCACCCGCGCCCGCGTGCCCTCGACGGTCGGCACCTCGATGACGCCGCCGAGCGCCGCCGTGGTCATCGGGATCGGCACCCGGCAATAGATGTCGGCGCCGTCGCGCTGGAAAAAACGGTGCGTTTTGATCGAGAGGAAGATGTAAAGATCGCCGGGGGGGGCGCCGCGCAAGCCCGCCTCGCCCTCGCCGGCCAGGCGGATGCGGGTGCCGTCCTCGACGCCTTGCGGGATGCTGACGGAAAGCTGCTTTTCCTTGTGCACGCGCCCGGCCCCGCCGCAGGTGCGGCAGGGGTCCTTGATGACCTGGCCGCGGCCGCCGCAGGCGGGACACGTGCGTTCCACCGTGAAGAAGCCCGATTGCGAGCGCACCCGGCCGTGGCCGTCGCAGGTCGGGCAATCGACCGGCTTGGCGCCGCCGGCGGCGCCGGTGCCCTTGCACTCGCCGCAGGCGACCGACGACGGCACGCGGATTTCCGCCTTCTTGCCCTTGAAGGCGTCTTCCAGGGTCACTTCCATGTTGAAGCGGAGATCGCCGCCGCGCTCGCCGTCGGCGGCGCCGCCGCGCCGGCGCTGGCCGCCGAATTCGCCGAACATCTCGTCGAAGATGTCGGCGAAGCCCGAGGCGAAGCCCTGGCCGAAGCCGAAGCCGGCGCCCGGACCGCCGGGGCCGCCCGGGCGGCCGCCGGCCGCCTGGTCGAAGGCGGCGTGGCCGAAGCGGTCGTAGGCCGCGCGCTTCTGGTCGTTTTTCAGGATTTCGTAGGCTTCCGAGAGGTCCTTGAACTTTTTCTCGGCGGTCTTGTTCCCCGGGTTCTTGTCCGGGTGATATTTCATGGCGAGCTTGCGGTAGGCCTTCTTGATGTCCTCCGCGCTCGCGTCTTTCTTGACCCCGAGGGTCGCGTAGTAGTCCGCCTTAGTCGCCATCGCCCGAGACCCGGTGGTTGTCGTCCATCAGGAAAGTGGGAAGCGGCGGTCGGAAACGGCAACGCGCACGGCCGGTTCCGCCCGCCGCCGGATCAGTTGCTCTTCTTCTTTTTCTTGTCGGCGGCCGTGTCCTCGAAGTCGGCGTCCTTTTCCTTGTCGGATTCGGGATCGACTTCCTCGAAGTCGGCGTCGACCACCTTGCCGTCGCCGGACTTGGCTTCCGCGTCCTTGGCGTCGCCGCCCTTGTCGCCGTTGTCGGTCTTGTCCGCCTGGGCGGCGGCTTCGGCCTGGCTGGCCTTGTACATGGCCTCGCCGAGTTTCATGGAGGCCTGGGCCAGCGTCTCGGTCTTCGACGTGATGGCGCCCAAGTCGTCGGCCTTGGCGGCTTCGCGCAAGTCCTTGATGGCGTCCTCGATGGCTTTCTTTTCGTCGGCGGAAACCTTGTCGCCGTATTCCTTCAGGTTCTTTTCCGAGAGATGCGCCAGCGCGTCGGCCTGGTTGCGGGCCTCCACCAGCTCGCGCCGCTTCTTGTCCTCGTCGGAATGTTCCTCGGCTTCCTTGACCATGCGGTCGATGTCGGCGTCGGAAAGCCCGCCCGAGGCCTGGATGCGGATCTGCTGCTCCTTGCCGGTGGCCTTGTCCTTGGCCGAAACGTTGACGATGCCGTTGGCGTCGATGTCGAAGGTGACCTCGATCTGCGGCATGCCGCGCGGCGCCGGCGGCAGGCCCAGCAGGTCGAACTGCCCCAGCATCTTGTTGTCGGCGGCCATTTCGCGCTCGCCCTGGAAGACGCGGATGGTGACCGCGGTCTGGTTGTCCTCGGCGGTCGAGAAGATCTGGCTCTTGCGCGTCGGGATGGTGGTGTTGCGGTCGATCAGCCGGGTGAACACGCCGCCGAGCGTCTCGATGCCGAGTGACAGCGGCGTCACGTCGAGCAACAGCACGTCCTTGACGTCGCCCTTGAGCACGCCGCCCTGGATGGCGGCGCCGACGGCGACCACCTCGTCGGGATTGACGCCCTTGTTGGGCTCCTTGCCGAAGATCTCCCGCACCAGCTTCTGGATGGCCGGCATGCGCGTCTGACCGCCGACCAGCACCACCTCGTCGATCTGCTGGGCGGCGAGACCGGCGTCGGCGAGCGCCTGCCGGCAGGGGCCGGCCGAGCGCTGGATCAGCTCCTCGACGAGCTGCTCGAGCTTCGGGCGCGTCAGCTTCAGGTTCATGTGCTTCGGACCCGCGGCGTCGGCGGTGATGAACGGCAGGTTGATCTCGGTCTCCTGCGCCGAGGAGAGCTCGATCTTCGCTTTCTCGGCAGCCTCCTTGAGCCGCTGCATCGCCATCGGGTCCTTGGCGAGGTCGATGCCCTGGTCCTTCTTGAATTCGGCGAGCAGCCAATCGATCACCTTCTGGTCGATGTTGTCGCCGCCCAGGTGGGTGTCGCCGTTCGTGGACTTGACCTCGACCACGCCCTCGCCGACCTCGAGGATCGAGATGTCGAAGGTGCCGCCGCCGAAGTCGTAGACGGCGATGGTCTGGTCCCGCTTCTTGTCGAGGCCGTAGGCGAGCGCCGCCGCCGTCGGCTCGTTGACCAGCCGCTTGACGTCGAGGCCGGCGATCTTGCCGGCGTCCTTGGTCGCCTGCCGTTGGGCGTCGTTGAAGTAGGCCGGGACGGTGATCACCGCCTCGGTCACCTTCTCGCCCAGATAGTCCTCGGCCGCCTGCTTGAGCTTCTGCAGGATCATCGCCGAGATCTCCGGCGGGCTGAATTTCTTGCCGTCGATGTCGACGCGGCAGTCGCCGTTCTCGGCGCGCTCGACCCTGTAGGGCACCATCCTCATTTCGTCGCTGACCTCTTCGAAGCGACGGCCCATGAAGCGCTTGATCGAGTAGACGGTGTTGTGCGGGTTGGTGACCGACTGGCGCTTGGCCACCTGGCCGACGAGCCGCTCACCGGCCTTGGTGAAGGCGACGACCGAAGGCGTCGTCCGGCTGCCTTCGGCGTTGGCGACGACCTTGGCCTCTCCGCCCTCCAGCACGGAAACCACGCTGTTGGTGGTTCCGAGGTCGATTCCGATGATCTTGCTCACGTCTTCTCCTCCCGAAAGAGCCGATGAAAGCGTAAGGGTTGAGTCGACCTGAGTCAAGACGGCCGACGTTTGATCTAACAAGATCGAGCTAAGATTTCTTCCTTGGCGTCCGGCAGCCTCGCTCGGGCGCGGGGCCTCGCACCGTCGGGACGAGCCCCGCCTCTCAGTCGATCAGGACCAGGGGCACGCCGCCTTCCTCGTCGAGGCTCGCGAAGAGCTCGCGGTCGAGCAGGAAGTCACCGTAGACCCCCTCGCGGGCGCCCTGGGCGGCCTCGGCGTCGGAGGCGATCGTCAGGTAGTACTGCTCGGTCGAGGCGCGGATGACGAAGGGCTCGCCGGCGAGGTCGAACCGGGCGCGCGACGGCAGCAGCTGGCGCTCGACCAGCTCCTCGAGCCGGCCAGGGTAGCGTCCTTCGAGCAGGTGATAGGTGCGCGCCGCGCGGTCGACCAGATCCTGCCGCGAAAGCCGGCGCAGGCGCTCGTAGGCCTCCCGGCTCGGGTCGAGGTCGGGTGTCGCGAACAGCAGATGCCCCGGCGCCCGCCAGGCGACGAGGGCGAGCGCCAGGGCGGCAACGAGCTCGAGCCCCAACGCCAGGCGGCGCGCGCCGCGCGAGGCCAGCCGCGGCGCCACCGCCGGCATCGGCCCGAGGTCGACCATCGCCTGGCGCTCGACGCGCAGCGCCTCGCCGCGCGGCGGCGGCGGAGCGGCAGACAGCGGCGCCGGCCTCGGCGCCACCACCGGTGGCGGCTCGACCTCGCTCGCCGGACGCGCCAGGCCGGCCTGGAGCAGCCGATGCAGCGCGAAGTACGTCTTCGATTCGCCGAGGCCGAGCTGCTTGGCGAGCAGCTCCGCCGGCGTGCGCCCGTCGAGCCGCTCGAGCAGGCGAGCCTCCTCGGGCGTCAGCCAGGCGACCGCGGCATCGAGCGGTGTCGATTCGTCGAAGCCGTCGGGGATCTCGCGGATCTCCTTCGCGGCCGCCACCCGCGCGTAGGCCATGTAGCCGTGCGGCACCGCCGCGGCACGCCCGGGCTCGCTGGCGAGCTCCCGCAGGGCGCGCATCAGGACTTCGTCGACGCGCAGCGGCGCGATCCCCTCCTCGTAAGCCACCTCCTCGCCGCCGTAGAACTTGAACTGGCCTTCCCGCCAGCGCAGGACCTCGACGAGCAGGCGGTAGGTGAGCTCGCGCAGCGCATCGAGCAGCTCGTCGCGACCGATCAACCCCTGGGTGACGAGGAAATCGACGAGGCGCTCGCCGGAGGAGCGCTGGCGCTCGGCGAGCACGGCGAAGCGCTGGGGCGAGATCGAGCCGCGGCTCGCCAGCACCTCGCCGAGCAGCCCCTCGAAGCTCTGGTTGAGCGCGTCGGCGGCGACGATCTCGCCGGCGAGGAACGACACGGCGAGGATGTCGGTCTTGCCCTGGACGGTGAGGATGCCGGTCTTACGCTGCTGCGCGACGACCTCCAGCACGTCGGAGAGATGGAAGAGGGCGAGATCGCCTTCGAGGGCCATGGCTCGCCTCAGGCTCTCCGCTCGTCGAGGCCGACGCGAATCCTCACGCCGAGATAGGACGCGAAACCGAGCGCCGCGACGACGCCGAGGACCCACGGGCCCTGCCAGCTCGCGGTCGGCAGGTCGCCCGCCATCTCGAACGCCCGCGGCAGCAGGGCGAGCGCCGCGAGCAGCAGCAGGTTGGCCCAGGCGACGAAGCCGGCGCCCCGCCGCGTGGCATCGATCGCCGGCAGCAGGGCTTCCGACCAGAAGCCGAGCGCGCTCGCCTCGCGTGTCCGCGCCGCCTCCGCTCGGCTCGGCGGAGGTGTCTCGCGCACGGCGTGGAACCCGAGCGCGAGCAGCAAGCCGAGCGCCGCCAGGACGGCGCCGGCGACACCCGTCGCGAGCCACCGCGGGCGATTCGACGGCGGCTCCCCCCAGGCCGCGGCGAGCGCGGCTCGCACCTCGTCGCGACGGGCCAGCGAGCCGTTGAAGGTGAGCACGCGGTCGGGATTCGGCGTCGCCATCCAGGCGTCCACGGCGCGGCCGTCGATCGCGCGCGCGCTGCCCAGCGCCTCGCGGGACTCGTCGAACAGGTAGGCGTCCGAGTAGCCGAGGCTCAGGTTGAACCACGCCGCCGCCGAGGGCGTAGCGCTCTGCGTCGCGCGCAGGAAGTAGGCGTTGGCGAGCGAATAGTCGCCCTTGCGGAAGGAATGGGCGCCAAGGTTGAGCAGCACCGGCACGTTCTGCGGCTCCGCCAGCAGCACCTTGCGATAGAAACTGCGCGCCACGTCCCATTGGCCGAGCGTGCGGTGGACGTCGCCCGCGAACTCGAGAGCCGCCGGATGATCCGGCAGCGCCGTGCGCAGCACGTGGGCGTCGGCGAAGAAGCCGCCGTAGAGCTCGCCGCTCTCGAAGGCGCGCCAGGCGCGCAGCGGCGGCGTCTGGTCGAGGGCGAGCGAGCGCTGCACGCGCTCGGCGACGACCGGCGCGACGGCGACGACGAGCCAGCCGCAGGCGAGCACGAGCCGCTGGCTCCTGCCGGCGAAGCTCCACAGCACGATCGACGCCAGCCAGAGCACCCAGTACAGACCCGACGGCAGCGCCAGCGGCGCCAGCGACGCGAAGGCGAGGACGCCGAGTGCGGCCCACTCCGGCAGCGGCGGCGAAAGCCGCATGCGCAGCGAAGCGACCGCGGCGCGGCCGTGACGCCAGGCGAGGAGCACGACGTACCACGCTGTGCTCAGGGCGAGGACGGCGAACAGCCAGAGCACGAGGCTGGCGCGCGCCTTGGAGGCCGCGCTGCCGGCGAGCGTGGCCCACAGACCTCGCGCCTGGGCGGCGACGGCGCGCCAGCGCGCGTCGCGCGCCCACTCGAGACCGGCGCGCGCGAAGGCGATCTCCGGTTGGTCCGGGTCGAGCGTCCCGGCGACCTCGAGCTGGCGCTCGGCGCGCGCCCAATCCCCGGCACGGGTCGACGCCCGCGCCTGCGCGACGGCCGCCAGAGAGAGGTCGGGCAGATGCTGGAATCCGACCTCGCGCACGGCGACGGAGAGACTGCGCAGCGCTTCTCCCGCGCGCTCGTCGCTCTCTTGCAGCGAGGCGCCGACCCAACGCAGCCAAGCCTCCTGCACGCGTGCGAGCGAGCGCTGCACGCTCGTGCCGAGCTCGAACGCCGCCGGCGACGCGTCCGCCTGCGCCGACGCTCCGCGCGCACCGGCGAGCGCCGCCATTGCCAGGACGCAGGCCGCGAGCCGCCTAGCCACGATGCGAAACGTAGCGCAGGCGGAGCTGATCGAGGTAGCTCTCGACGAAGCGAGCCTCTTGCGGCCCGAGCGCCACGCTCCACTTGGCGTGGAAGGCGGCGAGCAAATCGATGTAGAAGCGCGCCGCATCGAGGTCGCGCACGAGGCGGCCGTCGGGCAACGGCATCTCGCCCATCGCCACCAGCGCGAAGCTGGCCAGGAACTCGACGTGCTCGAGAAGTCCCGGCGGCGGCTCGGTGGGCAGGGCGATGGCGGCGAGCTCGCCGCCCTCCGGCGCCGAGAGCTCGGCCGCCGGCGGCGCCGGCGCCGGGCGCTCGGGCGCCGCCGGCTCGGGCTCGCGCACCGGCTCGGGCTCGTTCTCCGGCGCGGGCTCCGGTCGCGCGGCGGCCTCGGCGAACTCGCGCTCGAACTCCTCGCGGAGCTTGCCGTCCGGAGTGAACATCCGCCGGTCGCTGACCTTGATCTCGGACACGTGTCTCGAACCCGTCGTCTATGCTAGCAAGCAGTCCCTCGCCCCCGCCACGACGGGAGCCCGCCGATGCGCGACATCTCCGCCCTCGCCGCCACCGATCTCGACCGCCTGCTGGCGCTCGTCGAGCGGCTGCGCGCTGCCGACGGCTGCCCGTGGGACCGCGAGCAGAAGCTCGCCGATTTGCGCGCCTACCTGCTCGAGGAGGCGCACGAGACCGCCGACGCCATCGACCGCGGCGACTGGGACGACCTCGCCGCGGAGCTCGGCGACCTGCTCTTCCAGGTCGCCTTCCTCACCACGCTCGCCGTCGAGCGCGGGGCGTTCGCGGCGCACGAGCCGCTCCGCCGTGCCTTCACCAAGATGGTCGAGCGCCACCCCCACGTCTTCGGCGACGCCGAGGCCGCCGACGCACGCGCCGTGCGCCAGGGCTGGGAGCGCCGCAAGCTCGAGGAGAAAGCGCGGGAAGGCCGCGGGTCGCTGCTCGACGGCGCCACTTCGGCGTCGCTGCCGGCGCTCGTCGCCGCCTACCGGCTGACGCAGAAGGCGGCCGGCGTCGGCTTCGACTGGCCCGACGCCGACGCCGTGCTCGTCAAGCTGCACGAGGAGCTCGACGAGGTGCGCGCCGAGATGCGCGCCGCCGAGCACGACACCACCCGGGAGCGCTTGCGCGACGAGCTCGGCGACCTGCTCTTCGCCGTCGCCAACCTCGCCCGCCACCTCGAGGTCGACCCGGAAGCCGCCCTCGCCCGCGCCAACCTCAAGTTCCGCCGCCGCTTCGCCGCCGTCGAGCGCCGCCTCGCGGCGCGCGGCAGGAGTCTCGCCGAGGCGACGCTCGCCGAGATGGACGAGATGTGGGAGGCGGCGAAACGCGACGAAGACGAGACCGCGGTCAGCTCGCCGACGAGCTGAGGCGCCAGCCGCGGACGAGCAACGCGTCGCAGGCGGCGACGGCGGCGCACTCGCGCTCCGCCCACGATCCCGCGAGCTCGACGAGCAGAGCGCCGCGCGCCGCGACGATCGAGCGAATGCGGTCGGTCATCCAGTGGCGCAGCTCCTGGTCGCCGTCGCGCACGCCGTCGGCGATCCACGGCACGTCGGGCAGCGCCAGCAGGTAGAGGTCGCCGCGGCTCGCCGCCGCGATGCGCTCGGTGGCGTGGCTGGCGCGCTCGAGGTAGCGCTCCTCCCAGACCTGGGTCGCGATGGCGTCGGTGTCGGCGACGACGAGCGGTCCGCTGCGCCGCGCCGCCTCGTTCGTCTGCCGCTCCTGCTCGGCGGCGATCCACGAGAAATCAGCCGGCTGCCACGGCTCGGGCGGCACGGTGCGTTGCTGCTTGACGACGGTCAGATCGCGGCCGAACTCCGGCACCCAGATCGTCCGGTAGCGCGCTGCCAGCCGCGCGGCGAGCGTCGTCTTGCCGGTCGACTCCGAACCCGTGACGACGACGCGGCGCGCGAGCTCGGCGCGCACCGCCGGCGCCAGGCGCGACCAGTAGGCCGCCGGATCGCGCCGCACCTCGCGGCTCGCGAGCGCGGCGAGCGGCGGGTCGCGGGGGAGCACCACGTGCGCGGCGTCGAGGCGCCGCGCCAGCTCGCCGCCGGCCGCCTCGCCCGTGAAGAGCACGTCGACCGGCTCGCTCGCAAGCTCGCGCACCCGCCGTACGAGATCGTCGGCCGGCGCGGCGAGCGCGAAGGCGGGCGAGATGCTCGCCGCCAGGATCCGCGCCTCGGGATGCATCTCGGCGAGCGCCAGCCGCCGCGCGCCGAGCGCCAGGCGATCGTCGGCGTCGGCCAGCACCACCACCGTGAGGCGACGGCAGCGCTCGCGTGCCGCTTCGATCAGGGCGTGGTGGCCGGCGTGCGGCGGCAGGAAGCGGCCGACGACGAGCCCGTGGACGGGGAGCGTCATCCGCGCCGGGCGCCGCGCGTCCGCCTCACGGCGTCACGGCACCCGCGACCGGCGCCGACGAGACCTCGGCGACGAGCGCTACCAGCGCGTCGGCCACGGTGCGGGCGACGAGCTCCTGCCCCCGGGCGTTGGGGTGGATTCCGTCGGGGAGGTTGAGCGCCGCCTCGGCGGCCACGCCCGCGAGCAGGAACGGAATGAGCGTCACCTCGTGCTCGGCGGCGAGACGCGGATAGATCGCCTCGAAGTCGCGCACGTAATCGGGCCCGTAGTTGGGCGGCATGCGCATGCCGGCGAGCACGGCGCGCGCACCCGCGTCGCGGACGCCGGCGAGGATCGCGCGCAGATTCGCCTCGGTCGCCGCCGGCGAGAGGGCGCGCAGGCCGTCGTTGGCGCCGAGCGCGACGACTACGACGTCGGGCTCACGGCGGAGCAACCAGCCGAGCCGCTCGCGCCCGCCGGCGCTGGTGTCGCCCGAGACCCCGGCGTTGAGGACTTCGATCGGCAGGCCGCGCGCGGCGAGCAGCCGCGCGACGTGCGCGGGATAGGCCTCCTCGGCGGCGAGGCCGTAGCCGGCGGTGAGGCTGTCGCCGAGGAAGACGACGAGCGGTCGCGACGCGCTCTCGTCGTCCGGCGGCCGCGCCGCGACCTTCTCACGGCCCGTCGCACCGCCGACCGCCGCTCCGGTGCCGCGATCGGCGAGCGGCCGCGGCGGCGGGTCCTGGCGGACCTCCGGCGCTTCGGGCGCGGCGCAGGCCGTTGCGACGCCGAGGGCGAAGGCGAGGCGTGCGCGGGGGCGCCGAGAAGCGATCATCGGCTCCGATCCTAAGTGAATGAGCCGGGGACGCAAGTTCTCGCCAGCGAGCGACCGCGCAGCGCCGTGCTACGCTGCCGGCGCCCGCGGCGCGCCGGCTCGCGAACCGAATTCCGGCCTCCTTCGTACAGGATCGCGATGACCACCCCCCGCCTCGAGCTCCGCGAAGTCAGCAAGCGCCTGCGCTCCGGCGAGCGCGACTTGACCATCGTCGACCGGCTCAGCCTGCGCGTCGATCCGGGCGAGTTCGTCGCCATCCTCGGCCCCTCGGGGAGCGGCAAGTCGACGCTGCTCGGTCTCGCCGCCGGCCTCGACCGGCCGAGTGCCGGCGAAGTGCTTCTCGACGGCAGGCCGATCCACGATCTCTCCGAGGACGCCCTGGCGCGCTTGCGCCGCGGGCGCATCGGCTTCGTCTTCCAGTCGTTCCAGCTGCTCGGCAACCTGACCGCGCTCGAGAACGTGCTGCTGCCGCTCGAGCTCGCCGGGCGCGACCACGCCGCGCGGCGGGCGCACGAGATGCTCGCCGCGGTCGGCCTCGCCGAGCGCGGTCACCACTACCCGTCGCAGCTCTCGGGCGGCGAGCAGCAGCGCGTCGCGCTGGCACGCGCCTTCGCCGTCGAGCCGTCGCTGCTGCTCGCCGACGAGCCCACCGGCAACCTCGACGGCGCGACCGGCGCAATGGTGCTCGAGCTCCTCGCCCGCCTGCGCGCCGATCACGGCGCGACCCTCGTCCTCGTCACCCACGACCCGGAGGTCGCCGCACGAGCCGATCGCCGCATCCACCTGCGCGACGGCAGGATCGAGAGCGCTTCGTGACTGCCCGCGCCTTCCTCCGCCAGCTCGCGCGCGAGAGCCGCGGCGCGCGCGGGCGGCTCGCCTTCTTTGCCCTCTGCCTGGCGGTCGGCGTCGCCGGCGTCACCGCCGTCGCCGGCTTCTCCGCCGCGCTGCGTGACGGGCTGCGCAGCGAGGCGCGCAAGCTGCTCGCCGCCGATCTGCGCGTCGAGGGGCGGCGTCCGCTGTCGCCGGAGGCGGCGGCGCTGCTCGCCGGCCGGCCGGAGCTGCGCGTCACCCGTCTGCGCGAGATGCCCACCGTCGTCGCGGCGCCGGGCGCCGACGGCGCGCCGGGCCGCAGCCAGGTCGTCGAGCTACGCGCCGTCGACGGCGAGTTCCCGTTCTACGGCGAGCTCGCGCTCGAGCCGGCGCGACCGCTCGCCGAGCTCCTCGCCGACCGCGGTGCCGTCGCCGGCCGTGAGCTCTTCGCCCGGCTTGGCCTCGCCGTCGGCGACCCGCTGACGGTGGGCGGCGAGCGCTTCACCCTGCGCGGCATCGTCCGCCGCGAGCCCGACCGCGTCGGCGGAGCCTTCGCGCTCGGCCCCCGCCTCTTCGTCGCCGACGCCGAACTCGAGGCCACGGGTCTTTTGGCGCGCGGCAGCCGGGTCGAGCACTCGACGCTCGTCGCGCTGCCCGCCGGGAGCTCGCCGGCGCAGGTCGAGGAGCTCGCCGCGGCGCTGCGCACGGCGCTCGCCGAGCCCGCCTTCTATCGCGTCGAGACCTTTGTCGAGGGCCAGCCGGAGCTGCGGCGCGGCGTCGATCGCAGCGAGCGCTTCCTCGGCCTCGCGGCGCTGCTCTCGCTCGTCGTCGGCGGCATCGGCATCGCGCAGACGGTGCGCGCCTGGCTCGCTTCGCGGCTCGATTCGATCGCCGTGCTCGCGGCGCTCGGCGCGCGGCCGCGCGAGATCGCCGCCCTCTTCCTCGCCCAGATCGGACTGCTGGCGCTCACCGGCAGCGCCGTCGGCGCCGCTCTCGGCGTCGCTCTCCAGCGCGCGCTGCCGTCCCTCGTCGCCTCCTTCCTCCCCGACCTGCCGGCGCCCGCCTTCCAACCCGGCGCGATCGGTCGGGGCCTGGCGCTCGGCGCTGGCATCTCGCTGCTCTTCGCTCTCGGTCCGCTCGTCGCTGCCCTGCGCGTGCCGGCGCTGCGCGTGCTCCGGCGCGACGCCGAGCCGATCCCGGTGCCGCGCTGGGCGGCGCTCGGCCTCGGCGCGCTGCTCGTCGCCGGCACCGCGGCGATCGCCGCCGCGCAGGCCAAGTCGCTCGCCACCGGCGCGCTCTTCGCCGCGGGCCTGGCGGCCACCACCGCGGTGCTCGCGCTCGCCGCGCGCGCTCTCGTGGCGCTCGCCGCGCGGCTGCCGCGGCTGCGCCTGCCGACGGCGCTGCGCTGGAGCGTCGCCGCGCTCGCCCGTCCGGGAGCCGGCACGCTCGGCAGCGTCGTCGCTCTCGGCCTCGGCGGCCTCGTCCTCGTCGGCATGGCGAGCGTCGAGCAGAACCTTCAGCGGCGCTTCGCGGCCGAGCTGCCGCGCGACGCGCCGACGGCGTTCCTCATCGACATCCAGCCGACGCAGTGGCAGGGCGTGCGCGAGACGATCGCCGCCGCCGGCGCCACGCGCATCGACTCGGTGCCGCTGGTCATGGCGCGGCTGGCCACGATCGACGGCGAGCGGGTGGCCGACCTCGCCGAGGCCGACCGCCGGCAGGGCCGCCGGCGCTGGGCCTTGACCCGCGAGCAGCGGCTGACCTGGCTCGAGCGGCTGCCGGCGGACAACGAGCTCGTCGCCGGCGCGCTGTGGAGCGACCCGCAAGCCGCCGAGGTCTCGGTCGAGGAAGAGTTCGCGCGCGAGCTCGGGCTCGCCGTCGGCACCCGCCTCGTCTTCGACGTCCAGGGCGTCGAGGTCGCGCTCACCGTCACCAGCTTGCGACGGGTGCGCTGGGAGAGCTTCGCCATCAACTTCTTCTGGGTCGTCGAGCCGGGCGTGCTCGACGACGCGCCGCAGCTGCGCATCGCCGCCGTGCGCCTGAGCGGCGGCGGCGAGGAGTCGCTGCGCGACACCCTCGCCGCGCGCTACCCGAACGTCACGCTCTTCGCCATCCGTGAGGTGCTCGACCGGGTCGTCGCCGTGCTCGAGAAGATCGGCTCGGGGGTGCGCTTCCTCGGTCTCTTCACGCTCGTCGCCGCGGCGGCGATCCTCGCCGGCGCCGTGGCGGCGACGGCGGCACGGCGCGCCCACGAGGTGGCGATCGGCAAGGTGCTCGGCATGACGCGCGGCCAGGTCGTCGTCCTCTTCGCCAGCGAGTACGCCCTCTCGGGGCTCGCCGGCGGCGCTGTCGGCGCCGTCGCCGGCTGCGTCATGGCGTGGGCGGTGGCGCGCTGGGGCTTCGAGATCCCGTGGCGCTTCGACGCCGCGCTGGTCGTCGGCGCGACGCTCGGCACGGCGCTCCTCGCCGCGGCGGCCGGCCTCGCCGCCAGCGCGCGCGCTCTCGCCGAGCGCCCGATCGAGGCCCTGCGCCACGAGCTCTGACGCGATCTCGCAGCGCCCTCCTCGCGGCGCGCCGGAGGCGCGCGTCTCTTCTCGATCACTCCGGATGTCCTTCGTCGCGCTCGAGCAGGTACGAGACCGGCACGAACTCGTAGCCGGCGGCGACAGCCGCCGGCACCAGCTCGTCGAGCGCGTCGAAGGTGGCGGCGTGCGGGTGGGCGATGGCGATCGCGGCGCCGCGCTCGCTCGCCTCGGCGAGCAGACGCTCGAACTCGGCCCGGATCGCCGCCGGCTCGCGCTCGCCGTCGAGGAAGACGGCGCGGCGCGCCGTCGGCACGCCCGCCCGGCGCGCCAGCTCGTAGGCGACGCTGTCGGCGGTGGTGCGCGAGTCGAGGAAGAAGAGGCCGCGCGCCGCCACCACCTCGATCACCGCGCCCATCGCCTCGCGATCGGCGGTGACCTTCGAGCCCATGTGGTTGTTGAGGCCGGTCGCGCCTGGCACGGCGTCGATCGCCTCGCGCGTCCGGCGCGCGACGCGCCGCATCGGATCGTCTTCGCGGATCGCGCCAGGGCCGGGGTTGGCGCCCTCGCGGCCCTCGAGCGGCAGGTGACAGAGGATCTCGGCTCCGGCGGCCCGCAGGCGTTCGACCACCTCGCGCGTACGCGGCTCGAAGGGGAGGACGGCATAGCTCAGCGGCACGCCCAGCCGTTCGAGGCGCCCGATCTCGGCGAGCGAGCGGCCGAGGTCGTCGACGACGAGGGCGACTCGCCGGGCCGCGGCGACGGCCGGCGGCGGCGCCGGCTCCAGCTCCGGCTCCGGCACTGCGGCGGGCGGCTGCGGCGCGGCGCGGCGCGCCGGAGGTGCCGGGGGAGCGGGCCGCGGCGCGCGAATCGGCGCCGGCTCCCGGCGCAGGCCGATCGCCCAGTAGCCGAACGCGAGGGCCGCGAGAGCGAGCAGCAGGCCGAGCAGCAGGCCGCGCGGCGCGCGGGGGCGGGCGCGGCGGCGCGGCATCGGCCGTCGGCGCCGGCTCAGGCCGCGGCCCGCGCGGCGTCGGCGCCGTCGGCGAGCAGCAGCTCGATTCCGCGCTCGAGGATGAGCTCGTCGAGCGAGCGCTCGCGCTCGCCGAAGCTGCGCGAGAGCTCGTTGACCTCGACCCCCGGCTCCAGGCCACCGCTCACGGGCTCGCCGTCGGGCCCGCAGTAGAAGGCCGTCGTCAGGTGCAGCTTGGCGCCGCCGGAGAGCTCGAGGAAGCTGCGCTCCCCGGCCCAGCCGAAGGTCGTCGTGCCGACCAGCTCGCCGCCGGCGGCGTCGCGCAGGATCGCGGCCAGCACCTCGGCGGCGCCGAGCGTGCCGCCGTCGACCAGCACCGCCAGCTCGCCCTTCCACACCGGCTCGGCAGTGGAGCGAAAGTGGCGCACCACCTCGCCGCGCCGCTCGAGCGCGCCGAGCTCGCCGGTCGCGAAGAGCGCGCCGACGCCGTAGGCGGCATCGACGTCGCCGATGGCGAGGTCGCGCAGATCGACGGCCAGCTTGTCGCGTTCCTTCGCCGCCAGCTCGACGAGCAGCGGGCGCACGGCCGCCGCCGTCTCGGCGGTGAGCCGGCCGAGGCGCAGCAGCGGAACGCCGCGCACCTCTTCGAGGCGCGGCGCGGGCGCGGCGAAATCGGCGAGGGTCAGGGAGCGCTCCTCGGTCTCGCCGTGGCGCAGCACGCGCAGCGCCACGGTCTGGCCCGGGGCGCCGGCCAGCTTCTGCTCGATGCGCCACAGCGCCATGCCGCGCGTGTCGGCACCGTCCACGCCGGCGACGACGTCGCCGCGCTCGAGCCCGCCGGCGGCGGCCGGGCTCCCCTCCTCCACGGCGACGACGTAGGCGATGCCACGGTCGCGCGCCAGCAGCAGGCCGCTCCGCCGCACGGCGAGCGCCTGCGTCGCCTCGTAGTCGGCGAGCGCATCGGCGCTCACCAGGTTGGAGAACGGATCGAGCGCGTCGGTGACGCCCTCGAGAGCGCCGCCGAGCAGCGCGTCGGAGTCGGTCTCGTCGACGTAGCTCGAGCGCGCCAGGCTGAACACCTCGGAGAAGATGGACAGGTACTTGTAGAGCGAGTCCTCGCCGTCGTCGGAGCGCTGCGCGGCGACCGCGCTCCACAGCACGCCGGAGGCGACCGGGAGCAGGACGACGAGCGAGGCGGAGAGGAAGAGCGAGCGGCTGCGGTTCATCGGCGAGCCTCGGTCAGCGGATCCAGCGCCGCGGATCTTCCGGCCGGTTCTCGACTCGGATCTCGAAGTAGAGCCGATGGCCGGCGCGGCCGAGCGCCTGGCGCAACGATACCAGAGCGTCGCGCGCCACCGCCGTCGTGGTCAGTCCGGCATAGAGGCTGAGGACTCTGCCGGCGTGCTGCACGACGACCGTCTGCCCGTAGCCCGAGAACGGCGCGGCGAAGACGACGCGACCCGGATAGACCGCGACGACCTCGGCGCCCGGCGCGGTCTCGAGCTCGACGCCGTTGTGCGGTACCCGAGTCTGGTAGCGCGGGTCGAGCCGCGGCCCGAAGCCGGCGGCGATGCGGCCGCGCACCGGCCACTCGAGCAGGCCGCGGAACTCCGTCATCGGTCGGCCGGCGAGCGGCGCCGTCGAACGGCCGTAGAGCGAATCGACGAACGCCGCGAGCTGCGTCTCGCGATCGGCGAGCTCGAGGGCGCGCTCGGCAATGCGGCTCTCCTCGCGCTTGGTGGCGCCGAGCAGCGCCGCCTGGCGCCGCTCCAGCCGCACCAGCTCGTCGCGCCGCGCCGACTGCTGCTCGAGCCAGGCGGCGGCCTCCTCCTGGCGCGCGACGAGCCCGCTGCGCTCGCGATCGAGCTCGCCGCGCAGCCGTTCGAAACGTTCGATCGACGAGGCGTCGCGGCGCACGAGGTAGCGCAGGAGGCGGATGGCAGGCAGCGGTTCGGCCTGTGGATGGAGCGCGAAGACGAGGCGTACGTGGCCGTGCCGGCCGATGCGGTAGAGCCCGGCGAGCCGGCTCTCGAGCCGTCGTCGCTCGCCGGCGAGCTCCTCCTCCAGCGCGGAGACGCGCTCCTCGGCCGCTCCCACCTGCTCCTCCGCGAGCCGCGCCGCGGTCGCCGCCTCGCGCACCCGCTGCTCCTGGATCCGCCGCTCGAGCCCCGCCTTCTCGAGCGCCCCCAGGATGCCGTACGCGCGCAGCGCCAGATCGTCGAGCTCCGTCGTCAACCGCGCGATCTCCCCGCGCACCTCCCGCAGCTCCGCCTCGCGCGCCCTGGCGGCGTCGGGCGGAGGCTGGGCAGGCGCCGCCGGGCCGAGCGCCCAGGCCACAACGAGGAGGAGGATCGCCGCCGGACGCCTCACAGCGTCGATCCTAGCCCGGCTCGCCGGCCCGGGCGGTGGAGTCAGCGCGCCGGCAGCAGGCTGCGCCCGTCGAGAGTGGTCGTCGGCGGGACGCCGTAGAGGGCGAGCAGGGTCGGCATGATGTCGGCCATGTAGGGCTGCGGGTCGCGCGAGAGATCGAGGTTCGCGAACAGGATGCCGTCGACCAGAGGCGGATAGACCGAGCAGTGGTCGGCGCTCCACACGTCGAGGTTGGGCTCGGTGACGCTCTTCGCGATCATGCCGAGGGCATCCTGCCAGCCGACGCGGTAGCCGCTCGCGTTGGACGGGAAAAGGTCGGGGATGAGCGCCGGGTCGTAGGTGCCGTACGCCTCGTCACGAGTGAAGACGTAGGCGACCGGCTTCTCCCCGTTCTCGGGGTCGAGGTAAGCGGGGAGCTTGGCCTTGATCTCGGCGACCAGCGCCTCGTACTCGGCGCCCGGCTCGACGATGCCCTGGCCCTCGCGACCCTTCAGATTGATGTAGATGTTGCCGAGGCCCATCGCGTAGGCGCGCGTTCTCGACCAGTCGACGTGCGAGAAAAAGGTGCCGCTCTTGTCGAAGAGCTGCTGCAGGTTGGCGCGATTCGGCGCCTCCCCTTTCAGCCGCAGGTAGCCCTCCTGGGCGAGCCAGGTGTTGTAGTTCATGATCCGCCGCCACGGCGCGAAGCCGTGGTCGGAGACGACGAAGAGTGTCGTGCCGGCCGGCATCTTCTCGCGCACCGTGCCGACGATCGCGTCCATGCGCTGGTACGCCTTCAGGATCGAGTCGCCGTACTTCGCCGCCAGCTCGGGATTGTAGAGCGGGTGCTGCGGGTCGGTGTGGCGCCACATGACGTGCTGCACGCGGTCGGTGAACTCGAAGTAGTGCAGGTAGACTTCCCAGTCGCCGGCGGCGAGGTTGGCCTCGACCATCTCGACGTCCTTGTCGACCGTCAGGTCGACGTCCTCGAAGAAGGTGGCGTCGTCGATCGAACCGGCCTTGATCGACCAGGTGTCGATCATCCAGCCGATGGTCTTGAAGAGGCCGAAGCGCCCGGCCATCTCGCCGGCGAGCTCGCCGGGCGAGGTGACGTCCAGCCCCGGCGGCAGGCCCGAGGGGTCGAACTGGATCGGCGACAGGTAGATGCGCACCTCGGGCGCCACCGAGAGCAGCTTGAAGCGGCCGATGCCCGTCACCTTGACGATCGGGTTGAACGGGAAGACGAAGCGGACCCAGCCGCTCCACTCGCCCGGCCGCAGCGTCAGCTCCGCGCCCGAGACCTCGACGCCGACCGACTGCTTGTCCTCGGCGACGGTGAAGGTGATCGGGATCCGGATGTAGTCGGGGCCGTCCTCGAACAGCTTGTTCGGCGGGCCCTGGATCTCGGCCGGGATGACGCCGCGGTTGTCGATCAGCTCGACGACCTCGATCGAGACCTCGTTGTCGCCCTGCGGCCGCCAGAAGAGCTCGGAAGTGAAGTAGAACGGCTTGCCGATGCGGCCGGAGAGGTCGGGCGTGCCGAGACCCGCGAGCATCTCGCCGTGTGGGAACGGCTCGGGCGGGAAGGTCACCGGCACGCGCATCACCTTGACCCGCTTCCCGGCCTGCCCGAGCACCTGCCAGAGCGTGTCGCCCTGGCGGCGGTTGATCGCCGTCGGCCGCTCGGTGGGGATCCACTCGCTGGTCGCCCACGCGATGCCACCCCCCGCCACCGCCGCGCCGACGAGCGCCACCGCCGCCGCCACGCGCACGCTCGTGCGGAAGAGCTTGAGCAGGAGGAAGAGGACGACCAGCGCGGCGCCGGCGGCGACGAGCCCGAAGACGAGCGGATTGTTCTTGCCGTAGGCGAACGGCACCGTCGTCTCGTCGAACGCGGCGAAGGTCGGCCGGTAGGTCGCCGTGTCGCGCTTGAGGAAATCGAAGATGGCGTGTCGTCCCGGGTTCAAGCCGGTCGAGAAGGTCGACCACGACACCGGCGTCTGCGACGGGATGGTCGAGCGCAGGGGTGCGAAGGTCCCCTCGTCGCGGAGCTGAGCGAGATTGGGGAGCTTGCCCTCGTCCATCCACTGCGAGGAGAGCTTGGCGTCGGCGCCGTCGAAGCCGAGAACGACGACCTTGGGCTCGGCGGGCGCTGCGGCCGCGGCGGCGGCAAAGAGCAGGACGGTCGCGATCGGAATGCGGATTCGGCTGGGTTGGCGCAACTCGTTGCTCCTTCGATCTCGTGGGCGGCGACGCCACGACGCGAGGCGCCGCGAACGGACGCAAGATGCTAGCAAAGGAGCCTGGCCGCACGCGTAAACTCCACGGGTGAGGATCGCCCTCGCCGTCGCGCTCGCCGGTTTCGCCGTCGCGTGCGGACCGCCGCCCCCGCCGACGCTGCCGACGGACAACTCGCTCACCATCGCCCTCGAGAGCGCGCCGATCCAGTTCGACCCGCGCGTGGCGACTGATCAGTCGTCGAGCCGGGTCTTCGAGCTGGCGATGAACGGGCTCGTCACCAAAGACGAGAACGGCCGCTTCGTGCCGGACCTCGCCGAGCGCTGGGAGCTCCTCGACGGCGGCACGCGCTGGCGCTTCCACCTGCGCCGCGACGTCGTCTTCCACGACGGCCGGCCGCTCTCGGCCGCCGACGTGGTGTGGACCTACAGCGGCCTCGTCGACGGCACGCTCGCCTCGGCGAAGCGGGGCGCCTACGCGCAGGTGGCGGGCGTCGCGGCGGTCGACGAGCACACCGTCGACTTCACCACCCGCGGGCCGTTCGGCGCCCTGCTCGGCAACCTCACCGCCTACGTCGCGGTGGTGCCGGCGGGCCGCACGCCGGAGGAGATGAACGAGCGGCCGATCGGCACCGGGCCGTTCCGCGTCGTCGGCCGCTCGCCCGAGCGCGTCGAGCTCGCAGCCTTCGACGGCTTCTTCCGCGGCCGGCCGCCGCTCGATCGCGTCGTGCTGCGCGAGGTCCCCGACGCGACCGTGCGCGTGCTCGAGCTGCGCAAGGGCACGGTGCAGCTGGTGGTCAACGGCCTGCCGCCCGACGTCGTGCCGCTGTTCGAGGGCGACGAGCGCTTCCGTGTCGTGCGCCAGACCGGCTCCGGTTACATCTACCTCGGCCTCAACCTCGAGGACCCGATCCTCGCCGATCTCCGCGTGCGGCGGGCTCTGGCGCTCTCGCTCGACCGCGAGACGCTGGTGCGCACGCTCTGGCGCGGCCTCGGCGTGCCGACCGAGACGATGCTGCCGCCCGGCTTCTGGGCGCGCCACGACGAGCTCGAGCCGATTCCTCACGATCCCGCGGCGGCGATGGTGCTGCTCGACGAGGCGGGCTTCCCGGACCCCGACGGACCGGGCGGAGCGGCGCCGCGCCTGACGCTCACCTACAAGACGTCGACCGACGAGACTTCGGTGCTGCAGGCGCAGGTGCTGCAGGCGATGGCGGCTGCGGCCGGCATACGGCTGGAGATCCGCTCGCTCGAGTTCGCGACGCTCTTCTCCGACGTCCAGCGCGGCATCTTCCAGCTCTTCTCGCTCACCCGCACCGGCATCGACGACCCGGACATCTACGCGCTCGTCTTCCACTCGCGCAACGTGCCGCCCAAGGGGGCGAACCGCGGGCGCTACCGCAACCGCGAGCTCGACCGCCTGCTCGAGCTCGGCGCGAGCTTCGCCGAGCCCGAGCGGCGACGGCCGATCTACCTCGAGGTGCAGGAGATCGTCGCCCGCGACCTGCCCTACGTCTCGCTCTTCACCCGCGTCAACGTCGCGGTCATGCCGCGCCAGCTGGCGGGCTTCCGCCACTTTCCGAGCGGCGAGCTGCTCGGGGTGCGCGACCTGCGCTGGGAGCTCAGCCCGCCGACGCCATCGCGATCGACTCCACCTTGAGCGCGCCGTCGACCATCGCGCCGGTGACGTTCACCCGCAGGTGGTCCGCCTGATCGCTCGCCTTGAGCAGCTCGAGCGCCTGCTTCGAGCCCTCGGCGTCGAACTTCACGTAGTTGCCGTCGGCGGTGAAGATGCCGTAGCCGCTCGACGCGCACTTCAGGGCGCACGAGCGCGGGTGCGAGTCGGGGTCGGCCTTGACCTTGGTCGAGCAGTTGACGTCGACGAGCGAGACGTTCGTCCAGCTCTCCGCCCAGGCCGTTCCCGCGAGGGCGAGCAGAAGGCCGAGGGCGAGAACGACGATGCGCTTGGATTGCTGCATGGATCTCTCCTTTCCAGTCGTCGGGCGACGCGGCGGCTCGCCGCGGCGCCACGGGTTCGATTTCAGGCGGCCGCCGCGACGCCGCGCGCGGCTCGCCACTCACTGAGCTTGGCCAGGGCGAAAGCGGCGATCGCGAGGCCCAGGTCGCGCACTGCGAGGTCGTAGAAGCTGCCGGTGGTGACGAGCTGGACGGCGATCGCCGCGAGCCAGGCGGCGACGACGTAGGCGCCGAGCCGCGTCCAGCGCGTGAGCACGAGAACTCCGGCCACCATCTCGACGACGCCGACGATGCGGAAGAAAGTGTCGCTCGAGAACGGCAGCGCTCCGGCGGCCCACGGCGCCAGGTACATCTCCCACATCGCCAGGTAGCCGAAGAACTTGTCGAGGCCGGCGACGAACGCTGCGCCGCCGAGCCCGACGCGCAGCGCCCAGTAGGCCTGCTCGAGTCCGCGTTCCGATCGGTCCATGGTCGTTCCCCCCGGAAGCCACGACGCCGCGGCGCGCGCCCGCCCGCCGGCCGCGGGCGGTCCGGCTCGCGCGCGATGTCCAATCTACGTCATCTGCGGTGCGATCGGATCGACTTCGTCCCGCCCGGCGCGCCGGCGGCAGCGGCCGGGCTAGAGGTAGCCGAGCGAGCGCAGGGTCTCGAGGTATTCGCGCTCGGCGGTGGCGGTGGCGGCGGTCGGCCGGCGCTCGCCGTAGGTGGCGAGGCGCGCCGGCGGCTCCGGCCAGGCGCAGAAGTCCGGCGGCTCGGGGAGCTCGGCGCTCTGCGGCAGCCCGGCGGCGCGCGCGACGAGCGGCGCGACGCCACGGGCGTCGAGACTCGGTCGCTCGCCGGCGGCGCAGCCGGCGCGCGCCACGATCACCCGTCCCTCGCTGCCGCCGCGCCGGCCGGGATCGAAGACGACCACCACGGTCGTCGCCCGCTTCGCCAGCTCGCCGGCGAGCGCGTCGGCGGCGGCGAGCTCGTGATCGACGAGCGCGGCGAAGGCCGCGCGCGGCGTCACGCCCGAGGCGGCGATCAGGTCGAGCGCCGGCAGATAGACCGCCACCGCGCGCGCGGCGGCGGCCGCCGCGCCCGTCGCGACGCGGCGATGGAAAGCGTCGGCCGCGAGCGGAAGGTCGGCCGGCGCCGCGGCGCCGGCTGCGGCAACTTCCCGCGCGAGTGCGGCGAGCTCGTCGAACGCCGCGGCGGGCGCCACCGCGGCCCGATCGCCGGCGGCCAGTTGCTCCCAGCCGCCGTGGGCGAGCAGCAGCCCGGGCGTCGGCTCTGCCGGATAGGTCCCCCACCAGTTGACGACGACGACCGGGCGGCCGCCGCGCGCCACGAGCTCCCAGACCGCCGGCGCGCGGCGCACGCCGGAGAGGAGCGGGCGCTGTTCCGCCACGCCGAGTGCCGCGCCAGCGTGGCTCCACAGGAGCCGCCACGGTCCGGGCCGCGCCAGCACCGTGCGCATCCCGAGCAGCCGGAAACCGTCGAGCGCCCGCACCCCGTGATCGGCCGGAGAGCGGCCGGTGGCGATCGTCGTCCACGTCTCGGCGGGGGTCGACGGTGCCGGGCGCTCGAGTCGCGCCACGACGCCGCCGGCGTGCAGCAGCTCCGCCAGCCGGGGCAGCGCTCCCGAGGCCAAGCGGTAATCGACCTCGTCGGCGAGAACGCCGTCGACGCCGACGAGGGCGACGCGCTCGCCCGGAGCGACCGGCAGCGCCACGGGCTCGGGGCGGGGCCGCGGCGGCGAGAGGAGAAGGGCCGCTCCGCCGGTCACCAGCGCGCTCACGACGGCGCTGGCGGCGATCCAGCGCCGGCGGATCATGCGCTCGGGCGGCACCTGCCGGGTGAGCCGAATGCCGAGCGCGAGCAGCGCGTCGGCGATCAGCTTGGCGATCGCCACCGCCACCAGCGGCACGGCGACGGCGACCGCGACGCGCCCGCCGCGCGGCAGCTCGAGCAGGAACTGCCAGCCGAGCGCGAGCCCGACGCCCGTCACGCCGAGCGCGCCGGCGCCGGCGAGCGCCAGACGCCAGACGCCCTGCCCGCGCCGCCGCGCCACCGCCAGCACGGCGCGATAGGCGACGAGCAGGGCGAGCAGCCCGAGCGTCGAGGCGGCGAGCGTCGGAACGCCGACGTGCACGAAGAGGAGCGCCAGCTCCGCCGGCGCGCCGAGCAGGCGGTTGGCGGCCGCCAGCGCCAAGCTCGCCGCCGTGGCGAGCAGCACCGCCACCAGCAGTCCGCCGCGCGCCGCCAGACGCAGCAAGCCCTGCCAGCCGCCGCGCGGCGCCAGGGCGTCCTGCAAGAGGTAGCGCTCGAAGCGGTGAGAGAGATAGCCGAGCCGGCGCAGCTCGGCGCGGACGCTCTCCAGCGGCTCGCGCTCGCTCACCGGCGGCCCGGTGCGGCGACGAGCTCGGCGAGCGCCACCAGCGCCGAGGCGCGCGCGCCGAATGGCGCCAGCGAGTCGACGGCGAAACCGAGCAGCTCGTCGGCCAGCGCCCGCGCGCCGTCGACGCCGAGGAGCCCGACGAAGGTCGCCTTGCCGGCGTCCTGGCGCACGTCCTTGCCGGTCTCCTCGCGGCCGGCGAGCGCATCCAGCAGGTCGTCCTCGATCTGGAAGGCGAGGCCGAGGTTCTTGGCGTAGCGTGCGACCGCCTCGAGGTCGCGGCGGCGGGCGTCGGCGGCCATCGCGCCGAGCTCGGCGGCGGCGAGGAACAGCGCTCCGGTCTTGCCACTGTGGATGGACTCGAGCCGCTCGAGATCGACGGCGGCCGGATCCGAATGCAGATCGAGCGCCTGCCCGCCGACCAGGCCGCCGGTGCCCACCGCCTCGGCCAGGTGGTGGACGAGGTCCTCGCTGCCATAACGCTTGAGGCCGAGCCGCTGCCCGGCGTCGGCGACGAGCTGGAAGGCGCGCGTCAGTAGCGCGAAAGCGGCGAGGATGGCGATGTCCTCGCCGTGGACGCGATGGGTCGTCGGCTGGCCGCGCCGGAGCTCGGCGTCGTCCATCGACGGCAGGTCGTCGAGCACGAGCGAGGCGGCGTGGACGAGCTCGATCGCGCACGCCAGGTCGACCGCCTCGTCTCCCGCCCGGCCGAGCATGTCGGCGACGGCCAGCGTGAGCACCGGGCGCACCCGCTTGCCGGCGCCGAGCGTCGCGTAGCGCAGCGCGCGGTGGACCGCTGCCGGGCGCTCGTCCTCCGCCGGCAGCAGCTCCGGCAGCCGCCGCTCGACGCGGGCGGCGTGAGCGGCGAGCCGCGGATCGAGGCGTGACGACGGGACGACGATGGCCGGCCCGGCCGGATCAGAAGGAGGCGAGCGCCTCGGCCTCGGTGTCGTAGACCTCGAAGACCGTGATCAGCTGCGTGATCTGCAGGATGTCGTTGACCTTCGGCGGCAGGTTGACGAGCTTGAGCTTGCCGCCGCGGTTGGTCACCGTGGTGAACGCCGAGACCAGCTCGCCGACGCCCGAGGAGTCGATGGTGGTCACCCTTTCGAGGTGGATCAGGATCTTGTCGGCGCCCTCGGCGAGCAGCTGCTGCACCGCCTCGCGGAGCGCCACGTCACCCTTGCCGATGGTGATCTTGCCCTCGAGCTCGAGCACCGAGACGCCGCCCACGACGCGCTTGTCGATCTTCATGTTGCCCCTCTCCTATGGTCCCTGACCGTTGGTTCGTTCCGCCGCGAAGCGCTTGCGCAGCCGGACCAGGGTGCCGCCGCTCGCCGTCGAGCCGTAGCTGACCTCGTCCATGAAGCGCCGCATGTAGAAGATGCCGCGGCCGTTGGTGCGAAACAAGTTCTCCGGCGCCAGGGGATCCCGCACCGTGCTGGGATCGAAGCCGGAGCCCTCGTCGGCGACGGCGATTTCGACCGCCTCGGAATCGATGAGCACGGCGACGTCGACGCGCTTGTCCGGATCCTGCCGGTTGCCGTGCTTGATGGCGTTGGCGACCGCCTCGCGCACCGCCAGGCCGACCCAGTGGCGGGCGTCCTCGTCGGCGCCACGCGCGGCGATCGCTTCGTCGATCGCCGCCTGCACCAGCTCGACGTTCTCGAAGCGACTTCCGACCGTGAGGTGGAGCTCGTGTTCGGGCATCGATCTCGGGGATTTCCGGAACCGGCGGAGTGTAGCAGATCGATTCGCCGCTCCCCGCCGCTCACGGCAGGAAGCCGCCAAACTCGCGCAGCACCGCCGGCACGACGACGAGGAGCTGGACGAGATCGAAGACCGCGTGAGCGGCCATCGCCGCCCACAGGCTCTGGCGCCACTCGACGAGCCAGGCGTAGAGGAACGACAGGATGGTGACGCCGAGGAGCATGAAGAGCTGGCCGTAGGAGAGGTGGGCGAGCGTGAACAGCGCGGTCGAGACGACGATGCCGACGCGCGGCTGGAGCAGGCCGCGGAAGAAGATCTCCTCGACGATCCCCGCCGAGAGGGCGAGCGCGGCGCGCAGCACTACGCTCTGGCCGGCGAGCCACGCCACCGCCGCCGGCGGGCTCTTGGGAAGCAGCTCCTCGCCGCCCCAGGCGGCGAGGGCGAGCGCCACGAGGTAGGCGGAGACGAGCACGACGAGCCACGCCGCGATGCCGAAGACGGTGCCGAAGCCGACCTCGACGAGGGGCCGCGAGGCGCGCAAGCCGACCTGGTCGGCGAAGCGCGCTCCGCTGCCCGCGTAGCCGGCCACGTACCAGCCACCGAGCGCGAGCAGCAGCACGGCGTGGAGCGCGAACAGCTGCCAGGCCGGCACCGTCGTGAAATCGGGCTCGACCGCGGCGCTGCCGAGCGCGGCGAGCGGGGCGAACGAGCTCAGCGCGAGCGCCGAGCCGAGCGCGGCGAGCCCTCCGGCGCGTCGCGCCGGCGAGACGAATCCGGGCGGATCGAGGCCCCGGCGGCGCGTCGCGCGGTCGAGCCAGAGGACGGCGAGGAGCGCCAGCAGGAACGGCAGGGCGGGCTGGAGCGCGGCCAATGCGGGGGCTCAAGCGTTGCCGTCGAACTTCGGCCGCATGCCGGCGCGGAAGCGCCGCTGCTGGTAGCCGCGCAGCATGCTGAGCGCCCCGCGGAGGCGCAGGATCTTGCGGTTGCGCGCCTGCACCGCCTCGAGGTCGTCGAGCGCCGGCTGCTCGCCGCGCACGTCGCGCAGCGCGCGGTCGAGCTCGAAGGCGAGCTGCTCGAGCTGACCGCCGTCGAAACGGCCGAAGGTGCGTTCGGTGACGAGCACGTATCCCTCGGCGATGTCCTTCGCCGCCGCCCACGCGCTGCCGCCCGGAAAGCCTGCCACGGCGGGATCTTACGCGATCGGCCTGTGCTACCATTTCGCCACCGCCGCAGCCTGCGCCTCGTCCTTCTTCTCGCCGCGGCCCGAGACCCCAGGAGGTTCTTCCCGTGACACGCTTCCCCGGTGTCGATTTCGTCGACTTCGACTCCCTGCTGACCGACGAGCAGCGCCTGGTGCGCGACACCGTGCGCGAGTGGGTCGAGGACCGCTTCAAGCCGCTCGTCGAGCAGGCCCACCGCGACGGCGTCTTTCCCATGGAGCTGGTGCCCGAGATGGGCGAGTTGAACCTCTTCGGCGCCTCGCTCACCGGTTACGGCCTGCCCGGCCTCGACGACGTCTCCTACGGCCTCATCATGCAGGAGCTCGAGCGCGGCGATTCCGGACTCCGCAGCTTCGCCTCGGTGCAGAGCGGCCTCGTCATGTACCCGCTCTGGGCGTTCGGCTCCGAGGCGCAGAAGTCGCGCTGGCTGCCCAGGCTCGCGAGCGGCGCGGCGATCGGCTGCTTCGGCCTGACCGAGCCCGACTTCGGCTCGAATCCGGGCGGCATGCTGACCACGGCCAAGAAGACCTCCGACGGCTGGGTCCTGAACGGCGCCAAGCAGTGGATCACCAACGGCACGCTCGCCGACGTCGCCGTGGTGTGGGCGAAGACCGACGAACGGATCCGCGGCTTCCTGGTCGAGAAGGGGACGCCCGGCTACACCTCCTCCGACCAGCACGGCAAGTTCTCGCTGCGCGCCTCGGTGACCTCCGAGCTCGGCTTCCAGGACTGCCGCATCCCGGCCGACGCCGTCCTGCGGGAGACGACGGGCCTGAAGCACGCCCTCATGTGCTTGACCCAGGCCCGCTACGGCATCGCCTGGGGCGCCCTCGGCGCCGCCATGGAGTGCTACTGGACGGCGCTCGAGTACGCGAAGCAGCGCATCCAGTTCGGCGGCCGGCCGATCGCCGCCCACCAGCTCGTGCAGGAGAAGCTAGCGTGGATGATCACCGAGATCACCAAGGGCCAGCTCCTCGTCTTCCAGCTCGCCCAGCTCAAGGAGCGCGGCAAGCTCAAGCCGCACCAGGTCTCCATGGGCAAGCGCAACAACGTCTGGATCGCCCGCGAGTGCGCGCGGCTGGCGCGCGAGATCCTGGGCGCCAACGGCATCGTCGACGACTATCCGGTGATCCGGCACATGCTCAACATCGAGTCCGTGCTCACCTACGAGGGAACGCACGACATCCACGGCCTGATCATCGGCGAGGCGGTGACCGGCATCGCGGCCTACGACCCGCCGCCGGCGCCCGAGAAGAAGCCGAAGGCGGCCAAGCAGCCGGCCAAACATCCGGTCGGCGCGGCGAGCTCGTGATGGCGATCGACCGCGACCTGGCGCTCGACTTCGTCCGCGTCACCGAGGCGGCGGCGGTCGCCGCGGCGCAGACGATGGGGCTCGGCGACCGCCGCAAGTCCGATCAGGTCGCCGTCGAGGCGATGCGCCGCGAGCTCGACACGATCGCGATCGCCGGCCGCATCGTCATCGGCGAGGGCGAGCGCGACGAGGCGCCGATGCTCTACGTCGGCGAGGAGGTGGGCGCCCTCAAGGGCTCGCGCGACGGGCTCGGCGTCGACATCGCGGTCGATCCGCTGGAGGGCACCAATCTCTGCGCCACCGGCGCCCCCGACGCCACCGCCGTGCTCGCCGCCGCCGAGCGCGGCGGACTGCTGCACGCCCCCGACACCTACATGGAGAAGCTCGTCGTCGGCCCCACCGCGGCGGGCAAGCTCCTGCTCGACGCGCCAGTGGCCGAGAACCTGCGCGCCCTCGCCCGCGCCTTCGACCGCGATGTCGAGGACCTGACCGTGGTCGTCCTCGACCGGCCGCGCCACGAGCGGCTGATCGCCGACATCCGCGCCGCCGGCGCTCGCATCCGGCTGATCGGCGACGGCGACCTCTCGGCCGGCATCGCCTGCGCCGTGCGCGGCACCGGCGTGCACGCGGTGATGGGGACGGGCGGCGCGCCCGAGGGAGTGCTCACCGCCGCCGCCATGCGCTGCCTCGGCGGCGAGATCCAGGCGCGCCTGGTCGCCAGCGACGAGCGGCAGCGCTCGCGCCTCGCCGAGCTCGGCTACCACGACCTCTCCAAGGTCTACTCGACCGAGGAGCTGGCGCCCGGCGAGCAGATCCTCTTCTCGGCGACCGGCGTCACCGACGGCGAGCTCCTCAAGGGCGTGCGCCCGTTCGGCGGCGGCTACCGCACGCACACGCTCTACATGTCGCTCACCAAGCGCACCATCCGCTTCGTCGACACCATCCACCGCGAAGACCTCGGCAAGCCGGTCTACTTCGAAACGTGATCAAGCCCGATCGCTGGATCCGCTCCTGGGCGGAGGCGGGCGGGGTCGACCCGTACGACCCGGCGCAGGTCAACGCCGCGAGCTACGACGTGCGCGTCTCGGATCACTGGATCTGCCCGACGCGCGAGCCCGAGGAGTTCACCGCCGATCACGTCAAGCTCTTCCCCGGCGAGGTCGTGCTCGCCTCGACCGTCGAGTACGTGCGCATCCCGCGCACCGTCGCCTGCGACTTGAAGCTCAAATCGACGCTCGGCCGGCTGTGGATCAACCACTCGCTCGCCGGCTGGTGCGATCCCGGCTTCGAGGGCAACATCACGCTCGAGCTGCAGAACCTCGGCCCGGTCCCCTTCGTCCTCGAGGCCGGGCGCCGCATCGCGCAGCTCATCTTCGTCGCCATGGAGAGCGAGCCCGAGGTCGCCTACGGCGAGCCCGGCTCGTCGTCGCACTACCAGGGCCAGCGCGGCACCACCGTCGCCCGCGACTGAATCTTCGTCAGCGCGCGGCGAGCGGTCGCGACAGCGCCGGGCTCGCGCGCACCGCGAAGCGCAGCGGCCACGCGGCCGCCCGGCCGGCGTAGGCGACGCCGACGCGCCGCCCCCTCGCGATCGCGGGCGGCGTCACCGGCTCCCCTTCGCGCAGCGTCAGCTCGCCGCGGCGGAGCGAGGCGCCGTCGAAGGCGCGATCGACGCCGAGCGCTTCGCACAGCCGCGCCGGGCCGCCCGCCAGAAGTCGCGGCGCCGCGTCGGCCGAGACGCCGCGCCGCTGCGCCGCCGTCTCGACCCCCTCGACCACCTCCGCCGCCCGCAGCAGCACGGCGTGCGCGACGCCCGACTCGCCGGTCACCACGTTCAGGCAGAAGTGCATGCCGTAGACGAAGTAGACGTAGGCGTGCCCGCCGGCGAGAAACATCGCCGCGTTGCGCGCCGTCCGTCCGCGGAAGGCGTGGCTCGCCGGATCGTCGGCGCCGAGGTAGGCCTCGACCTCGACCAGGCGCGCGACCGTCCTCTCTCCGTCGAGCTCGCGCACGAGGTAGCGCCCGAGCAGCTCCGGCGCCACGATGTCGGCGGGGCGGACGTAGAAGGCGTTCGACAGCGGCCGAAAGCGGGACACGGCGAAGATTCTAGGCGGTGCCCTCCGCCTCTCGGTCGAGGAGATGGGCGCCGAGGAAGGCCAGCGTCTGGCCGACGGCGGTGCGCGTCTTCTCGCTGTCGTCGACGAGGTCGAAGGCGTGCGGCCCCTG
>DASWJT010000021.1:0-8491 GCA_036397015.1 Thermoanaerobaculia bacterium
TTGAGCGCCAGGAGATCGGGCTGCGCGAAGCTCTCCTGGCCGCCGCTCTCCACCTCCGGATAGAGGTGGCCGTGGGCGACGTAGAGGTCGAGATCGCCGTCGTGATCGAAGTCGGCGAAGCGCGTGCCCCACGCCATCGGCTGGTAGGTCATGCTGCCCAGGCCGGAGGTGTAGCTCGCGTCGCGGAACAGCCCGGTTCCCTGGTTGACGTAGAGCGCGTCGTGGTCGAGCGCGAAGTTGGTCACCAGCAGGTCGACGCGCCCGTCGCCGTCGACGTCGCCGGCCTCGACGCCCATGCTCGCCTGCATCCGCCCCTCGTTCTGAGTCGCGACGCCGGCCGTCCACGCCACCTCCTCGAAGCGGCCGCCGCCCAGGTTGTGGAAGAGGAAGTTGGGGCCGGAGTCGTTGGCCACGTACAGATCGAGCCGCCCGTCGTCGTCGTAGTCGACGGCCACCACGCCCATCGAGTATTCCGGCGCGACGGCGTGGACGCCGGCGGCGGCGGAGCCGTCGACGAAGCGCCCCGAGCCGTCGTTCCAGAACAGCCGATCGGCCTGCTTCGGAAAGCCCACGGGACCGCAGGCAACCTCGATTCCGCGGTACTTGCAGGTCTTGCCGGGCGCGGTGGCGAGGTCGAGCTCGAGGTAGTTCGCGAGGTAGAGGTCGAGGTCGCCGTCGCCGTCGAAGTCGCCGAACGCCGCCGAGTGGCCCCAGCCGGGGTCGGCGACGCCGGCGAGCTCGCCGATCTCCTCGAACGTGCCGTCACCGCGGTTGCGGTAGAGGAGGTTCGGACCGAAACGGGTGACGTAGAGGTCCGCGTCGCCGTCGCCGTCGATGTCGCCGACGGCGGCGCCCATCGCCCAGCCGTCGCCGCGCACGCCGGCGCGCGCGGTGACGTCGGCGAAGCGCCAGCCGCCGTCGTTGCGATAGAGCGCACTTCCCGGCGCTGGCGCCTTGCCGGCGAGGTGCTCGAGATCGGCGCCGTTGACGAAGTAGAGGTCGAGATCGCCGTCGAGGTCGTAGTCCAACAGCGCCACGCCGTTGCCGAACTCCTCGAGCACGCTCCGCTTGTCGGTGTGCGACCCCGTCCGGTTGACCCATTCGACACCGGTCTCCGCAGTGACGTCGCGCAGCGTGAAGCAAGGCGCGCCGAACGCGGTTCCGGCCACGCCCGCGGCGAGTGTGACGGTCGCGAGCAGCCGGCGGCGGGAGCGGCTCACGGCGACTCGTACCGGCCGGCGTACTTCACCACCACCGGCCGATCGTCGAGGATGACGCCCCGGGCGTCGCGCTCGCCGGCGAGCAGGTAGCGCCGCGTGCGCCAGCCGCTCGAAAAGTGGACGAGGGCGAGCGCCACCAGCGCCGCGGTCAGGGTCCGCCGGGTCGCGGCGCGCGCGAGCGGCTGCCAGCCCGACCAGAAGAGCGCCAGGAAGGCCGGCGCGGCGATCATCATGCTCCGCAGGTAGGGAAAGAACACGACGTTGACGGCGAGCCGGTAGGCGACGAGCGCCGCGATCGCCGCGACGAGCGCGCGGTCGGCGCGCAGCGACCAGGCGCCAAGGCCGGCGAGCGCCAGCGAGAACAGCCCCCAGAGCGGGGCCGGTGCCGCGGCGAGGTCCACCGGCTGGCGCACCCACGGCGCCGTCTTCGGCAGGTCGCGCCAAGTCCAGCCGCCGCCGAGCGCCCGCAGCGAGTAAGCGAGCTTCTCGCCGGCGCGGACGAGGAAACGGCCGGGCCGCGCCGCGATCTCGGCGAGACCGACGCGGTAGCCGTCGACGACGAGGCGGTGATGCTCCGGTACCGTTGGGTCGAGCTCCGCCCGGCCGGCGGCGCCCGGTGGCAGCGTCTGGCGCGAGAAGTGGATTCCCTCCTCGCGCTGGGCGAGCGCGAAGTTGAGCGGCCCGTAGAACGAGATCGGCACCCACTCGGGGAGCGGCTCGGCGAGCTCGGATGCGAAGCGGCGATTGTAGTCGCGCAGGTCGGCGCGGGCAGCGAGCTCCCAGGGAGCGAGCGCGACGAGAGCCGAGAGCAGCGTCCACGCGACCCATCGCCGCAGCGCCGGCCGGCGGATCGCGACGACGACGGCGCCGACGGCCATCGCCAGCAGGTGCTCGGCGCGCGTCAGCGCGGCGGCCGCGTGCAGCGCGCCGCCGAGCGCGGGCCAACGCGTGCCGACGAGGAGCAGCGCCGCGAGCAGCAGGCGGTAAGGCGCCTCGCTGTTCGCCGCCGAGGAGAGCAGAAGCTCGCCGAAAGCCAAGGGACCGAGCAGGCAGACGACGCCGGCGAACGGCGCCCGGACGCGGAGCAGCCAGTAGGTCGCCGTCCACGTCGCGGCGTTGAGGGCCACCATCATCACCTTGGAGGCGACGAAAACGCGCTCCGGCGCGCCGAAGATCCACCACAGCGGCGTCAGCAGCCACGCCATCGCCGGCGGGTGGAGCGGCAGCCCGGCGCCGAGCCGCTCGCCGCTGGCGAGATGGCGCGCCGCCTCGACGAAGTGCAGGGCGTCGCCGGCGAAAAGCGGCGAGATCGGCCGGTTCCACAGCAGGTCCCCGGCGAGCCAGGTGAGATGCGCGGCGACCACCCAGGCGAAGATGCCCGCGGCGCGCAGCCGCTCCCGCCGCGCTTCGCGGGGCGGTGCGGCGTCCATCGTCGTCGCGCGCGCGCGCCGCCTCATCGCGCGCCGGCTGCGGCCGCGGGCTGCGTCGTGGAGAGGAGACGGGGAGAGGCTTGCGCTATCATCGTCGTCGCCCGAGCGTCGCCGCCGGCGAGTCGCAGCCGCGACGGCGAGGCAACGATAGCCCACATCCGAGATGCGTCCACGAAGCACCGCGGTCACCCTTCGCCCAGCGCGGCGCGCATCGGCCGCGGCGCGGCGGGCCGCCCTCTGCGTCGCCGTCACCGCAGCGCTCCTCGCCGCGGCGCCGGTCGATGCGGCCGATGCCGCGCAGCCGCCGCCCAAGCTCTCCTCCACGGGCTCCGAGGCCGCGGCCCTCTATGCGCGCGGCGATCTGGCAGCGGCGATCGCCAAGCTCGAGACCGCAGCGCCGGAATCGCGCACGGTGGTCGATCGCTCGCTGCTCGGCGCGCTCTATTACGAGGCCGGACGCTTCGCCGACGCCTGGTCGGTGCTCGAGCCGCTGGCGCAGGCGCCGGACGCCGATCCCGCCGTGCTCTACCACGCCGGCCGCGCGGCGCTCGCCCTCGGCCGCAAGCGGATCGCGGCCGGTCTGCTCGAGCGCTCCGTCCGCCTGGTGCCGCAGTCGCCGGCGGCGCGCGAGCTCGGTCTGCTCGCCGGACAGGCGAACGACTTCACGCGCGCCTTCTCGCTGCTCGATCCCTGGGCCCTGCAGCACCCCGACGATCTCGACGCGGTGCGCGCGGCAGCGGCCGCGGCGGTGCGCATCGATCGCCTGCGCGACGCCGAGCTGCTGCTGCGCGCTCTCCCCGCTGCCGATCCGGGCGCCATCCTCCTCCGCGGCCAGATCGCCCTGCGCAGCGGCCAGCCGCAGGAGGCCGTCGACATCCTCTCCGGGCTCTTCGGCCAGCACCCGCCGGAGATCGACCTCGACCTCCGCCGTCTCCTCGCCGACGGTTACGTGCAGCTGGGCAGCGCGGCCGCGGCGATCCCGCTCGTCGAGCCGTGCGCCGCCGACGAGCCGCGCTGCGCGCTCCTCCTCGCCGAAGCCCACTACCGCGGCGGCGATCTGGTTGCCGCCATCGCCGCGCTCCAGGCACACGCCAACGTCGCGCTCAAGGACCCCGCCGCCCTGCCGCCGGACACCCGCGGCCGGCTCGCCCAGATGCACGGCCGGCTGCTCGTCGCCGCGGCGCGCTACGCCGAGGCGCTGCCCTTTCTCGAGCTCGGCGCCGAGCTCCTGCCCGCGGAGCCGCTGTCGTGGAAGTCGCTCGGCGACGCCCGGGCCGCGCTCGGGCAGCGCGAGGAGGCGCTGCGCGCCATGGAGCGCTTCCGCGCCGAGTCGGAGACCGCCAACGAGCGGCACAAGCGGCTCGACGCCGCGCGCCAGAATCCGACCCGCACGGCGCTCGAGGAAGCCGACGCGCTCGTCGCCGCCGGCAAAGGCGACCAGGCGCTCGCCGTCGTCCGGCGGGAGATCACCCTCGATCCGGGCAACCTGATCGCGCGCCTCGGCGAGATCCAGCTGCTTCTCCGCCTCGAGCGGCTCGACGACGCGCTCGCCGCCGCCGAGGCGGCGGTCGAGGCGTTCCCGACCGACGTCGACGCGCGTTACACGCGCGGCATCGTGCACATGGCCCGCCGCGATCTCGCCGCGAGCGAGGCCGACTTCGTCGCCACGCTCGAGCACGCGCCGGGCCACGTCCCGGCGCTCAACGATTACGCCGTGCTGCTGATGAGCTCCGGCCGGAACCAGGAGGCCCGTGTGCTGCTCGAGCGCGCGCTGGCGCTCAAGCCGGACGACGCCCTCGCCGCGCGCAACCTGAAGTCGCTGACGGACGAGACGCCGCCGTGACGCGGCGCGCGGGCGCGGCGCGACGCCGCCTCCGGCTCCCCTCGCCGCGGACTCTCGGAGCCCTCTTCGCCGGGAGCCTCGCCGCCTGCGCGGCGAGCCAGGGCGCGACGCGCGCGCCGGCCGACGCCCCGGACGCGGACGGGCTCTGCTTCTCGTCCGATACCGGCGGCGCCATCGCCGCGTCGATCTACTCGCTGCCCTCCCGCTACTTCGCGCTCGCCGAGGCCGAGCGCCTGCTCGACGCCGTCCACGCTCTGGCGCCGCGGCGCCAGCTCGTCGTGCTGAGCGACCTCCGGCTCGCTCCCGCGCCGCGTCGCCATCTCGTCGCGACCGACGGCGAGGAGTTCTCGCCCTGGCCCCGCGACCCCTTCTCGCTGGCGCACGACTCCGGCGGCCGCGTGCGCGTCGTGATCCGCCCGAATCTCCAGCGCGGACGCGAGGCCGACGCCCGCCTCGGCGAGGCGCTGGTCCGCGGCCTGCCGGCGGAGCTCCGGCGCGCCTGGGGCGAGCCGACGTCGACGCGGGCTCCTACGCCGTTTCACAACGGGCAGCTGCTGCTCGACCGCGACGCGCTCTGGCTCTCGATCCACAGCGTCGAGCCGCGTGCGCTCGAGCTGCTCGGGCTCGGGCGCGTGCCGGTGGAGACGTTCGCCGCGCCCGCCGGTGCCACGCGCTACGCCGCGGCCGCGCGGCGCGCCGCCGCCGAGCTCGCCGAGCTCAACGGGCGACCCGCCCGGTTCGTCCATCCGCTGCCGCGCGGCGACGCCGAAGACGGCGAGCTGATGACGGCGCTCGGCGGCGGCGCAGGCTTCGATCTCGATTCGCTGCTCACGCTCCTGCGCCCGGCGCAGGGGGGCGCCGTCGCCCTCGTCGCCGATCTCTCGCTCGCCGAGACGCTGCTCCCTCCGCCCGGAGACCCCTCCTGGGAGGCCGCCCGGCGCCAATACGGATTCGTGCTCCCCGCCGGCGAGCTCCGCGCCCACCTCGCCGCCGCGGCGGCGGGCCCGCGCGCGCGAGGGCTGGACCGCTTCCTCGACCTCGTCGCCGAGCACCTCGCGGGCGAGGGCCTCGCCGTCGAGCGGCTGCCGGCGATGCTCGTTCCCATCCCGTGGCTCGGTCGCCCCGAGCTCGCCCATCCCGATTTCGTCCTCGGCTGGAACAACGTCGTCGTCGAGCGCGCCGGCGCGGCGCTGCGCGCCGAGGGCTTCGCCTCCGGCCTCGCGCCGCTCGACGCCGAGGCCGAGCGCCGATTCGCCGCCGCCGGGGCGCGACTCGAGCTCCTGCCGCCCCTCGTCGAGAGCGTGGTGCGCAACGGCGGCTACCGTTGCGCCTCGAATCACCTGCGGGAGGCCGACTGCGGCGCGACGCCGGCGCCGATGGCAGCTCCCGGGCGCGAACGATGATCCGCCGAGGCGGCGCGGCGAGCGCAGCGCCACGACGGCCGCTCGACGGTCAGCGCTCGCGCACGGGCGGTGAAATCACTACGCTGCGCCGCGCCGGCAGCGCCAGAAAGCGCTGGCGCGAGCCGTCCGGCCAGGTGAGCTCGAGCCGTTCCGCCTCCGCCGCGGCGCCGAGCCCGAAGTGCAGCGCCGGATCGTTCGCGGACAGATAGGAGCCCGATCGCGTCGCGTCCCGGCGCTGCTCTCGGCCCCCTGCGACCAGGCGGGCACGCGCCCCCTCGCCGTCGCTCGGACGCGCGCCGCGCAGCACGACGCGTAGCCAGCCGCCGCAGCCCGCCTGCTCGTTGCGCAACAGCGTCGGCCGCTCTTCCATCTCGACCACTGCAAGATCGACGTCGCCGTCGCCGTCGAGGTCGCCGCTCGCGAGACCCCGGCTCGAGCCCGCGCCCCGCGGCCTGCGGACGCGGTCGCTCGCCGTCGCGAAGCGGCCCCCGCCGTCGTTGAGCGCCAGCAGGTCGGGCTGCCGATAGCTCTCCTGGCCGTCGCCCTCGACCTCCGGAAAGAGATGTCCGCGCGCCACGTAGAGATCGAGGTCGCCGTCGTGGTCGAAATCGACGAGCCGGGCGCCCCAACTCATCAGAGGCCAGGTCGCGCCGCCCAGCCCGGAGCTGTAGCTCGCGTCGCGGAAGGACCCGACCCCCTGATTCACGTAGAGCGTGTCGTGGTCGAGCGCGAAGTTGGTGACGAAGACGTCGATGCGGCCGTCGCCGTCGACGTCCCCGGCGTCGACGCCCATGCCGGCCTGCATCCGTCCTTCGTTCTGGGTGGCGACGCCGGTCAACCAGGCGACGTCCTCGAAACGGCCCGCTCCGAGATTGCGGAAGAGCCGGTTGGCCTGCGAATCGTTCGAGACGTAGAGGTCGATCCGCCCGTCGTCGTCGAAATCGAGCGCCACCACGCCCATCGCGTACTCCGGCTCGACGGCGTGGACGCCGGCCTCGGCCGAGCCGTCGACGAATCGCCCGGCGCCGTCGTTCCAGAACAGCCGATCGGCTTGCGGCGGAAAGCCGAAGGGGACGCAAGTGACGGTGATCTCCCGGTACCGGCAGGTCTTGCCCGGCGCGGTGGCAACGTCGAACACGAGGTAGTTGGTGACGTAGAGGTCGAGGTCGCCGTCGCCGTCGAAGTCGCCGAATGCCGCCGAGTGACCCCAGCCGGGATCGGCGACTCCGGCGAGTGCGCCGATCTCCTCGAAGGTTCCGTCGCTGCGATTGCGATAGAGGAGATTGGCGCCGGAGCGGGTGACGTAGAGGTCGGGATCGCCGTCGCCGTCGAGGTCGCCGACCGCGGCGCCCATCGCCCAGCTGGCGCCGCGCACGCCGGCGCGATCCGTGACGTCGACGAAGCGCCAGTCGCCGTCGTTGCGATACAGCGCGCTGCCCCGGCCGGTCGCGGGACCGGTCGGCTCGGCGGGGTCGGTGCCGTTGACGAAGTAGAGATCGAGATCGCCGTCGAGGTCGTAGTCGACGAGCGCGACGCCGCTGCCGTCGTCTTCCAGGATCCGCTCCTTGTCGGTCGTCGCGACCCGAAGGTCGGCCCACTCCACCCCCGATTCCGCCACGACGTCGCGCAGCGAGAAGCACGGCTCGGCCGCGGCGCCGCCGCTGGTGGGCAAGGCGACCGCGAAAACGGCGATCGGCCGACGGAACGCGCGCGTCACGGCGAGTCCCGCGAGGCGGCGGGCGCCACCAGCCGCAGGCGATGATTCACCGGCACGCGGCGGAGCTCGCTCCGCCGTCCGCCGGGCCAGACGACGCGCACGCGCTCCGCCTCGCGCGCCTCGCCGAGGCCGAAGCGCACCGTCAGTGAGCTGTGCGACAGGTACGACGAGCCCGCCCGTTGGACGCGCAGCTGACGCCGGCCGCCGTGCTCGACCTCGACCCGCGCGCCGACCGCCCAGGTGTTGCCCTCGTCGCGCAGGTCGAGGGCGAGCCAGTTGCCGCCCGCGGCCAGGCTCTCGTAGACCTCCGCGACATCGTTCGAGTTGACGATGGCGGCGTCGGGATCGCCGTCGCCGTCGAGGTCGCCGACGGCGAGGCCGCGGCTCGGCCGCGCCGCCTCGAGGCCGACGTCCTCGACCTCGCGGAAGCGCCCCGCCGGGCCCTGCGCGAAGATCTGGTTGCGCTGGCCGTAGGTGCCTTCGCTGCGCATCTCGCGGGGGTTGTCGAGCACGTGCCCATTGGCGACGAGCAGATCCTCGTCGCCGTCGAGGTCGAAATCCGCGAACGCGACGCCGAAGGCGAGCTGCATGAACGAGCGCTCGGCAATGCCGGCGGCGAAGCGGCCGTCGCGAAACAGGCCCGCGCCCACGCTCAAGTAGAGGGCATTGGTCTCGAGCTCGAAATTGGTCACCACCACGTCGAGCAGGCCGTTACCGTCGACGTCGGCCAGGTCGACGCCCATGCCGGCCTCCGCCTTGCCGGTGTCGCTGTGGCCGGCGCCGGAGAGCAGCGAGACGTCCTCGAAGGTCCCGTCGCCGCGGTTGACGAAGACGAAGTTGGCGTCGAGGTCGTTGGCGACGTAGAGGTCGGGGTGGCC